>CAZSAO010000001.1:0-19030 GCA_964605275.1 uncultured Legionella sp.
CTTTGTTTTGTTGGTCTTTGTTTTGTTGGTCTTTGTTTTGTTGGTCTTTGTTTTGCTGGTCTTTGTTTTGTTGGTCTTTGTTTTGCTGGTCTTTGTTTTGCTGGTCTTTGTTTTGTTGGTCTTTGTTTTGTTGGTCTTGTTGTTTTTTTAATAGTTCACTAACAATAGCGTAATTATGCTGTGCATCTTGGTTTGCGGCATTAAGAGCCAATGCTTTTTTATAAGCGGCTAATGCTTGCTTGTATTGTCCTGCATAAGCGCGAGCATTGCCTTCATTATAATAACCTTGTTCGGTATGCTGCACTTGATATAACTCCGCAGCGCGTTGATATTCACCTGCTCTAAATAAGGCAGCCGCTCGCCAATTGTCGTTTTGAAACAAAGTGCTTGCTTGTTTAAAGTCTTGTTTCATCATTAGTTGTTGCGCGTGCTGATCACGAGTAAGCCATAAATCACTCCAACTCCATGCATGCAGCACGCTGCCACAACAAGAGAGGCCAACACCTAGTAAAAAACGTTTCATGTACGTACCCTTTGTAACCAACCACGTTGAAAAACGGGTAAAAGAAAAAGTAGTGCCAGGCCTAAAAACCATCGTCCCTCATCTTGCCAAAGTGGAACCCCATCGTCCTCATTTTTAGCAAAGTGTTTTTTATCCGTAGCATTAATCCATTGTGCTAAATCAGAAAAGTCCGTGTGATAAGGAATGAGCTCACCTCTTCCTGCTTGCGCAAAACGCGAAAATAAGGGATTGAGATCGTGTGTTGCCACAACCGGCATAATAGAAGAAGAAATACCTTGTTGTGAGAGTGTTTTAGCCGTAGCAATAGCTCTGGTTGAAGGTGAATTGGCCGTTAAGACTAAAATATGTCCTTGCTGATATCCTGCTTGCTCAATCATCTTAGCCGCCTCACTTAAGGCTAAGTCTAATTGATGCCCACCCACCGGAATAATATCGGGAGTCAGAGCAGTTAATAAAGAAACAATAGTTTGCCCATCATCAGTTAGGGGCGACACAATAAAAGGTTCACCGGTATAAACAATTAAACCCAACTGCCCTAATTCTTTTTGCATGAACAAATCATGCAGCTTAAATTTTGCCCGCGCAAGACGATTGGGCGTTAAATCCGTAGTGAGCATTGCTGCTGACATATCAAGTACAATCATCCGCGGCTGCACTGGTTTATACGTGACTACCGGTAATTGATGCCAGGCAGGCCCACTCAAGCCAATGATCATCCACAATAAACTAAATAAAAGCGTGCTTAAAGAACGTATGACTTTTGTTTCCCCTTTGTGCTGCGGTGTCAAATGAGCTAATAAATGCGCATCACAAATTTCTGCCCAACTTTCTAAGCCGGTTTTTTTATTCCAGCTCAAGGCAATTAAGGCTAAAAAGGGAATAAGTGCGAGTAACCACCAAGGGCGTAATAAATGTAAGGTGCTAATCATCTCCGACCTCCTAGCTTAATCCGCAAGCGCCATGAGGTCACCGAACACATCAGCCAAGAAAGGCCAAGAATCAACGCTATTGCTGCACACCAAGGATAATAATCCTTTTGCGGCCGTATGGTGGCTTGTTCTTGCTTTATACGCTCCAATTGATTAATCGTTTGATAAATAGTTTGTAATGAATGCGAGTCAGTGGCACGAAAATAACGCCCGCCGGTTATCTGCGCGATACGCTCTAAGGTTTCTTCATCCAAATCAGCCCCATTCACATTAACCGCATTACCCCATGCCAAGGCGCGCGGATCAGATTCAGCACCTAAGCCAATAGTATAAATTTTAATTCCCTCTTGTTGGGCCAATTGCGCGGCTTTTAACGGTGCTAATACACCGGAATTATTGGCTCCATCCGTTAACAAAATCAGCACTCGCCCTTCTTTCGGCACCTGCGCTAATCGTTTTACCGCCAAGCCAATAGCATCACCAATTGAGGTGGTTTTCCCCGCTAAGCCTACCGAGGCATCGTCAATACGCAATAATACGCTATGACGGTCGTAAGTAAGAGGGGTTTGTAAATACGCTTGCGCACCAAACAAAATCAATCCGAGCTTATCACCTTTGCGCTGCGCAACAAATTCTGCAGCGGCCTGTTTCACTACCTGCAAGCGGTTAACCGCACGGCCATGCATCACCATATCGGCTATTTCCATGCTACCCGAGAGATCGAGCGCCATCATGATATTATATCCCTCACGCGAAAGCGGCATAGGCTCTCCTACCCACCGAGGCCCTGCACAAGCAATGACTAAAAGTAACCAAATTAAAGCAGGAATAAAAAACGACCGCTCGCGACTCATTACATGCTGCTGTTGCCCTATGATGTGCTGCATTGCGGCAAAAAAAGGAACTTTAAGCCCCGCCTGCACTCTTTTTTTAGCCTGAGGCATAACATACCAATACAGCAAAGGCAGCAATAAAACCAATAAAAACCATGGGTTAGCTAATTCGAACATGGCTTCTTCCTTTGCAAAATCCAGCATCGCGCCGCAGTGATCAGAGGAGCAATCGATTCCACCCTATTGGGGTTAAATGGACACTCTAATACCATCCAAGAGATAGCATGAAAATCAATATTTTTACTCGTATGTTCTAAAAAATCAATCCACTCCATGCCGTGCATCATCGCAACTTCATTACGGGGAAAATAAACCAATGCAACCCGTTTTAATAGTTCAGAAATCCGTGCACTGGTTGCTTGCGTATCGTTAGTCTGTTGATATTGCTGCTCGTATTGGGCCAATAAACGTAAGGCGCATCGTTTGGGCTCACCTTGTTTTTTAAAACGCCGCAACAAGGCCCCTGCAAATAGCGCAAGAACAACCAACAGCACAAACAACAGCCACCAACCCCAAGCAGGTGGCCAAAGACCAATTGCCGGCGGCAGATGAATATCTTTTAATTGTGCTAAAGCAGACGCATCAGCCATTAGACACTCTCCGTGGAAAAGTTTGGCGTACCAATAGAGGAATATCTGTTTGCGCCGTCAACCCCACGTAATGAATGCCCAAACGTTTAAACTGCTCTTGTAAAAGAGCTATGCGCTCGGTGCAATAGTGCGTGTATGCCTGTTGTATCCCCGGAGCATGGGTATTGAATAGCATCTCATCGCGGCCGTTCGTGATAGGGTAATAATTAGGTTTTGGTACACAGAGCTCTAGAGGGTCACTAATCTGATAGGCCAATACATCATTATGCGCACATAAACGCGCTAAATGTTGCTCCGCATCGGCATCCATGGCATAAAAATCACTAATTAAAACAATAATACTACCCGGTCGAATAACCCTGCGTAAGCGCACCAGCGCATCACTCAATAAACGAGGCGATACGTCTTGTGCTATTGGGGTTTGCTCGCTGTAATGCGCCAAAGATGCGAGCAAAGGTAAAACACTGCTGTCTCGTCCTTTGGGTACAAACTCACTATGCTCACTGGCAGAAAAAAAGAACCCACCCACTCTATCGCCTTGCCGACTGACGCTCCAGGCAATCATCGCCGCTAAACGTGCTGCAACGACTGATTTAAAGGCGCCCCGAGTACCAAAAATCATTGAGGGATTAAAATCTACCAATAAAACCGTGGGACGCTCACGCTCCTCTTGAAACATTTTAACATGCGGTCGCCCTGTTCGTGCCGTAACGCGCCACTCCATATGACGTACTTCATCACCGGCTTGATAATGGCGCACTTCGGAAAAATCCATGCCACGGCCACGGACTTTCGACAAATGCGCACCGGAACGTGCGCCTTTTCCTAGCGGATAATAAGGAGTAGACAGGGCATAACGACGAAAGTCGATTAACTCTTTTAATGAGGCAAAAACTCCAGTACTCATAAGTATCCTTTAAGGTACGGCTACTAAATGCAAAATAGAATCAATAAAATCATCGGTACTAATCCCTTCCGCTTCTGCTTCAAAACTTAATAATATCCTATGGCGCAATACATCATGCGTGATGACTTGAATATCTTGTGGCGTAACATAATCACGCCCAGCCAGCCAAGCATGTGCTTTAGAACATCTATCCAACGCAATAGTGGCTCTGGGGCTTGCACCAAATCGTAACCATTGCTGTAATTTATCACTATACAGTCCCGGCGTGCGCGTGGCGATAACCAATTGGACTAAATAACGCTCTAAGGCATCACTGGTATGTACTTGCAATACTTCCTGGCGGGCGGCAAATAAAGTTTTTTGTGATAATTTCGCTACTCCCGCTTCTTGCGACGCATTGAGTCCCAAAGCCTCGTTGCGCGCCAAAGTCAAAATATCATGCTCCACCGCCGCATCGGGGTAATTAATTTTTACATACATTAAAAAACGGTCTAATTGAGCTTCGGGTAAAGGATAAGTTCCTTCTTGCTCAATTGGATTTTGCGTTGCCATAACTAAAAAGAGCTCAGGCAGGGGATAGGTCGTCCCACCAATAGTTATTTGACGCTCCGCCATCGCTTCAAGTAACGCCGATTGCACCTTCGCCGGCGCACGATTAATTTCATCAGCTAAGATTAAATGATGAAAAAGAGGTCCAGGCTGAAATACAAAGGATCCATCTTGCGGATGATAAATATCAGTACCGGTTAAATCACCAGGCAAAAGGTCTGGCGTAAATTGAATGCGGTGAAATTCACCTTCAACTCCCGCAGATAATTCTTTGACCGCACGAGTTTTCGCCAACCCCGGCGCGCCTTCTACCAATAAATGGCCATCGGCTAATAAGGCGATTAATAAACGAGAGACTAGATGTTGTTGCCCCAGTATTTGCTTATTAAGATGCGCATCAAGACGCATGATATGCTGCTGTACTTCATCCTTATTATTCACATGCTGCTCCATAGTACGACCTTTTTCTTCTAAAAGATTATCCTAACGTGAAATAAAAGTGATGCCAAGAGCTTCGCCTTAAGAATCAAAGCAAATGCATCTAAATTTTGAACGTACAATATGTGGCGCCAGACTAAACGGCAATTTTCGCGCACAAAGCGCGAAATATAGCCGGCATGAATTTAAATAACCCGATTAAATGCAAGTACCATTATTTAAGAATTATAATCCGCTTGCAACTCTAAAGGCATCATTTTTTGTACACGTTCATACAAAGATAACAGTGTTGAACAAAATACATGTAATTGTTGCTGGTTTTCCCATAAATCATATTCAAGCCCCTTATGTACCGCGTACTGGCGTGATAAGGTTTTTAATAAAATCATTTCTTGGCTTGAAAATCCTAGATGTGCATTTAGCTCCATTAATTCGACTAGATTTTTATGCTCTTTAATCGGACGACTATCATGATGGGAATATGCTTTAAACAGTAATTGAAAGGCATGATAAATTAAAGACACAACCGGTGCGAGCGCATCAGTACCCTCCCCTCGCTCTAATTCACCCAGCGCAAAATGGCGCAGTAAATAGTCTGCATTATAGGCATGTTGCATTGATATATTTAATAATTCCAGCGGCGATAAGTGACGACGATCCATTTTCTTCAACCTATGATATAATTGCGCACTATTATATCTTGCTAATTAATTAGATGCACCCCTTTCTCAATAGTCCGTGGCAAATAGGTTCCCTACAACTACCCAATCGTCTTATCCAAGGCCCTTTAGCCGGTTATAGTTGTGCCCCCTTTCGCCAACTGTATGGGCGCTTTTTACCGCCGGCTTATTGTGTGGCCGAAATGTGTTCGGCAATAGATGTACTCAACAAACACACGGTGCACTCACGCTACTTATATCGCGCGCCAAATGAACATCGTTTGGCCTATCAATTATCCGGCACAGACCCGCAAATCATGGCCGAAGCTGCCGCTTATTTAGCATCTATTGGTGGCGATATCATTGATATCAATTGCGGCTGCCCAAAGAGCAAAATTCGTAAAAAAGGGGCGGGAAGTGCCCTACTAGAACAGCCAAAACAATTAGCACACATTATTCAAGCAATAAAAAACGTGATAAGCATTCCACTTACGGTAAAAATTCGCCTACAAGATAGTGCAACTACTCTAACAGTAGCGCAAATGATAGCTGATGCCGGTGCCGATGCATTGATTGTGCATGGTCGTACCTGGCAAGATGATTATGATGTAGCTTGTGATTTTAAGCACATCGCGGCAATTAAACAGCAGGTCACTATTCCAGTCATTGCTAATGGCGATATTCACGATAGCGCAACGTTACAGCAAGCAATTACCCAAACCGGTTGCGATGCATATATGATCGCGCGTGCAGGCAGTGGCAAACCTTGGTTATATCAAGAGCTGCTTTCGTTGCAACCCGTGTTGGTGACAAAAGAAGAAAAAATTAACTTATTTATTGATCATTTAAGCGGTTTGGCCGCATTAGAAAATGACTATAAAGCCTTATTACAAAGTAAATCACTGATTCGTTATTATTTTAGAAATCAATTGAGTGAGGAACAATTAAAGGCTTTTTATACCTTATCTAATATTACAGCAATCTCCAATTTTTTAATTAATAACTTAGTCGCCATTGATTAAGTAATGCTGCGCCCCCCATCTACATGAAGAATTTGTCCGGTGATAAACGAGTTTGCTATTAATGCCTCGACCGCTTGGGCGATATAGAAAGGAGCCCCATGTTTTTTTAGCGGCGTTTTATTAATAATGGCTTCTTGTTGTTCCTGTGCTAAAGCATTGCCGGCTTCAGGCCATATAATCGCACCTGGGGCGATTGCATTAACGCGCACACTTGGTGCCAATTCTCGTGCTAACGCTTTAGTTTGCAAATTCAGTGCTGCTTTGCTTTGACAATACACAGCATAATCTTTTAGCGGACGCTGGGCATGAATGTCGGTAATATTAATGATACAGCCTTGCTGTTTTGCTAATAACGGATAGGCCGCCATACTGAGTAAATAGGGTACTTTGACGTTGGTCGCAAAAAGGTTATCCCATTGCTCTTCACTGCAAATACCTTCTGGCGTGCGGACAAAGACAGAAGCATTATTCACTAACACATCTAATCGACCAAAATGTCGCTCTACTTCCGCGATAAGCCGCGTTGTAGCACCAAATTGTTGCAATTCCTGAACAATAACATGCGCACTACCATGATGCTGTTCATTTAATTGCTGCGCCAAAGCGTACGCCTCTAGTTGCGAGGTATGGCAATGAATAACAACACAATAGCCGCTTTGGTGTAATTGCTGCACAATAGCCGCACCTATTCGGCGCGCACCACCGGTTACTAGCGCGACTTTATTTGCTGGTGTGATACAATTCAAGGTATGGTTTCCCCTTTTTTGGCTTAACTTAATCATGAGTCTACTACACATCTTACAAGAACAATTGGCTGTGCAAAAAAGCATGCCTTTTGCTGAATTTATGCATCATGCATTGTACACCCCCAATCTAGGTTATTACAGCTCATCACTACCTAAAATTGGCAGTGCAGGTGATTTCATCACCGCACCCGAACTAACCCCTCTTTTTGGTTATACGGTGGCGAACCAATGCCAACAAGTCTTATCGGCGGTAGATTCCCCTAATATTTTGGAGTTTGGCGCCGGCACGGGCAGCTTGTGCATTGCTATTTTAACCCGCTTAGAGCAATTAAACTGTTTGCCGCAAACCTATTGGATTTTAGAGCCCAGTGCTCATTTGCGCCAAAAGCAGCAGCAACAAATCGCCCAACAAATCCCCCATCTCGCGTCAGTGGTACACTGGTTAGATGCATGGCCCGAAACCTCTTTTAATGGCGTTATATTAGCCAATGAAGTACTCGATGCCATGCCCATTCATCGATTCATGCGGCACGAAGATCAACTATTTGAAAGTTTCATTAGTCTGGATGCGCAGCAGCAATTGCACGAAGAATTTAAACCGTGCACCAATGCGCGTCTTTTAGCATATCTAGAGCATCATTTGCCCCTACTGCCGCAACCTTATTGTTCGGAAGTCAATTTATTCATTGATGATTGGATAGCACAAAATAGTGCTATTTTGAACCAAGGCATGGTATTGCTGATTGACTATGGCTTTCCGCGGCATGAGTATTATCATCCTGAACGCCAACAAGGCACCATTATGTGTCACTACCAACATCAATCGCATACCAATCCATTAATTAATGTTGGTGAACAAGATATTACGGCACATGTTGATTTCACTCACGTAGCAGAGGCCGCGCAGCAAGCTGGCTTTCATGTGGCAGGATATACCAACCAAGCCTCTTTCTTGCTCGCTAATGGTTTGTTACACTTAGTCGATTCTATCGAGCAAGAACGTGAATCGTTTCACGCCACCCAAGCAATTAAGCAACTGATTCAACCAAGTGAAATGGGTGAATTATTTAAAGTAATTGCGTTAACAAAACAGTTAGAATTACCTTTGAATGGATTTCTCTTAAATGATAAACGAGTGAGCTTATAATGACCGCTAAATATTTAACAACCGTTGAATTACACAAAGAATCCATGAAATTTTCTGCAGGCCATACCACCATTTTTTCCGCCACTGAGCGCGAACCCCTACATGGCCATATGTATGGTGTCTATCTTGCGCTGTCCACCTGGGTAGAAGAAAATGGTATGACTTTTGATTATCGCTATTATAAAGAGCGTATTCACCAACTATGTCGTCAAGTAAACCAAATATTTCTCATGCCACAATACTCCCCTTTTATGAGCTATGAAGAAGTAGGCGATTATTATTATTTTACTTTTAACCATAAAAAAATTCCGTTTTTAAAAGAAGATGTGAAATTAATGCCCTTAACTAATATTACAGTGGAAGAATTATCACGCTGGTTTGTTAATGAGCTGATTAAAAACACCGAGGAATTAGAAAAACATCGCATTGAGCGAGTGGTAGTGAAAGTATCCTCCGCTCCGGGACAATCTGCTAGCCATGAGTGGCATAGAAATTAAATGACCACCATTTGCAAGGTATGTATTCCCAATACGCTCAATGACTTTTTTGATTATGAAGCGTTGGAATACCCCCCTTGTATTGGCGCACGTGTGTGGGTGCCTTTTCGCCAGCAAAAAAAACTAGGTATTGTTATTGGTTATAATGATCCTTCTATAGCGCATAGACGTTTAAAAGCCATCAGTGCGGTAATTGACGAACAATCGCTCATATCCGAGCATATTCTAGCGCTTTGTCGCTGGATTGCGCGCTATTATCAATCGCCTTTATCAGAAGTATTACCCTTGGCTTTACCTAAAAAGTATCGCCTAGGCGCCCGCGCCGAATTACCTAAAATAACAACATATTATTTAACTTGCACCGTAACTGACGCATTGCAGCAACTGCCCGCGCGCGCCCTAAAAAAACGTCTGGCCATAGAATATCTGGCACAACACCCCGGGGCCACCAAGGCACTTCTTACTCAGCAAGGAATCACCTCCACCATTATTAACGCCCTGTTAGAGGTGCAATTAATTAACGCTGCGCAAGAAATCATACCGGCTAAAACAACAACACATCCCCTGCAATTGGCTCCGCTATTACACCTAGAGCAAGAACAAGCAGTAGCCGTTATGCAAAAGCACCTGCATCATTTTTATTGTTTTTTGTTACATGGGGTAACCGGCAGCGGTAAAACAGAAGTTTATTTACAAATAATCGCCCAAGTATTGGCACAAAAAAAACAAGTGCTGGTGTTAGTGCCTGAAATTGGCTTAACCCCTCAACTCGTGGCACGCTTTACCCAACGTATCACCCAACCAATTGCCGTAATCCATTCTCATTTAAACGAATCAGAACGACAAATTGCCTGGCAGCAAGCGCAAGAACAGCAGGTACAAATTATTATTGGTACGCGGGCGGCCATTTTTACGCCCTTGCCACAACTTGGTTTAATTATCATTGACGAAGAGCATGATGCCTCATTCAAGCAAATGGATGGCGTACGTTATTCCGCGCGTGACAGTGCCCTGATGCGCGCGCACATGATGCAGATTCCAATTATTCTTGGCTCAGCCACTCCTTGTTTGGAAAGTATCTATAATTGCCAGCAAAAAAAATACCACCTATTGCGCCTGCAGCACAAAGCCATATCAACCACCCCCCTACATTATCAATTGATTGATTTAAGAGCTCAGCCCTTGCATCATGGTTTAACCAGCAGTGCATTACAGGTGATTGATGAACATTTACAACAACAAAAGCAGGTCTTAGTCTTTATTAATCGCCGTGGCTTTGCCCCGGTTTTATTATGTCATCAATGCGGGTGGATGCACGATTGCCGTGCGTGTGATAGCCATTTAACCATGCATAAACAGTTAGGGAAAATGATTTGTCATCATTGTGGTTTAATCCAATCACCTCCCTATTGTTGCCCCAAATGTCAAAGTACAGAACTTATTCCCGTGGGTGCAGGCACACAGCGCATTCATCAGTACTTACAAGCAACATTCCCCAAAACACGAGTCGTACGCATCGATAGAGATGAAACACGCAAAAAAAATGCCCTGGCAATGCAATTAGATTCAATCTTAAGCGGCGAAGCACAATTGATTGTCGGCACACAAATGTTGGCCAAAGGACACCATTTCCCGAGCTTATCCCTGGTAGTCATTCTTGATGCGGATGCAGGATTTTATAATCAAGATTTTCGTGCTACAGAACATTTAGGCCAGTTGCTCACCCAGGTGGCAGGACGTGCGGGACGCGCCAATGAAGCAGGACACGTATTAATTCAAACCCACCTGCCACATCACCCCCTACTTAATGTATTAATACAACAAGGCTATGATGCCTTTGCCGAAGAATTACTCGTAACACGCCAACAAGCAAGCCTTCCCCCTTATCATTTTCTCGCACTCGTACGAGTAAAAAGTAAATCCTTAAATGCGGTAACTCATTTTTTGCTAAGAGTAAAAGAGTTTCTTGCCCAATCATCACTAACTACAATGGGACCCGCTCCTGCACCCTTGGCACGCAAGGCAGATCAACACCGCATGCAGTTATTAATTAAATCATCTTCGCGGCAAAAATTACAAACTACTTTGACAGAACTAAGACAATGGGTAACACTTAATAAATTAGGTACGAATGTACGCTGGAATATCGACGTTGATCCAATGGACTTATCATGAATACACACCCAACAACACCGCATGAAAAAACTTTTGCTATCGCTTGGGGCGATATGGATGCATTAGGACATGTAAATAATGCGCGTTATTTAGATTATTTCCAAGAAGCCCGCATTGAGTGGTTAAGAGAATTAAATATTCATCTGCAAGGTAACACAGGTCCAGTAGTGGTCCATATTGCCGCAACATTTTTAAAGCCCGTGGTTTATCCCGCTGTTGTGACTCTTCGCAGCACAATTCACAGTATTGGCAACTCCAGCATGGTGATGGAACATGAGTTGTATCATAACGAACAACTCATGACGCAAGGAACCAGTAAAATAGTATGGGTTGATTATACGCAAGGTAAATCAGTACCGTTACCTGAGGTTATTCGTAAGGCATTTGTCAGCTCATAATTTTTGATATTCGCTCCTACAAAATGCAAGTACACCAGAGCAAGCTCATATTTTTAATTACCAATTATTTTTAAGATGTATGGCCGTTACTAGATCTTTAGATATTAAAAATTACATTTAAGTCTTATGGAGATTTAAAAAATAACGAGTCGATTTAAGTTCGCCGATTCGTGTAAGAAGATCTTTTTTAACTAAATCATTCAAGTCTCTGGTCGTGGTAGCGATAGATGTGCCAGTTATACTCATATAATTTTTTGCACTTAAACCACCTATAAACCCGTCAGGACCCGCTTTAAATAATCTTAATAAAACCTTCTCTTGCCTTGAATTAATATTGCCTTGCGCTTCCTTTAGAATAATTGATTTTTTAATAATAAAATCGATATATAAAGAAGTACTTTGCTGCGCTTCTAGAGCGATATTAGCAAACCATGTTAACCAAGATGTGAGGTCTAGTGTTCTGCTTGCTAAACCCAACTGCTGATAATATTCCTTTCTTCTTTTTAATAATATTTTTGCCAATACCGTCATCACTGGTTTTGAAAATCCTTGAGATAAAGCTTTTTCTGCTATTGCTCGCCCGATTCTTCCATTCCCATCTTCAAAAGGATGAATACTCTCAAACCATAAATGGGCTATTCCTGCTCGAGTTAATGTGGGTAAAGGGGCTACACCAGTAAGAGCACTTCGTTCAAACCAATTAATAAATTGATCCATTTCCTCCTGTACACAGTTTGAAGGAGGTGCTTCAAAATGAATTTTTCGCGCGTAATCAGGCCCGGAAACAATTTGCATTGTTTCTTCATGCTTACGATATTGACCAATATTTTCTACATGCAAGCTAGCACCCATTAAAAATTGATGCCACTCAAATAAAGCCTGAGGTGTTAGTGGACTCGAAATCGTTTGATATAAATTAACCATCATTTTAGCGATCCCACGTTCTGCAAGACTTGCCCTAGGAGCTTCTGTAAACAAACCTAATTCTTTTTGTATGGAAGATTGCACACTATCTCTATTTAAATGCTCTCCTTCTATTTCAGAACTATCCAAAGCATCCGTACACATTAAATCGATAAATAAATTTTGCTTATTTTCTTGCGAAATATGTTGCGAAGAACCAATAATAATGCCCGCATTCTCAGTAAAGGATTGCTCAAGTATAACTAATTTATCTGATTCCCACGTAAAATTTGGCCAATTTGCAAGCTGCCAATTCCATTTCATGATTAATAACCTTCTATTTTATTAATCAAAATATAACATAATAGTGATTAATAAAATAGAAGGTTATTAATCAGAGAGCTATGGTTTTTAGCTGGGACAAATAGCCCATACTTGTTCATACCGGTTGCAATTTATTTTAATTTTTCCCAATGGCTAACTTTAAAGCCATGTAATAATTTGTTCGTTGTTTTAAACAGCTTTATGAAAATGGCTTTAAAGTTATTTAAATTTTTAGATAGTGCTCTTAGTACATTAATTCAATTCGTCACAAAAATTTTTTATAACATAACTCACTAAGCAAAGGGCCATTTTCATAAAATGCTTGGAGTTTTGAGGTGTTATCCGTGCTAAATCCTATCGACTCATAGAATGTACGGGCTTGCGTATTACCTTCTAACACCCAAATACCTACTTGGGTATACCCTTCTTGTTGTAGTTTAGGTAAGACATAATCACATAGTTTGGTGCCTAAACCTTTATGCCAATACTGGGGATGCACGTAAATTGCATCTATTTCAGCATGTTTCTTAACGCTATCGGCAATCACCCGCACAAAGCCCACAATAACATCGGCGACTTCTAAAACATAAACCAAATTATTATCAATTGCTTGCAACCATAACTCCACCCGGGCTTGTAAGGGTAAATTCAATAATAACGATTCGGGAATATAATCTTTGTATGCTTTTTGCCACGACGCACAATGCACTTGTGTGATAGCCTGCGCATCCTGCAAGGTAGCGGGACGAATAATATGTTCTATGTGTTTTTTCATAATCAAACCATGCTCATTAAATTGCTATTGGCGCTTTAATACTAGGATGCGCTTGATAATTAATAAATTCAAAATCATCGTATTGATAAGCAAATACCGACTCAGGCTTTCTTTTAATAACTAACTGCGGTAAAGCAAAGGGCGTGCGCGTTAATTGTTGCTGTGCTTGCTCTAAATGATTCAGATATAAATGACAATCGCCTCCAGTCCAGACAAAGTCCCCAACCTCTAAATTACATTGCTGCGCCAGCATATGCGTTAATAAGGCATAGGAAGCAATATTAAACGGCACGCCTAAAAAGACATCCGCTGAGCGTTGGTATAGCTGACATGAAAGGCGATTATTAGCGACATAAAACTGAAATAAAGCATGACAAGGCATTAATGCCATCTGCTCTAACTCCCCCACATTCCAAGCGCTTACTAACAAACGACGAGAATCTGGATTATTTTTAATCTGCTCCACGACATCACTTAATTGATCAATAGTGCGCCCATCAGCGCTCGGCCAACTCCGCCATTGCTTGCCATAAATAGGACCTAAATCACCCTGACTATCAGCCCATTCATCCCAAATACGAACGCCATGTTCTTGTAAATAAGCCACATTGGTATCGCCACGTAAAAACCACAACAACTCATGAATAATACTGCGCATATGCAATTTTTTCGTCGTGACCAGAGGAAAGCCTTGTTGCAAATCAAAGCGCATTTGATAACCAAAAACAGAGCGGGTACCAGTTCCGGTTCTATCGCTTTTCTCAGTTCCTTCACGCAAAATATGTTCGAGTAAATGTAAATACGTTTTCATTTTTTAGCCCACCACCATAACCATAGCCCTAATAATAACATAGGAATAGATAGAATTTGCCCCATGGTTAACCAACCAAAAACAAAATACCCCATTTGGGTATCGGGTTGACGAAAACATTCGGCAATCAAACGACACATACTGTAACCAATTAGAAATACCGCAGCCACCCGCCCTTGCGGTCGAGGCTTAGCGGCATACCACCACACAACAATAAATAAACCAATCCCCTCTAAGCCAAACTCATATAATTGCGACGGATGACGCGGTTGATTATCAACATGCGGATAAATCATCGCCCAAGGTACATCGGTTACTCGTCCCCATAATTCGCCATTAATAAAATTACCAATACGTCCTGCCGCTAAACCTAATGGCACGAGTGGCACCACAAAATCGCCCACTTCCCAAAAAGGCTTTTTAAAGCGCCAAGAAAAAAACCAAATCGCGGCAATAACACCTAAAAGCCCGCCATGAAAAGACATTCCACCTTGCCAAATTTGCACTAAAATCCACGGCTGATGGATAAATTCAGCAAAATTATAAAACAGCATATAACCTAAACGTCCGCCAATAATAACACCTAAGGCGGCATAAAAAATCAAATCACTAATGAGATCAGTATTCCAATTAAGTTTATAATGTTGCGTGCGCCAGCATGCTAATAACCACGCCCCCAAGAAGCCAATTAAATACATTAGGCCGTACCAATGTACTTGCAATGGTCCTAAACTAAACGCAATAGGATTAATTTCCGGGTAAATAAACATAGCGAATTTATGTCCTTATCTAAGGGGTATGCCGCACATTACTTGTGTCAAACAATAGCCAATAACATTTTTGCTGCCGTTAACAACACAATAGCAATAAAACCATATTTTAAATAATACGTGGGAATAATATAACTGAGCTTAGCTCCTACCGAGGCCATAAGACAACTAGGGACTACAATTCCTAAAATGGCCGGCCAATAAACATAACCATAAAAATAGGGATAACTAACCATCACGTGCTGACCATTAACTAGAAAAAAAAGAGCACCAACCGTTGCAATAACCATACCGCATACATTCGCTATCGGTGCTATTTGTTTAGTCCCTATTCCGATATAAGTCAAAAAAGGAATTAATAATAATCCGCCACCGATACCCAAAACGGCAGAAACAGCACCAATAATAACACTCACCACGTTACATAACCATGGTGCAATCGGGCGCAGATGAAACGAAACGTTCCTACTGCGCCACATTTTTATCGCCACAACACACAAGAATAAAATAAATAATCCATTGAGTACGTTACTAGAAAGAAGTAAGGAAAACGCACTGCCTAAACAAGCACCAACCATTAAACCTGGCGCTAATCGAGCACATAAGGACCACAAAATAGCCTCTTGCATCGAATGGCGCATTAAGGAGGCAAGCGAGATAAAAAAAACAAGTACCAATGAGGTGGCAATGGCTACATGCATCATGAATTCGGGGGCAATTAATTGAGTGCTTTGGAAAAAAAATACTAAGCCAGGAATAATAACAATCCCACCACCAAGACCAAAAAGTCCGGCGCTAAGTCCTGCCACACAACCGATAAGAATAAAAATTAGTTCGTACAAAAGAATTGTTGTAATAACTCACCTCAAAAAAATAGACTGGAATTTAATGTGCAATTTTCCGAGCACGCACCAAGCCACCTAAACCCTCTTCTTCTAATACTTTTTGTAGATACAAACGTATCTCACCTGGATGCTCTAACTCCAACACTTCAGCTAAAATTTTACGTGCATTGCCAATAGAGAAATTACGAATCACCCATTTTATCCTTGGTAAACCAGCAGAGTTCATACTTAAGGTATCAAAACCCATAGCAATTAATAAAATAACTGCGAGAGGATCACTAGCCATCTCACCACAAATACTCACCTCAACTCCTGCAGCGTGCCCTCCTTCCACAATTTTTAATAGCACACGCAACATGGCTGGATGCAGTGCATCATACAAGCTTGCAACGCGTGCATTATTGCGATCCACGGCTAACAGATATTGCGTTAAATCATTGCTCCCAACGGAGAGGAAATCAACACGCTTGGCCATTTCGCGCGAAAGGCACGCTGCCGCCGGTACTTCAATCATTACCCCTATTTTAGGCTTCTCAATAGCACAGCCTTCCTCTAATAACTCATTAAAAGCTTGATCAATTAAATAAATAGCTTCATCGACTTCACTAAGGCTAGTAATCATCGGCAGCATAATACGTAAATTATTTAACTCTTCACTGGCCCGCATCATCGCACGTACTTGCAGCAAAAAGACATCGGGATGATCAAGGGTAATGCGAATACCTCGCCAGCCTAAATAAGGATTTTCTTCTTGTACGGGAAAATAAGGTAAGACTTTGTCGCCACCAATATCCAAGGTGCGCATGGTAACGGGACGCGGTGCAAATGCTTTTAATATTTGGCGATAAATAATCGTTTGCTCATCTTCTGACGGAAATCGATCACGACTCATAAAAGGCACTTCAGAGCGATATAACCCCACCCCTTCAGCACCCACGCTCATGGATAAACCCGCATCCATGGCCAAGCCCGTGTTCACTTGTAACGACACTTTATAATTATCCGTGGTTTCGGCCGGTTTATCACGTAAACTAACCAAACTTTGATTCAGTTCATACTCTTCTTGTGCCAGTTGCTTAAATTCGCTTAATAACGGCTTTGATGGTGAAATATGCACTAAGCCAAAATAGCCATCAACAATAATAGCCTTGCGTGACAATTGTTCTAATTTTAAACCCCGCACGCCCATCACCGTAGGCACGCCAAGTGCACGTCCGAGAATTGCCACATGGGAATTATTGGAGCCGCGCGCGGAGACAACACCGGCAAGTTGTCCTTCAGGTACTTCGGCTAGCGCGGCCGCTGTAATTTCTTCACCGATAAGAATGGTACGTTTGGGATAAGAAATTTCTTCTTTTTGCGAGCGCTGTAACTCCGCCAAGACACGGCGTCCTAAATCACGAAAATCACTGGCACGTTCGCGCAGATAATCATCTTCCATACTTTCAAATTGGGCGATATGTTTTTTAATAACCCAAGCTAAAGCAGCCTGTGCGCTGATATGTTCTGCGCGTAAAACATGCTCTACTTCTATACCCAAACTGTCTTTATCTAATAAGCGTACATACACATCAAATAAGGCATGCTCTTCATCTGCAACACTGGCTTTTATTCGTTTACTTAAACGACGCATGTCATCGCGCGCCGCATCCAGTGCTTGATAAAAAACAGCAACCTCTTCTTCTAAATTATCCACCACACGATGCGGCACGGCATCAATATCGGCCGGAGGATAAACAACAACGGCCGTACCAATACCTACGCCAGGCACACTACCAACCCCCACAAGAGCTGTTGGTACTACATCCACCTTCGTAACCCCTAGCGGTTTAGGTTGCGTTAATTCAATTAATTCGCCGGTCGCATCAGCATGAGCAATAATGCCACCTAATTGTGCGGCCAAGGTGATAAGAAACGCTTCTTCCGCATCGTCAAAGGCACGAGATTCTAATTGCTGAACTACCAAAACACCATAAAGCTTGCGATGCTGAATAATAGGCACGCCTAAAAAAGCATTCATCTGCTCTTCGCCTAATAGGGCGTTATGATGAAAATCAGGATGAGACAACGCATTATTTAGGTTAATTGGCTCTTCACGGCGTCCGATTAAACCAATTAAGCCTTGGTCTAAGCTAATACGCACCCGAAATTCAGCGTGCTTATTTAAGCCTTCCGTCGCCACTAAAACGTATTCGGCGTTTTTGCTATCAATCAGATAAACAGAAACTGCCTCGGCATTAATTGTATTATGAATATGGTGTACCAAAACGCCCAGTGCATCATTGAGATGACTGGCCGCGGTAACATCTTGAACTATGCGTTTAAGTACTTTAAGCATCTAAGGAGGTAACGTCCTTTTTTTACGTTTTATGCCATAAGGCGACCGACGAGCCCTAAGTAATGGCTCTAATTCTTTCAGCGCTTGCGTGTATACTTGTCGTTTAAAAAAAATGACTTGCTGTGCTGGCTCGTGAAAGTCTATCCATCGCCAACTATCAAATTCGGGCGAATCACTTAAATCTAATTGCACTTTTTGCTCATTAGAAACCAGCTTTAACAAAAACCATTTTTGTTTTTGGCCAATAACCAAAGGTTCACTGCCGTGACGCAAATATTGTTTTGGCAGACGATATTTTAACCAACGCCTGGTGGAGCCTAAAACCTCCACATCCGCTTTTTCCAAGCCCACTTCTTCATATAGCTCACGAAACATCGCCTGCATTGCAGTTTCCCCGGCAGCCAAACCACCTTGTGGAAATTGCCATGCATCATGCCCGCTGCGTCTGCCCCAAAAAACTCTACCTGAATCATTAACCAGGACGATGCCTACGTTTAATCGATAACCGGCACGATCTATCACCATGATAACACTGCTTTACCAAACCTATTATCGTTTGATTCTTCCATAAAGTGAAAGAGGTTTGCAAGAGACATTGTGCATAAGCAGCAACTTTTCGCTATTTGTTGTTATTTTTTAACCTATTACGGTGAAAATTGGCGTTATTTTTTTATTCTGCCCACATTGATTAACAAATAACGGTATACTTAAACTATTATTAGAGTTCACTACATCGTATCCATTACTATGAAAAAAAGTATTTTAATTTTAAATACCGGCGGCACCATCAG
>CAZSAO010000001.1:19040-20719 GCA_964605275.1 uncultured Legionella sp.
CAAAACAGCGCAAGGTTATGCACCCCAAGCAAACTACGTCCAACAGGCGTTAGCACATATTCCTGCACTAAAGCATCCCGATATGCCCAGCTATGAAGTCAAAGAATACAATCCATTGCTCGACTCCAGTAATATGACCGTACAAGAGTGGAATAAAATAGCATCAGACATTGCTAGTGAATACAATAATTATGATGGCTTTATTGTGTTCCACGGTACCGATACCATGGCTTATACCGCATCCGCATTATCCTTTATGCTTGAGTATTTGAGTAAACCTGTGATTGTTACCGGCTCGCAAATACCCCTATCCGAAGTGCGTAACGATGCGCTGGACAATATCATTACCTCTCTTTGGTTGTGTGCCCATCAACCACTGCATGAAGTATGCATTTATTTTAACCAACGCTTATTACGTGGTAATCGCACACAAAAAATCAGCGCGCAACAATTTGATGCATTTGACTCGCTCAATTACCCACATCTTGCGACTATTGGTATTGATATTAAGATGCAGACCTCATTGCTACTCGCAAAGCCACAACAGCCGTTTAAATTACAAAAAATTACCCCACATTTTATTGCCAATTTTCGTCTATTCCCCGGTTTTGCCTCCGAAGTACTCGCCTACATCCTACAGCAACCGCTAAAAGGCTTAATCTTAGAAACCTATGGTGCAGGCAATGCACAAAATAATGATCCGCATTTTTTAACGTTATTAACACAAGCATGCAACAAAGGAGTAATTATTGTTAATTGCACTCAATGCCAGCAAGGGCGAGTGGAAATGCATCAATACGCCACTGGCAATGCCTTACAACAAGCCGGTTTAATTAGTGGTTATGATATGACACCGGAAGCCGCACACTGTAAATTGATGTATTTGTTAAGCAAGTCATTAACTATTGCAGAAATAAAACAATTAATGACTACTAATTTATGTGGCGAGTTGCAGGTTTAGAATGATAGCTATTCTCTGCGTTACAATTTCGTCTATTCAGCCTACGCCATAGAATTAGAATGGCTTCGCTCATCAACTGAGTCTTGCTCATTTTCCTCTGAGCTCGCAGTAATATCATTATTTTTAATATCATTAATTCGTAACAAAGAAATCTTAAATTGCTCGCTAAAACGTCCTTTACTTGCAGCAAACCATCCCGCCGGGCTAGTAACCTGGAACCCCATAAAAGAAAGACCTGGCAATGCTGGTCCCGCTCCTGTATGCCGCATTACTGCTTGAGCATTATCTGACAACATATCTTTTATAATTTGACTTGCAATATTTTTTTGTTCTACCAACGGCCGCTCTAATTGCATTAAATCATTCAATTGCTTCAAACGAATCCCCAAAGACTCTTCTTTTTTATTGCGAATTTTTACATCGCGGGATTCTGGAGTAAAAATTTCCTGCCCCAAATAATAACAAGCGTGGTAGTAAATTATAGCTTCAGGAGTTTGTGGATAAGGTCTATTTAATAAATTAAAAGAAAAGTTGTGAAGTTTGTCTTGAAAATTTTCCGCATATTCAATTTGTTTTCGTAGACATTCAACTGCTTTACTCGGCTCGTTATTTTGCTGCTCACCAGCACGCAAGTCCTTAATAGCTTCACGAGAAGTCTTCATTAAGTCAATAATATTTTTAGTGTCGAGTTTATCATCACCGGTAGGTTCGTACCGAC
>CAZSAO010000001.1:20791-37829 GCA_964605275.1 uncultured Legionella sp.
TAGTTTCGATAACATTGACTTTTGCATATCAGATAGCTTGTGATTATATCCTACCCCTCTAGATTTATTCTTTTCATCTTGAATTGCACCACTCAATTGTTCGTGAATTAAATCCTTCAAAGCCTCTATAAAAACTGTCATATTCACTCCCTGTTACTCTATTTTTTTATTCCTCAGTATTTACTTCCGACATCATATTGAGGCAGACTGTTTTATTCAATAGCTTACCCATATTATTCATTAGGAAATCATAAATCTCATGAGTTTACAAATTATTATTTTAGCGGCAGGGCAAGGCAAGCGCATGTATTCCAATACGCCCAAAGTCCTGCACGCGATTGCCGGTAAATCAATGCTTGCTCGTGTAGTAGACGTAGCGTTAACGCTTAATCCAGCAACTATCCATGTCATTTATGGCCATGGTGGTGAACAATTAAAGCAAGCCCTGCCTAATTTACCCGTTAACTGGGTAGAACAACGCGAGCAATTAGGCACAGGACACGCCGTGCGCCAAGCGCTGCCGTATCTGCCGCAAAAGGCTCCGGTATTAATTCTATCTGCCGATGTACCACTGATTCAAGCACAAACCTTAGCCTCTTTAATCCAATGCGTTGAGCACACGCCCAATGCGTTGGCGTTATTAGTGGCCTCATTTGCCGACCCCTTTGGCTTAGGACGTATAATCAGAGATCAAAGCGGCAACATCGTTACCATCATAGAAGAAAAAGATGCCACTGCGCAAGAGAAATTAGTTAATGAAATTTACAGCGGTATTTGCTGCACTTCCAGCGATAATTTAGCTGCTTGGTTACCTGTTTTAAATAATACTAATGCGCAACAAGAATATTATTTAACCGAAATCATTCATTTGGCGGCACAAAGCCAAACGCCAATTGACTCCATTACGGTAAACGATCACATGGAAATTCAAGGCGTTAACTCTCGCGTGCAATTGCATCAACTCGAACGCGTATGGCAAAAAAGAGCCGCTGAGCAATTACTAGTGCAAGGGGTTGCTATTGCCGATGCACAGCGCATTGATATTCGCGGTGAGTTGCATTGCGCTAAAGATGTTTTTATCGATATTAACTGTGTGTTTTCTGGCACTGTGCATCTTGGTGAAGGCTCTATGATTGGACCTAATTGTGTTTTACATAACGTAACGCTAGGCAAAAATAGCGTTATCCATGCCCATAGTGTGTTAGAAGGCAGTGACATCGGTGATGAATGCCATATAGGCCCCTTCGCACGCTTAAGAGAAGGAACCCAGTTAGCGGCTCAATGCAAAATAGGTAATTTTGTTGAAACAAAAAAAGCTCAATTTGGTCTAGGCTCTAAAGCCAGTCATTTAAGTTATTTAGGTGATGTCACTATTGGTAAAGCGGTCAATATTGGCGCCGGCACCATTACCTGTAATTATGATGGCGTAAATAAGCACCAAACCATTATCGAAGACGGTGCGTTTATTGGCTCAGATACCCAACTGGTGGCACCGGTAACGGTAGGAGCGCATGCGACAATTGGTGCGGGAACTACTCTTCGGCGTAATGCTCCGGCAGGAGAGCTAACCCTTACCGAAACAAAACAAAAAACGGTTGCCGGTTGGAAGAGGCCAATAAAAATACAACGCATGCAAAAGGACGAAGTAAGCTAGTCTCCATGCATGTTGTATGCTTTTTCTTAGAATAAAATCAAATGTGCCGCATTTAAGGTGAGTAGTTATACTCCCTCACCTTAAATGCGGGTTGCACAATTATAGTAAGTGTTCAGCCTAGTTGAATTTTTTAACTTCGTCTTTAATTCGCCCTTCAGAAATCGACAATGCCTTTGGTTTGGCAAAAAATGCCATTGAACTAGTAGCTCCCACTCTTTTTTGACTAAAAGCATGCACCGCATCACAAGGCCCAGCACATTTATTAGAAGAAATATTGCCATTAAAATGCCTGGTAACATCAGTTGTGATGGCAATGAGGTCGTTCGGAATTTTTTCTTGGGACTGGTCTTCTTTGAGCTCTTCTCCAATATCAAGAAATCCTTTTGCTGCAATTAACTTAGGCTCAACGACAATTCTATGTCGATCACTCCAAGCATTAAGTGCTTCAATGAACGGCCAAAAATCGTCATCATTTACTAGCAACAAAATAATTTTAGTCATGTCTTCAGGAACTGCATATAATTGAAATAATACTAGGGGCATTAATTTCTTCATGCTTTTGGGTATATTTTGTGCAATAGTCACCGCCATAGTATTCTTTTGCTTTTCTATTGCATCACAAGTAGTAATTATCGTCTTAGAAATATTGGGCCAATAAAGCGCAACAACAGGATCAGCAATAAAGTTGTTCACGCTCTGCGCCATTTTAGGCAACAGCAATTGTAAATCACGATGCATCCAATCATCTTGTGGAACCACCGCACTAGAGTGCTTCTCTTCATTTAATAAAGAGATACCTTTTTGGAAAAACCAAGAAAAACATTGCTTAGCGTTTGTTGAGAAATCTTGCGGAATACGCACTAACAAACCAGCCCAAAAAACATCTAAAACAAAACGACATCCTGCTTCATAATAATGAAAAATATCAAAGGGCAAAGTAGCCTGCTCAACAGCTACTGCCGGAACCTCCATATGGGCGGCAATATTCACATGAAATAATAACAATAGATGCTGCAATGCTCTTGCGGCAGGAAAAGGCAAAGGGCCAACATAACGCGCAATTAATTGCTGCATTACCAACCAGTGACTCAACTCAAATAAAAGTCCAAGTGATAAAACAAACTCCTGTTGCATTGCTTTATGACGCTCGCAACGCTCCGGAGTGACCACGCGTGTGATATAGCGGCCGTGATTGATGATTCGTGCCATTTTAGCTAGTGGATATCCCACATAAGAAATACGACTCAATTGATTAATTAAAAAGTCATTGGCCCATAATATACCTATTTCACGCCCCATACCTTTAACTCTGCGAGTTATATCGCATTCTGCAACACATACTGAACTGGGGGGCGGTATTTTTTGCGCGTTAAAGGCTGCAGGAGCAAAAGCATCTAAGAACATTAAATGGATTAATGTTTTAATTTGTGTTTGCCAAGTGTAAAGAGTAATCCCAATAGTCACGGCACTGTGTAACAAAAATAAATAATTAGGTTCGTGCTGAGTATGATTTTTATCTTGAGTGTAATTAAGTAAACCATTATGCAATGCATATAAAGCAATAATCAAAGCAAGATCATGGCGCACAAGATGCCACGCAGTCGCCCGAAGACGGCGTATATCCTCTTTATTACTCATCAAAGTGTGTAGCGCAGCTGGGAATGCTATAGCTTGCTTCTGGCTGTGTTCTACTATATTTGATGCATATAACACCAATTTATCCTTGGGTAACGTACGCGCAAGAAAATCAATCGCATCATCCTTCATCGTATTTGCTTTATTTGCTATTACACGCCATTCATCCATACACACCTCTTATTCCATTAATACGAGACATTATTAATGATAACGGCTTTTTTATTCAGAAGAACTATTTTTTTCTTTATACTCACATAAATCATTAATAATACATTGGCCGCAATGCGGCTTTCGCGCCGTACATACATAACGCCCATGCAAGATTAACCAATGATGTGCATCCAATAAAAATTCTTTGTCGATATTTTTTACTAATGCCCGCTCAACGGCTAAAGGCGTTTTGCCTTTTGCTAAACCAGTACGATTAGCAACTCTAAAAATATGGGTATCAACAGCCATGGTGAGTTGACCAAATGCCGTGTTAAGCACTACATTTGCTGTTTTTCGCCCAACACCTGGTAATGATTCTAATTCCTGGCGTGTAGTGGGCACCTGGCCGTGATAACGCTCTAACAGCAGCACGCACGTTTTTATTACATTTTCAGCTTTAGTATTAAATAATCCTATCGACTGAATATAATATTTTAATTTCTCCACTCCTAAGTCTACTAAGGCTTGAGGTGTATTAGCCACTGCAAATAATTTAACCGTAGCTTTATTCACACTGACATCGGTAGCTTGTGCTGATAATATCACCGCAATTAACAACTCAAAACCGCTGTGATACACAAGCTCCGTGGTCGGTTTTGGATTATGCGCACGAAAACGTAGAAAGATTTCACGTCGCTTTAATTTATTCATCCGTTTTTCTTAGCCTGTACACGAGCTAAAGCCTGTTGAATATAATCTTGCTTGGCTTGCGCGTCATGTTGTTGATCACTGCTTTTTTTCGCTAATATTTTCTTTTCCCGATAGAGCTGTTGTTGCTCATGCTCCAAGCGTAACATGCGTGTTTTTTTAGCATGATAGCGTATGCGCGCTTTATCCGGCTCATAACTGGCCACAGGAATATCAACCATCTCAATACAGTCCACAGGACAAGGAGCCACACATAAGCCACAACCAGTACACTCTTGCGTTAAGATGGCATGCATTAATTTAGCACTACCAACTATTGCATCAACAGGACAAGCAGTAATACATTTGGTACAACCAATACACTCAGCCTCTCGAATCACAGCGACTGAAGGAGGACGAGTTTTAGCACGTGCCTCTTGCACATAAGATGAAACATCAAGATGCAATAATTTACCCAAAGCCTCTACGGTGGCAACACCACCAGGAGGACATTTAGTAATAGGAGCACTTCCTTGCGCAATAGCTTCAGCATAAGGCAAGCACCCAGCATAATCGCATTCACCACATTGAGTTTGCGGTAATAAAGCATCTATTTCACTTACACCTACCATCTTATTTAACCCTCATTCCTGGCATAGCACCCGCATCAGGTTGTAATAAATAAAGACCTTTGCCATCTCCTGCAGCGAGCACCATCCCTTCAGACACACCAAAACGCATGGTGCGTGGCGCTAAGTTAGCAACCATAATAGTTAATCGCCCAATTAATTGCTCTGGGCTATAAGCGCTTTTAATCCCTGCAAAAACTTGTTTCTCTTTATCACCAATATCAAGACGCAAGCGTAAGAGCTTATCCGCCCCTTCAATAGGCTCTGCGGCAACAATTTTCGCGATGCGCAAATCAATTTTGGCAAAATCATCAATACTAATAAATTCTTCTTCTACTGTTTCTGTAACAGGAGTACTATCCACGAGAACCTCTTTATTTTGTGTTAACATTGCATCAATTTTTTCTTGCTCCACGCGCTGCATTAAGGGTTGGAATGAATTAATACTATGTGCCAGTAAAGGCGCATCAAGCGAATCCCATGTTAATGAATCGCAATTTAGAAATTGCTCCGCTGCCCCGCTCATCACCGGTAACACCGGTTTTAAATAAGTAATCAATAAGCGAAATAAATTAATACCCATTGAACATACGGCATGCACTTGCGCTTGTTGTGTTTCATCTTTTGCTAAAACCCATGGCTTATGCGCATCGATGTATTGATTTACTTTATCCGCACATTCCATAATTAAACGAATAGCGCGCGCATAATCACGTTGTACATACGCCTCAATAATAACCTCGCGCACCGCCAGCAATTCTTGATAGAGTAGCGGATCAGCTAAATTGGCGCTGAGCTGATTAGCAAAACGCTTGTTAATAAAACCGGCACAACGGCTAGCAATATTAACCACCTTCCCAACTAAATCTGCATTAACACGATTAGTAAAATCAACAAAATTTAAATCTAAATCATCCACCCGACCATTTAATTTTGCCGCAAAATAATAACGCAAATATTCTGGATTAAGATGTTGCAAATAAGTCCGCGCCTCTAAAAAAGTACCGCGCGATTTAGACATTTTCTGCCCATCAACGGTTAAAAAACCATGCGTAAACACCGCCGTTGGTGTGCGATGACCACTAGCGCTAAGCAGTGCCGGCCAAAAGAGCGCATGAAAATAAACAATATCTTTACCGACAAAATGATACAGTTCGGTCGTGCTGTCTTGTTGCCAAAACTCAGTAAATGAAAGGCCTTGCTCATCACAATATTTTTTAAAACTGGCCATATACCCAATTGGTGCATCTAACCACACATAGAAATATTTATCGGTGGTGCCAGGAATAGGAAAACCAAAATAAGGCGCATCACGAGAAATATCCCATTGCTTTAAACCGGCGCTAAACCATTCATTTAATTTATTAGCTACTTCAGTTTGTAAATGCCCCTTTTGCGTCCATTCTTTTAACAGCGATTCATAACGGGGTAAATCAAAAAAATAATGCTCCGATTCTTTTTCTATCGGCTTAGCCCCTGAAATCGCAGACACCGCATCAATTAAGTCTGTTGGTGAATACGTGGCGCCACACGCCTCACAGTTATCACCGTATTGATCCGCCGTCTTACATTTAGGGCACGAGCCCTTGACATAACGATCAGGTAAAAACATATTTTTTAACGGATCATAAGCCTGCGAAATAGTCTTTTTAACTATGGCGCCAGCTTCTTGTAAGCGCCCATAGATCATTGCCGATAACTCTTGATTTTCAGCTGAATGAGTGGTGTGATAACAATCATAATCAATAGCAAACGCTTTAAAATCACGCTCATGACTGAGTTTAATGTCGGCCGTAAGTGCTTCAGGAGTGATTCCCATTTGTTCGGCTTTTAACATAATAGGTGTTCCATGTGCGTCATCACCACAAACACTAATACACGTAATGCCCAACATTTTATGCGTACGGACCCAAATAACCGTTTGAATATGCTCAACCATATGTCCCAAATGTAAATGTCCATTTGCATAAGGAAGTGCGCTGGTTACTAGCATTTTGCGTTCTGTAGCCATAGAATCAAAGACCTATTAGAGTAAAACGAGCAATTATAACGCAAAGGAAAAATAAATGCTGCAAGCAAATCCTTTTGTTTTTGTATTTCCCCCTCGATAAGAGACTGTTTGCTATACTGCATTATAAGAGCTACAAGTAGAACGTTCTAATTAAATAAAGTTTCGTAACAAAACAGGTATTTATGACTCAAAAAAAACCGAGAATTATCATTGGTATTAGTGGCTCATCAGGAATTATCTATGGTGTTAGCTTATTACAAGAACTAAAAAAATTAGGCATTGAAACCCATTTAGTTGTAAGTAAAGCAGGACAGTTAACACGCGCCTATGAAACAGCATTGAGTGCGAGCGAATTGCATACATTAGCGGATGTAGTCCACCGCTATAATGATGTCAGTGCCTCTATTGCTAGTGGCTCATTTAAAACCCTAGGCATGATAGTAGCTCCCTGCTCGATGAATACGCTTGGAGAAATAGCGCACAATTTAAGCAGCAATTTATTAAGCCGTGCTGCAGATGTCGTATTAAAAGAAAGACGGCGTTTAGTATTATTACCGCGAGAAGCCCCGCTGCATCTTGGGCATCTAGAAAACATGGTAAAAGTCACACAAATGGGCGGCATTATCTATCCCCCCGTGCCCGCATTTTACAATCAACCTCAATCATTAATGGATATAGTAGAAGATACGGTAGGCCGAGTATTGGATTTGTTTGATTTAGACAGCACCTTAGTCAGACGCTGGAAAGAATCTTAAATCAGTGGGTTGAAGTTTAAATCAATAAATGCACTTCGTCATCCGGATTACGACATAGTCTAATCCGGACTGCATCTACAGATTACGCTTTTTATTTTCCGTGAGAAGAACTACTGATTGTATTAGTGTCATCATTAGAATCAGCAGCATGCGGAACATCATTATTTGCATTCTTAAAGAGAGGAGAATAATGAGCTGTATCACCACATTCGTCTGTAACAAAATTTTGACTACCCTCACCTAATAAACGAATTTTCCGCGCACTGCTATGATAATTTTGTTCAGGGCAGAGTTCATCAAAATCACCCTGCTCGTTGGTTTCATTTTTACTTCCACAACAACAACTTACCAACCACCAAGCACTATGTCCCATTGCAGATAAAGAAAATACACTTAAAGTAGAAAGTAGTGCGGCAACAGCACCTGTCGCCAGCACTTGCGCCGCAAACTCAGTGCCTACGAGTGCTGCAATCGAATAGCCCACAATAGAATAATTAACAACTAAAGCTAGTGCAGCAGGCCAACAAGCCACAGTTAAAGCCGCAGCACCGCCGAGAAAAAGAGCCAACCAAAAAGCCGCATTTAATGTACTTTCAGTACTTTTTAACACATGCGTGATGGTTAATCCTACTGAGCGTAATGCGCTGGTAAACAACTCAATGCCCCCCAAAAGCAAACCTAACACACCAGGGAAACTACGTTTTTTTACAGCATGACCATGCTCATCACGTTGATAATCCCCTAATAATAATGCAGAAATATGCCCTAAAATGCGCGCAGGAAAATTAAAAATAAAAGCCATACTGTACTCCTAATAAATTAACTCAGTAATTAAACGAGCTGTAAAATAATATATTGTTATTGCTCATGAATGAGTCAATACTAAGCGAAAAAGCAATAAAATAAAAGCCCAATCACTTATAATTACCTATCGGACAACTATTAGGATTTATAGCGAGTGGGATCTATTGTATTAGCGCCGATAAATCCTCTTTTTCTAAAAGTACAACTGTCGCAATAGCCACAAGCTTCACCTTCATCATTCGCTTGGTAACAAGAAACCGTCAAACTATAATCAAGTCCTAGTCGATCACCTAATTGAATTGTTTGTGTTTTGCTCAAATGTTGTAGCGGCGTGTGAATCATAAAATGATCGCCATGGATTCCGGCTTTGGTTGCTAAATTCGCCATTGTTTGAAATGCGTTAATAAATTCCGGCCGACAATCTGGGTAATGAGAGTAATCAATCGAACTGGTTCCAATAAAAATGCTGCGCGCCCCAATAGATTCTGCAAAACCTAATGCTAGAGATAAAAATACTGCATTGCGAGCCGGTACATAAGTGGATGGAATAGCGCTGCTTTCTTGAAATTTTGGTACCGTAATCGATGGGTCTGTAAGGGCGGAGCCAGCAAACAAACTGGTATCTAATTGCACTATTTTGTGTTCCGCAACATTCATTTGTTGCGCCACTCGTTTTGCCGCGAGTAATTCTGCTGAATGCTTTTGCCCATAAGCAAAACTTAATGCAAAACAAGAAAACCCTTCTGATTTAGCCAGCGCTAAACAGGTAGCTGAATCCAAGCCACCGGATAATAATACTACTGCCTTTTTCACTTTTACTCACCTTAAAATAAACACAGAGCATTGCCTGCTCTTGAAAATTCCTGTTAGAATGCTGCGCAATTATGCCACAATTAGGAATGTGATGACTAATTCTTTATACCCTATAATTCTTGCCGGCGGCTCTGGTACACGCCTATGGCCCCTTTCGCGCCAAAATTTTCCTAAACAATTTTTAGCGCTGAATAGTGAATTATCCTTATTACAACAAACCATGCAGCGCGTATGTAAGCTGCCGGCGAATGCCCCTATTATTGTTAGTAATGATGCGCATTATTTTCTTTGCCAGGAACAATTACAGTCCTATGCCGCCAAACCCACTTATTTATTAGAGCCTTGTGCACGTAATACCGCACCTGCCATCGCCTGCGCTGCTCATTATTTACAAGAAACCGTAGGCGATGATGCAATCATGATGATTTTACCCTCAGATCATTGGATAGGCAATGATGAAGCCTGGCAAGAAGCGATGCTTCTAGGCGCAGATTTTGCAGCCCAGCATGAGAGTATTATCACTTTTGGCATTACACCGAATAAACCACAAACTGGTTATGGTTATATTGAAGCAGGAACATTGCTCTGCGATGCCGTAAATAATGTATTAAGCTTTAGAGAAAAACCTGATTTGGCAACAGCAAGCCAATTTATTACCCAAGGAAATTACTTTTGGAATAGTGGCATGTTTATTTGTCGTGCAGGGTTTTATTTGGCGCAATTAAAACAATTTGAACCAGAAATCTATAAGCATAGCCAAGCAGCAGTAAAGCATGCAAGCAAACAGCACGACTTTTTACGCCTGCATGAAGATTATTTTGCTGCATGTAAAGCCGAGTCCATTGATTATGCCATCATGGAAAAAACCAATAGTGCGGCAGTTATCCCCATCAACATGCCCTGGAGCGATTTAGGCTGTTGGTCTGCTGTAGCGGAAGCCAATCACCCGGATGAGCAAGGGAATACTATTAGTGGCAAAGTAGTAGCGCAAGACAGTTATAATTGCTTTATTAACAGTGATGATCTTTTAGTTACAACTATCGGAGTGCAAAACCAAATTATTATTGCCACAGGTGATGCCGTTTTAGTTGCCGATAAAAAATACTCCCAAGATGTAAAAGAGCTGGTTAGTGCGTTGCGCAAAGATCATAAGCAAATTACTTTAGAGCACCAACGCGTTTCTCGTCCGTGGGGCTATTATGAAATTCTTGCTGAAGGAGCCGCCTTTAAAGTAAAACGTTTGATGGTAAAGCCTGGGGCACGCCTATCCCTACAAAAACATCAACACAGAGCCGAGCATTGGGTTGTTGTTGCCGGTAAAGCTGAGGTTATTAATGATACACAAACCATGTATCTGTCGGTAAATCAATCAACTTATATTCCGCAAAAAACATTACACCGCCTTACCAACTGTGGTAGCGAGCCTTTATACGTTATTGAAGTACAAAGCGGTGATTATCTGGGCGAGGATGATATCCAACGATTTGACGATATTTATGCCCGCACAAAAGTACTGCAAGAAGCGTAATAACCAGGACAAACGCATCTAAATAAAGTAATTTAAGCTCACGCCACCTAGATTTCGTGCTTATGCGCGAAATCTAGGTCCCTGCATGATCTGGCATTGTATGCATTCCACACATAAAGGTTGGTAGGTAGACATAAATATTGTCTTTTATACTCAAATTGTAGATGCGATTACCCTGCGTAATAACATACCTTACTTTTAATTCTTTTTAAATTTGAATAGGTTATCTAAACAAATTTTTTTAATACTGCCTACAAATACCAATAATCCTCTCTTTTTGCTTGTTTTCAAAATTAATACTATGCTATAAAAAAGAACACGCAAGACGTTATCGCTACTTTGTGATTATTGAGGGGATTTATGTTTACAAGCAGCCTAATACAACGCGCTTATCAACTTAGTGCAAAAAGCGCCCCTGCACACAATAGCGATGATCCACGACCAAGTTTAGTTGATGCATTGTTAGAACATCATAAAGCAAAGCAAAGTGGCGGTCTGTTAACGCCCCTTAATTTTTATTTGGCTATGCTAGATGAGAACGATATCTCATTAATACCCTATTTGTCCGATGAGAAAAAAAATACGTTATTGCGCAACGTACAAGTCACTTATTTATTTTTATTAGCGCAAACCAAATACGAACAAACGCATCAAAAAACAGAAAACAAACAAAAATATAAACAGCGTTGCGAGCAATGCGAACAATTTATGGATGCTCTGCAGGGCAACCGATCGCTTTTGCCAACAGATAGCCCAATTAACTATTTATATCTTGAAGCAGGACAACTGTTTGCTCAAGATATACTGCGCTTTACCGACCAAACCAGCATTACCAAAGACACCATCGCGTATATTAGAGCGGTCAATGAAAAACGTTTATATTGGGTGTGGACTTCCAGCTTCTTAGGATTAATTTTAGACCGATTTCCCGATGATTTTTTGCATACCATGCAAGCGCGCGAAATGGTTTCTTCCCCAGCTCCTTACACCGGTGTTTTAAGCTTTGGTTTATATCTTTTTTATTTTGGTTTAGAGGTCAGTTTATTGTTAAAACATACCTTTATGCCATCCAAAGCAGAAAAAGAATATACGCCACATTGGTCAACGCGCTTTCTTACGCAGTGGGATCAGCGAAAATTTGTTATTCTTAATTATCTTTTTTGGGGGCCAGGCAATTTAGTCTGCTTTTTTTGGCTCTGTGGTCGAAGTGTTGCTGGCACCTGGGGCGATGTACTGACTTTAGGACTGCTTGGTGTTGATATTGCAATGTCCGCTTGGATTTATGAAGAGCAGCGCGTAACCCATGAAAAACAAAAACAAGATTATGAAAATGCACTAAAAGAATTACAGCAACAAAAAGATGAGCTCCTTATTGCATATGCACAAGCGCAACAACAGTTGGCATTATTACAAATGGGACAGAATGCGGAGCAAATTGCCAACTTTGAGCTAGACCATTTAAAACCGATAGAAGATCAACTAGCAGAATACGATTTACAGCTAGAAGTCTTACAAAAAGCCAAGCAACAATGCATCCAAGAGTGGCATTATGCCAACAAAAGTCTTACCACCGACATTATTTATGCCGTAGGGCTCATGCTGTCTTTTGCTTTATTAGCCGCTCCCTTTTTCCCTGGCGCAGTACAAACAATAGCCTCACTCACGTTGGTAGGAGGCGTTTTATGTTTTGCTTGCTCATTAATCTATAACGCCACTAAAGGACGAGAAGAGTTAGAGCAATTAAAAGCTAAAATTAACGACGTATCTACAGCCTATGAAAAAAAATGTGCTGAATTTAATCATCCTGATGTAGAAGATGATAAAACAAAACGCTTATTATTTTTAGAAATTAAACAACTGGCTCTAGAGCTCGAGCAACTCAATGTTGAAAATAAAAAACGAACCATGCATTTAATTCGCTCCACATTAATAGAATCGTTAGTACCCGCAGTAGCTCTCATTAGTATTGTTTTTCTCCCCATGGGAGGGGCAGGAATAGGTGTAATTGCCGCCGCTGCATTTATTAGCGTTGCTAGTTATTATCTTATTGAGGCATTATTTAAAGAAGATAAAAAAGAATTAGCATCTTATGACACGGATGAAGAATATAAAAAGTTTTGTGACCACATTAAGTGCGCTATATCCTTACAACCCTTAGCTATAGATAAAAAAGAAGACATCAGTAATGAGGATGAAGAAATGCCGCTGCTCCATGAGCCCAGAGTTAAATGCAAACACTGAGCGTTGAAAGAGCTTATTACAGCATACTAAACCAGCTAAATTACAAGATTGCGATTAGCCGCGAGCCAAAAAAAAGGGATTAAATATGTTGACCTTGATTCAACAATTCAATAAATAATATTTATTTTAACCTCAAAGCATAAAGTTCATAATACTCTTGAGGAAAATCGTCTTTAAAACGGCCCCGATCATAGTAAGGCCCATACGGTTGCTTCGCAAGCTCTTGCACCGAAGGACCTTTTCCTTCGCCCGCTCGCGCGTAGAAACCAGCCCAGAACGTTCCCACTTTATGATTTTTATTACTGTACTCACCGTTTAACCATTCACCCGCTTCATTTTTTATTTTATGCCAAAAAAGAACGGTATCGTTCACACAAAATGGCTGAATTTTAGTCCGTGAAGCTGCTTTATTTGCCACAACTAACTCCGATCCTTTGGGAGCGCTATCCATAAGTATTTTTAAATTAATAAAAGGATTAAACACGTTTTCAACCAAATCAAGTGCCATAATAAATTTAGCCGTATTCGTATTCAAAGCAGGTTCAAGATCTTTTGCACAATCAGTCGAGCTAAAAAAAGTTACATTTACTGATAAAATAGGCTCTTCAACAACCAGCGATGCTACATCTAAATTAGTAACAATATGCTCATCAAGATTTGAGAAGTTAAAGGTTAAATGCACTTTTTGCGTATAAAGATAATGAACCAGCTCGTTTAATGCTGTTTTTAACTCCTGAAATTCAACTCTATTAGCAGGTTGCAATAATTTTAATTCAAATAAATCTAAATGCAAGACGGATAATCCTGCTTGTTGTGCAATAGCAATGACTTGCAACGCATCAAAAAAATGTCCTGCACCAACAATGGTACACATCGCGGGTATGTTATTTGTAAATTGCTTCTCACAAAAATTAGCCACGGCCTCCATTAGTTCAGTTCGAATAGTCCCCCTTGCAGGAACAAACTCTTTTGAACACCCACAGCCTTTAATGGCTGGAAGTCCTTTAAATACAAAAAAACCTGGTTTAACCGGCCCATGAATATGATTAAAAGGCTCTTTAGCAATTTGCTCCAAAGTTACAACAGTCATTTATTGGCTCCAAAATAATCAAGCAACACCATTTTAACACAAAAAGATCGTAAAAAATCTACTCTCTCGTTTTTTTTCTTACTTATATAAAAAAATACTTTTAATCACCTTGGCGCGACACTAAATAGACGAAATATAAATACGCAATAACACAATCATCTTGGGTAAATTGCTGAAAAAGTGTATAATTACTCTTTTTGTTAAACAATTAAGGTTTATTATGAATCTTGAGCAATTGTATGATGTCATTGTGGTGGGTGGTGGGCACGCCGGAACTGAGGCCGCATTAGCTGCCGCGCGCATGGGGGCTAATACTTTATTACTTACGCATAATGTTGATTTATTAGGACAAATGTCGTGTAATCCGGCCATTGGTGGGATAGGTAAAGGGCATCTAGTAAAAGAAATTGATGCACTTGATGGTGCTATGGCAAAAGCCGCCGACAAAGCCGGTATCCAATTTCGTATTCTCAATGCATCCAAAGGCCCAGCCGTTCGAGCAACGCGCGCGCAAGCCGATAGAGTGCTATATCGTGAAGCCATCAGACATCTATTACAATCGCAAGATAATTTAACTATTTTTCAGCAAGCAGTTGATGATTTAATTATTGAAAACGGCTTAGTGTGCGGTGTTAAAACTCAAATGGGCTTTACTTTACGAGCCAAAGCCGTTGTGGTCACCGTGGGCACGTTTTTAGGCGGTAAAATTCATGTGGGCTTAAGTCAATACGCTGGAGGCCGTGCAGGTGATCCTCCTGCAATTGCTTTAGCGCACAGTTTGCGTGATTTAGATCTGCCGGTAGGTCGTTTAAAAACAGGTACACCGCCACGTATTGATAGACGCTCTCTTGATTTTAGCCAAATGCTTGAACAACCCGGTGATACACCATTACCGGTGTTTTCTTATATGGGCTCGATAGCTGATCACCCGCAACAAATATCATGCCATATCACCCATACAACAGAAGCCACGCATGATATTATTCGCAATAATTTGCATCAATCACCGATGTACGCCGGTGTTATTGAAGGAATAGGACCACGTTATTGCCCGTCTATTGAAGATAAGGTAGTACGCTTTGCTGATAAATTATCCCATCAAATTTTTGTTGAGCCCGAAGGATTAACCACCGAAGAAATATACCCCAATGGTATTTCAACGAGCCTGCCATTTGATGTGCAAGTGCAATTTGTTCGCACCATTAAAGGCTTTGAAAACGCTCATATCACCCGCCCTGGTTATGCCATTGAATACGATTATTTTGATCCTCGAGGGCTAACAGCCTTCTTGCAAACCAAAGCCATTGCTAATTTATTTTTCGCTGGTCAAATTAATGGCACTACCGGTTATGAAGAAGCGGCCGCGCAAGGTTTAATTGCCGGCATGAATGCCGCCTTGCAAGTACAAGAAAAAGACTTATGGTCACCACGACGTGATGAGGCGTATATCGGCGTATTAATTGATGACTTAATTACTTGTGGTACACAAGAGCCGTACCGTATGTTTACCTCACGTGCCGAATATCGATTATTGTTGCGTGAAGACAATGCTGATTTACGTTTAACGGCCAAAGGGCGCGAATTAGGTTTAGTCGGCGATCAGCGTTGGGCGCAATTCTCACAAAAACAAGAAGCCATTATTCAAACCCAACATCTATTGCAGGATACTTGGATTCGGGTAGGACATAATGAATTATTCACTGATGTATTAGAAAAACCCTTACAACATGATAATCGTGCCACAGAGTTTCTCAAACGTCCGGAAATTAACTATCAGCATTTGTTACGAGCTACAGAACTTGAATTACCTCTTCTTTCATCCGAAATCATGGAACAAGTTGAAATCCAAACAAAATATGCAGGTTATATTGAACGGCAACAACAAGACATTGAAAAACTAAAACGTTATGAAGATACGGCACTACCCGAGACCTTTGATTACACCAAAGTCCGCGGATTATCTAACGAAGTAATGCAAAAATTAATTAAAATTAATCCACGCACCATAGCGCAAGCAGGACGTATTTCTGGTGTTACTCCTGCCGCTCTTTCTTTACTTTTAGTTCATTTAAAAAAGCAACGGCATACCCATGAAGCATAATGACGCAGTATTTTTACAATTGGAGCACGGACTAAAAACGTTGCAGTTAAACGCATACTCCGAGCCATTATTTGACTATTTGACCTTGCTGTGTAAATGGAATAAAGCGTATAATTTAACGGCTATACGTGATCGTGAATCCATGGTTGGCAAACATCTACTCGACAGTTTAGCAATAGCCCCATGGGTTAGTGGCACACGTATTATTGATGTAGGTACTGGTGCTGGTTTACCCGGCATTCCTTTAGCTATCACCCATCCAGACAAACAATTTGTTTTATTAGATAGCAATGGTAAAAAGATGCGCTTTTTAACTGAAGTAAAACGAGTGCTCTCATTAAATAATGTCGAAATAGTGCAATCACGAGTAGAAGACTATCAGCCGGAGCACGGTTTTGATACCGTAATCAGCAGAGCATTTAGTAGCTTAGAGCAAATGCTGCATTGGACTCAACATCTCGTGGCAAAAGAAGGTATTTGGTTGGCGATGAAAGGACGGTATCCGGAGGAAGAGCTGGCTGTTTTACATCACAACTATCGCGTCGAAGAATACAGCGTCGAACATGTTGAAGGCGAGCGCTGCTGCGTCTTAATTAATAATACACATAAGGAATAAAAATGGCGAAAGTCATAGCCATTGCCAACCAAAAAGGCGGGGTCGGCAAAACCACTACGGCAATTAATTTAGCCGCATCATTAGCGACGCACAAACAACAAGTACTGCTCATAGATCTTGACCCGCAAGGTAATGCTACCATGGGAAGTGGTGTAGATAAAAATGAACTAGTGCATACAACCAACGATGTTATTTTGCACGATTGCTTGGCAGAGCAGGCTTCTTTAACCACCACTAGTGGTTTTGACTTACTACCAGGAAACGAAGATTTAACCGTAGCTGAAGTCAGTTTAATGGAACGTAATCATCGTGAAACCTTTC
>CAZSAO010000001.1:37839-43013 GCA_964605275.1 uncultured Legionella sp.
ATAAAGCGCTACAACCGATTAAAAACACCTATGACTTCATTATCATTGATTGTCCGCCCACGTTGAATACGTTAACGATTAATGCATTAGTAGCCGCCGATTCGGTACTCATTCCCCTACAATGTGAGTATTTTGCCTTAGAGGGATTAGCAGGCCTACTGTCAACGATAGAGCAAGTCAAAGCATCGGTTAATCCTCGCTTACAATTAGAGGGTTTAGTACGCACGATGTTTGATAGTCGCAAACGACTTTGTAATGAAGTATCAAAGCAGTTGCAAGAACACTTTCCCGAAAAAGTGTATCAAACCGTCATACCTCGTAATGTTCGTTTAGCAGAGGCACCAAGTCACGGCTTACCGGCATTATTTTATGATAAGCATTCAACAGGTGCAGCAGCGTATTTAGCCCTTGCCTCTGAAGTATTGAGCAAACAAACTGTAGCCAGCTAATTGAGGTACTTATGACAACAAAACGGACTGGACTCGGACGAAATTTATCCGCGTTAGTAGGACAAACTGGCAGCAGCTTGCTTAGCGACAAGCCACAAACGGAATTGGTAAAACTAAGCATAGAGTGCCTACAACCAGGAAAATATCAACCACGCGGTGAAATGGAAGAAACGCCTTTGCTGCAACTGGCGGAGTCGATAAAACAACAAGGCGTCTTACAACCACTGTTGGTTCGTGCCTTAGAGCCGGGGCGTTATGAAATTATTGCTGGAGAGCGAAGATGGCGTGCCAGTCAATTAGCCGGGCTGAGCGAAGTACCTGCGGTTATTCGTCAAGTCAATGATGAAACAGCGATGGCTCTTGCTCTTTTAGAGAATTTGCAAAGAGAAGATTTAAATGCCATGGATCAAGCTCGTGCGATGCAACGCTTAATTAGCGAGTTTACTTTGACGCATCAGCAAATAGCGGATTTATTATGCAAATCTCGCGCAACAATTAGTAATTTTTTACGTTTATTATCTTTATCAGCGTCTATTAAAAAATTACTCGAGCATGGTGATTTGGATATGGGCCATGCGCGTGCATTATTAATGCTAAGTGAAGAGCAGCAAAATCAAGCAGCACAAATTATTATTGCAAAAAATTTATCCGTGCGCGAAACAGAAAAATTGGTAGAGAGAATAAAAAATGGCATCGGTGAAACAGTAGCTACCACGGCAAGCCTCCTGAGCCATCAAGAACACCTTAACAGTTTAACGCAACGCTGGAACACCACGATGAAAATCAAACCCGGCAAAGAGGGTAAAGGCTCGTTGGTCATTCAATATAAAAATGATCAGATATTAGAAAAAATAATTAATCATTTATTACTTGAAGAAGAGCTTGTAAGCTAACATTCACCCTAATGAGAATGCATTCTTAATGGCCACCAGCGATTATTTTACCTAGAGTTAAATCGTGCTCGCGAAAGCGAGCAAATAGGCAGTTGAAACAAACATAATCCACACGCCACTTTCGTCTACAAAGCCGGTGCACCAAGCAACACAGGCACATTCATCATCTGTGCTATTGTCGAACAATAAAAGCCCACTACTTGGTAAAAACTCCCTTCGCCCGCTGGCGGGAGAAGGAAAATAAGGGGCCAAACCTTGTTTATAGCTGCAAATAATAAAGCACAGGCGCTCTTTATTGAAAATAATAATGGGCTTCAACCATTACGTACTCGTTTATTTTCGTAACCATTATCAGTATCTTCTGCTCGTCTGCGAGTTAAAACTGACGAGGGGTGAGGAAAAAAGCTGGGAATATAGTTTGCAGAACGAGAATCAGACGAACTGCTTGCAGATTGAACATACTGCGTTACAATTTGCTGCCATTGTTCATTCACTGCGTTGATAAATTGTTTATATTGTTGTTGATTTAAAAAATAACAAAAAAACTATTAAGTATGGGGTCATAAACATAATGCAACTCCATGGCAAGCGAATGCTCTTGCCATGGAGTTGTTGCATGACGTGAAGGTTTTTTATAGAAATGCACTTCATTATTGAACTGCGCAAAATAACACCAATCAGGTAGTAAGCCAACAGGACTACCAAGAAGATAAGGACCGTAATAATTCATTAGTAAGTGTTCAGCCTAGTTGAAGGAACGGCCATCTTTGGCTCCTCTTGAAATAAAGTCAGGCAAAATGGTGCTCACATAGCCACCTATGCTGCGCTCATTTTGCCTGACTTTATCCCAATATGAGCTCAAATATGACCGCTCGAGTGCTTGTTTAGCCATACCCGCTGAACGATTGCTTTCATTATAATGGCACAAAAAAGAAACAACAATAGAATACAACAATTCTGCGTGAAAAACCACGTCATCCTGAATCTAGTTAAGGATGACGTGGTTTCAAATGATTTATTTTAAGAGATTAAAATAAATTTAAAGCCAATAAACAAACAAGAATAAGAACAGCCAGACTACGTCAACAAAATGCCAATACCAAGCAACCCCTTCAAAGGCAAAATGGCGCTCAGGAGTAAAATGGCCCTTTTTACAACGGAAAAAGATAACGATGAGCATGATAGTTCCAAGCGTCACATGCAAGCCATGAAACCCCGTTAACATAAAAAAGCTCGTCCCGTACATTCCTGAAGAAAGAGTTAAATTCAAGTCAGTATAAGCTTCATGATATTCATATGCTTGTAAGCATAAAAATAACACGCCTAAAGAGATCGTCAACAACATACCAATAAGTAATTGGCGGCGTTTATTTAATTTTAACGCCCAATGCGCCCACGTAATCGTCACCCCTGAAGTCAATAAAATTAAGGTGTTAATAGCGGCTAATCCCCATGCACCCATCGCCTCATGTGCTCCGGCAAATATTTGGTTATTAGGGTTAGTCAATAAAGGCCACACGGCTTTAAAGTCCGGCCATAGCATCTCATGGGTTATTGGATGTATTTCCCCGCCTAGAAGAGGAATAGCCCAGAAGCGACTAAAAAATAAAGCACCGAAAAATGCGCCAAAGAAACACACTTCCGAGAAAATAAACCAGCACATTCCCCAACGATACGATTTATCAACCTGCATGTTGTAGAGGCCTTTGCCATTTTCATAAATCACTTGGCCAAACCAACCAAACATCATGCTGATTAAAATAGATAGACCAAAGAAAAAAACGTACGGTCCATACCAATCATGATGCATCCATGAAGCGGCTCCGACTAACATGGTTGTTAATCCACATGATCCCACTAATGGCCAATGACTTGGTTGGGGGACATAATAAGTACCATGAGCTCCCATTATATTATATTCTCCTGTTGCACTGTTATTCGGATGTGAGCACTCTCACATTAGTTATTAAGTACCCTATCCGTTACATCAAATAACGTATACGATAAAGTCACTGTATTCACTTTCTCAGGTAACTCGGGATCTAGATGAAACAATAGTGGCATATCCATTGCTTCATGAGCATTAAGTGTTTGCTGGGCAAAACAAAAGCACTCGGTTTTTTTCAAGTATTTAGCTGCTATCCCCGGAGTTACACTGGGTATTGCTTGCACCACCATACGATGATTCGTTTTATTTTCTGCATAAAACGACAGCTTAACAATTTCGCCTGGATGTACTCGTACTTGCTGCACCTTGGGATAAAAAGCCCAAGGAACCCCACTATTATTAGTAGCAACAAACTGCACTAAAACCTCACGGTTAAGCGCCACTTTAGTTTTGCTGGCATCATAAGCGATGGCCTGTTGATTTGTTTTGCCATTAATTCCTAATGTTTTACATAAGCTATTGTAAATAGGAACTAGGGCAAAACCAAAACCAAACATGCCAATAACCAGAGCAAAAAGTAAAAACAAGGTTTTTCTCTGTCGTTTTATATTGGCCATTACATCATTACCTTATGCAACATGAGGCGGCGTAGTAAATGAGTGGTATGGAGGCGGTGAAGATAAGGTCCACTCTAAACCATGAGCCCCTTCCCATACCTGGCTAGTTACCGCATCTTTACCCGTTTTCTTTTTGCGAATGGTGATAATGATGTTCGCTAAAAATAATAACTGTGAAAAACCAAAGATAAAGGCACCAATAGTCGCAATCGCATTAAAATTGGTAAACTGTAATGCATAATCAGGAATTCTTCGTGGCATACCCGCAAGCCCTAAGAAATGCATAGGGAAGAAGGTCAGATTTACCGAAATCATCGATAACCAAAAATGCCATTTACCCAGAGTTTCATTGTACATATGTCCAGTCCACTTAGGTAACCAGTAATAACTGGCGGCCATTAAGGAAAAAATGACGCCTGGTACCAATACATAATGGAAATGAGCCACCACAAAATAACTGTCTTGATATTGATAATCAGCGGGCACTAATGCAAGCATCAAGCCGGTAAAACCACCAATAGTAAAGAGAAATACAAACGCCACCGCAAACAACATGGGCGTTTCAAAAGTCATAGCGCCTTTGAACATTGTACTAACCCAGTTAAATACTTTAATACCGGTGGGTACGGCAATAAGCATAGTGGTATACATAAAGAATAGTTCGGCACCCAGCGGAATCCCCGTAGTAAACATATGATGGGCCCATACTATGAAGGACAACAATGCAATACTTACTGTTGCATACACCATAAAATGATAGCCAAATAAAGGTTTGCGGCTAAAGGTCGGAATAATTTCAGAAATCACACCAAACGCAGGCAGTACTAATACGTATACTTCAGGATGACCGAAAAACCAAAAAATATGTTGGAATAAAATAGGATCGCCACCACCTGCAGCACTAAAAAAGCTCGTACCAAAATGTCTATCGGCAAGCATCATTGTCACCGCACCGGCCAGTACGGGCATAATGGCAATTAATAAAAACGCCGTAATTAACCACGTCCAAACGAACATGGGCATTTTCATTAAAGTCATACCAGGCGCACGTAGATTTAAAATGGTTGCGATAATGTTAATGGAACCCATAATGGACGATAGTCCCATCATGTGCACAGAGAAAATCATAAAATCGGTGCTAGGGGGCGCATAGGTTGTTGATAATGGTGCATACATCGTCCAGCCAAAGTTTGGGCCGCCACCGGCATGAAACATGGTTGAAAAAAGTAGCGCAAAAGCAAAAGGTAATAACCAAAAGCTCCAGTTATTCAAACGAGGTAACGCCATATCAGGCGCACCAATCATCATTGGAATTTGCCAGTTTGCC
>CAZSAO010000001.1:43023-47182 GCA_964605275.1 uncultured Legionella sp.
GTTAAAGAAATTAGGATCAACAAAACGATGTCCTGGCTGAAATAACTCAGCACGAATAACCAAGGCCATGCCACCAGCAATAAAAAAGCTGATTAACGCCAGCCACAAATACAAGGTTCCAATGTCTTTATGGTTGGTTGTAAACAACCAACGCTTAATAAAACCAATAATACCTTTTCCTTGCACGGGCCCATGATCATGATCATCATGTGCATCATGTCCGTGTACTAATACCTCACTCATTGCAAACCTCCAGCTTGAGCTTTATTAACCATGGTAGGTTGTTTATTTTGTTCCTGCCGTAAACGAGCCACTTCCGCAGGTTGGATTGTGTCATCTGTATTATTTTCCCAAGCATTACGCTCATAAGTTGCTATCGCCGCAATTTCTTCGTCGGTTAATACATCTTTATAAGGCTGCATGGGTGAACCAGGAATACCATTTAAAATAATATCAATATGACGTGAGATAGGATGCCCTACAGCCACAGAGCTGCGTTTCAATGCGGGATATAATGGCGGTAAACCCGTACCATCCGCTTGATGGCAGGCAACACACATCAAATCATATTTCTCTTTGCCTATTTTCATTAATTCATCATGCGGCAACTTTTTTTGTTCCACTACCTCATTTTGCGCTTGATCTGCAGTGTGCTCCAAAGTTTTTTGTTTGCTAACCCATTGTTGGAACTGTGCATCGCTAACCGCTTCAACCACAATAGGCATAAATCCATGATTAATCCCACAAAGCTCCGCGCACTGACCACGATAAACACCTGGTTTCTCAATAACGGCCCAAGCTTCATACATAAAACCAGGAATAGCATCTCGTTTAATACCTAATTCAGGCACCCACCACGAATGAATCACATCATTAGAGGTAACTAAAAAGCGTATTTTTTTATTTACTGGCAAGACTAAAGGTTTATCTACTTCTAAAAGATACCATTCACCTTTCTTTTCTTCATTTTGAATTTGCGCATACGGCGTAGATAAATTACTAAAGTAGCTGATCCCTTGATCTAAATACTGATATTGCCAACGCCATTGATAACCCACCACTTTAATGGTTAGCGCTGCCTCGTTGGTATCATCCATACGAATAAGAACACGCGTCGCAGGAATAGCTAAACCGACTAAAATTAAAAAAGGAATAATCGACCACACAATTTCCAAACGCAAATTATCATGAAAACTTGCAGGTGTAACGCCTTTAGATTTTCTATGGTGAATTAACGAATAAAACATCACGCCAAATACCACAACACCAATAATGGCACATACGACAATACAAACCATATGCAAATGGTAAATGTCTTTACTAAGCGGTGTCACACCTTTATACATATTTAACTGCCATTTATCCGCAGCAGCTAATGCCATTTGCGAGCATAGTAATGCCCCTAACAACATTAATGATCTACAGATTTTCAACCTGTTTAACATCCCAATTCCTCTTTAATTAGTAATGAGTTTTTACAATTCAAATTGACTAACGCAACGCATTAGTCAGCTGCTTTTTTTTCGTGCTTCTTTGTCTCTTTTTTAAGTTCACTGGCTTGTGCTCTTGTCAATGATTTATCTAATAAATAATCAACAGCAGAGATGATATCGTTATCCGAACACGTCACGCATGCACCTTTGGGTGGCATAGAGTTAAATCCATCAATTGCGTGACGGTATAAACCTGTGAGGCCATTGTCTTGAAGACGCATATACCAACTGGCAGAGGAACCAATTAATGGTGCACTCATTTCCCCATTTTGATGGCAAATAACACAAGCAGTAGTGTATACCAAGCGTCCACGCTCTAAAGAAGGCTTCGCTGCTGAGGCAGGCAATCCCAGCGGCTCATCACTTTCAACTGTTTTAATATAAGTAGCAATCGCCATCATATCAGCATCAGTTAAATAGCTTAAACTGTCGTGATTTACCTCAGCCATGGGTCCTGCAACTGGGCCGGCATTATTAATCAACTTATCTTTTTTAAAGACATCAACTATCTCACTAGGAGAAGCAGACTCTAATCCCCACTTAGTAATATTGGGTGCCCAATAGCCATCAACAAAGCCACCAGTAAGATAATTTTGTTGTTTCGGGGAACCGGCTAAATTTAATGGCGTGTGGCACATACTGCAATGCCCCAACCCATCAACGATATATTTTCCGCGATTCCACTGTTTGGATTGATCTTCTCGATATTCAATAGGGCCTTTGCCAGGGAAGAAAAAGAGCGTGTTCCAACCCCATAAACTTAAACGCGAGCCAGGCATATTAAATGGAAACGATAACTTGGTGTTTTCTAAATGAATCGGCGGAATACTCATGAAATAAGCATATAGCGCACGCGCATCATCATCCGATATTTTAGAAAAATAAATATAGGGGAATACAGGAAAATAATTTCCTCCCTTGGGATCGCGCCCTTCTTTTATGGCCCGCACAAAATCGTCTTCCGTCCAATTACCAATACCCGTTTCTTTATCAGGGGTAATATTCGGACTATAGAACGTACCAAAAGGTGTTGCTATCGACAATCCGCCAGCATAAGAGCCTGTTCCACCTTTGGTATTGGTATGGCATGCAAGGCAATCACCCATTTTAGCCAAGTACTCACCTTTTTTTACCAATTCTTCTTGACCCGCTTGCGGTGATGTCGGGGGATAAACTGGATAAACACCATCAATGAGACGCTCGGATACTTTTGCTGGAACAGCAGAAACCTCGGGCTGAACGTCAGATTGAGAGTGCTGTTCAGATTCGGTAGATGCTTGAGCGATGTTGATCGCTAAGCCCAACGTAATATGTGCTAGTAACTTTAACAAAGAGCCCACGCTCCCTCCTGTTTGTTTTTATTTTTAGCTACTCTGATTAGGAGACAGAATAAACGAAACATTTTATACTCCAGCAAGGCAAAGTTGCAATGTTATTCCTCTTTTTAGCTTAGAAAAAACCATTCCTTATGAAGAAAAGTGGTGCTAGTTAATTTATACATCTCTTATATCATATACTATAATCAACGTGAGCTCGGGATAAAAATAAAAACAATATACTTGTCGCTAATGATATGTTCTGGTCTATTAGTTTTAAATCCATAATGAGCACTATAAGATTAGTACTTTAACAAGGTGCCTATGAAGATATTTAATGCGATGTTCTCCAAAGTCAATGGTGGGTTAGAACAAGCTTTTTTAAATTACATTCCCGCACTCCAAAATGGTGGAAATCATGTCATTCCCATTATTCATCCGCGAGCACAAATAATAAATGAGTGCCCGCAGGACAACTTACACACCATTCATAATTTTAACCAGCATGATTGGTATGCTGTCTATAAGTTAAGAAAACTGATATGCAAAGAACAACCCGACTGTGTTATCACCCACAGTTATCGAGCGGCTTATTTATTTAAAAAAACGTGTACCAAAGTACCGAAAATAGCCGTCTGTCATGTACAAGGGCACTATAATTTTGGTGCAGATGCTTTAATAGCCATTACAGAATGTATGCGTGAAGAGATTATTGCCACAGGCATTCTTCCAGCACATAAAGTTTTTACCGTACCCAATATGCTAGCCATTCCCCCACATCATACCTATAAAGAGCCGCAAGAATCCTTGATTCCAACGATAGGTGTTTGTGCACGACTGGTTACAATGAAAGGAATTGATACATTTTTAGCTGCTTTAGCCGAATTAAAAAAACGCCAGATAGTTTTTAGAGCATACATTGCCGGTGATGGCCCAGAAAAAAAAGCGTATCAACAATTGGTTAAACACTACAACATTCAACATGAAGTGTCTTTTTTAGGATGGATAAATGATAAAGAGGGGTTTTATCGTTCACTAGATATCTTTTGCTTGCCTTCGCGCAAAGAAGCCTTTGGTTTAGTCATTTTAGAAAGCATGCTGTATTCATTGCCGCTCGTGTTAAGCGATTTACCAGGGCCACGAGAAATTATTGCACAATCAAACAGTGCCTTATTTAATCCCGTTGAAGACGCAATGAGCATGGCGAAGAATTTGGAGCAACTCATCATCAATAAACCATTGCGCGCACAATTAGGGCGCAATGCGTTTGCCCGAGTACACGATTATTCTATTGAGCGAATCGGCGCGCAGTTACAGCAGGTATTAGAGCAAGTCTGCTCGATGAATTGA
>CAZSAO010000001.1:47192-59002 GCA_964605275.1 uncultured Legionella sp.
ACGTACAACACTACTCGATGGAGCGCGTAGGCTCTCGTTTACATCAAATATTAGACCAAATCGTCCATACTCATAGGTAAGGGCTTATATTCTTTCTTGCCACTATAAATACGAAAAATCAGCATAAAATGCAAAAACGTGCGCTAGGACAGAATGCATGAGTTTAAATGATGAAGGAAGATAAATAATTACAGATAGAAAGGGCCAATCAGTGTGTCGCCAATTGACCCAGTGGAATGACACATAGCAAGTCCAACCTCGCAGGGTTACTATCTCATATTTTGATAAATAAAGTCAATGGATGATTGGTGTAAAAAATAGCGTCGAGGTATTTTTCTGCGCAAACATTAGTGTATTCGAAATAGTCTTATCTGTAGCAAAAAAGACTAAAATACATTTAGTTAACCCTCACTTCTCCGACACAGTCCACTCTTTATGCGCGGAATGTAGTTTAAAATCTAATACAGTGTTAAATAATGAAGTCGCTTCGCGACAATATCTTAATCCCCCTCACCCTTGATCCCTCTCCCCCACGCGACGCGCGGTGGAGAGGGGAGGCTCGGTGATATTAATTAAATACCTAGGGAGTTACGTTCAGGCTTTATTGGCATGTACCCTTCAAAGGATCTTCTTTACTATTTAAGTACCATAAAATACGCATCAACATAATCGGGTAAGTCAGCTGTTGCATGGCGATACGCTTGTGCGCCGAAATAACTGCCGGCTAAATAATCAACTTGATAAAGATTATTGACAAACGCACCGCCGGTATCAGCTATAACGCCTAAACGCGATACACTATTCCGCGCTTTATTTTTATATTGTATTAATAGCAGTTGCCCCAAACCGAAATGTGCTAAATCTGCGGCAAAAGTAGTTGTGGGTTCAACGGTAATTTTATGTTCGGCGTCTTTGCCATAGCCTTTTATCCCGTTGACTTGTTTAAAATACCAATAGCGTTCTTGCGCGTAGGGCGTTCTTTTTTTATCATAAGGAATATTATTACCACGATGCACATTAAATATTTTTTTACCTACGGGCTTACCAAAATCAGCAACTATAGTGCCTTGTAACAAAGCCGCTTCCAAATCCTCGCGACTAACATAGCCGAGCACAGGAATATCTTCATGCGCTAAAGCACCGTGTAAAATGGCCTGCTTGCCATAACGAAAACGTACTAGATGAGGCAATGCATTAGCCTGTTCCAATGTCAGGTGTTGCTCATCGCTAGGCAAGCCATATAAAGGATATACTTTAATACCGTGCGGTTTTGTACTTGCCAACGCACGATGTACATAATATTTCGTCATCAAAATTTGTTGCTTGGGTAGATTATGCAACAGCGGTTTTTGTGCCGCTAATTTTTTAGTTTGCTCTTTATCTGGATACCAGCGAATAAACCTAAAATGTTTTTTAAGAAAAACAGGGTCATTGATTTGTTGTTGATGTAAGCAAATGAACTTAAGCGTTGCTTTTATTTTACTAAGAGGAATATTTAAGGCGTTATGATTATGAATTGCCACGGGATCATAGCGCGAGCCGTTTTGCAGATAATGCAACGTACTGTGTGCCGTAGCACATAATGCTGCGGCATTTGTTTGATACGCGTCATCATCACGAGGAATGGCAGGAAAAAATGTGGGATGCGCAAAAAGTAGTGTAGGGAGAAACATCAGTATAATAAAAATATTCATTATTCCACCGTTTCAGCCCCCTCTTCTGCAGCCCGCGATAAGCCTAATTTTTCCTTTAATCGTGCAACGGCACTAGGATCATATTGTTTTGTTGCTTTATGGCGTACCGTAACCGATGAAGCTTTGGCCGGCAAAATAGCATTACTATTCTGACGAGCAGGATAAATGGGAAACGAATCGTTTGATTCTTGCGACACACTGCTTTTAGTGTAGGTGTTATTATGAACAACAGCCGCATTCGCTTTGGTAGGAGCTAACAATTTCCGCGCATTGCGCGCACTTTTTTCAACTCTTTTCCTAATTTTTGCCGCCGCATGCTCAGCCTCTTCACTGCTTACTTCATTTGCCTCATTACCGAGCAAATCAACGCGCATATCTCGCGCTTTTAAACAGGTTAAATAATCTAAGCGACGTGTAAAAATAACGACGGCTTCTCGAAGTTTCGCTTTAGAAATACCTTCTTCAGCTGCCTGCGGCGCATAAGCTAAAATATCGGTTAAAATACCTGTTTTCAACGGTCTAATACGTATCGTATTATCAAAAGCCAAAGGAAAACGCTGGGCAAGCCAATGCAACGCTTCTAATCTTAGTTTTTTAGCATGATTTTTTTGACTTTTGTTGAGGATAGCGGTGCGGGGATGCAGCTCCTGTTTACTCATTCTTGTACCTGCGCTTCTGGAAATTGAAAAAACGAATTAATAATGAAACGACTCGTCTCAGAAATGAGCGGCCAATGTACAATGTTTACTGTCAGTTTGCAAGTGCAAAAATGAATATGATGGCATAAAATCAAATTCGCAAAATAAAAATTCTCGGTATATACTCTTCTTTAAACCATTTAAACGGACAGGTGTATTATCATGCGCATCATTATGTCTATTATTTCAATATTCCTGCCTTGGCTTGCCCTACTTATTTATGATAATCCAGGCGGTGCTGTAGTTGCTTTAATTATGCAAGCAACCCTTATTGGTTGGCCTTTTGCCAGCGCGTGGGCTTTACGCACCGGCAAAGAACACGATGTAGAAAACAAAAAAAAGAAGCAATCCAAAACAGCGTATGATACCACTAAATTAGGATTATTAATGAGCACGCGCGTCATTGTTAATGGTGCCCAAGGCAAAATGGGGACTCTTGCCTGCGAAACACTCCAGCAACACCCTCAATTTGAACTAGTCGCCTCATTAAACCGCGATGACAACTTAGCCCAAACCATCGTCAATACTGGTGCGGATATAGTAGTCGACTTAACGCGCGCGGATTGTGTTTATGAAAATAGCCTGCTGATTATTGAAGCAGGAGCACGCCCGGTAATTGGTACTAGCGGTTTACTTCCCCCTCAAATTGATACCTTACGCTCTTTATGTGACACACAACATTTAGGCGCGCTTATCGTGCCGAATTTTTCCTTAGGCGCCGTACTTATGATGATGTGTGCGGAAAAAATAGCCGCTTATTTTCCTGAAGTTGAAATTATTGAAGCGCATCATCAACAAAAACTCGATGCCCCATCAGGTACGGCACTAAAAACAGCCGAACTCATAGCCGCATCACGGTTACATCAGAAAAATAACTTGGATTTAAAAGAACTAGTTCCCGGGGTACGAGGCGGGATAAAAGAAGAAATTAATATACACTCCATACGCTTACCCGGAATACTTGCCCGCCAAGAAGTACTCTTTGGCAGCCAAGGAGAAACCTTATCAATCACTCATAATAGTATAGACCGACACTGCTTTATGCCTGGTATCATTTTGGCATGCCAAAAAGTATTGTCTCTAAATGGTTTAGTTTATGGGCTAGAACACGTATTGTGAACCGTTGCAAATGCAGTGTCCGCTCATACTCTTTGGACAGACACCATATTAGCGATCAACATTGAAATTAATTCAAACGAACTAATTGTATGTTTTTATCATCCATTGTTTCATTCCGAACGGCATTATCATTTTTAGATTGTTCAAATAACGTATTCCATTGTTCGATAATATCGCTTACGTGTAATGCTAATTGTTGTTCTTTCGTTGCGGTCGCATTCAATGGATTCAATAGTGCAATCAATTGATCATAGACCAAGCTTGTTGCATCATTTCTATTATTTTGCTTATGAGGTCGAGAAGCAACAATACTAATAATATCCTCTATCCGATTCATACTACTTTCATTAATGTCTTTTTTTGTGCGGTGCATGACTGTTTTAATTTCTTTAATCCCGGTAGGCAATAAGTCATTGGAAAACATCTTTTTCCCTTGCATATTTTCTTCAAATAAATGACGCTCATTAATTAAGGCATACAATGCATCATAAAGTTTTGTGCATAAATTCTCACCCATCTCTCGCGTTAATAAAACAATAGCTACTTTTGTTAATGTGGCTTTCGGTGGATTAGCATAACTAAAGAATGAAGGCATCGGCGAAGGAAAAATAGCTTTTACTTCATTATAAGTAGCTAACTTATCATCATTTTCTAATATATTTTCCCCTTTCCTACGACGCTCAATCATTTTACAAATATCAGAAGGTAAATAATTCGACGGCGTTTTGATACCCGCAGCCCCTGGTGCATTTTGTCCAGCCAAAACTTGATGATGACGAGAAAGATAGAGATCCGCGACAATTATTGCAAATTTATCACGTTCCTTTTCTGTATCTGTAAATTTAGGCCATGCATGGTAGCGCTCTTTATAAATTAAACAGGCATCGGTATGCATCAGCTCTATTGCTTTTCTATCTTTACCACTGACACAAGAGCCATAACAATACCCCTCTTGTTGCAACATAAGCAGCTGCTCCAAAGAGCTTAAAAATAACTCTCGCCCATTAACATCAAGTAATGTCGCCGAGCCAGATGCTGAATTGAGCAACGCATTGTAATGAGTTACTAATTCCACTAACGCGTACCGTTGAAGGACTAATTTATTATTTTTAGCGATATGTGACTCATCAGCGTCCTTGGCCGATTGCAACTGACTGGCCTCAATATCTCTCGATAATCGTTCAATGTATTTATTGGTTTTTTCGATTAATGCCATACTGTTTGCATTATCAGCTTGGGTAAATAATAAATATTTAGCCTTATTGTATGGATGATTATTTATCGCAATACGTGGTGCCAAACTACTTCGCCCTATAGCATTATGTGCTTCTTTATCTAATTGTAAATCAGGTAAACCAAATTTATCCATCTCAGGAACAGGGCTGACTAACGTTTGAAATAAAATTTCTTGCTCAGGTCTTGCATAACGCAACACCTCCCTTAAATTAAAATCACTATGCCTTGTTTGTACCGCTGTGGGCAACTTTAATACATCACGACTGGCAATATGACTGGAGCGATAACGTTTTTCCGATAAAGGAATACTAGTGCCATCAGCACAAAGGCGAATCAACTGATGCGAAGCAAAGTTAGCAGGAGCGGGTAAGGAGCGATGACGACTAGATAAAAAGGAAACCGAAGCCTCTAGCGTTTGGGCGTGACTAATAACATGCTTTAAAAAATAATGCTCAGCTTCAGATAAAAATAAATACCAAGAAGGCAGTTCCAACACCATACTTAATTCTGCGGCAAAAGAAGGGTCCATTCTTTTCTGTTCTAAAAACAATTGAAAATCATTCATTGCCACTAGCGTCGTTTCTGATGCAGGCACGATTAATTCGCTTATATGTTGTAACAATTTTTTATTTTCAACACGCCACAAAGAGGTATGCTTTTCTATTTGTGCTAAATTGGTTATAAGTGCCTCTAAAGTCACGCCCACATCATTTTTTGCACTTACTGACTTAATGCCACACAAGTAATTTTGTGCTTCAGGCTTAAGGGTAGAAAACCATTGTGGCGTATTAGGGAAATTTTTTTCTGCAATAAATCGTAACTCAACAAGCCACTCATCATAATATGCCGGCAACACTTGCTCCCATTGTAATAAATAATCAACACTCTTACCAAAACGCATGGGAGTAAGAGTAGCAGTATGAGAGCGGCCGTGTTGCATCAGCATATATTGTTCCGCATCATTTAAATAATGCACGGCATCTTCTGTCTGCCACATATACTGAATAGATATCAGTAGCTGCGTAGTAAATCTTTTTAACTCTTTTCGCGAATCGACAAAAGAAGTACTGCTGTCATTACATAACGCCAACGCGTCATTTTTTAGCTCCGTAATCCAAGTACTCGCGGTATCCATAGACACATAACTATGCATACTCTTTGGAGGATAAGCGGCTACAAGAAAAAGAAATGCATCATATAGACTATTGATGCGCTGCTGTACATGTGTTTTGTAATCAACTTGTTCAGTAAAAAACTCTTTAACATGATTTGGCATAAATTCATTAAGCGTTTGCTCTAATGAGGGCGATAAGTTTGTACCCGCTAAAATACGTAGAATAGTCTTTTCCATTGCATAATCCTTTACTGCTTTTTTTCTCCATTATTGTATAAATAATTCAATGACACAATCAGTAAAACATAATATTTCCACGATTTATAAATGCCTAAAAAAACATCGAATCACCGCTCTCTTTAAAAAAAAAATGCTTTTTTTACGGCAAAATAAAGAGGGAACATAAAAAACCATTTTTAACCCGAGCAATTTAAGGCAGAATGCAGAATAGAACAATTTCTCTGTTGATAAAAAGGAGTTTTACCAATGACTTATCACGTTCCTCACTATATTAATGGCCAGCACCTAACTGAACAGTCCACTACGGGGCAAGCCATTTATAATCCTGCCACGGGCTTGCCTATTGGCCATGTTGCTTTTGCCTCGCAATCTTTATGCGATAAAACGGTAGCAATTGCCAAAGAAGCGGGAGCCACTTGGTCACAAACACCGGCAATTAAACGAGCACGCATTTTATTTCGTTTTCGAGAGTTGCTCGAACAACATCAACACGAATTAGCACAAATCGTCACGCGAGAACACGGCAAAACCTTAGATGATGCTAGAGGTTCTATTGCTCGTGCTATTGAAGTGGTGGAGTTACACTGTGGTATTCCCACTCAATTACAAGGCGACTTTTCGGCTGATGTAGCACAACATATTGATTGTTATACCTTAAAGCAGCCGTTAGGTGTTTGTGCCGGCGTATCCCCTTTTAATTTTCCCGTAATGGTCCCAGTATGGATGATGATTCCTGCAATTGCCTGTGGTAACTCATTCATTATCAAACCTTCGGAACAAAACCCTTCTGCCGTTATTCGTTTATTAGAATTATTAACCACAGCAGGCCTGCCAGCAGGAGTGGTGCAATGCCTACAAGGCAATAAAGATACAGTCGATCATTTGCTAGCACATCCTGACATCGCAGCATTTACTGCGGTAGCATCCACGCCAGTGGCCCATTCTATTTATACTAAGGCTACTAGCAGCGGTAAAAGAGCACATACCTTTGGCGGCGCAAAAAATCACTGTGTGATTATGCCTGATGCGGATTTAGATCAAGCCGCAAGCGCAATTATTGGCGCAGCATATGGTTCTGCGGGGGAACGCTGTATGGCGATTTCCGTAGTGGTCGCCGTGGGCGATGAAGTTGCCGATAAATTAATCGCTAAGATGCTCCCACAAATTACAGCGATGAAAATTGATGCCGGTGATGTAGCCGGAACCGACATGGGTCCATTAATTAGTAGCGCGCACAAAGAGCGCGTTTTAGCCGCAGTCGAAGAAGGGGTGCAAGAAGGAGCACGCTTGATAATAGATGGGCGCGACTTTCAACATCCTAAACATCCTAATGGCTTTTTCATCGGACCTTGTTTATTTGATGAAGTGAAAGAGTCCATGTCTATTTATCAAAATGAGATTTTTGGCCCGGTACTTGCTGTAGTGCGCGTTGCTAACTTTGAAGAAGCCTTATCTTTGGTTAATAGACATCAATTTGGTAATGGTACAGCTATTTTTACTCGTGATGGTTTTTGCGCCAGAGAATACAGCCAACGTGTACAAGTGGGCATGGTTGGCATCAATATCCCTATTCCAGTTCCTATCGCTTATCATCCTTTTGGTGGTTGGAAACATTCTGTTTTTGGCGATACCAATATGCATGGTCAAGAAAGCATTCACTTTTATACTAAACGTAAAACAGTGACCAGCAAATGGCCCGTTAGTGACAATCAAACCAGTGCGTTTATTATGCCAACCCACTAATATCTTTTTTCCCATTAAGAACAGGAGTTCATTATGGCACGTATTGGTTTTATTGGATTAGGACATATGGGATTACCTATGGCACAAAACCTGCTCAAAGCAGGTCATGCCGTCATAGGATATGATTTACAAAAAAGTACTTTGGAACAACTCGTCGCGGCCGGAGGAACGGCCGCAACAACATTAGCCAGCGCCGCACAAGAGCAAGACGTTATTATTACGATGTTGCAAAAAGGCCAACAAGTATTAGACGTATATAATGGTAATAAAGGCATTTTAGCCCATGCCTCACCCGATACGTTACTCATTGACTCATCAACTATCGATATTGATTCTGCTCAGAAACTGCATGAATTAGCAAGGCACCATCAGCTACTTGCCATTGATGCCCCAGTATCTGGCGGCGTCACTGCGGCAACTGCAGGTACGCTGACCTTTATGGTCGGCGGACAAGAGCCGGCTTTTAAACAGGCACAGCCTTATTTACATGTAATGGGCAAAAAAATTATACATACAGGTGGTGCCGGTACAGGACAAATAGCCAAAATTTGCAATAATCTTATTTTAGCAAACTCGATGATTGCCGTGAGCGAAGCGTTTACTTTAGGTGAGAAACTAGGCTTAGACCCACAAAAACTATTTGAAGTGGCGAGCAACTCCTCCGGCCAATGTTGGGCATTAACCCATTACGTCCCTGTGCCCAATATATTAGAACATGTTCCGGCGAATAATAATTATCAAGCAGGATTTGCCGCCGTGATGATGTTAAAAGATTTATTGTTAAGTCAAAGTGCAGCAAAAGCGGCACAAATAGCCACACCATTAACGGCAAAAGCTAGCGAATTGTATCAAGAGCTGATCGATAAAGGATGGGGCGCTAAAGATTTTTCGGCCATTATTCAATTAATTAATAAAACAATAGCGAGTGAGTCGTAACATGGACAACAACCTACACTCATCCTCACTACCCCTTTATCTGCGCGATTTTTGGCGCGACATTGCCCTTAAAACGCTCGATTGGCTGCATCCTTGGAATAGTGTGGCAACCGGTACTCTCCAAGAAGGGGAGATTACTTGGTTTGATGGGGCACAATTAAATGTCTGCGCCAATTGTATTGATCGCCACTTGCCCGACAAAGCGCATCATCGCGCCATAATCTGGGAAAGCGATAGCGGTGAACAAACAAAAACCTTAAACTTTTCACAGCTGCACGAAGAAGTCTGTCGCATGAGTAACGTGCTAAAAAAACTGGGCGTTAAAAAAGGAATGGTCGTTGCTATCTATCTACCGATGATTGTCGAAGCGGCCATTGCCATGCTCGCTTGCGCGCGCATTGGTGCCATTCATACTGTTGTATTCGCCGGCTTTTCCAGCCAAGCATTACGCCAACGATTAATTGCCTCCCAATGCCATCATTTGATAAGTGTTGACAGTTTTACCCGTGGCGGTAAATCGTTGGCGGTTAAAGAACGTGTTGATGAAGCGACGCAAGACTTAGATATACAAACATTAATAATAGCGCATGGCGGGTTATCCACCCCTCTTAACGCACAGCAATACTGGTGGCATGAATTAAAAAATAGTGCTTCGTCTATTTGTCCCTCTGAGCCCATGAATGCCGAAGACCCCTTATTCATTTTATATACTTCGGGTAGCACCGGCCAACCAAAAGGTTTAGTGCACACAACCGCTGGCTATTTGGTGCAAGCCGCTTATACACATAAACTTATTTTTTCTTGCCAGGAACAGGACGTATTTTGGTCTACTGCTGATGTAGGCTGGATAACTGGGCATAGTTACGTAGTCTATGGCGCATTAGCCAACGGAATTACTACCGTAATGCATGAAGGCATTCCTACTTGGCCCAATCCGGATAGGCATTGGCAGATTATTGATAAACACCAAGTAAGCGTATTGTACACCTCGCCTACCGCCATTCGCACGTTAATGAAAGCAGGCGATCATTGGCTAGAATCAAGCTCGCGTGCCTCCTTACGCTTGCTCGGCAGTGTTGGGGAACCCATTAATCCTGAGGCATGGCATTGGCTAGGGCACAAGGTTGGTAATGATAAGTGCCCTATCGTCGATACGTGGTGGCAAACAGAAACAGGAGCTATCATGATAAGCCCGATGGCCGCTGATGGGGATATAAAACCTGGGTCAGCACAAAAACCCCTGCCAGGTATCGTTCCGGTATTACTTGATGCACAATACAAAGAAATTACCGGTTCGGCAGAAGGATTATTAGCGATTAAATACCCTTGGCCCGCCATGGCTCGCACAATAGCCGGTGATCATGCGCGGTTTTGCCAAACCTATCTCACCCAAGGTTATTATCTTACCGGCGATGGCGCTAAACGTGACGCAGACGGTGATTATTGGATTACCGGGCGAGTGGATGATGTAATTAATGTCTCTGGCCATCGGATTGGTACGGCAGAAATTGAAAGCGCCTTAATTACGCATAAAGCGGTTGCCGAGTCAGGGGTTGTTGCTATTACTCATGAAATCAAAGGCCAGGGAATTTATGCCTTTATAATACTAAAGCAGGCCGAGCAGGCAACAGCGGCATTACAACAAGAACTAATTCAACGAGTCAGCCAAGAAATAGGTGCTATCGCTAAACCTGATTTTATTCAATTTGTTAGTGATTTACCCAAAACACGTTCAGGAAAAATTATGCGTCGTATTTTACGCAAAATTGCGAATAAAGAAGTCTCTTCGTTAGAGGAGTTAGGTGATTTATCTACCCTAGCAAATCCCGAGGCAGTGATTGCTCTATTACCGTCATAAACTCAATTACTTTCTTATTAACAAAGTCAGTTGTTGCCATCCCTGCGAAAGCAGGGATCCATATAAATGGTGGGCAGGATACTAATTGTGCTGTTGCAAGAAAAGCACCTATTATTGTTTTAAAATCGCTTACTCAGAAAGAACTATCTTGCCATTCAAACCACTCATTAAGCTTGCTAATTAACTCCGCTAAACCTTCTTTTTTCAAAGAAGAAAAAGCTTGTACACTAATTAAATGCGCGGCCAGATCGTAATGACGATATACTTTTTGCACGGTATTCTTCGCTTCACTTTTACTCAGCTTATCCGCTTTGGTCAACAAAATATGCACGGGCAACTCTCTATTTAAAGCCCAGTCAATCATCATTTGATCCAAGTCTTTTAATGGATGACGAACATCCATCAGCAAAATTAAGCCACGTAAACTTTTTCTAACATCCAAATAATGCGCTAAATGAGTTTGCCATTCTAATTTAATCTGCAGCGGAACTTTAGCATAGCCATAGCCAGGTAAATCAACCAAACGACGATCTTCGTCTACCGAAAACAAATTAATTAACTGCGTGCGCCCCGGTGTTTTACTGGTTCGTGCTAGATTTTTGATATTAGTAAGACAATTTAATGCACTGGATTTTCCGGCATTAGATCGACCCGCAAAAGCTACTTCGTAGCCGGTATCTGCTGGTAAATGCACCACTTTAGGGGCGCTTTTTAAAAATACTGCTTTGCAATAAGGATTACTTGACATAAGATCATTTCATTTGAGAATGTGACCGCGGCAGTGTAGCATTAATTTCTGCATTGATGTATCTGTATGGCAAAAAACAATACACGCTCACCTATTTTTTTCTTATGATTCGATTATTTATTATCTTTTTTCTAGTACATACCCCCCTTTTTGCCCACAGCACAATAAAAACATGTGCGGTGTGTCATGGAGTTCAAGGCATCAGTACAACCCCGCAATGGCCTAATCTTGCCGGACAACATCAACGCTACTTAACTAAACAATTAATGGATATGAAAAAAGGCTCAACACGTCATAATGACTCAATGACGGAGCTGTTAGCTACATTATCAACAGCAGAGATAGAACAATTAGCAACTTATTATGCACAACTGCCTCGCGCCACTAATGCAGAAAAACCAGTAGCCGATGTGCAGCAAGGAGA
>CAZSAO010000001.1:59012-88834 GCA_964605275.1 uncultured Legionella sp.
CGGCTCTACCGCAACGCATGTGTGGCCTGTCATGGCCCGCAAGGAAATGGCAATGCGAGCGCAGGATTTCCCGCGCTCGCTGGACAAAATATCGAGTATACAATCATGCAGTTGCAGGCGTTTAAAGAACAACGCCGGACTAATGATTTTCATCATATTATGTATGATATTAGCGCTAAAATGAGTCAAGAAGAGATGGAAGCAGTTGCACATTATATCAAAAACTTACATTAACAGGCCTATTTTTATTATATTTTGGCACTATCCTTAATAAATCATTAATTTTTCTCTTATAACATTCTCGAATACAAATAATGTATAAGGATGCTATGTATTCATTTCCTATTTGTTCATTGTTACTTTTATGTTATGGCTTTTTAACGGTAGAAAAACAATATGGAATTGAGGGGGGGCGTCAAGATAATAAACCAAACGCGTTTAAACGCTGGCAAAATGAAGAGCGTATCACGCAATTAGCTGCTTTTTTTCCTTTATTAAGTTATCGCAAAGTTATTGATGAGCAGCCGATAATTATTCAGTTACGTGAGCGTTACGCAGAATTAAGCACACAATCAACTTTTGACCCAGCTGCAACAGACAAAGAATATTTGATTGATTTAATTGTTCATTGCATGAATAAAATAACACAAGATGCCATCACCTTTGTTGATTGCCAAAAGTGCAACAAAAAACATGCTCATGCTTTAGCCGATGCTGTTATTAAAGCATTTCATGAGCAATCTATGGTAGATATTGATGGTTGGTTGAGTGATTATAAAAATCAATTACATCATCATTTGAAGGAGCAATTGCATTTAATTAATGGCAAAGTGTGGATGCCCAAGAGTAAACCTATAATGGAGGAGATATATCATTCTCTTTCTTATGTGTTGAACAATAAGAAAGTCAAGGAAATGTCTTTATTTATCAATGAATTGGCTGGCGCCCATGCATTTTTTCAAGCCATTGGGTTTTCTACGCAAAATGAACATTCTTGCTTGATTCTTCTGGATTTGTATCATTGTGCACATCATCATAAAAAACTTTCTGAAGTCCGTACTATTATTAGTTATGTACTACAACCATTATTGCCCTTGTATTATGAATATAAAAACATTGCGCTTTATGAAAAAAATTTTTATCGGCGAAATACTAGAATAATAATCCCACTATGTGTTGCAGGTGTTTCTTTTATTCTTATAAGCATGGCGATGGCAACATTGGTCTTGCCCGAGTTTGCGGGAGCAGTACTTTCTATTATTATTTTATTTTTAAGCGTAGCATGTGCTAATGGCTATGTAAGTGTGAAAAATCGATTATATAATAATATTCGTGAATTTTATTATGGTGGTACTTTTGAGATTCCTGAGTTTCAAGTTAATGCAAGAATGTTACACGCTTTTGCTGGCGATGATAATGCATCCAAGATACGTACATTTTATATCGAAGCGTTACAACAGTGCGATGATATAGAGATTCAATTTAACAAAAAAAATCACTTAGGCATTCTATCGCAAGCAGACATTGATGATAGAAAAGAAAATGCCTCTCTAAGAAAAACGCTACTATTAGAATGGTACGATATTCATAGCAATTTAGATCTTGCTTATAATAAAGCGCCGTTAATTGTGTTGCATCGCTTACAGCAACACAGTGATATAGCATATCGACGATTACGACAAACTATAGCAGCCGAACATAATGTATTGCAACAAGCAATTGATGAAGTTAGCCTTGATCTGAAATCAGTATTGATTACTCATACCCAAGCATCAACCACCGAACCTAAGCACGAAAAAGAAAATACGGTGCTTAAAGCGTATGGACGGCAAGGTTTCTTTAAAATGCGTAGCTTATATTATAAAACTCAGGTAGAGCTTATGACTCATATGCAAGACCAAATGACTCACATAGCACAATGCTCTTAAAATGTGAGGACGTATTGGCTACGAAAGTTTGCCAGACTACAAGAGCTTAAAATATAGCCGTTCGAGTGCTTGTTTAGCCATCCCCTCTGACCGGTTGCTCTTTTTCTATAACGATCGAGATATTTCATGGGTGCGAAACTCGCGTAATCATCTTATTTGGTTAAAAATTTAGCGGCATTTAGCCTGAGCAGTGTAACATACGATTTGAAATAACAAGGCTAATAAAGTATAAAGCTTTATAGGTGAGTTAGGGTAACAAAAACAAGGAACTATTTACTATGTTAAAGAAAATAATCAGCTTAATTTTACTCCTTCCTACATTGCTGTTCGCTGCTGAATTTATTGAAGGTACCGATTATCAAGTAGTGGCTAGCGCCGCTTTAGAGCACAACAAAACACCCATGGTAATGGAATTTTTTAGTTATGGTTGTCCCTGGTGTTACAAAATAGAAGCGCCGGTGAATGAATGGATTGCCTCTTATCAAGGTAAAGTAGCCATTGAAAAAGTGCCCGTAGTGTTCAAACCAGAATGGGAGCTCTACGCTAAAGCTTATTATACAGCCAAAACTCTGGCGATGACTAATAAACTCAATCCGGCATTATTTAAAGCCATTCAAGTGGAAAAAAAATCACTAAATAGTAACCAGGAAATGATTAATTTTTTTGTGGCTCATGGTTTGGATAGAGAAATAGCAAAAAGTGCTTTTGAACATTCACCAACAATTGACATGCAAATAAAAAATGGGATGAATTTGATGACTCATTATCAAATCAACGGTGTACCCGCTTTTGTTATTAACAATAAATATAAAACTGATTTACGAATGGCTGGTAGTCCTGAGCGTTTACTTGAAATAATGAGTTATTTATTGAAGAAATAACGCAACACATAGTATACCGGTTCTGACCACATGGGTAGAACGCGTGTCTTAATCCAGCAATTCCCGGTGAAAAACCACGTCATTGGCCGGGATTCGCTGGTCTTAATCTATAGTTCATGGATGTCTCGGACAAGCCGAGGCACGTAGGCGATGGGAAGCGATGGTCCACATACCCACGTTTACAATTATAATTAACAACGCTATTATCATATTTTACGCAGTTTAAATTATTGCAATAATCACTTCTTATATGGACATAAGACGATGGCGTTTTTTAAAAAATATTCGCTTGAAACCTACGCATGTTTTTTTTGTGTTTTTTGGATTACTATTTCATGCTTATCTACCACTCCAGTTTGTTCTCTTTTAAAATCAGAAGATGGCGATTTATGGTTTAGAAGTTTATTTTTTGGTGGAACGATGTTCCGCACTATTTTTTTTATTTTTTACATCTATCTCTATATAAAGCTTTTTACTTGGTTACACCATCTAGTTTCCATGAAAATATCTCGATGTCTAACACCATTTAATACCAATATTAAAAAATTTTTATTTAGCTTTTTTTATATTACAGTTATATTTTTTTTCCTTACGCTCTTACTTTTATTTGTAGGAAAACAATCATCTATAGCCTCGACTCAGGCACAGATAATTGCTGCAAGTGAACGATATATGAACATGGATAGAGCATTTGCCCATACTGATCCGCGTTTATGGATAATTAATAAGGTTACACTAACGGGATGGGACTTTGTTTTAACTTATATCTATAAAAAACTGCAGTGGATTTTTGCACTTGTCCTTGTTGCTCTGTTACTGATACAAAAACAATTATTAAGAAAGTATATTTTTGCTTTTTTTCTTGCCCCCATGCTGGCTCTACCTATGTGGCTTGCTTTGCCAGCAATTACCCCTAATGAAATGTATCGTAACAATATGTTTCATATACCCGCAATTAATGTAATTCAAAAAGAATATGAGCAAACACCGCTAGGCTATTATCTGCACACTTTTATGGACTTGATAGAAGAACATATTGAAAATCCGCAACAAAAATACCCCTTAATATCTACTAATCCCAGTATGCATGTGTGTTGGGGATTCCTGATTACTTATTTTGCCATACTGTTATGGCGTCCCCTAGGCCTCCTTTTTATTCCTTGGTTTTTATTAACCTGCGTCTCAACACTTTATACGTTTCAGCATTATTTAATTGATATACCCACAGGAATTCTTTGCGCGATAATAACCATTATACTAACCAACTATTTATTCTCTTATGAAAAAAAATATTATATCGGCCAGCACGACGCTCTTTATTTCCTAGATATTTTACAAAGCGATATAAAAAAATGGGCCTCACTTTTAACAACTGTTTTCTCAAAACGAATATCATTTTTAAAAATAAGGCGAATAAGGTATGAATAAATTACCGCGAACTAGAGAGCTAGATATTCCCAGGATTTTCTAAGCTCAAAATCCCCGTATTAAAATCATAAGCAAAAATTTCGGCATAGCGCCCCCAATCAATCATGGTACGTAATACTCTATCCGCTTCTTTATCGCTTAAATAATCTTCTAATTTGCTTAAAAAACGCTCCTCAGAAACCCGGTGACTGGGCTTTTCGTCTAAAACACGACGAATATAACGCGCCAGCGGTACTTTTTCTAATAATCGTTGTGCAAATAACTGTTTGCGTTCTTGCAAATCCGCTTCGGAAAACTGTTTTCCTAAATCACTTAATTGAATATCACCGGCCGAAACTTGGGCAAAGCCTAATATTTCCAAGGTTTCCAAAATAGGGAACAAATCATCGATGTTCATCATCAACTCATCGGCCAACTCAGGTAAATCAATGCGCTCTTCAAATGAGGTCATTGTTTCAATCAAACCCGTCAACTCGGAAGGTTCAACATCAGGTAGACGATAGCCTAAGCCAATTTGGCGCTCACGTTGCGCTCTTTTCGCTTTTTCTTTAGGCCCAGTCGTCATCAACGTATAAATTTTATCAACCAAGGCACGAAACTCTGGCGACTCAGGATCGCGTGGTTGCGGTAAAGTTACTGGCAACTCCGCCCGAATATAACCCGGATCATTACCAAAAATTACAATCCTATCGGCTAGCGTGGCGGCTTCTTCAATATTATGCGTAACCAATAAAATACCATTGGTATTCGTTTTCTTTTCTTTCCATAGCTCTAATAGATCCGATTTTAAATTTTCCGCCGTTAACACATCTAACGCGGAAAAAGGCTCATCCATCAATAAAACATCAGGATTAATTACCAAGGCGCGCGCAAACCCTACACGTTGCCGCATACCTCCAGAAAGCTCTTTGGGAAACGCCGATTCAAAGCCATCTAAACCAATAATATCAATAGCCTCAATAGCCCGATGGCGTCGCTCTTCACGACTCACGCCTTGTGCTTCTAAGCCGAGCTCAACGTTTTCTAATACATTAAGCCAAGGCATAAGCGCAAAGGATTGAAAGACCATCGCAATCCCTGGCACCGGACCATTAACTGGATTATTCCGATACGCCACTGAGCCCGTCGACGGCGCAATTAAACCGGCTATAATACGTAAAAAAGTCGATTTACCTGAGCCTGATTTGCCTAATAACGCGACAATTTCGCCTTCATACAACTTAAAATTAACCTCTTCTAGGACCAGTAGATCTTGTGAAGCAGCTTTTTTAAAAGACTTCGTCAAATGTTCAATATTAATAATGGTGTCTGTCATTGCGATTTACTATCTCAATTTAAATTAAAACGTTCTTCCGCCAAGCGATACAAGGGGCGCCAAATAAGATGGTTAAAAACCAAAACATAAATGCACATCATCGCCGTACCTAAGGCAATTTGCGGAAAATTACCCGCGGTGGTATTCATTTGAATGTATTCACCTAGACCCGTAGCCCGTAACGTAGTACTACCCCAGCTTACAGACTCTGCGACAATACTCGCATTCCAAGCCCCGCCGGCAGCACTAATGGCACCAGTAATATAAAAAGGGAAAATACCAGGCAAAGCCAAACGCTTCCACCAAATCCATCCTTTAAGACCAAAATTATTCGCCGCTAAATACAATTCACGTGGAATGCGAGATGCTCCGGCAATCACGTTAAATAAAATATACCACTGAGTACCCAAAATCATCAGCGGGGTAAGCCAAATCTCGACATTTAAATCGAAGGCTACAATACCGATTACAAATAAAGGATAGAATAAATTAGCCGGAAATGCCGCGGCAAATTGAATTATCGGTTGAATCTTTTGCGCAATACGCGGTCGTAAGCCAATCCATACACCAACAGGAATCCATACCAATGAACTTAAAATAATTAAAATAATAATTCGCGCGCCAGTGGCGGCACCAAGTAAAAATACATGGACGATATCTTTCATTTGTAACGTGGTAAGAATAAAGCTTAGCAAAAACCAACCCGCGAAAATAATACAGAGTAAAACCGTAGCGCTCCATAGGCGATCGAGACGTTTTTGTCTTTTATAATCCACATCTTTTTCTGCTTTGCTCGCACTAAAACGCAACCAGCGCGCATTAACAAAATACTCAACAAAAACGCCCATAGCGGACGAAACACTCTTCATTAAGCGACTGCTACGCATTAAATCAATCAGCCAAGACTGACATTCGGTTTCATCAGGAGATTGTTCTGCTTTAAATTTCTCTGACCAAGCCATTAAAGGACGAAATAAAATTTGATCGTATAAAAAAATAACCACGACCATAGTTAAAATAGCGTAGCCAACCGCATATAAATCACGTTGCTCAATAGCTAAGGCGATATAAGAGCCCACACCTGGCAAGCGAATATTTTGATGCGCCACCAAAATAGCTTCTGATAATACGACGAAAAACCAACTTGCCGACATAGAAATCATCATATTCCATAACAAGCTCGACATAGAAAAAGGCACTTCTACCTTCCAAAAACGCTGCCACGAAGATAAATGAAACATCGCAGAAACTTCTTTTAAATCATGAGGCAAGGTTTTTAATGACTGATAAAAACCAAAAGTCATATTCCATACTTGTGCGCAAAAAATAGAAAAAATAGACGCACACTCAGGTCCCAACAAACTATTAGGGAATAAATGAATAAATCCTGTTACGGTAATTGATAAAAAACTCAATACCGGAATCGATTGTAAAATATCTAAAGCAGGAATAATCACTTGCTCTGCACGGCGATTTTTAGCGGCCCAAGCGCCAACAATAAAAGTAAATACGATAGAAAAAACTAGTGCAATAAACATCCGTAATACGGTACGTAGTGCATAAAAAGGCAAATTGGAGGGAGCCAAAGAAATAGGAATTTGATCCCCTAATTGATAAGGTGAGGCCATTTGCGTCCCAGCCCAACCAAGAAAAAACAACACTAGAAAAATTAAGATAAAGAGTAATATATCCCAGCGATTAACAAATCGCCCTACCTTATCTGAATTTGCAAAATAAAAGCGATTATCCCGCATACCTACTCTCAATTAATTAATCATTTGCACGAACCGTTGGAACAAAAGCATCTATCCAATTGAAGACCACCCAGATCTTTTATTGTTCACAACTGAATGAAAATCCTTTTTTTAATAGATAACATCAAGATAGATGTATCTTCTTTAGCCATTTTCCGACACCGAGGAAAAAGAAGAGAAATAAATTGTTGGAAAAACACTATTTAAAATCCCCCTCTCTCTAACTCTCTCCCCCACGCTGCGCGCGAGGGAGAGAGGATCAGATCGTTCTCGTTAAAGAGACCTAATCCCTTTATCCTAAATTTTTATCTCTCACCCGAAGCATGGAAGAAAAGCTAGATTACTAAGCTACCCCACCCTTTCTTTATCCCTTAGCAATGCAGTAGGGAAAGGGCACCTTAATTTCCTCTTTCTTATCCCCTCTCCCCCGCGCGCAGCGTGGGGGAGAGGGCTAGGGTGAGGGGGATTTAAAAGCTTATTTCCTTTTATAAAGAAAATTAAATTAACCTGTAAAACATCAATCGCTCACTCAATTTATAAGAATCAATCATTATGCCGCAAAGCGCTTAGAGCAAGCGCACTTTTACAATAAAATAGCATAAATTGGCTATTATCGATACTCATTCAAGAGGGTGACTTAAATAAATGAATTTAAAATTAAGCTCTGCTATCAATTCATCTTTTGAAAACCCTACATGTCCACTCTGAGAGGATATTTTTTATATTCAACTTTACAACTTTATTTTATAAATGCTGCAACCATTTAACGCCACTAGCCAATACATCGGACACATTAGGATCACGTTTTGCCATTTGCACAGAAAAAAAAGAAAATTTTTCTTTATACTGATTAGTAGTTAAATACCAATCGAGTGCCGCGCCACATTGTTCTTTATCTTCATTTTGAAAGATACCGCAATCCGAATCAAACCATTGCAGCAAATTTGGACTGAGTTTGCACCCAACCGCATGAAACATCCTCGTTTTAAAATGAGCAAAGGTAATAAGAAAAAGGGCGTTTTTATTACTGGCAAGTTCATTTAATAAGGCCCAAAGCATCGTACCCGTTGATAACCGTACTAAGCGCGTCACCGAAAAGAAAGTAAGTGCTGTTTTTTTCTGTTCTTTTTCTAAACGATAGAGAAAAAATAACTCTTCTTTTTGAAAGGCTAGTTGCTCAATAAAAATAGGCTGCTCGTGCGGCAATAAAGAACCTCGCATATCATGAGCTACGTCACTCATAAAATTATCAGCAAGCCACTCTTTTGCGGCCAAAGCACAAATGCCCTTACGCCCGGAAAGATAAACAGAGCTATGCTGGCTCAAAGGTCTTAATAACGTTATACCCAATTGAGCGCAGTACAAACAAAACATAAATTATTTGAATGGATAATATGCACCTATATGAATCTTTCCTTGTTACAAAATAAGAGGGCTATTGCTGCATGTGCAAAATACGCTACACTCAAAAGAGAGAATAAGTCTATATCAGGAATAATAATTAAATGAATAGGAACATAATCCCAATTATTAGTGGTCTCATTATGACGTTTGCTACACTCAATGCTCAAGCACAAGCACAAGCACAAGCACAAGCACAAGCACAAACGGATGATATCTCCTTGCAAGTGTGGGCTAATGAAGCAATTGTTGCCACCTATACGTACACGTCGAATAATTACGCGCAAAATCAAAAAAAAATCGCACAGTATTTTACTACGCAAGGTTGGATAGCCTATTCCAAAGCGCTCAATGACTCCAAGCTGCTCGAGACAGTGCAACAAAATGCGTACAATGTCAGTGCGGTAGCTACGGCACCAGTTGCCATTAAAAAGATTGATGCAAGCCATTGGACGATTACCATGCCCATATTAGTGCAATATCAAAATCCACAATACCAACAACAGCAACATTTAAAAGTGGCACTAACCGTTACACCGGCATCCAGCGGCCAAGGCGTACGAGGCTATGCCATCTCGAGCCTGCAAGCAACGGTTGCTAAACCACCATGTCAGTGCGTGCCAAAATCTACAGAAAATAAAGCCCCAATCTAGATGCTTGAATAACAAGCAGTATGCTAATCATAATTAAAATAACATTTAATTTGATCGGCATACTGACATCTAATGCGGACTCTTCGGGCCGGTTAGGATTATAATACACATCAATTTCCAAATGTGAGTTATAAGCAGTAATAGCATCGTAGGCGATTTTACGCGCGTATTTGCTATTAGGATTATTATGCGCTGTGTCTAAAAATAAATAATGCCCAATTAAAGTTTGCTCATAAACTAAATATTCGTATTCAATTTTAGGCCAGACATTATGACCGGCGTGCACTAGTTCACATTGGGTAATATAACCGGTGGCTTTAAGCCAACCTCGAGCATTAATTAATACTTGTCTGCTTTGCCAAAAATGGCGCAGCAAGAACAATAAAAAAATACACCACCCCAACTCAATGGCCATTTTAAAAGAATTTAATAAGGTCATCATCCATCCAGATACACGAAAATTAAAGTATAGATTTTTTTTCTTCTTCTGTGTTAAAAATCAAAAACTAAACTCGCAAAATAAATCGCAATAGGTATAATCAAAAGCAGATAAAGGAATAAAAGGACGACGCAATGATTGCAAAAACCCCTCTTCATGCTACTCATATCAGTAATGGCGCCAAAATGGTTGATTTCCATGGTTGGCATATGCCTCTTCATTATGGCTCACAAATTAACGAACATCATATTGTCCGCCAAGACGCAGGACTTTTTGACGTATCGCATATGACTATTATCGACATTTTAGGTGCCGGTGGACGCCAATTTCTCCGTAAATTATTAACCCATGATGTTGATAAAATAGCCCACTCGGGAAAAGCGTTATACAGCTGCATGTGCAATGAGCACGGTGGCATTATTGATGATTTGATCGTATACCAGCGCGCTCCAGATAATTATCGTCTGGTTTTAAATTCGGGCACCCATGATAAAGACGTGGCCTGGATTCGTGAAAAAAGCCAAGGTTTTGCTGTAGGGCTACAAGAGCGTTCCGAATTAGCCATGATAGCCGTGCAAGGCCCGCAAGCAATTGAAAAAACGAAAAAAATATTAAATGCCGCGCAAATCGATGCATTAGCCACCTTAACCCCTTTTGAATGCGTTGATGTCGATACCTGGTTTTTTGCCCGTACCGGTTATACCGGCGAAGATGGTTTAGAAATTATTGTGCCGCAAGAACAGGTTGTATCCTTATGGAATGAACTCATTAGCGCCGGCTTGCACCCTTGTGGTTTAGCCGCACGCGATACCTTGCGTTTAGAAGCGGGCATGTTGCTATACGGTCAAGATATGGACGACACCATTAGCCCATTAGAATCAGGCCTCGGTTGGACCGTGAGTTGGACGCCTGCAGATAGAGACTTTATCGGCATGAGTGCGCTCGCTTTACAAAAAGAACGCGGCTTAGAGCGCACCTTGGTCGGTTTGACTTTGTTGAATAAAGGGATTATGCGCCAAGGACAACCCGTTATCTTAGAACAAGGCGGACAAGGAATTATCACCAGTGGTGGTTATTCACCCACTTTAGAACAATCCATTGCGTTAGCACGCGTGCCCAAAAACGTGGGAGAACACGTCATGGTAGATATTCGCGGCACCTTAATCCCAGCCAAAGTAGGAAAACCACGCTTTGTAAAAAATGGTCAGGCTATTTAGCACTACCTCATTTTAAGGAGATAAACAATGAGCAATTTAAAATTCACTAAAACCCATGAGTGGTTAAAAGAAGAACAAAATGAACTAGTGATCGGTATCACCGAACACGCGCAAGAATTATTAGGTGATATGGTATTTATTGAGCTACCGGCAGTTGGCGATACATTTAGCGCAGGAGCTGAGCTCGGAGTAGTCGAGTCCGTAAAAGCAGCCTCGGATTTTTACTCCCCCATTAGCGGTGAAGTCACGGCGATTAATCAAGCCGTCTTAGACGACCCAGCCTTAGTCAATAGTAATCCTTATGATAGCGGCTGGTTAGTCAAATTAAAACCCAGCAATCCTGAAGAGCTCGCACAGTTACTTAGCGAAGAAGAGTACCAGCACACATTAGCGCAGGAATAATACGATGCCTTATATCCCACACACGGAAGAAGACAAACAAAGCATGCTTGACGCCATTGGCGTCAGTGATATCAACGATTTATTTGATGAAATTCCTGCGGCATTACAATACGATGGTTTTGCACAGATGCCTGCTGGCATGAGTGAAATGGCAATGCTGCAACAGGCCCAGCAATTAGCAGCGCAAAACCGTAATGGTACCTGCTTTATTGGTGCGGGCTGTTATGAACATCATATTCCAGCCGCCGTGTGGGATATCGCATCACGCGGTGAGTTTTTAACCGCCTATACGCCCTATCAAGCTGAGGCGAGCCAAGGAACCTTGCAATTACTTTACGAATACCAAACCATGATCTGCGAACTAACAGGCATGGACGTATCCAACGCCTCACTCTACGATGGCGCTACGGCAGCAGCCGAAGCGGTGCTCATGGCGGTACGCGTTAATAAACGCAGCAAAAGCAATAGAGTCTTAGTCGCAGGGACCTTGCATCCCTTTTACCGTGACACCATTGAAACCATTGTGCGTAATCAACACATTGAACTAATTACTCTGCCCTTTGATATACAACAAGGAATCACCCCCATTAGTGCTTTAGAACAATACTGCGCGGAAGACATTACCGCACTGGTGATTGCCCAACCTAATTTTTTTGGTTGTCTTGAACAAGTAGATGAGTTAAGCAATTGGGCACACGCACAGCAAGTCATTAGTATTGCCTGTGTTAATCCTGTGGCATTAGCCCTACTCAAGCCACCAGGTGAATGGGGTAGCCATGGTGTTGATATTACCTGTGGCGAAGGCCAACCTCTGGGCTCACCTATGGCCTCCGGCGGCCCCTACTTTGGCTTTTTAAGTGCGCGGATGGAACACGTCCGACAAATGCCGGGGCGGATTATTGGTCGCACCGTGGATCAACAAGGAAAAACCGGTTTTAGTTTAACCTTACAAGCACGCGAGCAACATATTCGCCGCGCGAAAGCGACTTCCAATATTTGCACCAACCAAGGGCTCTTGGTCACCGCAGCGACTATTCACATGAGTTTGTTAGGTGCACAAGGTCTACGACAAGTCGCGTTACAATGCCATCATAATACGCAATGTTTGCTACACGCATTAACCGCAATCCCCGGTATTGAACAAGTATTTAGTGCGCCATTATTTCATGAAGTATTATTAAAAATCGACAGCTCAATCAGTGTTCATAGCGTATTAGCGCAATTAGCAACCGCGGGCATTGCTGGTGGCTATGCGCCGCAAGAGCATTACCCAACGCTGCAAAATACCTTATTAGTATGTGCCACAGAAATGCGCACCCAAGAGGAAATTGCTCATTTTGCTCACACATTAAGCTCTATTATGACCAAGCGAGGCGAATAATGTTTATTATCCAAACAACATATAAAGTAGCTATCAGCGAAGTAGATAAATACACACAAGCGCATCGCGAATTTCTCGATTATTACTATAAACAAGGATTATTAGTTTTATCAGGGCCCATGCAACCACGTACTGGCGGTATTATTATTGCCGCGACTAAAGATAGAAACTATCTGGAAACTATTTTTCAGCAAGATCCCTTTTATTTAGCAGAAATTGCCGATTATGAGTTCATTGAATTTGTACCGACAAAACACCGGGATGAATTAAAAGCATTTATTCAAAAAACGGAAGGGACATTATGTTAATTTTTGAATTATCCAAACCTACTCGCCAAGCCCTGGCACAAGCGCCCGCTGTAGATAATAATAGTATCACTATTCCGGCCGCCTTTTTGCGCACAACGGCACCCAAATTACCGGCCTGCTCTGAATTACAAGTCGTGCGCCACTTTACGCGCTTGTCGCATAAAAACTTTTCTATCGATACACATTTTTATCCTTTAGGCTCATGTACAATGAAATATAATCCGCGCGGCGTACATAAAGCAGCCTCTCTGGCGGGTTTTGCTAATCGCCATCCACTGGCCCGCGAAGAAGACAGCCAAGGGTTTTTAGCCGTATTACATCAGTTACAAGACAATATTGCTGAAATCACCGGCATGCCTGGAGTATCACTAACACCCATGGCAGGGTCACAAGGCGAATTTGCCGGGGTCGCAATGATCAAAGCCTATCATCAATCACGCGGCGATACACAGCGTGATGAAATGCTCATTCCCGATGCAGCACACGGTACGAATCCCGCCTCAGCAGTCATGTGCGGTTTTAAAGTAATCGAAGTAAAAACTGCCGCAGATGGTGACATTGATTTAGCGGAACTCAAAAGTAAACTAGGACCGAAAACTGCCGGTATCATGTTAACTAATCCCTCGACCTTGGGCTTATTCATGCGCCAAATCAAAGAAATCGCAGAGTTAGTGCATCAAGCAGGGGGCTTTTATATTATGATGGCGCCAATTTAAATGCCATTTTAGGCAAGGTGCGCCCCGGGGATATGGGGTTTGATGTCATGCATCTAAACTTGCATAAAACCTTTGCCACCCCACACGGTGGTGGTGGACCTGGCTCAGGTCCTGTTGCCGTAGCCAAAAGACTCATGCCGTTTATGCCACTACCCATCGTCAAAAAAACCGAGCGTGGTTTTAGCTGGGCTACCTCGCATGATTATCCACACAGTATTGGCCGATTATCGTGCTTTATGGGGAATGCCAGCATTTTATTGCGCGCCTATTTTTACATGTGTGTTTTAGGCAAAGAAGGCTTATTACGCGTGTCGCAATACGCCACTTTAAATGCTAATTATTTGCTCAAACAATTAAGCGCCGTTGGTTTTACTCCCGCCTATCCTACGCGTCGCGCCTCGCATGAATTTATCTTAAGCTTAAGTCCAGAAAAAAAGAGCTTTGGTATTAACGCTATGGATTTAGCCAAACGCTTATTAGATTATCGCATGCATGCACCAACCACCTATTTTCCTCTTCTCGTTCCTGAGTGCTTATTGATTGAGCCCACAGAAACCGAATGCAAAGAAGAATTAGATGGTTTTATTGCAGCAATGAAACAGATACGTCAAGAAGCGCAGGAAAATCCAGAGCACTTGAAAATGGCGCCGCATACCCTACCAGTCAAACGTTTAGATGATGTAAAAGCAGCCCGTGAATTAAATCTTAACTACTTTGCCAATAAATTAGATGATTGATATGATAATGAGTGTTCTTAACCAAAACTAAGAACACTCATTAAAACATAGGTAACAAATCTGCAACCTCTTGCTGTAGTTCTGCAGGTAAATCTATAAAGTCAAAACGCTTGTTGCTCAAATGTGCTTTATCTTTTGACTGGTTACCACCCATGCCCCGACCTCAAAACAGACAATAAATGTAATATTATTATACACTAATTTAAACTAAATTATTTGTCTCAGTATTGAGAAGGTTTTCAATCAGCACGTTGATATGAATAAATAGACGCTTAAATTTCTATGTGTGGCTGTAGGTCTCTCTCTAAAGGATTGAGACAAAAAATACCACCTTCAATAGTCATAGCAGAGCAAGTTGAGCTAGCCAAAGCTCATCAAATTATCTTGCAATGTTGGCCTATTTATTAATATGATGTGCGTTAATTTCGATCAATTGAAAATATACATTTAAATACCTAGAAGGATAATTCTCATGCACCATGCGCCGAAACAAAAAATGCTAGCCCATAAATTTAATTATTCGAGCCATTATGAATGGAGTTTTTTTCAGCCGTATCAATCAATAAATGATGCAAAATGCAATGCTAAAGCAATTTTTTTCCGACCAATTATTAATTGTTATCTTTCTTTAACTGCCTTACAAGAAAGTCTATTAAACGCCACATTAGGATTAGCTAATATAACCATCGGTTGCTTAACCTTTGATAGCAAAGATATTAAAGGTGGATGTTCTTCTATTAGCGCCAGTGTGAATCGGTTATTTAGCGCTGTTTATTTCGCTTTATTTAGTATCATCGATTCTCTTGATGCGCTGTTGCGTTTGGCTACTCATAGTATCGCTACAGTAACATATGGCTTAGAAACGGTAGGCGAAGCAATAATGTATGGATTGTCACATCCTACCGCCTAACCATTCTCACTAAATACATATCTCATGGCAAGTAATCTAATGTGCTTCGTCCCAGTTGGCTCCTACCCCCATTGAAACAACTAATGGCACAGATAATTGTACCGCCTGCTCCATTAATTGTTGAATTATCGCTTTATTCTCAACGATAGTATCTTGCTGCACTTCAAAAACCAGCTCATCATGTACCTGCATGATCATGCGTGCAGCAGGCATATCGTTGCTTTGCCAGAGTGCTACATTAATCATTGCTTTTTTAATGATATCTGCTGCAGTTCCTTGCATTGGTGCATTAATCGCCATACGCTCCGCGGCTTTTTGTCGCATGATGTTGCGCGCGTTAATTTCGGGAAGATAGAGCCTTCTGCCAAATAAAGTCTCAACATAGCCCAATTCGTGCGCTTTATTTCGCGTGCTTTCCATATAGTGCAATACACCAGGATAGCGATGAAAATAACTATCAATATAATGCTGTGCATCACTGCGTTCCACACCAATTTGCTTGGCTAAACCAAAAGCAGACATCCCATAAATAAGACCAAAGTTAACGGCTTTGGCTCGACGACGTTGTTCAGCAGAAACCTCCTCCAACGGCACTTGGAATATCTCACTGGCGGTAGCACTATGGATATCCCAACCGTTAGCAAAAGCATTTAATAAACCAGCGTCTTGCGATAAATGCGCCATAATCCGTAATTCTATTTGGGAATAATCGGCGGCTAACAATACATGTTCGGCAGGCGCAATAAAGGCCGTGCGAATTAAGCGCCCTTCTTCATTTTTAATAGGGATATTTTGTAGATTAGGCTCACTAGACGACAAACGACCGGTGGCAGCAACTGCTTGGTTATAGGACGTATGCACACGGTTAGTTAATGAATTAATTTTTTGTGGCAGAGCATCAATATAAGTGGACACCAATTTAGTTAGACTACGATATTCTAAAATAACCGCAGCCAGACGATACTCTAATGCCAGCTCGTGTAACACCGCTTCCGCAGTCGAAGGTTGACCTTTGGGCGTTTTAGCAATAACCGGTAATTGCTGCTCTTCAAATAAAATTTCTTGCAATTGTTTGGGCGAGTTTAAATTAAAAGGATGCCCCACTAAGGCAATAGCCTCTTCTTCCAAGGCAATAATACGCTCTTTTAAACGACTACCATGCTGCACTAAAGTAGGTGCATCAATAAGTACACCACTACGCTCCATATCGGCTAAAACGCCTACCAAAGGCATTTCTATCTCATGAAAAACCTGCCGTAATGGTTCATCTAACAAAGGAAATAAATGCTGATGTAGCTGTAAGGTAATTAAGGCATCTTCCGCCGCATAGGGCGCTGCTTGCGCAATAGGAATATCATCAAAGCGTAACTTTTTACTGCCTTTGCCTGCAACTTCTTCATAACTAATAGTCTTGTGTCCTAAATATTTTAGCGCCAACGAATCCATATCATGGCGACTGGCATTACTATTAAGGACATACGATTCAAGCATGGTATCAAAACTGACTCCATGCAAGGTGATATCGTAATTTTTAAAAATACAAAAATCGTATTTGATGTTTTGGCCAATTTTTTCGATATGTGCATCTTCTAAAATTGGTTTTAAGGCGGCAAGCGTTGTCGCTCGATCTAGTTGCGGCATGGGGTCATTATGCATCAAGGGAATATAAATCGGTTTTTGTCCCTCTATGGCCAAAGAAATACCTACTAATTGCGCGCTCATCACATCTAAACTGGTGGTTTCAGTATCAATAGCAAATAAAGCGCATTGCTTTAATTGCGCAATACAGTGCTCTAATTGCTCCGGCGTATTAATCAGCTCGTATTCAATAGTAGGAGCGGTTTCGCAAGCGGTATCAGGCTGTTTTTTTTCGTTTAATAATTCTTTTAACCACGTTTTAAATTCAAGCTCGCTGACCAGTTCTTTTAATCGCTCGCTATCAGGCTCTTTTTGTACTAAATGCTCTAAAGCTAGGGGCAGCTCCACGTCTGTTTTTATCGTCACTAATTGTTTGGATAAAGGCAATTGTGGCACGCTTTCGCGTAAATATTCGCCTATTTTACCGCTAATGGTGTGGGCATTGGTTAACAAATTATCCAAGGTGCTAAACTCATTTAACCATTTAGCCGCAGTTTTCGGACCGCATTTATTAACGCCAGGAATATTATCCACGCTATCACCGGTTAATGTAAGATAGTCAATAATTTGTTCGGGCATCACGCCAAATTTAGCCTGTACACCTGTACTGTCAAGTAATGTATTGGTCATGGTATTAATGAGACGTACTTGTGCATTCACTAATTGGGCCATGTCTTTATCGCCCGTTGAAATCAGTACCTGTGCCCCTTGCGCACTGGCTTGCACTGCTAAAGTACCAATAACATCATCAGCCTCAACGCCTTCAATAATCAATAAAGGCAGTCCCATACATTCAAGCAATTGAATTAACGGCGCAAACTGCGAAGAAAGTTCAGGGGGGGTCGGTGGGCGATGCGCTTTATATTCGGTATAAAGCGCATCACGAAAGGTTTTACCTTTGGCATCAAAAACTACTGCTAGCTGGCTGGGCTGATAATCTTTGATTAATTTCTTAATCATGTTGACCACCCCATAAATCGCCCCCGTGGGCTGGCCTTTAGAGTTAACTAAGGGTGGTAACGCATGAAAAGCACGGAAAAAATAAGAAGAGGCATCAATTAAAATAAAAGGAGTACTCATTATTCAACACCTTCACTAGCAGATATTTTCTTTTGTAATAAAGCTACTTGCTCATGTAAGGCACTAATTTTTTTCCGCATCAAGGGAATACGATTTACCGCTAATTCATTTTTTATCGCTAAATCTTTAGGACGCGCAGGACTGCCTAAATAAACCATATTTTCTTTTAAATGCTTATGCGGTGGTACACCACTACGCGCACCTAAAACCACATTATCATCAATGCGCACGTGATCACTCACTCCAACATTGGCGGCAAATATCACATTATTGCCAGAGGTAGTGCTGCCAGCAATACCAGTAAAACCACATAAAATGTTATTTTTGCCAAGCTTCACCGAATGCGCCACTTGTACCAAATTATCAATCTTAGTGCCTTCGCCAATAACAGTTGCACCTAAAGTCGCGCGGTCAATCGCTGTATTTGCCCCAATTTCCACATGATCCTCAATCACCACGCGCCCCAGATGAGGCACTTTCATATGTTGTCCGTCAACAAAGGTATAACCAAAACCATCCGAGCCAATCACGGTAGAGGCATGAATACTGACGTGCGCGCCAATGTGGCATTCATCATAAACCGTTACATGAGGATGAATCACGCTATGCGCACCAATCGTCACATTACAACCAATATGAATATGACTTTTTAAGACGCAATGATCGCCAATAACGCTATTCGCCTCAATAACCACATAAGGACCAATATAAACATCTTCGCCCAAGCTCACGCCCTCACCTAATACAGCGGTCGGATGAATCTGCGCGCATACTTTTTTCGCCGGATAAAAATGATTAAGCAAGGTAATAAATGCTTTAAATGGATGGGCTACTTGAATAACAGGCTTGACACTACTGTGGGTGGTATTATTAACTAAAATACCCAACCCATCCGATTGTTCGGCCAATTTCCCTTTATCATCGCCCTCCGCAAACACAAACCAACCTGCACTAATCACATCCAAAGAGGACAAAGCAACAACCAACATATCTTTATCACCATTTAGCAACGTTCCTTGCACTAATTGGGCTACATTACCCAGAGAAATATTCATTTGGTGCCTTATTTGAATTACAAAATTAGCGGATTATATACCGCTTAAAACTCTTTTTCGAGCACTTAAATTTTAATAGCTGGTATACTGATTTAAGAGCTAACTGGTATAAACATTTTGCACTAAAAACACACAGAACAAGGTGCTTTTGCCGTTAGGTGGAAATATAAACATAAGCGCTTTGGCCAATGCTCAGTGGATAATGGAGTGCATCATAATCAGTAATTAAAATTTGCACCGGTAAGCGCTGGGGTAATAAAAACCAATTATCCGCATTACTTTTTAATACTTCGATACCAGTGCCTCGATTACGGTCCAAACGACTAGCAGCCCAGTTTTGTGATACCACCACGCCATGATATACCTTCGCACCTAAATAAGTACGCGGCATAATCACGACTTTATCGCCAGCGCGCACATGGCGTAAGTCGGTTTCATAAAAATTAGCTTGCACAAAAAGTGTTTGCGTATCCACTAGAGTAAACACAGGGGTACGTATTTTAATCGGTGTGCCGGCAGCAATAAACATATTTTGCACCGAGCCATCATGCAAGGCATAGACCGTAGTTTCATCTAAATCTACTTTTGCATTATGGAATACCGCACTAAGAGCACCAATATGTTTGCTTTGCACCACTAATTGTTGTTGATTAATTTCTAACTCTTTTTCTAAGGCATGCAACGCATTTAATGCCGCCTCTTTTTTCTTTAAAGCGCTGTATACTTGAATTTTCGATACCGCATTACCATAAGAGGCGGACTGATTATGATTGTAATCAAATAACATCCGTTCATAATGTTGTTTTTGCGCTGCAATTAATGCTTGGGTTTTTTCTATTTGCTTTTGTGCTACCACGAAAGTGGCGCGCGCTTGCGCTAAATCCTGCTGTGCTTTTAAATAGGCGTATTCATAAGGCTTTTTAAACACTTGAAACAAGGGTTGCCCTTTCACTACATTTTGTTCATTGTGCACATAGACATCTGTAACATAACCATTAACATTGGCGGCCACCTGATTTATATTGGCAACAATAAACGCATTGTTCGTAAACGGCAGCAGATAAGAAAATTGATAAAATAAAATAACCAGCAATACCAACAGTGCCAAAAAAAACGGAAACTGATGTTTTATTAAACGTGAATTCATGGATTGGCCTTTAATTTATCCATCGGTAAATCAGCATAATACTCATAAGAAGCAACATTGTGCGTGATGTCTTGCTGCAAGCGATTAATAGCATCGCTCATTTCGCGCAGCAACGTATCAATGGGTTTATCCGATAAAGGATTATCTACTAGGCTGCATTGCCAAGGAATCAAATCCCCCCCACCTAGACATTGTTTTAAGTACTCTAACTCTAACACCATTGTATGTAATACCGGCTTTACTGAGCTGTGTCTTTGCGTACTAAACCACACAGCAACAAATAAGTTGAATAAACGTGCTAATCGTTGGCATTGTTCTTGTATTGCCGCACTATACACCACAAAAGCAGGAGCGGCCTTGGTTTCAATTTTTGCCTCGCCTAGTAATTTATTATAATTAGCGCGGCTTATAATCATTTGATTATCTAACGCATCCGCTTTACTTTTCACCGCACTATAATCCTCTTGCGGGTTAAGGCAGCTATGGAGTACCTCCAAAAGACCATCGAGCCACAGTGCTTGCTGCTCCATCACTGATTTTCTGGCGTATTGCGGGTAAAAAAAACAAATCATAAAGACAGAAGTAAGAATACCCAAAATGACATTAAAAATACGCAAAATAGCCGCGTCTACATCATTATAATTAAGCAAAGCAATGGTTAATGTCACGCAGCCTATAGTCCCAATATAGGCTTTTTCTCCATTCATAAACCAATAGTTATACAAAAATAAACCGGCAACTAAGGCCAGAATGTTGATTACAGGATCATTACCACAGCAATAAACAATGACTATGCCATACAAAGCACTTAATCCCGTGCCAATAAAGCGCAGCATGCTCTTATTCAACACGCCCCCTACCGTTGAATAATCATACATAACAAACCAGATGGTAATTAATGACCAACCAGGCTCGGGTATTTTGTAATACCAGGTCAGGGTAAATAAAAAAATACAGGTCAGAGCAAGACGCCAAGTGCGAATTATTTTTTCGCGATCAAGTCCCATCGTACCCCCCGGCCAAATCTTGATACAAGGTCACTAAGGCTAACATTTTTTCCAACGTGTTATAATTAACCTTTAATGCCAACTCATCCACCACTAAGGTGCATTGCAAAGGAGCTAACGCATTTTCTAAACCATGCTGATAGCGCACTCTCACCAGCTGACATTTCAGCTGTGTTTCTTTTAATGCTTTTTTATTATTTTCTAATTGCGCCGAATAAGCACTATACGCCGCTAAATCATTAGTAACATCGCGCAACGCTTGTTGTATCGTGTCTTGGTAGCGTAGATATAACTCTTTATCATGCGCTTTGGCTCCTTTAATTTGCGCCCAAAGAGGAAATGCTACGATAGGGCCCTCAACATACGCTTGCCCTAATTTGATGCCGCCTTGATTGCCGGTAGTGCCCAAATAGGCGCCTAAATTAATTTGCGGAAAAAAAGAAGCCTCGATCGCTTCGGTGTCTGCATGCGCCGCACGTAATTGTAATTGCGCATAGTTCACGTCAGGACGGTTTTGTAATACACTCAACGGCCTATTACCGGGAATAATAGCATTAGTATTTAGCTGTTTTAAACGCGATTTAATTAATAAATTGCCCGGATTTTCTGCTAACAAATAATGCAGTGCATTTTTACTCACGACAATATTGTACTGGGTGAGTTGTATTTGCGAGTCTATTAACCTAAGCGTACTTTCTTGCGCGACCAAAATATCTTGCGCAATAAGTCCGGCTTGATATTGGGTAGATAAATGTTCTAACAACAGCTGTGAATCAGCGCGTACTTGTTGATATAAAAGCAAAGCGTCCATTTGTTGTAATAACACAAAAAAACTCGTTGCGGTTTTTGCTAACAAAGCGATTTTTACTCCATTATGTGCTTGAATGCTTGCTGCATAACGAGCTTTGGCGCTTTGTTGTTGCTTATATAATTGCAAGATATTAATGATATAGGTGGGATAAGCAATAGCAATAGCACCAGGATTTCCTAAATTAGGAAATTGAGTATAACCACCCAAATAGTCAATACCCGGCAACCAACTCCATTTGATTTGTTCTAATTGGCTTTGCGCTTGCTCAATACGCGTTAGTGATTGCTGCAACTCATTATTTTGCGCTACAGCCCGTTGCATTAAGGCATTAAGTTCAAGATTATTAAATTGGCGCCACCAATAAAGATGTGCTAAATCCAACGCGGGATTGTGCGCGTAGGAGGTAATTGGCCATTGATGTAAAATAGCGTGAGGCTTTGGTTTTGCCGAGTGCTGGCAGCCGATATTTGCAATACACATAAAGATAAAACAAACACATCGCAAAAACCTGAGCTGCACAGGTATTATTCCTAAAAATCACTAAGATACATTCACTATGCTCTGAAGAGAATACCTTTGTCAATGCCTAAAAATTAGGTTGCCAATATATCCCAGATCAACACTAACTAATATATCGTTGCAGTATTAACGCGGCATTGGCACCACCAAAGGCAAAATGGTTCGACAAAGCAATATCAATGGCAGCTGGTCGGGCAATATTGGGTACATAATCTAAATCACATTGAGGATCGGGATGCTGTAAATTAATCGTAGGCAGCAAAAGATTATGTTGCATCGATAAAGCAGTAGTAATAATTTCCATCGCCCCTGCAGCGCCAATACTATGCCCCGTCATTGCTTTTTGCGCACTCACCGGAATAGTGTAAGCATGCGCACCAAATACTTCTTTAATCGTCGCTGTTTCAATGCGATCATTTAATAGAGTTCCCGTACCATGCGCATTAATATAGTGAATATCGCCTGGCGATAAACGCGCGCTATCTAATGCGTTTTGAATGGCGCGAACTTGGCCTTGACTATTGGGGGCAGTAACATGCGAGGCATCACAACTGGCGCCAAAACCAATAATTTCGGCAATAATTGGTGCGCCACGTGCTTTGGCTTGCCCTAATTCTTCTAAAACAAAAATAGCAGACCCATCGGCCATCACCAAACCATCACGGTACAAATCAAAAGGTTTACTTGCTTGCGCAGGCACTTCATTCGCTGTCGACATCACACGTAACTTACACCATGCAGCCATTAATGTTTCCCATAACATCGATTCAGAACCGCCACAAACTGCCGTAGTTAATGTGCCGTGAGCAATTTGCGTAAATGCCGTGCCTATGGCCTCGGCAGAAGAAACACACGCATTTGAAATAGTCGAATTAGGACCACCTAAACCAAACGCGATGGCCACATTATTAGCAACAGAGTTAGGCATCCCTTTGATAACACTCAAAGGAGACATTTTTTTCCAATCATCAAGAAAAAAAGCTTTATAACCACTCTCCATCTCAGGATATCCGCCTAAACTGGTACCAATATAAGTACCCGCATGCAATAATTCATCGCGTGTTAATCCCGAGCGAGCAATAGCATGATGAGCGCAATAAAGAGCATATTGTGCCGCTTTAGGATAGCGTTTATTTTTATTAAACTCAGGAAGCTCAGCCAGGGAGAAATCCGTAATTTCACCACCTATTTGCGTTGTATACGGGGATGGATCATAGGCTTGAATACGACGAATACCGCATGCGCCTTGGCTTGCTGCGGACCAAAACTGCTCTAAGCCGGTACCAATAGAGGAGGTGATCTCCATCCCTGTAATCACAACACGTTTTTTCATTAATAATCCTTTAATTAAAAGCTTGTCCCTGAACGAGTCAATGTTTTTGATACATCAGCGATACCCGGGCAGTTTCAAGCAATTGAAAATTGCACATATTTTTATGAATGAAAAAATATTGTCGTATATTATTTTTCATAAATTCTACAAATAATCTCATCCTGAACGCAGTGAAGATCTTCTAGATAGAGCACTGAGCCTGATTCAGGAGATCCTTCACTGCGTTCAGGATGACGTGGCTTTTCACCGGGAATTGCTGTTGATACATTTTTTAAATTGACGTCATACTAAATGTGAGCTTGAAATTAAGTCAAGTATATTTTAAGCCTACTCATAACAAAAACGGCGCCAACACATTATTGCCTGATCTTCTCTAAAAGTTTTGCCGTAGTTATCGACCAAAAATCACAGGCATTTTCTACCACAAAACCCAAACGAGAGTATAAATTTAATGCGGTTTTATTATGTGTTTCCACATCTAAATACAACGCTGACTTTCCTGCATCTAGCACCACATTAATACATTGTGAAATCAAGGCACCGCCAAACCCACGTCCTTGCAATGATGGCACGATAGCAATATCAGATAACGTTGCGCTATCTTCTTGCCAACGAATATGGGCCTTGCCTATTAATTGATTATCATAAAATGCCGCAAGGATTTTATATTCCCTTTTGCCCAAGAAAAAACTCACATGCTCAACAAACGCGCCATTTTTTTTCGGAAAACATAACTCGTCCAACTGATGTAATGAACTACTGTCTTCGATCTGCGCCTGGCGAAAAGATACCTTAGGCATGGAATAATTTAAAAGAGGTGCTAACTCATGACGTGCCATGTAATATTCGCTGTGCAAATAAACACAACCGCAGTGTGCTAACAATGCATGGTGGTGCGCAGGAGCCGAACAAATCAAGGTTGCATACTGTTGCTGCTGCAATAACGGCATAATAGTTTGCATTAATTTTTTTGCAATGCCTTGCTGGCGATATTTTGGAGCAACTAATATACTCAACTCAACCGCATGCTCATAAAAAAAATAAATACTTAAAAAACCCACGAGCTGCTCTTGCTCATAATAAAGTAAACTAGCAGGAAATGCTCTTTCTTGTGACAAAATGTGTACGTACAAATTAGGCGTATCACCATCAGATACTTTACATTGTTGGGCAAGTTGTTGTAATTCTTCTATTTGTTGTTTATTAAGCTGATTTGTATGTTTAATCATCGCACGCATTACTAAGCATTATTAGGCTTTAGATTAGCTTGTTTTATGGGGTATTACCAAACGTTTTATAAAGAGAGATTATATGTCTATCGCACTTTTTTGGTTCAGACAAGATTTACGTATTCATGATAACCCAGCCCTGCGTATGGCTTGTGAGCAACACCAACAATTAATTCCTTTATATATTAAAGAAAAACAATCAACTTTGCCCATGGGAGGAGCACAACACTGGTGGCTGCATCACTCGTTAACCGCACTAAAACAATCATTGCAAAACAAGGATCTTGACTTATATTTAATCGAAGCAGAACCTCTGTCTTTATTAAAACAGCTCATCGCCACGCACCATATTGATGCCATCTATTGGAATAGATGTTATGAGCCCGCATATCGCCGGCGCGATCAAGAAATTAAAGCTCAACTGCGTGCTTTGGGCATTAAGGTAATCAGCTGTAATGGTTCATTATTACAAGAGCCCTGGCAAGTATTAAATAAAAGTGGCAGTTATTTTAAGGTGTTTACTCCTTATTGGCGGCAAGCTAAAAGCCAGATTCATCTAGAAACCATTCAACAAATTGAGCAATGGCCTGCTTTGTACCCACTGCAATCAGCAACACTAGAGGAATGGAATTTACTGCCACAAAATCCTAATTGGGCCAGCGAATTTTCATTGACCTGGCAACCTGGCGAACAAGGCGCGTGGGAGAAGATGGATGATTTCATTACTAATCAACTCGCCAATTATGCTCATGATCGCAATATTCCTGCCATTATTGGCACATCAAAAATCGCCCCACACCTTCATTTTGGCGAAATTAGCCCGCAACGCTTATGGATAGAAGTGCAGCAAAAAATGCATGACCCACTGTGTGATCAAAACTCTGCCGCGACCTTTTTAAGCGAAATTGGCTGGCGTGAATTTTCTTACCAACTGCTTTATCATGTACCAGAACTTCCAGAGCAACCACTCAAAAAAGCATTTAACGCCTTTCCTTGGGCACATAACGAGGAGTTACTGCGCTGCTGGCAAAAAGGCTTAACGGGATATCCTATTGTGGATGCAGGCATGCGTGAATTATGGGCCCATGGCACCATGCATAATCGCGTACGCATGATCGTGGCTTCGTTTTTAACCAAACATTTATTAATTGATTGGCGATATGGGGCTGCCTGGTTTTGGGATACACTGCTTGATGCCGATCTAGCGAATAACTCTGCCAGTTGGCAATGGGTAGCAGGTTGTGGTGCAGATGCGGCTCCATATTTTCGGATTTTTAATCCAACCGCGCAAGGAGAACAGTTTGATCCCAGTGGTTTTTATGTCAAGCAATGGGTGCCAGAACTGGCTCATCTGCCGGTAAAATGGATTCATAAACCCTGGGAAGCGCCAGCCAACTTGCGCGCTAAAAGCCCCTATCCCGCACCCATAGTGGATCATGCCTGGGCACGACAACGCGCTTTAGATAGTTATCAACAGATTAAAAATGAAAGTTGAGTACACCAAACACAATCTCTAAGGTAATAAGCACAATAATAATGATTTCTAAAGAATGACTATGCCGGCTTTCCAGATACCCATGAAACATATCAAAAATTTCATTTAACGTATCAAGCCGGTGATTAATGGCATTTACACGGCGCTGAATATGTAAATAGCGCTCTAACATAATAAAATGCTGCTCAAGAATAGGATGTTGCCAAAAATATTTGGGATGATATAAAAAATTACTAATTAAATTAAGCTCACTTTTTGCACCAAGAATTTCACCAATAACTTGCTGAATTTGTTTACGCTTAATAGGCATCTCACCTGCTTGCGATAATGATTGAATCATTGGATTGTATTTTTCAATTAGCGCATCGATGATTGTTTCGAAATACTGTAACTTAACTGACTGGGAAAAACCATACGATAAACCAAGCTTAAACTCATCACTGTCTTCTTCGATCATTAAACAATCCACATCAAAAAAATCATGCGGCTCCATCGAGGTTCTACCACCGATTTGATAATGAAACTCATCATGAACCTGTAGGGCTATGGGTTTATCAGCCAATAACTTCAAGGTATTAAGATGATATTGAATCTCATAACGCTTAAACCCCCAGGACACTACCGTACCATTCTTAAAAATAAAGACTGTTTGATGGGGTGTTTCGCACGGTGTTAATTTTAAAACATCACGTGTTTTTACCGAAGTATAAGCTTGCGGTGCTGCTTTAAAATGATTATCTACTCGTGATAAATCAATTGTTTTGGCGATACAAAAACTTAAACATTCCATGATATTGTACTCAAAGAGAAGTGCTCTAACGATTCAAGGGCGCATCACCCAGCTTAATCTATGATGATCGCTAATGAATTTATAACATTATCCATAAGTAATAAGTATACAATAAATTAGCACATTAGCCTAGGACCGTTGGTTTGCAGTATTATATTCTTGATTAGTACCTATTTTTATCTTACTCTGCTCGAAAATTTATTGTTTTTGCACAATATGATGCATTTTTTTAAAATTGTTGTGCACCCTATAAAATTTGCTGTAACTGCGGCAAGCATGAGTCTATTTGCTGGTTTCGCAGCAACAGAACGAAAGAAGTACAATATATCAAAAAAAATAGAACGACTAATGCCGATGCAAGAGCGTTTAAACACAATCCAAGAAGAACGAATCACCCAAATAATTAAATATTATGGAGAAATTATTCACATTCCCCATAATATTTGATCCCGTCAGGTTTAGATATAAATTATACGCTCTCAACGGTTTCTTGCTCAGGATATACTTTTCTTCGCTCACTGGCACCACTTAACCAACGGGGGCAAATTTCTAAAGTTCTGGCAATCATATCCAATTGATCAGCATTCGGTAACACATGCCCACCCATAATAAGCGAATTAGCTAAATGACGAGAAATACCAAATACTTTAGATACGGCTTTAATGCGTTCTAACTGTTCCTCGGGAAAACCCAAAGTTGCTAATTCACGATTAAAACGTTGTAAAAATGTTTTACTATTCATAACGATCACTCCATTGACAATTAGTTTATTAAATTAACGTGGGCTACTCTCTAAACAATAAGATGTAGCTTTTTCGCATACACATTACTATTGCACGCATAAAAAAAATCAAGATGAGAGTTTATTTATCATACTCACGTTAAAGCACCTATCACTCCTTGATCTAGGTCTCTTTGTTATAACTTATTTTTTTACAATAGCAAAGATCTTTTATCTGCTATAGATAAAAATATTATTTTTCACTAGGTTAGACATCTCCTTTATCGTACAATACCGCCGCACCAAGACGCTTGATTTTATTTACAATTAATTTGTTCTCTATCGCGTACACTGTGGTCTATAGTTTAAATAAAGGTCCTTTTATTTCATTTGGGGCCAACATAAAAACCTATCATTAGTACCAGTATAAGCATGCTGTACGTTGTCACGGAATAATCCTTGTTGTATAGAACCAGTCTGCATTTTGGTTAGGATAATGCATCTTTCTATCTCTAAAGGAGTGATGAGTAACATGAGAAAAAATATTTTTTATAAAATGGGCTCACTTATTTATTCCTCACGCTGGGCATTCATTATCCTATGGCTATTAATTATTATTGCCTGCATTCCGGTTATTCCTAATTTGTTGGCGCCATTTAAAACCACCGGCTTTATGGCAGAAGAATCATCCAGCGCCTTGGCAGAACAACAATTAAATGAACAATTAGGCTACGATCATCGTAATCAACTGATGATTATTTATCAAAGTAAAACACTAAAAGCCAATAGCAAAGAATTTAATGCCAAGGTTAATGACTCATTAAAACATCTTCATCAGTATTCATTACCGTATGAGGTTTTATTACCCGAGAATAATAGTCGCCAAAGAGCTAAAAATAACCATGCGGCCTATGTAGTTATTGTGATTAAATCGGCGCAACCAGTGCACGATAGCGCATTATTAGAACTAAAAAAATTAATTAAAACACCGAAACATATGACACTACAAATAGGTGGTGAACCGGCATTTATCGAGGAAGTAAATCAGCAAACACAAAGAGATCTATTTAAGGCAGATGCCATTGCTGCCCCCATAGCTATTATTACCTTGCTCTTAGTCTTTGGCTCCCTTGTCGCGGCATTGTTACCTCTTGTTTTAGGAGGCGGCTGCGCTATTATCATCTTGAGTTTGCTCTATACCATTGGTCATTATGTAACCTTATCTATTTTTACAATTAATATTGCCTTGTTATTAGGGCTTTGTTTAAGTTTGGATTACTCATTATTCGTTATCAGTCGTTTTCGTAGTGAATTAGCTAAAACGAATACTTTGCAAAAAGCCTTGGCTATTACGCAAGAAACGGCAGGAAAAGCGATATTTTTTAGTGGGCTTGCGGTATTCGTTAGCCTTAGTGCACTTTTTTTCTTTCCGATTAATATTTTATTTTCCGTAGCCGTTGGTGGCATGATTGCAGTATTTGTTGCTGTATTCACCGCTTTAGTGTTTTTGCCTGCCATTCTTGCGGT
>CAZSAO010000001.1:88844-119976 GCA_964605275.1 uncultured Legionella sp.
ACCACGCCTTTTTCATTCATTTAATTTATGGCGCTGGATTGCCGAAAAAGTAGTAAAGCGACCGCTGATTGTATTTAGTGCCGTATTTCTTTTATTGCTCACCTTAGGTTACCCTTTTTTATCGGTACACTTTGGTATTTCTGACTATAAAATTTTCCCTGAACATTCACAAAGCCGTGCTTTTTTTGATACCTATGAGCAGCAATTCAATGGCAAAGAGCTCAATCCGTTACTATTAGTAGTAACTAATAAAACCAAACCGGTGTTAGCTAAAAAAAGCATCTATCAGTTGCATGATTTGGTGGAAGAAATCCAAAAAAACCCATTAGTAAAACACGTGGATAGTATTGTAAATACCTCCGCTGATCTAACACCCTATCAATACTACCGTATGTATAAAGCCGTCGATATGGATACAGCAAGCTCCTTGCGCACGTTACTCAATACAACGAGCAGTAAACACAGCACGGTCATTACCGTAATTAGTAAATATCCGCCGCAATCAAGCCAAACAAATCAATTAATTCAACAATTAAAGAACCTTAAAGCCCCGGAGGGCATGAGCTTAGCACTCACCGGGACACCTGTAATAAATGCCGATATTTTACATACCATTTGGCAGCACCTACCTTATGCCTTAGCGTGGATAATGTTATCTACCTACTTTATCTTACTGATTTTGTTACGCTCAATATTCCTACCTTTTAAGGCGATTTTAATGAATTTGTTGAGCTTATCCGCGTGTTATGGTGCCTTAGTCTTTATTTTCCAAGACGGACATCTGGCGCAATGGCTTAATTTTCAACCGCAAGGCATGCTTGATATTAGTATTCTAGTCATTATTTTTTGTGCTTTATTTGGCTTTTCTATGGATTATGAGGTCTTTTTATTATCAAGGATTAAAGAATATTATGATGCCACACAAAGCAATCATCGTAGCATTATTTATGGCATTGAAAAAACCAGTAAAATTATCACCAGTGCCGCATTAATCGTTATTTTTTTATGCGGCTCGTTTATGGTCGCCGACGTCTTAATGGTCAAAGCCTTTGGCCTAGGGATTGCCGTTGCCATTTTTGTCGATGCTTTTTTAATTAGAACCTTGCTCGTGCCTTCGACTATGGTTTTATTAAAAAAATGGAATTGGTATCTGCCAGGTTGGTTAAATAAAATATTACCACGAATATAACAGCGGACAACTTAACAACACCCCTTTTATCAGGGCAAACGCATCTAAATTTTGAGCACTAAAATAGCCTACTTTACCTACGTGCTGTGCTTTATGCACAGCATCCAGCAGATATTAAATCGAGATTCGAACTGGACTCCGTGCATAAAGCGTGAAACGTAGGCGGGATGGACTTAAATCAATCTATTACATGCATTTATCATTAGATCTCAATGATTGCCCGCTTTCACAAGCAGGCATTGGGCTTGATTTATTGGCTTAAGTATAATTTTCATGCAAAAAAGACTTAAACTAAAACATCATGCGGTAATAGTCGCCTATTGGCTCTAAAATAATTTAACGGTGAAATAGTCAATAAATCAGATAACTTCTCCATATAAATACAAGCAAAACGATCCACTTGATAGGCAAAATAACTTTCTTCAGCTCCGGCCCGAAACACCCGTTCCCATTTTTTATTATAAAAAGCACTTTGCTCTTTTAATAATTTAGTTATTTGTACATCTAGTGCCGTTAGTTGCGCTTGAATTAGCGCAAGTTCTTCATCATATTGCATGGAGTCTTCATCAATACGTTGAGTACACAAATCCACATATTGTTGTTCTCGACTCCCTTTAATCAGCATTGCCTCGGCAATACTGCGCTCAACCGGTAGTGCTCTAATTTGTGCCGCAATTTCTTGCCCCAGCTCCTCAACTACTAATGCAGTGCGCCAATTACAGTCTTTCTTTAAGCGTACGATATCACCATAGATATGATCACCAATGTATAAAATTTCATCGCCACGCATGCCTACGGCTTCAGTAAATTTTTTGGCGTTGCCTCCTTGATAAATACCAGGCGCAAGGATTCCCTCACAGTTTTTCATCAAACCAGTAACTGAGTCGATTGCCAAAAAGCGCAAATTATCATAAAAAAATCGTGGTTTATTGGCTAAAGTAATCACATACTCAAATAAATCACGCCATGACTCACCCGGCTTTAAAAAAGGCGTAATCGCATAATCCAGTAATAAGCGGCTATAAAAATAATCAGAGTTCGTCAAAATAAATATTTTTTTACCGTGCTGTAGATAATGCTTTAAACCATCGACTACCGCTTTTTCTCTAATCACATAGCGCTCTAAATTACTGGCAATAATTTGCTTTAAGCTGCCATCAGAATGAACTTTATCAACACAATACTGGACATCCGCGGCAATCATGGAGTAATGAGGTAGGCGCTCTCCGAGAGAATCTTTTAAATCAACTAGCTGACTGTATAAAACACAAAACGCAATGGAAAAAGAAGTATCAATGGGCATGTAATTAGGATCGCGTAAATCCACATACGTGCTGCGATAAATACGTTGCTGCTCACTAAAAGGAATGGATTGTGTACCATGAAAACTGTGCCTAATCGCCCCATAACGGCTTAATTTTAAAATATTGCCGTTTTGGGTATCAATAACCAAGCCACGTATCGCATCATGATAATTAAAAACAAACTCTTTAATTTCTACCGGATAGTTCTTTAGTGCAACGAGTTGTTCGGTAACTAATTGATATACTAAGGTTTCAAATGCTTCAGAATGATAACGAATCAAGGTGTGATCCATATCTAAACCGATGAGTTTGATTTTTTTCATATTCAATGTACGATTTATAAAAACTTTTTGTCCATCCATCTTTTAATCCATTATCTAATTCGAGGGTATTTTTATTGTCCGGACTTCAGTAGGGCTAGCAACTAACACAACATCCGCAGGGCGACGCACAAAAAGACCATTCTCTACCACCCCTACAATGGCGTTAATTTCTTGTTCCAGCTGCAACAGCGAGTTCATCGGCAGATTAAAGACATCAAGAATAATATTGCCATTATCCGTGACTACACCCTCGCGATACTCAGGGTCGCCCCCTAATAACACTAATTGCCGAGCGGCCAAACTGCGCGCCATAGGAATCACTTCCACCGCAATGGGGAATGCGCCTAGCTGTGGCACCACCTTATGCTCATCCACAATACAAATAAATTGTTTCGCAACTTGAGCTACGATTTTTTCTCGTGTTAATGCACCGCCACCGCCTTTAATCATCAGGCCTGAACTCGTTACTTCATCTGCCCCATCAATATATAAGGCCATATCAGCGGCACTATTTAAGTCAATAACGGGCAAGCCTGCCGCGCGTAATAAGGCTTCCGTTGCGCGCGAGCTGGCAACACAAGCATCAATTTTATGCTTAACAGTCGCAAGCTCTTTAATAAAGTAATTAACCGTGGAGCCCGTACCCACCCCAATAATCATATCATCGTCAATATAATCTAGCGCCGCACGTGCCGCCCTTGCTTTTAATTCATTCATCATACCGCCTTTTGTCTTTGTCGTACCACTTCATACAAAGACACACCAGTGGCCACGGAAACGTTTAAACTACTCACCGAACCATTCATCGGCAAAGAAAAAAGACCATCGCAATGTTCGCGTGTTAAACGGCGCAAACCATCCCCTTCAGCCCCCATCACGATAGCCATAGATCCGGTACAATCTATTTGATAGACACTAGCACCAGCTTCTCCCGCCGCACCATAAATCCACACACCGTTTTCTTTTAATAGCTCCATTGCGCGCACTAAATTAGTAACACGCACCAAAGGAATTGATTCAGCCGCGCCACACGCCACCTTACTCACCACAGGGGTAATAGTCGCATTTTTATCTTTAGGAATAACAACCAAATCAACCCCGGTTGCATCAGCAGTACGCAAGCAAGCCCCTAAATTATGCGGATCGGTTACACCATCCAAAATTAGAATAAGAGCTGGGTCTTTGCTGGCCGCCAATAAAGAAAGCAAATGCGACTCATTATATTCGGGTAACTTAGATGCTTGCGCCGCAATCCCTTGATGCGTAGAGTCAGCAAAACGCTGACTCATTTGTTGCTTGCTTAACCATTCAATAGCAACGCTCATCTCTTTTGCTTTATCGACTATAGCGTGTATTTTTTTATCATCGCGCTCTTGGCTAACGAATAGTTTATACGTTGTGCGATGAGGATTATGCAATAAAGCGGTTACTGCATGCATCCCATAGACAAAATGTTCATTCATGAAGCGCTTTATCCTCTACTGGTTCAAAATCTATTTTTCGTTCATTTAAAAAACTACTCCATTTGGCATACCGTTCATTTAAATCGACGCGGGCAACTAAAACAGTCATTTTATCGCCCAGATGATACACAGAACCACCGCGTGCGCCAGTCAAGCGATGTTTTGCCCCATCAAAATTATAATAATCATTTTTTAGGGAAGTAACGTGCACTAGACCTTCAACAAACACCTCATCTAAAACAACAAATAAACCAAAACTGGTCACCGCTGAAATATAACCGGTAAACACTTGCCCCAATTTATCTTGCATGTATTCACACTTAAGCCAGGCAACCACCTCTCGCGTGGCGTCATCTGCACGGCGCTCAGTCATTGAGGTATGTTTGCCTAAACGATTCATATCTTCATGGGTATAGGCAAATGTATCCACAAACTCATCATCCAATAAATGGCCAATAGCACGATGAATCAATAAATCAGGATAACGACGAATTGGTGAAGTAAAATGAGTATATGCCGAATAAGCCAAACCAAAGTGACCTTCATTCACTTCAATGTATTGTGCTTGTTTTAATGAACGCAACATTACTGTTTCAATTAGATATTTATCCGGTCTATCGATTAAATAACTCATGGTGCGTTGAAAATCTTTTGGTCCTGGTTTTTTCCCACCACTAAGCTGTAGGCCCAACTCCCCTAAAAATTGGCGTAAGGCGGTGATTTTATCTTCTTCCGGTGCGGCATGCACGCGATATAAAGTAGGAATCTCTGCTTTCGCAAGAAAACGGGCGGTCGCCACATTGGCCGCCAACATGCACTCTTCAATCAAACGATGCGCATCGTTACGAATGACTGGAACTATGCATTTTATTTTCTTAAACTCATCAAACTCAATGCGCGTTTCAGTGGTATCAAAATCCATAGCGCCACGTGTTTTACGCGTTGCTAATAATTGATGGTATAGAGCATACAACGACTCTAAAGCCGGCCATAATGCCTGATGCGATTCATCAGCTTCTCCCGCCTGCAACCATTCATTCACTTGATTATAAGTAAGACGTGCATGCGAATGAATTACTGCGCGATAAAAACGAGAGCGCGTCATTTTTCCGTCTTTAGAAATAGACATTTCAGCGACCATACACAGTCTATCTACATGCGGGTTGAGCGAACACAAACCATTAGATAAGGCTTCAGGCAACATCGGTACTACTTTCCCGGGAAAATATACCGAATTACCACGGCGCGCGGCTTCTTTATCTAAAGCCGAGTTAATGCCCACATAATGACTGACATCAGCAATAGCAACATACAATTGGAAGCCGCCTTTGGGTTTTTGATAGCAATAAACCGCATCATCAAAATCTTTGGCATCTTCACCGTCAATCGTCACAAAAGGAATATGACGCAAATCGGTGCGCCCTTTGATTTGCTCTTCCGTAACGTGTTGAGGAATTTTATTGACCTCGGCTAACACATCTTCGGGCCATTCAAAAGGAATGGCATGCGCATGAATAGCAACCTGAATTTCCATGCCTGGAGCCATATGCTCGCCTAACACATGAATAATCTTGCCTATTGCCTGCGATCGCTTGCTAGGAAAGGCAATCACTTCAACCAATACAATTTGCCCAGGCTTAGCATCACCAACTAATTCCGCCGGAATAGATATATCTTGGGTTAAACGTTTATTATCAGGAGCAACAAAAGTGACCCCGTGTTCGCTAAATAATCGCCCGACCACACTGGCGTTAGCATGTTCTAATACTTCGCGAATTTTACCTTCGGGTCTTCCTCGACGGTCAACCCCCATCTGAAATGCTAATACCTTATCGCCGTGCATCACAGCCCGCATTTCTTTGGCCGACAATAACATGTCTTCGCCACCCTCATCGGGGATAAAAAAACCATAACCATCCGGATGAGCTTGTACGCTACCACGCCGTAAGTTAATTTTTTGTAATAAGCAAAAACGATCGCGTCGGTCTTGCATCAACTGACCATCGCGCAACATCGCTTTTAAACGAAATCCCAATGATTCCTTATTTTGTTCCTTTTCTATGTGCAGTGCATCAATTAATTGATTGCGCGACATAGGTCTACCGTATTCATTAAGCACGTCCATAATGAACTCACGGCTAGGAATAGGATCGGCATATTTTTCACTTTCCCTTTTATAAAAAGGATCTTTTGTTTTTTTACTCACCCGTCACCATTTTTTTAATTTGTGCCAATATTGGCATATCCTGTTCTACCCTGTTGATAACAGCCACAAAACATCTATGACCATATCATTTAATTCAACCGTTGGTCATTATTTTATTTGTGTACTGGCAAGATATAACCTCGCCCACCTACCGCGGCAGTTAATTCTTGCAAGGATAAATCTTCGGCAACCCAAAACGTCCCTTGCCCCATCTTCGGCATTTTAGCACCTCGCCACTGACATACACTAATTAATCCTTCACAAGGTGCAGCTTGCTCATGGCCCGGTCGTGATTCAATGCATGATAATTCAAAAGAAACTTGATCTAGCGCTAATGCAGACCAGTGATCTGCTTGCACTCGACTGGTCCAACCGGCACTTGCACCAACCTCTTTTTGTGGATGGGTAAGCCATAAATCACTATCTGATACATTATGAATAAATACTAACTTATTGTGTTTGGCAGATAACACGGCCATTTCACCTTGTACTGCAAGCGCTTGACACCCATCCGGTACAGTCGCTGCGCTATATCCGCGCAAAGAAAACAAACTGATACCCAATAACAACCAAAAACGCATATTGTTCTCCACTTAATTTAACAACTCTATATCGACTTTGTGCCGCATAGTACCCTGCTCTGCTTTGGTTGTATGTGCCGTTGTTGCAAAAAGAGAAGAATATATCCCTGATGGCTTGGCCCGCTCAGTTAAATTATTTAACGAGCTACGCACTATCTGCGTTATTAACACTCTAAAATTATCTTTTGCCGTTTTTATTGAAGGACTGACTCCTTGGCTTGAACGAGTAATACATAAAGGTGAAAAAGTAGCGGCACATGCGTGAGTAGGCACATCACAAAGACTCAAGATTTGCGATAAATTATTTGGCCAAAAGAAACCATAACACCAAGTTCGCCACCACCATTTATTAAGCATGGCAAACAACGAATTGTCAAATGCATACGATTTAATCCGCTCTTCTGTTTGTGCCTCAGTAATTACCTGAGCTATCTTTTTTTGTGCGTTAGGGTCACGCGTATATGACGAAAATAGCTGCGCGGCGCTTGCAACCAATTTATAATGTTTTGCCTGCCCCCATGTTGTCAGTAATGAAAAAATAGATTCCACACCGGCTTGAGACACTTGACCCAACATCTTGTTATTTGTTTTATGCCATAAATAACTGGCCATATTTTGTAATAAAGACCAATCGAGCAAAGAACCATCATTAATCAGCTTTTTTTGCATCGCATCAAAAATAACCGCGCTCACGCCATGTTTCGGCAAGAGCGTTAAAAACTGACCAAAAAAACTCACATGTCGCTTATCATCCAAATAATAATGCAACAAATCAGCCAAAATGTGCGACTTGCCCACATAATAAAGTACATAAACACCCAATAAGGGAACATCATCATGTGACTGGTTATTAAGTAATAATCGTCGAGCTTCTGGCAGTAGCTCCATACCATCAAAATGGCGCATTAGTGGCAGCATTAATTTTTTATGCACCCAAAAACGAGCCAAGGAACTTAACTGGTGCTGTTCATTAAAAAATAAAGACGTCTCTCCTTTAGTGGCACAATAACGTAATAAAACACCAACCAGATCAAACCCTATTTGTTGTCCTTTATCCCACTTATGATTTTGCGCTTGATGTCTCTTGATAAAAACAGAACACATTTGTAACTCTGCTGTTGTCCATTGGTGTTCTGGTATTAGATTCTGTTGATAATAAAGAATAAAGAGTAATAATCGATAGTGCATTGCATACAATGCACTATTGTTCACGACCTTTTGTAACAAAAAAATCATATGATTTGTATCAAAATGCTCACTAATTTTTACTATTTTGGCATGCGCCATCTCTTGGACGGTATGCTGTTGTTCATCACCACCAAAATTATTTAACAAAAGAGTTATGGTCTCATCGCTAGCAAGTACACTATATTTTATGTCGTTTAATTTAGCAGCACATAATAATCCCTTATTGACTTGTTCTTGCAATAAAGTCAATGCATCATGAAATAGCGAAGGATGTATTCCACAGGACATACTATTAGACCAAAACCTTAATCCTTCTCCCCACCATGAATACTGATGATAGTTGGTTAAATAGTAAGCCAATACCTCATGCGGCATGCGCGCTAAAAAATTATTCGCTAACAAAGCAGTTTGCGTAAATAATTGGGGACGTACTGATTCACTTAGCAACATAGCATCTAAATGAAGTAAAAAATTATCCTTGCGTGGCAAAGACCCGAGTAAATAAAATAAATTATTAACATCAAGATACTTATTAAGTTGTGCGAATATAATCTCTGATAAGGGTTCCTTTACTTGCGTAAGCACCTTCATTAGTATTATCTGTAATCGAGTATAGGTCGCGCTATTCTTTATCTTAAGTGGCGCTAATGCCTGATATAATTCGTCTAAACGCCCTTGCGTTAATAAATAAGCCACGAGTAAATAAAGCACTGGTGCAAATGCCTGCTCATTAAATGTATGCAACTGATGCCAAGGAATAGAGCAAAGCAGTTCATTATACCAAATTTTATAGTGTGGTAATCCTTGCATAAAATATCCAACATGTAATACCTTATTTCCCTGTTTATCAAAATAAGAGCATGCCTTCTTGCTTATTAAACACGGCTCGGCACCGTTCAATTGCCAAATACGATTAAATTCATCCACCAAAGCAATTACATTATCTGCTGAATCATATAAATAGATCACACCCCTTACTTGAAAAGCTTGTTTTTGCAATTTGTGGGTTATCATCGACTCCACAGCAAGATCCTTGCACGAGCGTTCATAAAAATGAATACTGGCATTAAACATTAAATCAAAACGTAAAACAGCACTCTGCTCAAAATAATATTCATAAATGAGATGCAATGCATCATGTGCTCTTTTGTCAGATGAGTTTTGGTGACAAACGTCAGTGAGCTCGCTTAATAATTGATGCTGCATGCGCTCAATACACCATTGTCGTATGCGTTGTTTTTTATCCCATAACTCAGAGGTCAATAGCTGTTGCTCAATTTCTCTTAATATTCTAAGAGTTGGCGCAACATATAACTCCATAGACAGTCTGGAACCAAGTAAGGCATTAAACTCCTCTTCATTCAGCGTCAACATCAAACATTGATAACGTAAAAGTAACTCTTTAAGCTGCATCTTAGTTAAATGCGCCATCAAAGTATATTGTGAAAAAAAATCTTCAATCCGTACCGTATCACAAAAATCAGCGACTACGGCAGAAGCACTATACAAAGAGGTACGAACCAATTGCAACACGGGGTTGTCATAGGCTCGGGGCATGACACTACATAATAGGTTTATAACAACTAAAGAAGCATCCGATAGAGATGATTGTTGTTGAAGGGTATTCTTGACACACGACTCAACTAACATCAGCATTTTATTAATCGGTACGAATAAGCAGAAAGACACACGCTGCTCTAAAGACATGCTTTTTAATGCCTGCTCGAATAAAATGATAAACGACTCATTCGCTGAGTCGCTATATAAAACAACTAAGCGCGCCAATATTTGCTCATCAATCGTAAACGGGAATGAGGTATAAATGTCTAATAATTGCTGCCATTGAAATGATTCATTACCATTAAAAGAAGCAATAAGATTTAAAACATGGATAGAAAGTAAGGTACTCGCCTCTCTTTTTAATGCGGTCATTATCCGCTCACATTCATGAATCCAATGCGAGCCACGAAAATAACTCATAAGATTAATTTGCTCTTCTTCACTCAATAGTTGTGGTGCTAAAAATAAATCGATAAACATCGACCAAAGAGGGTTGCCATCAACCTGTTTTTTTAATGCCGATAGCGCTTTTTGTGGCGCGTGCTCCAGCAGTGAGATTATCTGTTTTGGTTGATGCTGTAATGCCGTAATCAACGGCCAGGCTTGAACAAAATCATCTAAAACACGCTCGGCTTTGAAAACAAATAACTCATGAGGACTCTCTACATGCAGTAGCGTTGCGAGCTCTTGCGCCAATTGCTGCGGGCCATAAGTATAAATAAGAGAGAATAAAAACCTCTCAGAAGGTGCCTCTGTCGCGCCAAAAAAAACAAACGCCTCTTGAGGATGGTGCTTGCAAAATAATTGAGAAAGGTGAATTGCATGTCGATTAAAATGATGCAGCAACAATTGCTTTAATTGCTCATCATTTAATCTTCGAATATATTGATCTATCTCATTAACCCACCACGTCATACCCCACACCCCAACATCCAATTTGTAACCAAGGCATACTATACAAGGATTTTATTTAAAGAAACAATCAGATTTTTTAAATCATTTGCAAAGATAATAGAGAAGTTCCTCTTAACAAAGCAAAGAGCACCATCCTATACAGCTATCGCTAGAAAATAGCACGCTAATTAAGGTACACTAGGGGATACTTTTTTTCTTGGATTACCAATGACCCTATCATTTAATGCCTTAACGTTACCTTCTATCCATAGCGAGTGCATAGCACAATGGAATGTTAATGGCGTCAGCATGCAACACCAAGGTATATATCGTTTAATAGAAGAAAATCATAGTTTTAATTATCAGTTATGGCTCGCAGAAGATAGAGCACGACGCGACGATATGGGCGCAGAATTTGTTTATCATGCCAAAAGAGAAATTGATGCCTGTAATCAACAACGAAATAATCGAATGGAGGCAATAGATACCTGGTTTTTTAACGAACTACAGCCGGTATCCCCACAAAGCTGTGCCGTTCACTCCGAAACACCTGGGATGATTATTGATCGCTTATCTATTTTATCTCTAAAGTCTTATCATATGGCCCTGCAAACCACACGCCAAGATGTAGATGAAAATCATCGAACACAGTGTCATGAAAAATTAAACATCATAAAGCAACAACAACAGCAATTAACGCTATGTCTAGACGCTCTTTTAACCGATGTACTCATGAAAAAACGAACCTTTAGAGTATATCATCAATTTAAAATGTACAACGATCCCACTTTAAATCCACAGTTATATGCAGCCGTAAAAGAATAAACGCTTTTAGCGCGCGTGTTTTAAAGCACACACCACTACGTATATAAATGTATACACAAAGAGCAAGCTAATCAAGACCAATAACATGCGTAGTGCTCGGAATATAATTAGCACTGCGCGTTCGCACAAACCCCGGCCCTTGTTGCGGAGCAAAAAATCCTTGATTAACAACACCACTGCTATGAGTAAGCGGTTTACTCTCTAAGGGCTTATTCAATGGTTTATTCCCTGGAGATTCAAACTTAGCAGAAGATGATGGCGCTGTTTTTTTTGCGTCAGAGCCAAAATCTTTTCCTAATAAGCGCCCGGCTAAACCACATATAAATAATGGAGCAAGCACCGCGGCAAAGGCATAGATAACTGGAGTATCATAATAATGGTCATCCGCCCCTTGCTCTTGAAATATATTACCGGCAAACTCAGCAAACTTAAACGACTTGCTGAGTGCAGAAAAAATAAAGCGGATAAACTCTGCTCGCGACTGGACTTTACTTTTGTCTGGAAAAGGAAACTCGACAATTAACTGCTCTTCTAATAAATTATTTAACCGATCGCTTTGACATTTGTGTTCGCTAACGACGCATTCAGATGAAGGAAGATTATTTGCATTTAATTTAACGGATAACACATCGAGAATTTCATTGTATTTATTATCTATTTGCTCCTGTTTGCCCTCAGATTTAAATTGATAATGCTGTAACATCGCATGAGCAATAAAAGCTATCATTAAGAGTACACCGGAACAAATAATAGGGGCAAGAACAAGGGGAGGAAAGGCCACGCCGCAAACAATCCCGATCATTAAAATGCTCGATAGAGCACTGTAAGTAAATAAACTATTTTGTATCCCGAGTAAAATTGCAGAACCATACCCTGTATTATGCTGTTTATATAATAAAGTCCGCAGATTATCAAACTCATCAATTGCAACACTTAGTTCGTCTTTAAAGGATTGGATTTTAAGTTCATCAAGTTCTGTTTCATATGCATTTACAAAATGTTGCTCCGTCAGATATTTTTCTTCCAAACGATGAATGTTGCTGCATAAGGTTTGAATAATTTTTTTCCTGCGCAATAACTCATAGCTCGTTTTAGTACGTAGCAACTCCGCTTGATCACTGTATTCTTCATTAATACGAGTAACTATACATCCCAAGAGATAAAAAACACAAATAGCACTTAATGTTATCAATAAAGGAGGAGCTAAAAAAACAGCGGATAATGGTCCCATGTAGAGATATAGTCCATCAACAAAACCACCAAAAGCAGAGCCAACGTACCCTAAGCAGCGCTCCCATGCTTTTTGTTGTTTAATACTCTCTTCATCTTTAAGGGGAAAAAAGTTCGTATTGTTTAAGCGCCCATACATATCACGATTATGATCTTTCATTTCTTTACGCGCCTCGCGAAAAGAACGCATCCAATAACGATTAGCAGCTCCGACAATACCTAGACCTAAACCAATAGGGAAAATAAGCGCGCTGGCATTGGCAATATGCAAAAGATTAACTGCAGTTATCGCGCCACGCCAACCTTTGTATCCATTTTTTAATCCTTTCATTACATCACGAACATAAGGATATGTGCTTGCGAAAGATTGGGCGTTAAATTTGCTGGTTGTTTCTTTCTGGGAATCAGAATTTAAAGGCAAAGAGGGCTGGTTTAAGACATGATTGCTTGTTTTTTTGGCCGATTTATTAGCATCTTTTTTATCCTTCATATATTCGGCAAAAAGAGCAAAGCTTACGAAAAAAATGGTTTCGGCTGCGATAGCCGCGATGTATTCGGGGGTGAGCATTAGCTCATGCATTTGATCGGCAGTACCACCAATGCACATGTCAAAAAAATATTTGAACATGCTGCAAGAAGAGCTCAAAGCATCTACCGTAGCCTGAGCATAACCGACTCGTTTATCTTCATTAAGAATAGCAGCCGTGCTTTTTAATGGCTTATCTATCAAAGCCGTTTGTCGATCAATAAAACTAGTAACCGTTAAAACACTAGCCAATATTTTTTGTTGTTCAATAAGACCGACAACCGCCAGAATATTAGCCAATATCTGAGTTGTTAAAGATCGATTGTCTTCCCTTTTGGACATGAGGTAATTAACCATCAGCTAAGATGAATGCATTGTATTGACTATTACACCAAATGTCAATTAAACTTTCACCTTGAGCTAAAAAAATCCAAATTTTGATGCTTCATTGGTAAGTATAACATAACTCTTTTTAATTATTATGCTTATTTTTGCTAAAATACCATCCTAATCCACCTGAAGATACTGTGACTAAAAGCATAAACCTGCTACGATATCGTCCTTCAATAGATTGATATTAACGCACTGAGGATGGCATGAAAATATTAGTAAGCATCTTTTTTTTAATGACACTAACGGTACAACCACTTATGGCAAACAATGAAAAGCACATTTATGGCTATGTAGAAAAAGTTACCTTACCCGCAAAAAATCTTACTTTATCAGCAAAATTAGATACAGGGGCTAAATCAGCATCTCTTCATGCAACGCACATCACAGAATTCAATAAAGATGGGACGCCTTATTTACGTTTTATCGTCGCCACAAAAGATCATCAAGAATATACATTCGAAGCGCCTTATATAGGAAAAGTAAAAATAAAAACACGTGCTAATGAAAGTGGCGGTATATTGGCATCAAAAGCCATCAAGCGCCCAGTTGTATTACTTGATTTGCAACTAGGAACAAACGTACAAACCTTGCGTGTTAATTTAACGAATAGAAAACGCTTTAACTACCCTCTTCTTTTAGGTCGTGATTCTATTATTGCCTTTAAAGGTGCGGTAGATCCTGCATTAAAATTTACTGTTGATACGAGTACGACAAACCATGAAAAATAATACCCGCCATATTTACGGCTTAATTCTCACTTTATTGTTTCTTGGTACAAGTATCTTTCTTTATCGTCATCTGGTACTGGATGTGCCGTTGACCGATACAGAAAATGTTAATAGTTGGGTGGTCGAAGCAAATTTGCGTTTTATTGCTGATAGTAAAGCACCGGTAAAAGCACGTTTTGACATTCCCTACCTTCCTCCTCATCTGGCCATTCTTGATGAATACTTTGTGTCGCGTGGCTATGGTGTAACTACCAATTTAAATGGCTATAACCGTGAAACAGTATGGTCGGTACGTCGAGCCCATGGGTTACAATCATTATATTACCGCGCTATTTTACGCCAAACCGATAGTGACGAATCGGCTTTACCCAAACCTGCCAGCGTAAAAATAACCCCGTTAACTGAAAATCAAAAATCAGCAGCTGATACCATTATTGCGCAAGTACGCTCTACTTCCGCCGATATTCAAACATTTGCGCAAAGTACTATTAAAGAATTAAACAAAAAAGACGGTAATGCTCGCGTCTTAACAGCTAACCCACAATTTAGTGATGAGTCGCTGATAAATGCCGCCATCTTGATCTTAAATCAATCAAAAATTGTCGCATTACCCGTGACAGGTCTTTATTTAGGCCAACAAAACAAAGCCGATTTTAAATCCTTTTTAGCCGTGTTTAATGGTAAAAATTGGATTTATATTAATCCTCGCACCGGCAGTGCAGGTTTACCGCACGAATTTCTTGTTTGGCAATACGGCAGCACGCCACTGTTTAATGTTTCAGGAGGAAGCAAAGCGCAATTTAGCTTAACCGTCTCCCCCACCCCCATTAATGCGTTGAGTGTTGCCAAGTCAAGAGGCGTCGAAGCCGATTCACAACTATTGCGTTTCTCGCTGTTACAATTACCAATTAATGTGCAAGCGACCTATAAGATATTACTCACCGTGCCTATTGGTGCGTTTATTATTTTATTACTACGTAACTTTATTGGCATCAAAACGTTCGGCACTTTTATGCCCGTATTAATTGCCCTAGCTTTTCGCGAAACGCATGTTATTTGGGGCATAAGCCTATTTGTCATTATTGTTTCTTTTGGCTTATTAGCTCGCTTTTATCTCGACCAATTAAAATTACTGCTGGTACCGCGTTTAGCCGCAATTCTTACCGTGGTTATTTTATTAATGATTTTTATAAGCGTTGTCAGTCAAAATTTAAATCTTGACTCCGGACTATCCGTAGCCCTATTCCCAATGGTTATTTTGACGATGACCATCGAGCGTATGTGTATTACCTGGGATGAGCGAGGAGCAGCTGAGGCGATAAAATCTGGTGCGGGCAGTTTATTTGCCGCAGTCATTTCGTATTGGGCAATGAGCATCGAAGAATTACAATATTTAGTGTTTGCTTTTCCAGAACTGTTGTTGATCTTATTAGCAATTATTTTATGGTTTGGTCAATACCGTGGATATCGCTTATTTGAATTAAAACGTTTTAAAGTGTTGGCGGGCGTATAACAATGATTCCTCTCTTTCGACGACTAAAAAAACAAGGTGTTTTAAGTATTAATCAACGAAATACTGATTTTGTGTTGCGGTATAATCCGCGCAAACTATTTCCGTTAGTCGATGATAAGCTAAAAACCAAACAATTGGCCTTAAGTGCAGGCATTGCCGTACCGCCTCTTTATGACATTATAGAAACCGAACAACAGATAAAAACCTTAGCGCAACGCTTAGAACCCTATGATGATTTTGTGATTAAACCGGCACGAGGCTCAGGTGGCGATGGGATTTTAGTTTTTAAAGACAAAGTATACGGTCGTTATCGACAAATTAATGGCAAACTGACCACCGAACAAGAATTAAGCTATCATTTATCCTGCTTATTATCAGGAGCCTATAGCCTAGGCGGTTCTTCTGATTATGCCATTATTGAAAAACGTGTAGTAGTTGACCCCGTATTTGCCGAAGTCAGTTACGAAGGCATTCCCGATATTCGCATCATCTCACTGTTAGGCTATCCCGCCATGGCCATGGTGCGCCTACCTACCCGGCAATCAGGGGGCAAAGCCAATTTACATCAAGGAGCTATTGGGGTGGGGGTTGATATGTCAACCGGTAAGACACTTGGCGGCGTATTTCAAAATGATGTAATTGATTACCATCCAGATACCCTAAACCCCATTGTCGGCATTGAAGTCCCCTATTGGAATACTATTTTAGAGATAGCCTCAAATTGCTACAATCTAACCGGCCTTGGTTACTTAGGCGTGGATATCGTGCTAGATAAAGACCAAGGCCCACTAATGCTGGAGCTCAATGCACGCCCCGGATTAAATATTCAAATTGCCAATCGTGAGGGGGGCTTAAGTCGCTATCGTGCAATAGAGGAACGATTTAAGTCACATGGCAGTGAATCTACGGCAGATAAAGTATCCTTTAGCCGCCAACAATTTACTCGTCATGCTTCTATATAATATATAGCCGTTCACAACGCTCCCAGCCTAATGTTCTACATAAATACCATTCTCATCGCTTCGTCACGGCACTAAGTGCCGTTGCATTATCTAAGGCTGGGTCTTCACTACATGAAGCTGTGCGTTTAGCCGGTGTATTGTTTTGCTGACCAGTAAAAAATGCACTCGAATAATTTAAACCTGCTTGCTTAGACTCGACCGAATGCTCTGCAACCTCATCAATTTTTTCTTCATTCACTAATTGAGTTGATATAACAGCCTGCCAGCATGATTCTATTGCTTGTGTTAATTTATTAGTGTCTAAAACATTATCTACTATCTCCACATTTATAGCCTGCGAAAAAGATAAGGTACATTCACTAATACTCAATAATTCAATGGTATCATCTGTTTGATGCAACAAATAATTTTCTAAAAAATAGACCGTTTTTCCTGGATATTTTGCCGCAATTAATTGCTGAAAATGTCTGGAGTTTAGTAATACTTTGATAAGCGAATTATCATATTTATGGGCATTTAATATAGCTTCAAAAAATGAAATTTCTGCTGTATCGCTCAATCTCTCTAATGCATCTTTAATTAAACAGCATACTTCTGCATAATCTAAATAATATACCTCAGAGGGTTCACATAAACTATTGAATGAATAAGATTCATTATTTAATTGTTTGATAGCATGAAGAAAAAATATGTTGCTTTTATCATTCCTGTACCAATATGCCATCAAAACATAATATGCTTTACGTTCATATTGACAATATGACGTTATTTCAATTAGCGGTAAGAACGCACGAAATAAGTCATCTAAATATTTTTTAATGGGTTTAGACTCAATCTCTTTCCAATTCCAATGTACTAATAGCTGCTCTAACTCTCCTTGTTGAAAATACTTTAATAATTGCATAAAGTGATACATGTCTTTTACATCATTAGCGTATTGCGAGTCAGAAGACCCAGAAGGCAAATACTTTTCTAAAGTCTGCAAATCTGCAATTAATTGCTCATTATCATAGGAAAGACAATCCTCTAATTGCTCGATGTATTTTATTTGGGCATCAATAATTTCTTTAGAACCTTTAATTATTATCTCATTGGTTGTCTTTAAATCGACTAAATTATGAAGAGTTTTGGTTAAAATAATATCCAAGAGATTAGGGTCGTTTAGTGTTTTAATAGAGTGGTTTAGTCTTATAGTAGGATTTTTGTGTCTTAATATTTCGTAAAATTCCTCGATAATAAGAGATAATGTATCTATATCATATGGACAAGGATTGGAGTCTAAATACACTTGTGCTCTTTTTATTGTTACTAAAGTAGATGCCAATGAGATAATCGATACAAAATCGACTACTACAAGTTGTGTTTCTGCGGGGAAAATAATCCTATTTTCACTGCGATAATGTTTAAATTTTACATATTCTGTCTCAATTTCTTTGCTGTTTAAATCTTTTCTGTAAAAAAGAGTTAATGCTCGACATAAAATAGTTCCTACTGTAAAAGCCTTTGCATTAGAAGTTCCTATTTGTGCTAAATTTGTTTTTAAATGATTATTACCTATCGCTATGCCACTAATGATATCAGTCTGTTTAATATGGTTAAATATCTGCAGCATTGATAATAATACAGGTTGCAATAATTTTATATTAGCAGGTACTATGTTATCAAAGCATTCTTCTGTGCTACTTATCTGCAACACAATATTCCAAGGCTCAACAAGCTCATCCGTATTAAAATTAGCATTCAATGAATGGGCATTTTCCAATAAAAAAACAATATCCACCAATACCTGTGGTGGCCGTGAGAATACATTATAAACTCTTTTTAATTCATTGATATCGCTAGCCAATTGATGAGGCTCGAACGCCTGAGATTGATTCGCATAATGATTTAAATAGCGCATTTTTGATAAGCAATGCAATAATGCAAATATATCCTTAAGATGTTCCGTTGCTATTTGTTGCAGATCAGGTGTGCCCCATGTTATCTCTAACTCATTAATTAATCGTACTAGTTCCTCTTGAAATGGTTTATTTATCAGCTGTTCTGATTGAAACCTTTCTAACACATTTAATAAAATATACGCTTTCTTTTGCCCTTTGGACAATTGAGCGTATTCATTTGCATTTTTAAGAACAGGACAGTTATTTAGTAAATCATCAATATCGGCAGTTAAATCAAGTTTATTATAAGGCGTAGTCCTAGCGGCAAACGCTAATTTATCATACAAGGATGAAAATCTATCAGAAGTCACATCATAAAGCTTTATTCTATTTTGAAATTTATCGCGAATGGCCTTTAAATTTGTCCTATTAATAGCGTCAAGATGACTGGGAATATAAATTTTATCTAGCGTGCTTAATGCGGATACTATATTTTGATCATAAAATTGTGCGATAGCATTTAATAAATAATACGTATTAACTAAAATACATGGCAATGGATAACATCCATTGTCTGAACACTCTAATCCAAAATAATTCTCTTTTAATTCATTAATATATTGAATTAATTGAGTAGTATCTGCTTGTTCTAGTAGATTTAAACTATGTAAATAACTATATATTTCCTCTATTTTTTGAGCCTCATCGGCAGAAATTAGATGATCATTCAAAACTGATGGTGTTTGAATAAAACGCTCATGCACCATATCAATGGTTTGATTTAAGTTTTTATGTTGCCAATTAGAATCATTAAATTGTAACAGCATACGGACCAAATACTCTTCTTTTTGAATTATAGGAAATGATGACTTTTTTATCTTAATTAAAACATCATTTAATTCATCCACTGACAGTTTTTGTGGCTTAAGTCTACCCAACTTTGTATGTAACACCTTAATCTCACTCAGTTGTGTTATTAGTGTGTTGGTAGAAGAATTAAGCGAATGATTAAATTGCGTTAATATTGTTTTATGAGCAGATTTGAGCATTGATAATAAAGGCGTTGTAAGAGGGCGATTTAAGTGTATATGCCCAGCTATATATACTAAAAAGTAGACCTCTTTATAAAGAGGTGAGGCATTTGCGATATTTGCATTTTCAGAATCAATAACTTTTAATACATCAATATGATTGTGTAAGAGATCAATATCGTACTGTGCGATATTCCGCAAATCATGTACATATATTTTAATCTCATTATACTTTTGGGTAAAACGTAAAAAAGTAAATATATCGTGATATTGTTCATTATTTTCGAGAGTTACACCCCATTGATACAAAAAGGCCATTGCGGCATCTAAAGAAAAAATAGCACCCTCTCGACTATGCCATAAAATACTTGCCTTTTGCACCGCAAGCGGTAAAGTATGCCAGTTAGAATCATCACTAGGAATAATACTCTTTAACTTAGGCATATATTCAGCAAAATCATCTGAAATAATAACGTGTTTTTTTATATTTTCTATAACTTCTAATGCATCAATCACATTCATTTGCTGTTTATTAACAAATGTTCGTAGTCCGGGAGTTTTTAAGACAATACTCCATTCATTAGGCGCTCCCTGCCCAAATACAGCGAGTATAGAATGAATTTCTTTCAATAATGTTGCAGAAGTAATAGGCTCTAAATTCCTTATAATTTGGTTTACTTCTTTCTCTTTAAAATTCGTTGCTTCATTAGTCGCTAATTTTTTTACCATACTAAGCAGCTGATTAATTAAATTATTTCTATTTAAACAATCATCAAGTCGATAATATTGCTCATCGAATTCGATAGCATTAGCATCAAGATTAATTTCCTGTATAGAAATATTTATTTCTAGCATGAGTAATAATGCTTGCACACTATTATTAGAGAGATTATTTTTTGCTAGATTAATGCCTTTTACCGTCGTATTATTTCTTAAGGCATCAGCTAATTTAGCGAGCTGCTGATCATTTAATTCACAATGTTCACAGCTAATGTACTCTATTAATGAATTGTTTTTTAGCTCATCTAATATCATAGCTAAACATTTATTATCGATTTCTTTATTATTGTAATTAATATTATTTACTGGGGCATGATTCTCGTGCTCACTGAACAATGAATCAAGCTCATTTTCTTCAATTTGAGTACCAGAATCAGACTCAGACTCATATACATAATCCGAATCATAATCAAATTGAGAGTCATCATCAGAGTCATTCGAATATCCTGCTGTATTCTTATTGCTGGTCATAAAAAGGCCTTCATGTTTTTTACTTGACCTATTGTAGCACTATTTACGTATTTCCATCAAATTTTAGTCTTATGTAGACGAATTTATAAGAAATTCAACTTTTGCCGTAAAAACTCCGTTCCTGCAGCATGCCCAATAAACAATCACGTTCACCACAACAATGAACAGAAATGTGAAATAAACTAAAAAAACTACTTTCCAGCAGCATGCTCAATGAATAATCGCTTTAACCACAGCAATTGATTACAAAAGGTCAAGCCCAGACCACGCAATACCGCAACTGGACTAAAAGAAACAGCAAATAACCGTTTAAATCCTTCCATTAATAAAATAGTGTTCCAAACGGATGCCTTTCTTGCTCGTTGGTAGACCGCGAGCGCTTTTGCTGTCTCCAAAGCATTTTTGTTAATTTTTACCAACCCATACCAACAGGCAACATCGGCTAAACCTACATTTAAGCCTAAGCCCGCCAACGGATGAATGGTATGTGCCGCATCACCTAATAATAACCAACGCGTACCGCTGTATTTTTGCGCTTGCCGCATCCTCAGCGGAAATTGATAACGCGTACTGAGCACAGTGACAGCTCCTAACTTATGCGCAAAGGCGCTACTTAGCGCATGATTAAACTCCTCTTCATTGAGATTCATCATCGCCTGAGCGTGTGCGGTGTCACTGGACCAAACTATAGAGCATTGATGCTCATCCACTAAAGGTAAAAAAGCCAGTGGACCATTACTATTAAATACTTGATATGCCGTGGAATTATGTTTTTTTTGTGTCTGGACGGTGGCCACAATAGCTTGCTGCTCATACGACCATGAGGTCAGGGGAATCTTTAATTGCGCACGAATGGGAGACTGCGCACCATCAGCAATCATTAATAATCGCCCATGCCACGAATCATTGGCGCTACTGATAGAAATAAAAGGCTCGCCGGGAACTACCTCTTGAATTGCGGTATGCGCAAATAACTTAATAGTCGCATGCTGTTGAATTTGTTTTAATAAAGCGGCTTTTAAAACAGACTCTTCAATAATAGTTCCCAGATAAGGCTCGGCAATACTGCGCGCATCAAAATCAATTACCGCCCCATTTACCCCGTCCCACACATGCATTTTTTGATAAGGAGATAAGCGATGCAGCTCAAGAGAAGACCATACCTCTAACTGCTCTAAAAACGTTTGCGATGCTTTATTAACCGCATATACGCGTGCATCAGTTTCCTGCGTTTTTACCGTTAAATCACCTGCATCAATGAGTGCTACGTTATAATTACACCGTGCCATTGCCAACGCCGCAGTTAAGCCAACCACGCCACCACCAACAATGAGTACATCAAAAGACTGAGTCATCGCACTCCTTGTTTATCTAATGCAATACCACAAACCAAATCGGGAATAATGCCACTATAACCTTGCGCGCAACGTGACAAGCAGTGCTTTAAAAAAGTACTGTTGTCTAAAAGAATCAACCCTAAATCGCGCGCCAAACCAACCCCTGGCAAACGCGAGGTAAATACATTAATCAAACCATTAGTAAAACGCATAATATTATTTTGATCGCGCGCTCGTAAAGCCAGATAATCCGCTAACATTTGCGGTTGTAATCCATGTTGTGCAATCGCTTGCGCGAGTCCAGCAACATCTCTTAATCCCAAATTAAAACCTTGTCCGGCCACAGGATGCAAGGTATGCGCCGCATTGCCAATAAAAACAACCGGCCACTTCGCTTGTTGTGGCATCCAAGATTGTTGCAATGGATAACATGCGCGCTTACCAGCCTTAACAAAGCGGCCCAACCGATAGCCAAAAGCACGCTGCAACTCAGCTATAAAATGATGCTCATTCAACGCCATACATCGCCGCGCTTGCTCTGGACTCATAGCCCACACCAATGACATTCTGTTATCGCTCATTGGTAATAAAGCTAATGGCCCTTGTGCGGTAAAGCGCTCAAAAGCATAATGCTGATGCGGTTTAGCTAAACCAATATTGGCAACAATAGCGTGCTGATTGTAGTCTTTCACTTCAGCGTTCAAATCACTAAAGGCACGAGTAGCAGATTGTGTGCCATCAGCAGCAACAACAAGAGAAGCATATACTTTAATTTCGCCATGCTCTGTAGAAATAAGTGCATAACCTTGCTCTAAATCTAAATGAGTGACCGCGGCCGGAGCAATAATATCTTCGGCATTTAAAATATGGTGTATTGCATGATTAATCTCATGCATCTCCACGACCACACCTAAAGGCTCCGATGTGTTCGCATGTAAACGAGAGGTGCCAAAACGATATTGATCAGAGATGTGAATATGCTCAATAGGACTCACTTTATCAGCGAGCATATCCCATAAACCCAGCATTGATAAAATGCGAATACTTGCCGGTGACAACGCCAAAGAACGTGCATCAAAATTAGGATTCTCTTTAACCGCTAATGAATGCTTATCAACCAATAACGTTTTATAGCCTAATTGATTCAAGGCCCGCAATAAGGCGGCGCCCGTAAGGCCGCCCCCAATAATTAATACATCAACTTGTTGCTCAACCACGCATTAACGCCTCAATTTCTGCTACAGTCACCGGCAATGCGGCGGTGAGCACTTCATGACCGGTAGAAGTTACTAATACATCATCTTCGATACGAACCCCAATATCCCACCAACGTTTATCTAATCCTGGAATGTCTTTACTCAAATAAAGACCGGGCTCTACCGTTAACACCATGCCGGAAGCCAAAGGACGCCACATGCCATTAAGTTTATAAGCACCCACATCATGTACATCAAGCCCCAACCAATGCCCTGAATTATGCATATAAAAAGGCTTATAAGCCTCTTTGCTAATCAAGGTCTCGACATCACCGTGCAAAATACCCAAATCACATAAACCAACAGTTAAAATACGGATAATAATATTTTGCACCTCATTCCAGGGGAGGCCAGGCTTAATCGCCGCAATACCTGCTTGCTGTGCTTTTAAAACCAGTTCATAAACAGCGCGCTGATCAGCAGAAAAAATCCCATTCACGGGAAAAGTGCGGGTGATATCCGCCGCATAATTAGCATACTCACCGCCTGCATCAATTAATACTAAATCACCAGCATTTAATACTTGATTATTGTCGGTATAATGTAAAATACAGGCATTTTCACCGCCGCCTACAATGGAGTCATAGGCAACTGCGCGACAACCTTGACGGGAAAATTCATATAAAAGCTCGGCCTCCAGCTCATATTCATAGCGTAATTGAGTACATTTTTGCATGGCACGTTTATGAGCACCTACCGAAATTGTAGCCGCTCGACGCATTAGAGCGAGCTCAGCATCACTTTTAAACAAACGAAGCTCGCTAAGAATAGGACCTAAATCACCTAATTTCTCAGGTGCTCGAATACCCTTGCGCACGAATCCCTTTGCCTGAACTACGGCAGCAGAAATGTGTTGCTCAAGCACTTTATTACAGCCAAAGATAAAATAAACCGCTTCGGTTCCGGCTAAATAATGCAGCAATTCCGTGTTAAAATCAGTTAAAGAGAATGCTTTATTCATCAATAATTGGCTGCATGCACCTTCTTGTCCTAATCGTTTCCCCGTCCACTGTTCTTCTTGCGGATTTTTAGTGCGATTAAACAAGATACTTTGACTTTCAATTCCAGAGGTAATAATTAAAACCGCATCAGGCTCATTAAAACCGGTTAAATAATAAAAATCACTGTGTTGACGAAAGCGATAATGCGCATCACCATTTCGTGACACTTCATGCGCTGCGGTAATAATAGCGATACTATTCATCGGCAGGCGCTGCGCTAATAAGGTTCTTCGTATTTGATATTCTTCTGCGCTAACCATAAAATAATCCTTTTTAATGTGCAGTCCCAGTATTGTCTTGTTCACGCGCTATCATTAAATCAGTGTGCAAGCGAATAACCGCCATGCGCGTAAATTCAGTCACTTCCACCAATGCGCGCTCATCGTCATTATCCATCGCTAAAGAATCACAATCAAGATTAGCAAATTCACTAATATGTTCTAATGCCTCTTGTGCATCTTCATCATGAAAATGCCCCATCTCAATCCCTGCAGTAATCAGTCCTTGCATAAACCCTTCACACCAATCACTAAACGCTTGGGCACGAAGTCGCAAAGAACATTCATCGTCAGGCAAAAGCAGATTAAACGATACATCGTAATTATTAATTTGTTGCTGACTAATGGCATAAACCGAGAATAAAGCCAGTAATGCATCACGACTGCCGGCGGCTTTTTTATGATGCATCAACGCTCGAATATAGGATTCACCTTGCTCAATAGCGCCGGCACATAAATAGCCACACAATAAACCGTGCACTTCACTAATTGAAACAGGCAGTTGTAATGGCACAAGCGCCTCACTCAACGATTCATATGATGCTAACTGTAAAGAAGACTCATTCGACATAATGTACTAACTCTATAGAAAATAATAGCGACTAATAATAACCGACCCGCGCGCAAGGGCACAGCTTTTTTCAAAGAATTATTTAAACACAAGGAATTGAAAAAGGAAAAGCAAATCACCACGATATTTTTTACAGGCATAGCATCCATAATTTTATACACGCTACATTTTAAAGTAATTAATGCCTCTTATGGTTGCAAGAGGCACATTACTCTCAGCAAATTAATGGGCTGGAGGCGCAAAGTTTGTATTGCCATTACCGCCCGGACAAAACTCAACCGTATAATCTTCTGTATTATCAGTGGTCGTACTGCCGTTATTGCAAGTAAATGACGAGCTCGCATCGTCAAAAGGATAGACGTAACACGAGGGGCATGATGTTTTCAAAAACAAAATCGTATCATACACTTGCGGCTGGCTTACCGAACTAAATCCTCCGGTCCAAGAGGAGTTGGCTGCATTGCATTGATTAACATAAGAAGTATTTGTCGGCACAGGCAAAATCGTTCCTTGACTGCCCCAATTCACACACCCACAACAATTAGACGTTGTGGGATTTGAATAGCAACTGGTGCTATAACCGCCATTACATTGATATAAATTACTCATAGTCCCCAATGCAATTGCTGTATTACATTGAAAATTATTAACAGAAACACCCGCAGCATTAAGAGCATTAGTGAATGAATTATTGGTGCCACAAACTTGATCTGCGGTGAACCAACCAGCAAAAGCACCACAAACCAAATAACCTGCCCCAGGCGCTGCGGTACTACCAATTGATTGCGAGGAATAAGTTAGTCCACAATATTGACTAGAAGCACAATCCGTATCGGCAGAACAACGTGTTGCAGGAGACGAGCTGGGCACCACATAACGATACGCTAAATTAGTTTGATTAGTAGCTAAATTCCATGCAGACGCACCAATAGTATTAGTTGCATTCCCACCACTAGCAGGAACTGCTTGATTATATCCGGGTGCGCCACAAGTATAGGGATTGCCTGATGTAGGAGGTACTTGGTTGGTCGGATACATGGACATGGCAACGTTTGCACCATTAATTACAGTAACATCATATGCATCGACCGCAGCAACTGGTGTACTCCCCGTAGGATAGGTGATGAACGTAGGTTCAGCTTGTGTTGCTGGCTGTTGAAATCCAACGCCTAATGAGCAAACTCCTTGCGCATTGTCATTAAGACCGGTACATAATGCAGAAGTACATCCGCCACTAGTACAGCCAGTACGCCCGCCAAAAGCACCAGACCACACCACCCCAATACCATTAGCTTGATATTGTGGAATGTTTATTGTATTCACACCGCCACTAGGTAGTTGAAAAGATTGGTTGGCTGGTGTGGGATTAGCCCAAAAGCATTTTCCTTGTGTACCATCACATGAGGCACCACTCATACAATCACTATCGCTAACGCAGGCCTGGCTAAAACATGCATCAGCAGCCCCAATACGCGCATAACACGCCCCACCTGCCGCAACACAGGCTTGTTTACCCACATCACCGCCAGTGCAATCAATAGCACTACCAGTCACCACAGTATTAGAGGGGGCCGCACCAGTGATGGAACCAAACCAAACGGTTTGTGCGCATGAATTTTTAAACGTAATAGTACGATAGCTATCGGCAGAAGGCGTTGGTGTTGTGCCATTTAGCGTAAAAGAATTAGACTGCAGTAACGCATTATAACTGCCATATTTTAAAGAGAACGAAAAGGCGCTCGCGGCAGGAAGACTACTTGATTTAGTCACATTAAGAGAAAGAGTACATGTTCCACCTGCACTACTTGCAGGAACAGTCGAACTACACGTCGTCGTCACAGAACAAGAAAAAGCCGCCGTTTGAGTACGTGCACCGCGACACAACGGCAGACCACTACAAGTTGCACTTTGCGCGCCTACTAATAATGTAGGACTACACAAGTTTTGCGGTACGGGCGCCAAATTAGCCACACTAAAAGCTACAGGTACACTATAAACGGCCCCTGATGGTTGTGATACATAGTTCATGGTTGGTTTAGCCGCACATAATAATTGGCATGCCAACAACAACCCCACTCCGATCCATAATCCTTTTTTCATCAATAACTCCTAAAAACACATCATACACAGGTACTATACTTGCTCGAAGTATATCTATTTTTTTATAAAAAATGGTTAGACCCTAACATGCTTTTTATATAATTTAAGTTCAACTTTTACGTTCTGTGGCGTGTTCACAAACGCCAACAATAGAACAAAATAGCTGGATATCACGCATAAAGCGTGGTATGTAAGCAACTAGGGATTTGTTCCATTATTGATGCTCTTGCCTTGATCATGCCATTGCATAGGTCACACCAAGCAAAGCATTATGCGTACTCATATTCACCATCAAAGGACTATCTAATAAAGCGGTGTTACCCACTGTTGCGGAATTCACTTTACCCATGTTGGCGTAGAGATAACGCAAAGAAAGTGCCACGTTAGGAGTCACCTCATATTTAATACCGGCACCGGCTTGATAGGCAAAACGCCAACTGGTTTCATCAGATAACGTAAAATTGGAGCTTTCCACGGGTGCTATAGGAACGCTATTATAAGACACCGTGGTTTGAGCCGCCCCGACACCACCAACAACAAAAGGAATAATCAACCGCGCTACAGGATTAAAATTAACATCCATATCGGCCATAATTCGGCTATTATTCAATTTTAATACATAGGTATAATTTTCAAATTCAGGCATACCAAATTGCAACACATTACCTGTTTGTTGAAAATTGGTTATTTGTGCAAAATTTACACCAACGGCAAAAGAATCAATAAATCCAGATGAACCAAGCAAGCCATTAAGCTTAAATCGATATAAAGCATCGACTCCCCAACTAAAAGCACCGGCATCGCTTTGGTTAGTAAACGTATCCGCATAATCACCTATTTCATAAGGTAATAACTGTAATTTTTGGTTATTCATTGTATTAGGAATATAACTACCACCTAATAAAATGGATAACTCAGGACGAGAATGCCAGGAAGAAGCATTATTTGATATCAGGGGAGCGCTAGATAAAGCGGCATGATGCGCACTTAACTGTTCAACACCATAAATCATACCCGCATGCGCCGCATAACTTGCCCATAATAGCCCCACACCACTTAATAAAATTCTCATGACATCCCTAAACATGAACAAACGACGGTGCATTAAAAAGTCGTGATGATAACCATCTGCACTATGTCATTCCGTTAACAATAGTTAATCGCCCTTACTCAACATCAGTATAGGAGACCTAATTTTAAACATATTATCACGCGCTCAATATCCGCATGATAAAATAAAAATCGTTATTTTACCTTGAGTTATACTTTGTGCGTTAGATTAAAGCACGCATGCTTAGATAAAAAACAAAACAAAACAAAATTTTTTAACCATTTGCTGTAACTAAGTAAAATTGGTACTATTTTTATATACCTGATCGAATGAGGACCCTAGAATGAATATGAAAACGTGTACGCTAAAAATATTAAGTAAATCATACCAAATCAAATGCCCTGAGCATGAAGAACAAAATCTATTACTTGCAGCAGAAAAGCTGAATGAAAAAATACTCGAAAACAAAGAGAAATGCAAATCATTAGATAATTTTCATACGCTATTATTAGCCGCACTAGATATAAGTCGTGAATCAGTATTATGTGAAATAGATAAAGAACAACAACGTAATCAAGTCAATCAATTTATTTCGTCGTTAGAACATAATCTGAATAAAAAAGCAGAAATGGATTTATACAATATTCCCGCTACCGATTAATCTACCAATCACGTATAGAAGGATCTATCAATGAGACGTCAATTGTATTTAAGCTTTGGCATTTGTCTGCTGTTGCTATTAGCCCTCTTTGTAATGTTAGAGGATGTGCGCTGGTTTTTTATTTTTTTAACACCACTAGTCATTTTATGGATATACGATCGCTTTCAAACCAAACATACCTTGTTGCGTAATTTTCCTGTATTAGGCCATATTCGTTATATATTAGAATTTTTACGCCCTGAAATTCAGCAGTATTTTATTGCTACCGATGAAAGTGAACTGCCATTTAATCGTGAAAGCCGCTCTTTAGTTTACCAACGAGCCAAAAACATTCGCGATACCATTCCCTATGGTACTGAACGCGACATCGCAAGTGTTGGCTACACCTGGGCGGTTCACTCACTCATGCCCAAGCATGCTGCCGAAGTGGAAAATCGTATTTGGGTAGGCGGTCCCGAATGCACCAAGCCTTATGAAGCGTCTTTACTTAATATTTCCGCGATGAGTTTTGGCGCTTTATCCGCCAAAGCAATCATGGCGATGAACTTAGGCGCTAAAATAGGTAATTTTGCGCAAAATACCGGCGAGGGCGGCTTAAGCCCGTATCATTTACAAGGTGGCGATATTATTTTTCAAATAGGGACTGCCTATTTTGGTTGCCGCGATGATCAAGGTCATTTTAGTGAAGAGGAATATAAAAAAGAAGCCTTGCGTGATGAAGTAAAAATGATTGAATTAAAATTGTCACAAGGAGCCAAACCTTCGCACGGCGGTATTCTACCTGCAGCCAAATTAACAGAAGAAATTGCGCATGTACGAAAAGTACCGATGGGACATGATGTGTTATCACCTATAGCGCACTCCGCTTTTGACACCCCCATTGGCTTGCTGCAATTCATTCAAAAATTGCGCACACTTGCAGGCGGCAAACCAGTAGGCTTTAAATTATGCCTTGGACGCCGCGATGAATTTCTATCCATTTGTAAAGCCATGCTAGCGACCAATATTTTCCCAGACTTTATTACTATCGATGGAGCGGAAGGCGGCACCGGAGCGGCTCCGGTTGAATACAGTAATTTTATTGGTACGCCATTAGAAGCCGGATTAGTGTTTGTGCATAATGCATTGGTTGGTATTAATGTACGCGATAAAATACGTATTATTTGCAGCGGGAAAATAACCAATGGTTTTGATATGCTAATGCATATTGCCGCAGGTGCCGATATGTGTAACTCCGCACGCGGCATGATGATGGCCACCGGCTGCATTCAAAGCAAACAATGTAATGCCAATACTTGCCCCACCGGTGTCACCACGCAGAATAAACGCTTACAATACGGTCTAGTAGTCGATACTAAAAAAAATCATGTGGCTAATTTTCACAAAAACACCATGAAAAGTTTCCAGGAAATGGTGGGCGCTTTGGGGCTAAATGATCCTTGTGATCTCAAGCCTTTTCATATTATGCGTCGTATCGCCCCCAATGATGTACGCAGCTTTAATAATATTTACGACTATCTAAAACCAGGTCAATTATTTACTGATGATATTCCCGAATATTATGAAAACGATTGGCGTTACGCCAATGCGGAGGCGTTTCCCAAATAAACCTCCAAAGATCGCCGCATATACTTATAAACTCCCAGAGCAATCGCATCCCATAGCGTGCTCAAAGCCAATGTAATCGTTCAGAAGATATGGCTAAACAAGCACTCGAACGGTCATATTTGAGCCCAGATTGGGATAAAGTCAGGCAAAATGAGCGCAGCATAGGCGGCTATGTGAGCACCATTTTGCCTGACTTTATTTCAAGAGGAGCCAAAGATGGCC
>CAZSAO010000002.1:0-44006 GCA_964605275.1 uncultured Legionella sp.
CGTATTCTACGGATTTCTCACAGCTTGTCAAACACTTTTTTCATTTTTTTTCATTTTTCTTGTTTTATTTCTGTGTATATATAAGGTATGTTTTTTGCTTTTTATTTTATGTTTATTATGTGAAATAACGTAAACACGAAATAAACTAAGCGCGTGCAACACTTAGTTAGCTATTAACCGAATGAGTACTTAGTGAAAATCAAACCAATCTCGTCTGCACAATACTAACTCTTAAATTCAAGAGTAGATTACGATAAGCACAAACGCAAATTGAATAGGCGCTGAATAATGCAAATAAATAATACTGTTTTATAAATAATGAAAAAAACGCGCCGAACACTAGCAGTCCTCTATTTTTTTTGATACTCTTTGTGGTTCAACTATGGTGGCTGTATTGGTCCCCTCGCGGCGATAGATTACGAACCCCGTCAGGCCCGGAAGGGAGCAGCGGTAGTAATTGATTCGAGCGCCGAGGTGTGGCTTCTACAGCCGCCACCCAATCTAGTGATCTTCAACATGAGTTATTTAGCTCTTGCGCGTAAATGGCGACCTAAAACATTTTCTCAATTAATTGGTCAAGAACACATCACGACTCCGTTAATAAATTCTTTAAATCAAAATCGCTTACATCACGCCTACTTATTTACTGGCACTCGCGGTGTAGGTAAAACAAGTGTTGCACGAATTTTAGCAAAAACGCTAAACTGTGATGAAGGCATCAATGCTAATCCTTGTTTAAAATGTGATGCCTGTCTCGCTATCGAACAAGGGCGTTTTATTGATTTAATTGAAATTGATGGGGCATCAAAAACTAAAGTTGAAGATACACGTGAGCTGCTAGACAATGTGCAATATGCGCCAACTTCTGGCCGTTTTAAAATCTATCTTATTGATGAAGTGCATATGCTGTCACAGCATAGCTTTAATGCATTATTAAAAACATTGGAAGAACCCCCTGAGCATGTAAAATTTATTCTTGCCACAACGGATCCACAAAAAGTACCCGTTACTGTTTTATCACGTTGTCTGCAATTTAATTTAAAACACCTTTCAGAAGAACTTATAAAACAGCAATTACACTTTATTTTAGCCCAAGAACAACAAAGCGCAGATGATGATGCTTTAGCTATTTTAGCTCATGCAGCGCAAGGAAGTATGCGCGATGGATTAAGCTTGTTAGATCAAGCTATAACAGGTAGTAGTGGACACTTATTGGCTAGCGATGTAAAAACTATCTTAGGTTATACACAACATGATTATGCCATCCAACTTCTTGAGGCATTGGCCCAGCACAATGCGACATCATTACTCACCATCAGTGAACAGATCCTTATCGAAGGTGGTCATTTCCATTATGTATTAGACACATTACTTCAATACTTACACCAAATTTGTATCTATCAACATTTAGGCACAAATAATCCATTGATTACTCCTTCGGCAGAACTTATCAACTTGGCCGCACTATACTCTCCTGAAGACGTACAATTATTTTATCAAATTGCCATTAAGGGCCGAGAGGAACTAGGCCTGGCACCTACCGTAACCATTGGCTTTAATATGACGCTCTTGCGGATGCTAACGTTTAGACCTGCAGCAACAGCACCGACACCTTTATTAGCTATTGATAACTTAAAACCAATAGACCGCACTGTAGAGCAAGAGCGTGCGTCATTACCAACCCAATCGCGACGTGCAGTACAGCAAGAAATAATACCCAATAATACACCACCTAAAATCGAACACTCCCTTAATACGCCATCTACAACAATAGCGGTTAGTAGCCAATCCGAACAATGGCCGGATATTGTTACTCAATTAAAACTAACCGGGCTCGCATTAAATGCGGTAGAAAATGCCGAGTTCGTTCGTAAAGAAGAAAAAACGATTATATTAAATGTCCGCCGAGGACATCTTTCTTTATTTACGCCAGGTATTGTCAGCAAAATTGAAGCGGGGTTAAGTCATTATTATCATGACACCATGAAAATAGAATTGAATACCGAAGAACAAATACATGCATCTCCTGCGCAACAAAAAGAAAAAGCATCTCAAGAAAAACAAGATAAGGCAACACAAGCATTACAAGATGATGTTGTATTACAACAAATCCAAAAAGATTTTTCTGCAGAATTAATTAAAAATTCTATTACCTCTTTGGAAAGATGACTTATAATATAAAAAGAACCTAAATAAGCGAGGCAATAATGGATATGAATCAAAATCTGGGCGAATTAATGAAACAAGCGCAACAAATGCAACAACGCATGCAAGAAGCGCAAAAACAATTGAGTGAACTTACGGTAACAGGTGAAGCGGGAGGCGGCATAGTTACAGTGCTGATGAACGGTCGCCATGATGCCTTAAAAGTAACAATTAAACCCTCTCTACTTGATGATGATATTGAATTGTTAGAAGATTTAGTAGCCGCCGCAGTAAATGATGCTGTTCGTAAGATTGAAAAAGTATCTAAAGAAAAAATTAGCCAATTAACTGCTGGTTTAAATATTCCAACTGATTTAATGGGCGATGAACAAGAATAATTCATTTATGGATGCTCTCAATCGGTTAATAGATGCCCTGCGCTGCTTACCTGGCGTAGGACCAAAATCGGCGCAGCGAATGGTTTTTCATTTGCTAAATAATCAAAGACAACGTGGTGTACATCTTGCCGAATGTCTTGAGTACGCCATGACACACATCAAACACTGCCAGCAATGTAATAACTACACAGAAAATGAATTATGTCACTTATGCCAAGATCCTAAGAGAAATAGTAAAGTTTTATGCGTTGTAGAAACCCCTGCTGATGTATTTGCAATTGAACACAGTCATGCATTTCAAGGTTATTATTACATTTTAATGGGGAAAATATCGCCGCTGGATGGCTTAGGACCTGAGGATATAGGCCTACCTAAATTAAAAGATTTAGTGCAAAATAAAAAAATTGAAGAGGTTATTCTTGCTTTAAGCCCTACCGTAGAAGGTCAAACCACAGCCCATTTTATTTATCAATTATTGCACGATGAGAACATCCATATGAGCCAACTCGCTCATGGCATACCTTCGGGTGGTGAGCTGGAGTTTTTAGACAGTAAAACGATTAGCAATGCATTACGCAACAGAGCATTAATGAATGTATAAAAAAAATGCTTTAATAAATCAATGTTGGCTTTTTATTTTCTTGTTATTTTTTAAAATAAATTCAAGCGTCGCTACGGCTCTTCCCAAAGCATATTGGCCAATCTGGGTAATTAATAATCCTCAATCCAAACAGCATATATCTCATCAGCAATGGCAAAAATTTCTCGACCATACGGTAATTAGTAATGAAGAGCAAATCAATGTAATTGACTATGCTCATTTAACGCCCAATGATCGGCAATTATTACAGCGCTATATTAAAAATATGTCGGAAGTAAACATAGATCAATATAATCGCAAAGAGCAGTTAGCTTATTGGCTCAATTTATATAATGCCCTTACCGTACAAACTATTGCCAATTATTATCCTATAGCCACTATTCGTGAAATTAGTACGTCCCCCGGGCTTTTTAGTATTGGCCCATGGGGAGCTCACTTGATTAACGTCAAAAACATTCCGCTATCATTAGATGATATTAATAACCGTATTATTCGGCCCATATGGAATGATCAACGTACACTTTATGCTTTAAATAATTCAACCATGGGTGCTGCGAATCTGAATAAGTTCGCATTTACGTCTACGTATCTTGATACGCAACTGAATAAAGCCGCTACAACCTATATTAACTCCTTGCGTGGTGTGCAAGTAATTGAAGGACGGCTTATTATTTCCAAAATTTATGATTGGTACGAAGGTGATTTTGGTGGTACAAAACAAGATGTGATTCAACATATCACATTTTTTGCCCAAGAGCCTTTGCGCAGCCAGCTAAAGCATATCAATACAATAGATAGCTATATGTATAACTGGCATCTAAATAGCCCTCCCCTATCGAACAATTAAGATAATCGTTTGACTTATCCCTTGTTTTAAAAGAAAAGTTAGCTACACTGAGGCAACGTAATTTATGCTCTTAAGTTTCATGAAAAAACTACTTTCTTCCCTAGCAACATCCTCCTTAAAAGAACAGCAAACCTCTCTCTATATGATAGCAGTGTTACTTTGTTCCTTTATTCTACATGTACTCTTTATGAATAATGCTAACTTATTAGTTGAAGAAGCCTATTATTGGAATTATGCGCAACATCTTGACTGGGGTTATCTAGATCACCCACCAATGGTAGCCGGTTTAATTAAGCTATGTACGTTATTGTTTGGCACTCATGAGTTCTCAGTGCGTGCGGCAAGTTTATTGTGCTGGGGAGTAAGTGCTTTTTTTTCTTATCAATTAAGTGAGTTAATCCATCCTCGTTCAGGATGTTATGCTCTTATTCTTTTGGCAACACTACCTTTTTTCTTTTTTCAATCCATTATCATTACGCCAGACGTGCCATTAATTGCGGCGTGGTCAGGCTGCTTGTATTTTCTATATCGCGCCTTAGTATTAAATGAGGCTAATAATTGGTATTGGGCAGGGATGTGTTTAGGTTTAGGTATGTTATCTAAATATACAATAATCCTTCTTCCTTTATCTAGTCTTGGTTTTATGCTCACTCAATCTAGAGCTTGGTTTACGCGAAAAGAGCCCTACTTGGCAGCACTCATAAGCATTCTAATTTTTACTCCTGTTATTTATTGGAATGCGCAGCACGAATGGGCATCATTTATTTTTCAAAGTACACGACGCTTTAATGAGCACTCCTCAATTACCATTCATCAACTGCTATTAGTAGTATTATTTTATAGTACCCCTATGGGCTTCTGGGAGCTATGGAAGTTAATAACCAATAAGAGTGTTGGCAAAAAAAAGCCCTCTACAGCAAAACGATTCATTCAATATTTTACCTTTCTTCCCTTAATGTTCTTTATAATTCATAGCTTAAATCATCAAGTCAATTTTAATTGGACAGGTCCTTTAATCCTTGCAATTGTTCCTTGGATTGCCTCTACAATGACGCAATATCCTGTCAAGAAAAAATTATGGGCCATTACAATAGCTTGTCTTTTAATTCTGTACAGCAGCATATTCTTATGGATAACCTACAATACCAACGAATTAATTCAGCAAAAAATCTTTATTAAAGTCATTGATTGGGAAGATTTAATCAAGAAAATGTACCTTGTTGCGCAAACCACAGAACAACAATACCAACAACCGGTACTATTTGTACCTTTGGATAACTATCCTATTAATAGTGAATTAGCATTCTACCAAGAGAAGCTGCTATCCCATGGAGATATTAGCAAGAAATACCCAACCAATGGGGCTCATCTTTTTGATCGAGAGAGTTTAATGTATCGCTATTGGGCTGCAGATAATAACGTACACAATACCTTATTAATTTTATTAGCAAAAGAAGCGTGGCGCTTTGATGATCCGAACGTTACTCAGCATGTTATTCGTAAATCACAACGCCAGATTGTATGGTCGCAAGGACAGGGACAAAATTTAAAAAACATTCCCTATTATTATCAAGTGGTGCAATTGAAATCAAAGCACGAAGAATAAATAATGTACGTTAAAACTCCCTTTTACTATACTTATTCGTTTTGCAGGCAATCCATTGAACCAAGTGCCTCCTAATGATACACTGCGCTCATGGCATGGATTGCTTAAGCATGACTTGTTTTTTATTCGCTAATGGAAGAGATATTTTCCCTAACTAATATAGGTGTAATTAATATGTTCTTTAAACAACGCACAGGAATTCAAGTTACAGGTAGTGACGCTTCCGTTTCAAAAAAAATGCAATCAGAATCACTCCCATATAGCCCTAGCGCACCTTTAGATATTGAAAACGATGAAGCATATTATGCTGCCCACCCACCGGCGAAAGGCTTCTCTACATTAAGTTTCATCGATGGGACTGCAGCGAACCATACACCAAGTAATCCCAATGATTGGCAAATGATTACAATAAAAAATGAAGAAGCAAAAAGCGACGAAGTAAATGAAGAGGAAACAACCTCTCGTTGTGTTATATCTTAAGTATTGTTATTGATTCGTGCCCCGTTTTCGGGGCTGTCATAACTCAATAAATGTTCCTACCTCTCACCTACAAATATACTTGTCGCTAATGGGTTTTAGGTATTTTAGGCGATTTGATTTTTTTGTCCCTAAAGCAGAAAAAGATGCAGAATAGTTATTCTATTGTAAGTCTTTTTCTGCTTTAGGGACGAAAAAAGCGATAGCATAAAAGCCTAAAACCCATTAGCGACAAGTATATACTGTAATCGTTCCTAGGAAGCGAATCACATAGCCACCTATGCTGCGCTCATTTTGTCTGACTTTATCCCAATAGGAGCTCAAATAGGGCCGTTCGAGTGCTCTTTTAGCCATACCCTCTGAACGATTACCTTCCGTCAATGAGGCTGAATACTTATTTCTTTAGTATTACGCCAAATAAAGCGCGAATAAACCAAATAATTTAATAAAGAACCCCAAAATATACCACTAGCCACAATAATATTTTCCTTCATCATCCCAGCCCCCCAATAATGAACACCCAGTTGAGTCCAGCTGCTTTGAAAACCAATCATCAATAAAGAGTACATAATAAAGTAAGTCATTGATTTGACATGATTATCCATGCTCTTTTGTTTAAAAGTAAATTGATTATGCAAAATGAAATTATTAATAATCGCCGCAATAACCGCTATTTGTGCTGCAAAAAATGGAGTGCATTTTATGCGCAAAAGATTATATATTAAACACTGGAGAACAAGTCCCACAACACCCACAACACACATATGCACATAGGGTTTTAATGCGTTACAACGCAAGCGAGCTAAAACGCGCAATGAATCGAGCACGCTATTCGCTGGCAATTTACTTTGTCCCTGTTCTCTATCAACAAATTCAATAGGGTGTTCTATTATTTTAGCGCGCGCTTTATGCAATAACCATAGTAACTCCAGCTTATATGCATACTGATTAGAAATAAACCGTGTAGGTAGCACCTTTTTTAATAGCAAAGAATTAGTGGCTCTAAAGCCACTGGTAAAGTCTTTATATTTTGGAGTTAACATCACTCGGGCGACGACATTGCCTAAAACAGAAAGTAATTTGCGGTGCCAGCCCCAATTTTTAGGAATACTGCCTCCTTTAACATAACGACTACCCACTACCACATCGCATGTATTCATTCGTTCAATCATTTGTGGCAAATAGTGCGGTTGATGAGATAAATCCGCGTCAAACTCAAAAACAATGTCTGCCTGTAGTTCATCTAAGGCATAATTGATTGCTTGTAAATAAGCAGATCCTAAACCAGATTTTTTTGCTTCCGTTTGTAGATGCAAGTTAGGATAAGTCTCTTGCAACATGCGAATAATTTCTTGTGTATTATCTGTTGAGCAACTATCAAAAATCAAAATATGAGCACTAACATCCGTTGGTAACAAAGCATTAAATACTTCATGTACTGTTTTTTCGATTACAAGAGCTTCGTTATAAGTAGGAATAATGATTACAACTTTTTTCAAATTTATCACGGCAATAGACTCCAAATCGATTAGGCAGAATGTATCTTTTTCTTTATCTTGCACATTCGTACACTTTTTATCATATTATCACTGACCTTTAATATATCTATTTGATAGTGTTCTAAAATCAAACAACAATCAGCAGGAGGAATATATCCTAAATGCTCAATGATGAGCCCGCTGACTGTTTTGGGGCCAATTAAGGGTAAGCTCCAATTCATTACCCGATTAAAATAGCGCAAGGTAAGACCACCATCCACAATCACCGAGCCGTCATTTTGTGGCATAATATCACGACTTAAATCAGCAATGTCGGTTGTAAACTCACCAACTATCTCTTCAAGAATATCTTCCATTGTCACTAAGCCTAGAATACTGCCGTATTCATCAACAACAAAGCCACTGCGCCGCTTCATTTTGCGAAAATTGACAATTTGCGTATTAAGAGGTGTAGTTTCTGGAATAAAATAAGGCGGGTGTGCCGCATTAAGAAACGTATCCAGATCTAATTTATTCTCCAACGCAAGATTTAAGATATCGCGCACATGAATCATCCCGTCTAAACGCTCAATACTTCCTCGATAAATAGGCAAGCGAGTATGTTGCGCGGTTTCTAATTGATCTAATATTTGCGTCCATGATTCATCTAAATTAATACCTATAATATCTGCTTTAGGAACCATAATATCTTCTACTGTAGCCTGTTCGAGATCTAATAAACTAATGATCATGCTTTTATGTTCAAGGGGTAATAAGCCCCCGGATTCATGCACTACAGAGCGTAACTCCTCTCCAGTTAACGCTTCTTTTTGCATGCGATCAATAGATATACCAAATAAGCGTAAGATCCCATTGGAAATAAAACTAATTAAATGAATTAATGGTGCAAAAAATCTTTGTGTTACTTTTAAAGGTAAGGCGCATAAAAAAGCGACTTGCTGCGGATAAATAGCGGCTAACGTTTTTGGTGTCATCTCGGCAAAAACCAAGATAAACAACGTTAATACTAACGTCATTATGGCAACGCCAACTTCACCATACAAATGTTGGCCAATTAAAGTAGCAATAGTTGATGCTAAAATATTAGCCAAGGTATTACCAATTAATACCACACTAAGCAGTTTATCTGGTCTGACAAGCATTTGACTCACACGCTGTGCTTGTTTATGGTTTTGTTTCACCAGATGCTTTAATTTGTAACGGTTAATAGACATTATGCCTATTTCAGAGGCGGAAAAAAAAGCCGATAAAATAATAAGCAACAAAAGAATCAAGACTAAACTCGTTAGATGCAAGGGCACAAAGAATCCTTAATTATTTGATACAAATTAGAGCGTATTTAATTACCCGTATTATATACCGTACCCCAATAAAACAGCCAGGATAAACGCATCTAAATTTTGAACATAAAATACGATAATTATGCGTATGTGCACAGACTCGAGTAATAAAGCAAGATCACTAGATACCGCGCATAAGCGCGGTACGTAGGCAATTAGAAATCTGTTCCACATTCATGCTCTTGCCCGGAGATATTATCGCTAACAAACAAATATTATTCAGACTTATTACTATTGAATCGCTCAATAGAAGACAATATTTCTTGACGTGCTTCCTCAGGACCAACCCAGCCATCAATTTTTACCCATTTTCCTTCTTCCAAATCTTTATAATGATTAAAAAAATGTTCTAAAGAAGAAAGTAGATACTCGGGTAAGTCTTTATAGCTTTCTATAGATTGATACATTTTAGTGAGTTTTGTGGTAGGCACCGCTAATAATTTTGCATCAACTCCCGACTCATCAGTCATTTTTAACATGCCTATAACCCGACAAGGAATGACTGCGCCATTAATTAAAGGAACAGGGGTAACAACCAATACATCTACAGGATCCCCATCTTCAGATAAAGTCTGAGGTATATATCCATAATTAGCCGGATAAAACATTGCTGTTGCCATAAAGCGATCGACAAATAAAACGCCTGAATCTTTATCAACTTCGTATTTTACTGGAGCACCATGCATAGGAATTTCAATAATTACATTAATTTCGCTAGGTACATCACGACCACTATTAATTTGCATTAAACTCATTTAAGCCCCTTAGATTCGGAAAAAAGCCTATTATGCGAAAAATCCTTATAAAAGGCAAAAAAGTAGATATCGCCATTTCATTTATTGATACGTTTTATACGCTTAGTTTTTTTAATAAGTAAAAATACGTCTTATAAAATCCAGAAAATTGGCGCAAAACAACTCTTCTTGATATGATTATGCGCATTATTGCTTGATTTTGTCTCTCCACCTCTAAAGGATAAAAATGACTACTAATCACTATTTAAAAGTTAATCACCAAAATAAAGATGAAAATATTTTTATCATAGGAGATGTTCAAACCATCCCAATCTCAATAGTGCCGCATATTTCTATTCAGCGACTTTATTAGTGAATCATACATTAGGATCAAGCGAGGTGATATATGCTGCAGGAGAAGAGCTAAAGAACAAAAATAGCATTTAACCGCATCTTGAGTATATAATATATGATTAACTGCAAATTGGATGACTTATTCAATGGATTGCCTTTTTTGTAACATTATTGCCGGAGAAATACCTGCCTCAGTAGTTTATGAAGATGATGCTCTGTTAGCATTTCATGATATTAGGCCGCAAGCTCCCTTTCATGTGTTAATCATACCAAAGCGCCATATAGCGACAATAAATGAACTACAAAACGTGGACGCCCATTTAGTAGGCTCAATGATTCTTTGTGCCAAAAAATTAGCAAAGCAAGCACAAATTGATGAACAAGGTTATAGATTGGTTTTTAATATTAACTCAGGTGGCGGGCAGGAAGTTTACCACATCCACTTACATTTACTTGGCGGACGTCAAATGACTTGGCCTCCAGGATAGTAGAGGTTTGTTTACTATGGAACAATTATACGCACAAATTATCACCGAGTTAGGTGAAGACATAAATCGCGAAGGATTAAAAGACACTCCTGCGCGTGCAGCAAATGCCATGCGCTATTTAACAAAAGGTTATCAAGAAAATATTGATGACATAATTAATGACGCATTGTTTGATTCTGATATGAGTGAAATGGTGATAGTAAAAAATATTGAGTTGTACTCAATGTGTGAACATCATTTATTGCCTTTTATCGGTACCTGCCATGTAGGTTATTTACCTAATAAAAAAGTACTAGGCTTATCTAAAATAGCACGTATTATTGACTTTTATGCCCGGCGATTACAAATTCAAGAGCGAATGACCAGTGAAATTGCACATTGCATTGAAAAAGCAACACAGGCTTATGGGGTTGCGGTAATTATTGAAGCGAAGCATTTATGTATGATGATGCGTGGAGTGGAAAAACAAAACTCAATAATGACTACCTCTGTAATGCTAGGTGATATAAAAAATAATCCAAGCAGCCGCTTAGAATTTTTAAACTTAGTTCGTAATTGATTTAAAAAAAATATGGCCGTTCGAGTGCTTGTTTAGCCATACCCTCTGAACGGTTACCAGTTAGATTTCAACCGGAGTTAAATGTGGCCGTTTTTTATTTGGCCTGAACACTGAGAAAAGACTAACCCCATGCGAAACATGGGGTAGTTAGTTTTGAGTATAACTTATTCTTCTTCAGAATGATCAGCTGTTGCAACGGCTTCGTCAGCACTAGCAGTAGCCACTGCAGCTTGTGGTTTATCTTTCCATTCTAATTTCACTCGACCTTGCTTATCAATACCAGCAACAAAGACTTCAATATCTTGTCCTTCCTGTAGTACTTCTTCTACTTTTTGTGAGCGATCAGAGCAAATTTGAGAAATATGTAATAACCCATCTTTACCTGGCAATAAATTAATGAACGCACCAAAATCAACTATTTTACTTACTTTGCCTTGATAGGTTACTCCAACCTCTACTTCAGCAATTAATAATTTAATTTGTTTTTCTGCTTCTTCAAGTGCAACAACATCCGGAGAGAATAATTGTACTAAACCAGTATCATCAATATCTATAGATACACCAGTAGACTCAATCAATCCTTTAATCGTAGCACCACCTTTACCAATAATGGTTCTGATTTTATCTTCTGCGACTTTCATTGTCATAATTCTAGGAGCATGTTGTGATAATTCGGTGCGATGTTCAGCCAAAGCATTATTCATCACGCCAAGAATATGCATGCGACCAGCTAGAGCTTGATCTAGAGCTTGTTCCATAATCTCATTGGTAATCCCCGTAATTTTAATATCCATTTGCAATGCGGTAATACCTTGCTCCGTACCTGCAACCTTAAAGTCCATATCCCCTAAATGATCTTCATCACCTAAAATATCAGTCAAAACAGCAAAGCGTTCGCCTTCTTTAATCAACCCCATGGCAACACCTGCTACAGGCGCTTTTAATGGCACACCAGCATCCATTAATGCCAAGCTACCACCACATACAGTAGCCATTGAGCTAGAGCCATTTGATTCGGTAATTTCAGAAACTAGGCGCAGTACATAAGGAAATTGTTTGGTATCCGGTAATACAGCCATCAGTGCTCTTTTAGCTAAACGGCCATGGCCAATCTCACGACGCTTGGGACTACCCACCATGCCTATTTCACCAACAGAATAAGGAGGGAAATTATAATGCAACATAAAGCGATCACGTGTCTCACCACTAATACCATCTAAGATTTGAGCATCACGATCATTACCCAACGTTGCCACAACAATAGATTGGGTCTCACCACGAGTAAATAAAGCTGAACCGTGTGTTCTATCTAAAAACTTAGTGCGAATAGCAATAGGGCGAACTGTTTTTTGATCACGTCCATCGATACGTGGTTCACCATTTAAAATACGATTACGGACCGTTGAGCGTTCTAAATCAGAAAATAGTTCACTAATGTGTTCTGGTTGTAATTCATTGTTTTCTGCAATTAAAGCGGCAATAGCTTGTTCTTTTAGCTCACCTAGGCGTTGATAGCGTTGTTGCTTATCTTTAATTAAATAGGCTGCCTCAATTTCTTCTTTTGCCACATTGCTTACACGCTCTTGTAGCGAGTTATCTAGTACAGTTGGCTGCCAATCCCAACGAGCCGTTCCTTCTTCCTCAGCTAATTCAACAATGGCTTTAATTACGTTTTTCATCATTTCATGACCAAACATAATCGCACCACGCATCACATCTTCGCTTAATTCTTTTGCTTCAGACTCTACCATTAAGATAGCATCTTTTGTTCCCGCAACGACTAAATCAAGATCAGAGTTTTCTAAATCTTTTCTACTTGGATTAAGTAAATAAATGCCATCCTTATAACCTACTCGCGCAGCACCTATTGGACCATTGAACGGAACGCCAGAAACAGCTAAAGCTGCCGAAGTACCGATCATTGCAACGATATCAGAAGAAACTTCTGGGTTTAATGACAAAACAGTGGCAATAATTTGTACTTCATGGCGAAAGCCTTCAGGAAATAAAGGACGAATAGGTCTATCAATCAAGCGGCAAATTAATGTTTCATGTTCACTAGGACGGCTTTCTCTTTTATTAAAGCCACCAGGTATTTTACCGACCGCGTAAAATTTTTCTTGGTAATTTACAGTCAAAGGCATGCCATAATTACTATCAGCCGCTTCTTTTTTCGCAACAACAGTCACTAATACTTGCGTGCCATTCATGCTAGCTAATACCGCGCCATTTGCTTGACGTGCGATTTCGCCAGTTTCTAATTTTAATACATGTTCGCCAAATGCTACTTCTTTGATAATTTTAGCCACGGACAGTTCCTCATTAGCAATTAAAATGAAAAAAAAGGCGCAGAATTTACTGCGCCTTTTTTTAACGATCAGAGATAGTTGATAGTGCTCTAGCGAGCCTCTTGTCAAAAATCAATATGAATCTCTTAGACCAAGACTTTGAATTAATGTTTGATAACGAGTGCTGTCACTGCGTTTCAAATATTTCAGTAATTTACGACGTTTGTTTACTAAACTTTGTAAACCACGACGAGAATGAAAATCTTTTTTGTTTACTTTGAAATGTTCTGTTAAATACTTAATACGACCAGTAATTATAGATACTTGAACTTCTGGAGATCCAGTATCATTCTCTGCACGTTTGTATTCATTAACAATTGCTGCTTTATCTGCGCTGCTTAGCGACATTATTCACTCCTGGAACTACTAAATGTTCATTTAAAGGCGGACATTCTATCAAGGCATTCTTTACGAAACAAGATCTGAAAATTAATTTGTGTAAAATAATTTCATTTTTGCCTTTAAAAAAAACAAATTTTCAATTATTTTTTCAAAATAATTAGAAAGATAATAATCGCTTCGCTTTCAAATCACCATTGCATTGCTGTTCACCCAGCCCAATAAATTGATGTTGTTCATCATAAAGACGAACACATTCAACTGTATTACCTGCCATCTTGCCAACTAATAATTTACCCTGCCGAAGCATTAATACTTCTTCGTCAGATAAAACAATAGCCGATAAATATACAACTGCTTCATCCATAGGAATAAGACAGTTTTGCTGCTCTTGTGCAGACATCTCTTGTAATTGTTCTAATGTATACATTGGCCGCTGTTCAAAGCCTGCCGTATACGTTCGATGTAACCGGCTTACATGAGCCCCAACGTGTAATTCATCACCAATATCTTCTACTAAATTACGAATGTAGGTGCCTTTAGTACAAACAACCGTTAATGAAAAATGGTGTTGCACAAAAGAATCAAGTTGCAACGTTTTAATTGTAATATCTCGTGCCTGGCGAACCACTTCTTTTCCAGCTCGCGCCAAGCGATACAAAGGAACACCATTATGTTTCAAAGCAGAAAACATTGACGGAATTTGCTTTGAAGTGCCTCTATAATGTGACAATACCGCCTCTAATTGCGCCTCAGTAATATCTACATTTTCTACAGAAGCAATAACTTCACCAGTTATATCAGCAGTATTCGTTTTTATACCCAAATGGCCTGTTGTTTCATAACATTTATCGGCATCGAGTAAATACTGACATATTTTTGTTGCTTCACCAAAACAAATAGGCAACATTCCTGTAGCAAGAGGATCTAAGCTACCTGTATGCCCTGCTTTTTGCGCAGAAAAAATTCTTTTGGCTTTTTGTAACGCACTATTGGAAGTAATACCTTGCGGTTTATTTAACAATAGGATGCCATTAATTGCTTTCTTCGTCGTTTCTATCATTAGTATCGTCATCAGAGTTTGCTTTATCTATCAAACGAGTGAGGTGTTCACCATACTCAATCGATTCATCATAGACAAAATGTAACTGCGGTACAATGCGCAGGGTAATGCTACGCGCTAAAATACTACGTAAGTATCCAGCGGTTGCATTTAAAATAGAAGCAACAACCTCTTTATCGTCATTAAATACCGTGAAATAGACTTTTGCATGTCCTAAATCTGCAGCAACTTTCACTGCAGAAATAGTAATGAAGCCCTTTAAGCGCGGATCTCTAACTTCTTGTGGAATGATTTGTGCAAGCTTTCGCTGAATCATTCCAGCAACACGGTCTGTTCGTTTAAAATTACTCATTTATAGATCACGCTTAATTTCAACAATTTCATAAACTTCAATTAAATCGCCTACTTTGACATCATTATAGTTCTTCACACCAATACCACATTCAAAGCCTTGTCGAACTTCTAATACGTCATCTTTAAAGCGGCGTAATGATTCTAAAGTCCCTTCGTAAATAACAATATTAGCGCGTAATACGCGAATAGGATTATTACGTTTTATTGAGCCTTCAATAACCATACTACCAGCAACTGCACCAATTTTTGGTGATTTAAAGACATCTCTTACTTCTGCCGTACCTATAATTTCTTCTTTAAATTTAGGAGCTAACATTCCTGTTAAAGCACCTTTTATTTGATCGACGATATCATAAATAACACTATAATAATGTAAAGAAATAGACTCTTGCTCAGCTAAACGTTTGGCAGAGCTGTCTGCTCGTACGTTAAAACCAATAAGTAAAGCGTTCGATGCAATCGATAAATGTACATCAGATTCAGTGATTCCACCTACACCATTAGCAATCACCTGCACGGTGACTTCTTCGTTGGATAATTTAATCAATGCATCAGAAATAGCTTCGATTGAGCCTTGAACATCTGCTTTTAAAACGATATTCAGAATCTTAGACTCAACAGCCGTCATATTTTCCATAATGCCTTCTAAAGACGACTTCTGGCGGCGAGCTAATTTGATGTCACGGAATTTACCTTGACGAAATAATGCTACCTCACGTGCCTTTTTCTCATCAGCAACTACAACCGCTTCATCACCAGCATGTGGAATAGCTGACAAGCCAAGTACTTCAACAGGCATAGAAGGACCAGCACTATCGACTAATTCACCACTGTCACTAACTAATGCTCGTACTCGTCCGTATTGTAGGCCCGCTAATAAAATATCGCCTTTACGCAAAGTACCACTTTGTACTAAAACAGAAGCAACGGGACCGCGACCTTTATCTAGTCGTGACTCAATAACGACTCCTTTAGCAGAACCATCGGTTGGTGCTGTAAGTTCTAATACTTCTGACTGCAATAATATTGCATCAAGTAGATTATCGATTCCTAAACCTGATTTGGCAGAAATATTAACAAACATTGTATCGCCGCCCCACGCTTCAGCAATAACTTCATGCACCGATAATTCATTCATTACCCGTTCAGGATCAGCATCATGCTTATCCATTTTATTAATAGCAACAATAATAGGCACTTTTGCTGCTTTAGCATGCTGAATCGCTTCTATAGTCTGTGGTTTAACACCATCATCCGCAGCAACAATCAAAATAACAATATCAGTGGCTTGCGCACCACGAGCTCTCATTGCCGTAAACGCGGCGTGACCTGGAGTATCTAAGAACGTAACATCGCCTTTAGGTGTACTTACATGGTACGCACCAATATGTTGCGTAATACCACCCGCTTCACCCGCTGCTACTTTAGTTCGACGAACATAATCTAATAAAGAAGTTTTACCATGATCAACATGCCCCATAATGGTAACAACAGGAGCTCTTGATTGTGTATTTGTACCGGTGGCAAGTGCTTCGCCTAAATTAGTTTCAATTGCATCTTCTTTCAATAAAATAGGTCTATGCCCCATTTCTTCGACTACAATAACGGCCGTTTCTTGATCAATTACTTGGTTAATCGTTGCCATTGCACCTAGAGTCATCATCACTTTAATAACTTCCGCGACTTTAACCGACATTCGTTTAGCTAGTTCGGCAACAGTGATGGTTTCTGGCACCACTACTTCACGAACCACTGGCGCGGTAGGTAGGGCAAAACCATGAGTCAACGTTTCTTCAGCCTCACGATATTTATCTGATTTTTCATTGCCTTTACGTTTTTTAAATTTACTACGTGAACCACGGCGATGAGCATCTGAATCATCTTCTTCGCGAGTAACACTTTGATGTTTCGCTTTTTTCTTACCTTTTTTAAAGTCTGATTCAGATGTAGATGCTTCAGGAGTTTTCTTTTTCACTGATTTATCAGCTGCAGCTTTAACAGGCTTTTCAACGTTTGATTTTTGAATAATGACTTCAGTTTCAACAGAATCACTAGATTCATCGCTCACATTGTTCTCTGTTTCTGCAGAAGCATTAACGTCTACTTCGGTAACGGATTCATCCATAGGTATAACATGTTCTTGTTCTGTAGAAAGAGACGAATCTAAACTAATAGACTCAAGAGCACTATCTGTATTAGACATATCTTCTATTTCTGTTACAGCAGTCTCTAACAACTCGGGCTGTTCTTCAATAGAGCTTCTTTTAACAAATGTTTTTTTCTTTCGTACTTCAATGTTTACTGTTTTACCGCTATGCATGTCATTCCCAACAGTTACTTGCGACATACTTTTTTTACGTAAAGTAATGCGCTCAGGAGCAGCACTGCTCACACGAGTAGTGCTGCCTTTTAAATAATTAAGCAAAATTCTTTTTTGCTCTTCATTTACTGTTTGGTGTTCATCGGCAAAAGACAAGCCAGCTTCTTGCAACTGGTTTAATAAGCGCTCAACCGGGATACCAACGACTTGAGCTAATTGTTGAACCGTCACATCGGCCATATTTTTATCCCCTTTCAGCGACACTATACGCTGCATTTATTCTAAGTACTTTTAACACCCGATTGGTGCTAGTTAATATATATTATAGAAACCATGGTTCTCTGGCTTTCATAATCAAAGTACCTGCTTTGTCTTCTGACATGCCACCAATATCTAATAAATCATCAACAGAAAGCTCTGCTAAATCTTCCATGGTGATAATGCCTTTTCTGGCTAATTCATGAGCTAACTCATCGGTCATTCCTTCCATCGTAAGTAACGAAGCGTCCGGTGTAGTTGCTGCATTTTCCTCTGAAGATAAAGCCATAGTTAATAAAGTATCATTAGCTCGATTACGAAGCTCTTCAACAATTTCTTCGTCGAACGCCTCAATTGCAAGCAATTCTTCTTTAGGAACATAAGCCACTTCTTCAAGAGAAGAAAAACCATGTGAAACTAATAATGCCGCAATTTCTTCATCAATTTCTAAAGATAAAGTAAACAGTTTAATTGTTTTACTTGATTCTTCTTGGTTTTTATTATCAAACTCATCAGTCGTCATGACATTTAATGTCCAACCAGTAAGTTGACTTGCTAAACGAACATTTTGCCCATTTCTACCAATAGCTTGAGACAATTGTTCTTTTGTTACAGCCAGATCCATAGTATGTGAGTCTTCATCAACAACTATTGATGTAATATCGGCAGGCGCCATCGCATTAATCACTAATTGCGCTGGATTATCATCCCATAAAACGATATCAACACGCTCACCACCTAATTCAGTAGAAACGGCTTGCACACGTGCACCACGCATTCCTACACAAGCACCAATAGGATCAATTCTACCATCATTTGTTTTTACTGCAATTTTTGATCTATTACCCGTATCACGAGCAGCGGCTTTAATATCAATAATATTTTCGCCTATTTCAGGCACTTCAATTCGGAATAACTCAATCAGCATTTCATTACGAGTACGACTAACATACAGTTGCGGACCACGTGATTGTGTTGAAATTTCATATAAATAGGCGCGCACACGATCGTTCGTGCGAAACATTTCATTGGGCAACGTTTCATTGCGTGGTAAAAACGCTTCGGCTTTACCGCCTAAATCAATAATAATATTGTCACGTGTGACTTTTTTAACCGTACCATAAATTAGCTGGCCTAACTTGCCACGGAACTGTTCAACAACTAAATCTCGTTCCGCTTCGCGTACTTTTTGCATAATCACTTGACGAGCAGCTTGTGCCTCAATCCGGCCAAACTCCACAGAAGGAATACATTCTTCAATGCGTTCATTCAATTCAATTGACGGATTGCGTTCGCGCGCTTCTTGCAATGTTAATTGTCGCTCAGGGAATTCTAGCTCGTCATCACTTACTACATCCCAATATCTAAAGGTTTCATACTCACCTGAATGAGGATCTAATTTGATTCGCACACCGGTTTCTAAACCTAAAATTTTCCGTGCGGCAGACTCTAAAGCGGCCTGAATGGCAAGTAAAATAACCTCTTTACTAACCCCTTTTTCATTTGATAATGCCTCAGCAATTAATAACAATTGTTTACTCATTGTTCGCCTCTCTAGATTGCCAAACTTGCTTTCACAATATTTGAATAAGGTAGCTCTTGATGTTCATCCGCTATAGCTAACACTACTGAACTTTCAGATGCACTGACAATAATACCGCTGAACTTACGTTTACCATTAATGGGTTTAAACGTTTTGGCTTGTACTTCATGTCCGATGTAACGCTCATACTGCCAGCTACTGAATAAAGGTCTAGGAATACCTGGTGAAGAAATTTCTAAACTATAATTTCCAGGTATAGGATCTTCAACATCCAGTAGTGCGCTTATTTGTTTGCTCACTTGCTGGCAGTCTTCTATGCCAATACCATCGTCTTTATCAATATAAATACGTAATAAAGCATGCTTGCCTTGCGGTAAATATTCACATCCCCACAACTCATATCCCATACTATCAATAGTAGGCGACAATAATTTTACTAGTTCATCTTGCATCATAACGTTTATTTAATTATACCAAGTAGGTTAACCCGCTGAATTCAGTTGTTCACTTACATAATCAGCAATACTATTTATCAATAGTGAGACTTGCTATAGAAACGAATAAAGGAATAACTGAAAAGCCCAATACATCATTTTGATCTTTTAGGAATAATCTTCGCTTCACAACTCTATAAATTATATAGTCATTTTGCTAATTTTGCGGCAGTATTTAACAGATTATTTTTTTAACACAGATCACTTAGCGTTACAATGTGATGTAGATAAATTCGACGTGGTCTCTATTTGCTTTAATAAAGCAGTGGTCTATTTTATTTAATCTTTTGTATGAAATATACTAAAGTGATGCGATGTTGCAAATACCTTATTACACATAACAAAAAACCCCGTAAAAGGGGTTCTAATAAAGTGGTAGCGGGGGCAGGATTTGAACCTACGACCTTCGGGTTATGAGCCCGACGAGCTACCATGCTGCTCCACCCCGCGTCAACTGTAGACAATTATACACAAGCTTTTGCATAATGCAAGCATATTTCTTAAAGAATATTAATTAATTTACAAATGCATTCATGCATAACGTTATTAGCGTACTTGGAAACAATCCTAATGCCAGCAAAGCCAAGCAATTTAATGAGTACACTACGGTATTACTTTTGCTAAGTGTTATTTTCGCATCAGTCATTGGTTTATCAAAATACATTACTTTTACAATACGCAGATAATAATAAGCGCCAATAACCGTAAATAATAAACCCCATACAGCCACACTCATCATATGCGCATCAACTAGCGATTTAAGCACTAATAGCTTTGTAAAGAATCCAACAGTAGGAGGCACTCCTGCCATCGAAAACATTACAATTAACATCATAAATGCAAGCCATGGACTTCTTTTACTTAAACCTTTTAAATCATCAACTGCTTCAACTTCCATTCCAGAAGAAGACAATAAAACAATCAACCCAAATGCCGCCGCAGACATTAACGCATAAATCACGATATAGTATAGTGCAGCAGAGTATCCTTCAGGTGTGGCAGTCAATAAACCAAATAAAGCATAACCAATATGAGATATTGCCGAAAACGCTAATAAACGCTTAATATTAGATTGAATGACTGCAAATAAATTACCAAAAAAGGCAGAAAGTAGAGCCAGCACTAATAGAATTTGTTGCCATTGTGCACTCATATCAATTAACCCAAGAGTCAGCAATTTGAATGCCATTCCTAGGGCTGCAATTTTGGGTGCGGTACTAATAAATAAAGTTACCGAAGCCGGTGCGCCTTGATACACATCAGGAGCCCACGTATGAAAAGGTACTGCGGCAAGTTTAAAGCCAACGCCTGCTAAAATAAATACGATTGCAAATGCCAGTACTAAATGTTCTTGCTGCCAATTTAGAGTAATTGCATTGGCAATATCGAGTAAATCTAACTTACCGGTTGCGGCATACAACAACGACATACCATATAAGAGCATACCGGAGGCTACACCACCCATGACAAAATATTTTATTGCGGCTTCTGAAGCATCGCCTTGTGTTCGTCTAATAGCAGTCATGGTATATAACGGTAAAGACATTAACTCTAAACCAAGATAAACGCTTAATAACGAGTGGGAAGAAACAAGAACCATCATGCCTAAGGTTGAAAATAAGCCCAGTACATAATAATCACTGCCTGGCATTTTTCGCTCATTGATATAATGATGAGAATATACAAAGCTTAATAAAACCGTTAAATAAATAAATAACTTCATTATATTGCTTGCATCATCGCTCATAAATAAGCCATGCAACGCTAAGACTTTATAATTACCTAAAGCCATAAAACTAATACAAAAAGCAAGAACAAGGCCGAAACACGTAATATGATATGAAATCTTTTTGCATTTATGACCGACAAACAAGTCAGCAAGTAATGCAAGACATGCTGTTGCAAGCACTACCATTTCTGGAAGTGCTATATGAAGATTTTCTAGTAATGACATCATTTCTAAGTACCTTGCAAAGTTACAGTTTAGAGGTATGAGCGAGCGCTAATGTATGGCTTACAGTTTGGTGCACATATTCTAACATCGGCTTAGGATACACACCCATAGCAATAACCATCGCCGCGAGTAAAATGTACGCACACAACTCATAACCAGAAATATCTTTTAATGCAGCTACTTTTTCATTAGCAATGGCACCAAAAATTACGCGTTTATACATCCAGAGCGTATACGCAGCGCCGATAATTAAAGTCGTTGCCGCCCAAAAAGCGACCCAAAATCCCGCTTTAATGCTGCCGATGATCACCATAAACTCACCAACAAAACCCGACGTTCCTGGCAGTCCTGCGTTAGCCATGGCAAACAGCATGAAAAATGAGGCAAAAATAGGCATCGTATTAACAATACCACCGAAATCGCTTAGAAGACGGGTATGCATTCTCTCGTAAAGATAGCCAACGCCAGCAAACATCGCACTAGAAACAAAGGCATGTGAAATCATAACAACAATAGCCCCTTCTAGAATTAAACCTGCATTATTTAAGCCGGTTTTATTAGCAATGGCAAAAATAGCAAAGCAGCCTAACGTTACAAATCCCATATGAGATATTGAAGAATAAGCAATTAATCGCTTTAAATCTTTTTGCACAATAGCAATCAAACCAATATAGACAACAGCAATCAGCGATAAAGCCACCATTAATCCTGCATATTTTGCGCTGGCATCAGGTACGATAGGCAATGTAAAACGAATAAAGCCATAAGCACCAAGTTTTAATAAAATTGCCGCTAAAACAACAGAGCCACCGGCAGGAGCTTCGGTGTGCGCATCAGGCAACCAAGTATGCACTGGAAACATGGGAATCTTGATGGCAAAGCCTAAGAAAAAAGCAATGAAGATTAAGGTTTGTGCCGTCATTCCTAATTTTAACGCATAAAATGTTTCAATATTAAACGAGCCTGCTAAATAGCCCATATAAAGGAAACTAGCTAACATTAACACTGAACCTAAAAACGTATACAAGAAAAATTTAATGGCCGCATATACTCGATTATCAGAGCCCCATATGCCAATGATTAAATACATTGGAATCAAGGTCGCTTCCCAAAAGACATAAAACAAAATAGCATCTAATGCCGAAAAAACACCAACGAGCAAACCTTGCATCACTAAAAACGCACATAAGTATTGTGCAACTCGTTTATTAATACTGGTCCAAGTCGCTAGAATAACCACAAGGTTTGTGAAAATACTTAATACAATAAGCAATAACGAAAGTCCATCAACACCAAGACTATAACTAATACCTAAAGAAGGCATCCATGAAATTTCTTCACGATATTGCATGCCAAAACTACTAACATCAAAACCGGACATAAACGGCACGCAAAGCATCAAGCTTAACACTACTGTGAAGAGTGCTAAGTAACGTGATATGTTTGGGTTTTTATCATCCCCAGTTAAAAGAATAAACGCCCCACCGATAATGGGCAACCAAATTAATAAATTAAGCAAATGATGCATATTTTCACCTTATTCCTAGCGCACTATTAGCCAGTAAAGAAAACCGAATAACGCTAATACCATTATTGTCACGTAATGATACAAATATCCGCTTTGTACGGCGCGCCCCTTATTAGAAAACCATCGCACCAGTTTCCCACTACCATTGACTACTAAACCATCAATTAACTTTTGATCGCCCACTTTATAAAAAAGAGCGCCTAATGCTTTAGAACTATTAATAATAAAGATCTCGTTAAATCGATCAAAACCATATTTATTCAGTAATATGTTATAAATAATGGCAAAATAACGCGCCAACATTCGTGGAATAACAGGAAGTGCAATATAACAAATCCAAGCAATGAATGCCCCTGCAACAGTTAACCAAAACGTCAAGGAAGTAAGCGCATGGATAGCGCTAGAGAAGGGAGAAACTACTTCATGCGCTAACTCAGCCAAAACATTATGTTGCGGCAAGACAAATAATGATGAACCTAATAATGTAGGCTTAGTAAATAACATCGGCATATATAACAAGTAGCCCAGGGCAATAGATGGAATTGCAAGAATAACTAATGGCAACCATACTACCCAAGGAGACTCATGAACATGGCTTAGCGTATGCTCATCCATGCGTGGCTTGCCATGAAACGTCATAAATAATGATCTAAACGTATAAAGAGCGGTAACCATCGCGCCTGCTGCAACACAAAAATAAGCATAACTACTGCCAGGAATTTGTGATAATTGCGCGGCTTCAATAATCGTATCTTTTGAATAAAAACCCGCAAACGGAGGAAATGCGCATAAAGCAAGACTACCAATAACATACGTAACATAAGTAATGGGCATTTTTTTCCATAAACCACCCATTTTTCGCATATCTTGTTCGTGATGCATACCAATAATCACCGAGCCGGCACCTAAAAAGAGCAATGCTTTAAAACAAGCATGAGTTAACAAATGAAACATTCCTGCACTGTATGCAGATGCGCCCATTGCCACCATCATATAACCAAGCTGTGATAAAGTAGAATAAGCAACTACGCGCTTGATATCATTCATCACTAAAGCAAGTAGGCCAGTAAACAACGCACCTGTTGCGCCGATTACTAAGATAAAGCTTAATGCAGTTGTTGATAGTTCCATTAAGGGAGAAATTCTAGCCACCATGAACACACCCGCCGTTACCATTGTTGCCGCATGGATTAACGCTGAAATAGGTGTTGGACCTTCCATCGACTCAGGTAACCATACATGCAGAGGAACCTGAGCGGATTTACCCATCGCACCAACAAAAAGTAAAATGCACGTAACCGTCATTAATGACCATGGATGGCCACTAAATAACTCGATACTTTGGCTGGCAAGATAATTAGCATGTTTAAATACAGTACTGTAATCCAGGCTTCCTGTGTAAGCAAAAACAAGGCCTATACCCAGAATAAAACCAAAATCACCAACACGGTTAACAAGAAATGCTTTTAGATTACCCTCAATTGCCGATTCTTTTTGATACCAGAAGCCGATCAGCAGGTAGCTGGCAACGCCCACGCCTTCCCAACCAAAGAACAATTGTAAGAAGTTATTTGCGGTGACCAGCATTAACATCATAAAAGTAAATAATGAAATGTAGCTAAAGAATCGTTGGTAGCCATCATCATCAGCCATATAGCCGATACTATAAATATGAACGAGTAATGAGACAAAATTGACAATAAGTAACATTACTACCGTCAATGGATCAATTAAAAATCCGATATTAAATTCGTAAGGAATTAATTGTCCACCCGCAGCCCAATGATAAACAAGCTCATTAGATGAAGGAACGGCACCGGAAAACAAGGCATAAGCCACATATAAAGAACCAATTAAAGAAACAGTAACCAATGCGATGGTTACCGAATGAGCTCCTACTCGCCCTATTTGCTTACGAAATAATCCAGCAATAATAGAACCAACTAACGGAGCCAAAACAATTATTAAACACAGTTGATGTATACTCACGTTCTTAACCTTTTAAATGATTCATTTTATCAACATCAATATTGCCACGGTTTTTGTAAAGCAACATGACTATCGCCAAACCAATTGCAGCTTCTGCAGCAGCTACTGTCAATATAAAAAAGACAAATACCTGGCCACTAACATCTTGGTAATAATGGGAAAATGCGACAAAATTTGTATTTACAGCAAGCAAAATTAGCTCGATGCAAACAAGTAATAAAATGATATTTTTGCGATTTAACATAATTCCTATCAGGCCAAAGCCAAATAAAATCACACTTAATATCAGATAATTATTAACCGGTATCATAAAGTTCCCCAATGTTATTTCTCTGATTTCATACTAACTAAACTGACGCGATCTTCTTTTCTCGTCATTATTTGCTTTACTACATCTTGGCGTTTTGAGCGAATAGCACCACTATGCACTAAAGTAATAGCGGATACGATTGCTACTAATAAAATAACGGCCGCAAGTTCAAAAGCCAGTAAATAATCAGTGTATAAAACCAAGCCTAAGGCTTCGGTATTCGAGCGACTGATTTCTACGTTATTAGATATGTTCAAACTGGCTACGGCATGATTCGTTTGTCCCGGTGCGCCTTTAAATGCATCAGTAGGCAGAGCAGTTAATAATAAAGCAACTAACAATGCCACGAGTAAAAGCCCCAAGGGCAAATAACGCATCATATGACTTTTTAAACGTTCAATATCAACGTTAAGCATCATCACCACGAATAAAAATAATGTCATTACCGCACCCACATAAACTAAAATCAGGATAAGCGATAAAAACTCTGCCTCGGCAAGTAACCAAAGACCCGCACTGGCAAAAAAAGTGACTACTAAAAAAAGCACACAACGCACCGGGTTATTTTGTGTTATCACCATCAGCGCTGAGCCCACAGCTAATGCCGCGAGTACATAGAAAATTACTTCGATTAACAATTGATTCATAACTCATCCATTATCTATATTTTTCATCTGCTTGGCGATCGGCAGCTAGTCTAGGCTCCATTAAATCACCAATAGCCAACAGTTTCTCTTTAGTCATAATGTTCTGACCGCGCTCACTGATGTGATAGTGGTGAATTGGAGTAACTACGATAGAGTCTACAGGGCACGACTCCTCGCACAATCCACAATTAATACATTTAAACATGTCGATATCATAACGAGTTGTTCTACGTGATCCATCCTCTCGTTCTTCCGAGTCAATGGTAATCGCTAGAGCAGGACATACTGCTTCGCATAATTTACATGCGATGCATCGTTCTTCCCCATTAGGATAGCGGCGTAGCGCCAAAAGCCCACGAAAACGTGGCGATAATGGCGTTTGTTCTTCCGGAAATTGTACCGTAATTTTTTTCTTAAAAAAGTACTTACCTGTCAGCTTTAAGCCAGACAAAAGTTCTAATAAAAGAAAACTGCGTATGTAATGTTTTATATATTGGTATGCTTTTTTCATCAGCTTCTCTATTAACTATCAAAACCAGGGCTTAAGGTGACAAATAACCATTAACGCAGTTACTATAACCCATACAATGGTAACAGGAATAAGTACTTTCCAACCTAATCTCATGAGTTGGTCATACCTATAGCGTGGAAATGTCGCTCTAATCCATAAATATACAAATAAGAAAAAACTAATTTTTAGTAATAACCAAACAAATCCAGGCACTACGAAAAATACATCTTCTAAGAATGGAATACCTTCAAAGGGTGATAGCCATCCTCCCATGAACACTACAGATAAGACAGTAGAAATTAGAATCATACTGACGTATTCGGCTAAGAAAAATAAAGTGAATCCTATGCCTGAATATTCAACATGAAAACCTGCAACAATTTCTGACTCGCCTTCGGCCATATCAAATGGAGCTCGATTAGTTTCAGCAATACCTGCTATCCAAAATACGATAAATAATGGAAAAAGTGGAACAAACCACCAATGCAACAAACCACCCTTTTGTGATATGACGATATCTGTTAAGTTCATACTGCCGGCAGCCAATAAGGCACCCACAAAAGCAAAGCCCATGGCAATTTCATAAGAAACCGTTTGCGCCGCACTTCGTAATGAACCAAACATCGCATATTTAGAGTTGGAAGCCCATCCTGCGATTAATACACCATAAACACCCAATGAACTCATGGCGAAAATGTATAAAACACCGGCATTAATATTAGCAAGAGCCATTCCCTGATCAAAAGGAATTACTGCCCAGCCAATAAGTGCGGGTACCATTGAAAATAGCGGTGCCACGATAAATAAATATTTATTTGATTGTGTGGGTACGATAATTTCTTTGCTAATTAATTTCAGCAAATCAGCAAAAGGTTGCAATAACCCTTTAAATCCTACGCGATTTGGACCAATACGCACTTGAATATAGCCAATTACTTTACGTTCCGCATAAATTAAATAAGCAACGCAAATTAATAGAGGAACCACTATTACAAGTATCTTTAAAATAACCCAAACCAATATGCCTATATTCTGGAGCATTTTATTACCTATTTAGCGCTTAATAGTTATTGCAGCAAAAGAATGACCTAAATCTGCGGTTTCAGGCATTGCATTTGCTACCCATACAACATCTGCAGCAATGCGCTCATCGCGTTTTAGCGGCAATGTTATCTCAATATCGCTTTGAGATACAGTGGCAGTCTCTGCTAATTGTAATTTATCAGCCGTATCAGGATGAATCCGAATACATGCTACATCTGATGCAGCACAATGTTGTAAATCTAGCGAGTTTCTAACTAGTGCATCACTTCGATATAATGGCCATTCACCTACACGAACTAAGCTATGCTTTAACACCGGTAAGGCTTCAGGATAGTACGGTGTATATTCAGTAGCACTTGTCATAGAATTAATCGAACGAACTTCTTCGAGTATTTCTTCTGTAGAGGTAAAATCAAAGTTAGGGCAATGTAATAAATTGCCTAAAACTCGTAGAATTTTCCAAGCAGGACGTGCTTCATCAAAAGGAGTTAAAGCGCCTTTTACCGTTTGCCATGTATTATCAACGTTGATATATGTTCCTGAGGTTTCAGCATAAGGAGCCATAGGAAGAATTACATCAGCATAATCATGCATTGAATCTTGGGCAAAAGCAGATAATAGCACAACAAACTCTGCACCTAGCATCGATTGACGCGCGCCATAAGGATTCGCAAAATCATAACCAGGCTCAACAGCCATCAAGAAATAGGCTTTTAATTTAGCAGCTATTGCGTTTTGAACATCTAATCCAGGTTGTGATACGGGCTTACCGGCAACACCCTTATGTGGCAACATCCCGGCCAGATGCGCTCCAGCCATATTAGCACCTTGCGTTAAACGCAGTATGCTTGCTTGACTTAATTTTTGGATTAAATGAACTAAAGTCCTAATTAATGCAGCCTCTGGGTGGTTCTCACATAAAGCACCCGTGATAATAGTTGAATGCTGTTGTTGTAACGCCAGGGCTATCTCTTTACTTGCCTCATCTACTTCTAAGCCTATTAATAATTTTTGCGCGGCAGCGGGTAACTTAGTGACATCATGCACTAAAGCTAACGCCAAACGCGCCAATTGCATCGGCAACTCTAAAGGAGAAACAATTAATTTAGCCGCAAGTTTTGCTCTGTATTCAAAATCAACAGGATTAATAGCATATAACTTGGCTCCATTACGATAAGCTTTACGTAATTTAATACCCGCTAAAGGCACTTCTCGATTAAGATTACAACCAATAATTAAAATAGTATTTTGCTGCTCTAACTCTTCATAACGTAGGCTGCTTTGAGGCGTCACTGTTTGGCTGTCTTGATCTTTAAAATCTACTTGTTGCAAACGATGATCTAAGTTATTAACGCCTAGTTCACGCATTAATTTTTGCAATAAATACAACTCTTCTAGCGTTGAAGAGCTGGAAGCAAACGCTGCAACTTGCTCACCACCATGCTGCTTTATTACTTTGCTTAAACCATCAGCAGTGAACTTTAAAGCAGTTTCCCAATCTACTACTTCCCATTGACCATTGCGCTTAATTTGTGGTTTACCCGCACGACGAGCACTATTTAATCCGGTGTAACTGAATCTATCTCTATCAGATAACCATGTTTCATTAATTGCGTCATTTTCTCTGGGCACAGCACGCATTAATTTATTATTACGTGTATGTAAATAAACATTCGAACCTAAACAGTCATGTGGTGCGATGCTTGCGTGTTGTTGTAATTCCCATGCTCGTGCTTTGAAACGAAAAGGTTTAGAAGTTAGCGCACCAACAGGACATAAATCAATAATATTTCCAGATACCTCTGAAGTCATACTATGATTCACGTAGGTGCCAATTTGCATCTCTTCACCGCGACCGGTAGCACCAAGCTCGCGAAGCCCTGCAATTTCATCACCAAAACGTACACAACGAGTACAATGAATACAGCGTGTCATTTCGGTAGAAATCAATGTCCCTAAATTATCGTCTTCCACCGCACGCTTTGCTTCATGATACTCGGAATGATCGGTACCAAATCCCATGGATACGTCTTGTAATTCACACTCACCACCTTGATCGCAAATAGGGCAATCTAGCGGGTGATTAATCAATAGAAAATCCATCACTACTTTTTGTGAGTGAAGGGCTTGTTCTGACTTAGTAAATACTTTCATGCCATTAGTAATAGGCGTTGCACAAGCAGGAACGGGTTTACGACCATTTTCTACTTCTACTAAACACATGCGGCAATTTGCCGCAACAGACAATTTTTTATGGTAACAAAAACGAGGAATATGAATTCCTGCGTCATCTGCAACCTCGATAATCATTTTGCCATTTTCAACTTCAAATGTTTTACCGTCAATTTCAATTGTAGCCATGGTATAACCTTAATAATTATGCTGCAACGATCGAGCGTTTATGCTTAATGAAATAATCAAATTCATGATAAAAGTGTTTGACAAAACTTTGCACAGGCCATGCAGCGGCTTCACCTAAAGCACAAATAGTTCGTCCTTCAATGTTGTCGGCGACATTCACTAATCGCTCTATATCCCCAGGCTCAGCATGTCCATGCAAAATACGGTGTAATATACGTACTAACCAACCCGTACCTTCCCGACAAGGAGTACATTGACCACATGACTCATCCATATAAAACTCAGAAATACGATATAAAGCGTCTACCATGCACGTTGTTTCATCCATGATAATCACCGCTCCAGAACCTAAACCAGAGCCTGCTTTTTGGATACTATCATAATCCATATCTAATTCCATCATTACCTCACCAGGCAATACAGGCATTGAAGAACCACCGGGAATTACTGCTTTAATCTTACGATTATGGAGCATCCCACCCGCTAATTCGAGCAATGTTTTAAATGGCGTGCCTAATGGAATTTCAAAGTTTCCAGGTTTATTAACATGGCCACTTACACTAAAGCATTTTGTTCCACCATTATTTGGCTTACCAAGATTTAAGAACCACTCACCACCTTGCTCCATAATCACGGGCACTGAGGCAAAGGTTTCTGTATTATTGATAGTAGTTGGTTTCCCGTACAACCCATAATTGGCTGGAAAAGGAGGTTTAAAACGCGGCTGGCCTTTTTTGCCTTCGATAGAATTCAAGAGCGCTGTTTCTTCACCACAAATATAAGCGCCAGCACCTAGATGATTAAATAAATTAAAATCAACGCCAGAGCCTAAAATATTTGCACCAAGCAATCCTGCCTCATATGCTTCTTTTAGGGCGGCTTCGGTACGCTCATAAGGTTGCCAGAACTCACCGCGAATATAGTTATAACCAACGGTGGCACCAATTACATAACCTGCGATAGCCATACCTTCAATAAGCTGATGTGGATTTAGTGCAAGAATATCTCTATCTTTACACGTACCAGGCTCACCCTCATCCGAATTACATACCACATATTTCTGCCCAGGACTGTTTCTATTCATGAAACTCCATTTTAGTCCTGTAGGAAACCCGGCACCACCTCGCCCTCGCAGAGCTGATTTTTTTAATTCATCAATAATTTGTTGTGGAGGGGTTTGCTCTTCTAAAATTTTACGCCATGCACTATATCCACCAACCTGCTCATAGGCGGATAAAGTCCAGGAATTTGGCAAATGTAACGTTCGATAACAAACTTGATTTTGTTCAACCATTGCAGCACCTTATTGGTATTGTTCCAATACTTTATCTATAGACTCAGTAGTTAGATTTTCATGATAATCTTTATCTACTTGCATCATTGGCGCATGCACACACGCACCAAGGCATTCAACTGAGCGTAAAGTAAAACGCCCATCATCTGTAGTTTCACCTAAATTAATGCCCAACTTATGTTCTAAATGTTCTACTACTTTTTTAGAATCACGTAACAAGCACGATATATTAGTGCATACATTAATTAGATGCTTTCCTACAGGTTTATGCTCATACATAGTATAAAAGCTGGCTACTTCATACACTGCTATAGGAAACATATGAAGATAATGAGCCACGGCATCCATTAACTCACTCGTTAAATGACCATGTGCTTCTTGAACAATTCTCAATGTACTCATCACAGCAGATTGACGTTGCTCTTGGGGATACTTTGCTATCTCCCGATCAATATCGTTCATTTGCTCTACAGACATATAGCGTTGCAAAATTTTTTCAGACTGTTCAGACATTTGAAAACCTTTGTAAAGTAATTATGTGTGTCTTTATAAATAATAATTAGCGGTCGATTTCACCAAATACGATATCTTGGCTTGCTAAAATAGCAACACCATCGGCGAGTAAATGACCACGAGCCATCTCATCAAAACTAGAGAGATGAGCAAAACCTGGCGCACGAATTTTTACGCGATAAGGCTTATTAGCACCATCGGAAATCATATAAATACCAAATTCACCTTTAGGCGCTTCAACTGCACTATAAACTTCTCCCTCCGGTAAACAAAAACCTTCAGAAAATAATTTGAAGTGATGAATTAACGCTTCCATATCATGTTTCATCGTTACACGAGCGGGTGGTGAAATTTTATGGTCATCAATTTTAACCGGACCAGGATTTTTCCGCAGCCATTCAATGCATTGGCGAATAATCCGATTAGATTCTCTTAATTCTGCAACACGAACTAAATAACGATCATAACAGTCTCCTGTTTTGCCAACAGGAATATCAAAATCTATATGTTCATATGCTGCATAAGTTTGCTTTTTACGTAAATCCCAAGCAACGCCCGAAGCACGTAACATTGGGCCAGTAAAGCCCCACTGCAATGCATTTTCGGGAGAAACCACCCCAATATCTACCGTTCGTTGCTTCCAAATACGATTTTCAGTGAGTAATGTTTCATACTCATCAATACATTTAGGAAAACGTTCCGTAAATGACCAAAGAAAATCAAGCAGCGAGCCTTGGCGTGTTTCATTCATTTTATCTACTTCACGCTCACTATGCCAGCGAGACGCTTTATATTGCGGCATTGTTTCTGGTAGATCACGCGCTACACCGCCAGGACGATAATAGGTTGCATGCATACGTGCACCGGACACGGCTTCGTAGCAATCAAATAAATCTTCACGCTCGCGAAAGCAATAAAGAAATACAGTCATAGCGCCAAGATCTAATGCTACAGCACCTAACCATAACAGATGATTTAATACCCGCGTGACTTCATCAAATAAAGTGCGAATGTATTGAGCTCTAATCGGTGCCTCAACATTTAATAATTTTTCGATGGCTCGAACATAAGCATGCTCATTACACATCATTGAGACATAATCTAAGCGATCCATATAACCAATATTTTGAATATATGGCTTTGTTTCAATCAGTTTTTCAGTTGCTCGATGCAATAAACCAATATGAGGGTCAGAACGAACAATCGTTTCCCCCTCAAGCTCCATAACTAAACGCAATACACCATGCGCCGCAGGATGCTGAGGACCAAAGTTTAACGTGTAATTTTTTAATTCAATCATTCTTCGCCACCTTCATTAACTATATAGCGATTATCGTTGCGAATAACTTTAGGAACTAATGTTCGGGGCGTAATCTCAACAGGGGCATAAATAACTTTTGCCGCTTTTGCATCATAACGCATTTCAACATGACCGCTGAGAGGAAAATCTTTGCGAAACGGATGGCCGATAAAACCATAGTCAGTTAACAACCGGCGTAAATCAGGATGCCCTTCGAATAAAATGCCATATAAGTCATATGCTTCACGCTCAAACCAATCAGCACCTTTCCATAAGTCATGAACGGAAGGAACGATTAAATGCATCTCATCAGCATAAACTTTAACACGTAGGCGATGGTTGTGTTTAGTAGACAATAAGTGATAAACAACGGCAAAACGAGGCTTATCTAATGTGGACGCTTGTCTTTTTTTAGGCTCTACTCCGCGAGAAAACCCATTTTCTGTCGCACTATCTGTTTTCCAATCAAATTGCCCGTAATGTAAATAATCTACACCACAAAGATCGATAAGCTGATCGAAGAAAAAAACGTCCATATCACGTAATGAATGAAGCAATGCTTTAACTTGATGGATTTCACATTCAAGTGTTACTTCATTATGCGCACAAGTTATTTGCTTGATATATTCTGCCAATTCGGCATTAAGCTGTTTAACTAAATAATCGCTTTTAGTCATTTAATGTGTACCTTTAAGATAGACCTGATTAGGCTTCCAAGATTTTTTTATGTCTAATCTTGTTTTGCAATTGAATAATACCATATAAAAGTGCTTCAGCAGTTGGAGGACAACCGGGAACATATACATCTACTGGCACTATACGATCACAACCACGCACTACAGAGTAAGAATAATGATAATATCCGCCACCATTAGCACATGAACCCATTGAAATAACCCAACGCGGCTCTGACATTTGATCGTATACTTTTCTTAATGCAGGTGCCATTTTATTACACAAGGTACCCGCTACAATCATCACGTCCGATTGACGCGGACTAGGACGAAAAATAATACCAAACCTATCCAAGTCATATCGTGCGGCGCCTACGTGCATCATCTCAACAGCACAACAAGCCAAACCAAAGGTCATAGGCCACATAGAACCACTACGCGCCCATCCTAATAATTTATCAACTGTTGTGGTACAAAAACCTTTTTCTTGCAATTCTGCAACCGCCATCACTCGCCTCTAAGCAGTTAAATGTAAAATAACGTAAGTACAATAGGAAAAACTACTCCCATTCTAATGCACCGCGTTTCCATTCATAAATAAATCCAATGACTAATAAACCTAAAAATAACATCATTGCGCCAAAACCAAACCAGCCTATTGTTCGTAAGGCAAGAGCCCATGGAAAAAAGAATGCGGTTTCTAAATCAAAAATGATGAACAAAATGGCAACTAAATAAAATCGCACATTAAAAGGTATATGAGAACTTTCAAATGCACCAAAACCACACTCATAGGGTGCATTTTTTTCTGGATCAGGTTTATGCGTTGACAGCAGTGTTCCTGCGCCCATCATTGCCAGGCCTAAACCAAGAGCAATAATAATGAAAACGAGTACGGGTAAATATTGAGATAGCATTTGCTCACCATGGCTCGGATTAAAATGGTGCCGAAGGCCGGACTCGAACCGGCACAGCTTTACGCCACCGCCCCCTCAAGACGGCGTGTCTACCAATTCCACCACTTCGGCAGTGTTGTTATAACTTATAGAACGCTTTTATTATAGTACATTCATATAATATTATATTCTTTTTATATTCCACTCTTATTTTGTTCAACAGGTACAGGAACAGTATTTTGTTGTACTTGATTTTGTTGTGGAATAGCTTGTTGCTCTGCATTTTGGTATTTACTTGCTAAAATAGAGGATAACGCCACACTCGTAATAAAAAAAGTGATCGCTAATGCACCCGTGAATTTAAACAAGAAACCACCTGTTCCTTGGCTACCAAATAAAGTATTAGATGCACCAGAACCAAATGCTGCACCAATATCTGCACCTTTACCATGTTGTATTAATACTAAACCAATCAAGGTAATAGCCACTAATACATGAATCATTAATATCAATTGATACATTTAATAATTTCCACAAACTGTTTTGCATTTAATGAGGCACCACCAATCAAACCACCATCAATATCGGGCATTGCAAACAGTGCTTTCGCATTATGTTCCGTCACACTACCGCCATACAAAAGGCTTAATTGTTGCGCGTCATTTTCGTTTATTGTTTTAATCAACTCTCTAATGAATTGATGTATTTCTTGTGCTTGTTCCGGTGTTGCTGTTTTGCCCGTACCTATAGCCCATACAGGCTCATATGCTACGACACAATGTTGAAAGCAATTGTTATCTTGATGACTTACAGCAAGTAGTTGTTTGCGTATTACTTGTTCTGTTTGTCCGCTTTCACGCTCAAGCAGTGTTTCACCAACACAAAGAATAGGTATAATACCATGAACTTTCGCCTGGTGGAATTTTTCTGCGACAAAATTTTCATTTTCCTGAAAATGCTGTCTTCGCTCAGAATGCCCCACTAAAACATACTCACAATGCAGATCACGCAGCATCGGCGCAGAGATTTCGCCAGTATAGGCACCTTTATCTTGTGGATAAATATTTTGTCCCCCCACCTTTATCCCTTTGTTTGCTAACTGACGTACTTGCGAAATATATAATGCGGGAGGAATAATAGCTACTTCAGCTTTATTATCTAATGGAATCAACTCATTTAACTCATTAACTAAATCAGTTATTTGATGTAATTGGCCATTCATTTTCCAATTACCTATTACCATTTTTTGTCGCATAATGCCTCCTAGATTCAAAACGCACTATAACTAATCTTTTTTTATATGTGTAGCCTTATTGCTTTTTTATTTAATGTTATTTAAAAATAGAGCTGAAGATGCGCATATATAGAGTTTTCTAAAGGAGGCCGCCCTGCAATGAATCACCTAATCGTCGAGATAATCAATAAAATATCCCTTTTGCCTGAACCTTTATCATTTGAGCAGATTACTGTTTTTTTTAGCCAATCCACTGCATTTCAACAGCTAAGAACCTCTTTAGATTTCCAGCGGGGCTATCCAGAGCTACTCGCGCTTTATCAAACGGCAACACAAGGCCTACGGAAAAAGCAAAAACTTGATGCGTTACAAATAGAGTATGATGACTTACTTGCTGTTCAACAGGACTTGCACGCATTGCAAAAAGAGGAGCAAAAATTGGATAACACTTTAAAAACAATCAACAAACGAATAAAAGAAACACGTAATGAATTAACTCAAACATGCAATAAATTTGCTAAAATGATATTACAATCAAAAGAATATGAAACCTTTATTACACGCACCGCCTCGCTAATGAACTCGCCAAGTGAATTAACAAAAACGCAATACCTGTTCATGCAAAAATATAAAGGCAAAATAGAGCATGAAGAAACAGAGCTAATGCGTCCACTTGGTCAAAAAAAACTCGTGCAGCTAAAAGAGCAAAAACAATCATTAATTACACAACTTAATGATTGTCTAATACGATATCATTGTGATAAATACGATCCTACTATTCCCTTTGATACACAAAATAAAGTAATAAGACAAAAAATAGCACGTGATTTAAGTATCATAAACCAATATGAACCCAAAATTGACGTGTTACAGCAAAAGTTTGCAACCTATCTTTCGATGGAGGAAGGTGAGAAAGTATTGCAAGAAGAAGAAGCTAATTTAATACAAAAACAAAAAGATATCACTGACGCACTTAATTCTTTTTCTGCTATTAATGAGCAAATAAAATCAAATATCAGTCGCAGCAGACAAAATAAGTCCTTAGAAGAGCTGTTATTAAATGAAGAACAAAAAGAGAATACTATTTTTGCTTATTTAAATCCATTTACCGCCATTGATTTATATCAAGAACCAGAAAAACACAAAGAAGAACAACGTGTAACACGCCATACCAGAGAATATTTAGAGTTATTACTTAAACAAAAAAGGGTACAAAATACGCTAAACGAGCTAAAAAACAGGCAGGAAGAATTTAGAAAAGTCTCCCTAATTGCAAAAAAAAATAATGCTGAGCAAACGAATCTGCAAAGTCAACTTACATTATTTAACAAAATAGCGTCCAGTACATTACACGAAGTATCTAGCGAAGAACGTAAACTTATGGACGAAACGATAAGTCTGATTAATCAATTGCCATTACCTCAATCTTCTGATGGTTTTTGTGCCGCCACCTCCTCTTTTAATGATCATTATATAAAATGTCTTCTTACGAATATTGCATTTATTACCGAACAAAAAAATACGTTTAAAACAATAGAACAATTATTAACACAATTAAATAATATATTAGTTGAACTTGCTGATGTTCGTACTAAATATGACTTATCTGAACCTCTTGATACATCTCTTCCGCCAAAAGCAGAATTAGATAAAATAGATGACGAACATCTAACAACCACTATAAATTTATTAAGTGAAAAACAAAATATCTATTTGCAATGCATTGAGCAACTTGAATTATTATACGTACAAATCCAGCAATATAATGCAGAAGAGAAACAAATAAAAATGCAAAAAGAACGATGTCAGTTTGATGCAAAAGTATGCACTTTAACGTTGCATGAAAAAGCTCTTAACACTATAGATGAGCAAAAAAAAGCACTTGAAACAGAGTTAAGCGAAGAACTAAATCACTTAGAACAACAAAAAAAAGACATTGAAAATAAAAATTATGATTCGTTAAGCAACCACAACCAAGAGTTGAGATCATTAATAAACGTGCAGCCCAGCTCAAGCGAATTCTCACAATTATTAAATTACTCTCCAATCCATGAATCATTAACAATAGAGCGAGAGTTGGAGAATACTCAGCCCGAAGAGTCTATTAGTACCCTCTCCTTACTACTTCCAACAACACCCCTAGCTATTGAAGAGCACGAATACCTTACCCGAACACCTACCAACACATCGATTAATACCCTAGTAGTGAGTGATACCAGCTCCATTTCTAGTGAACAATTCAGCCCCTTTACGAATAATAGTCATGCCAACAATAGAACAGATGATAAGTTTATTGCAGTAGAACAAATGAATCTATGGCATCAAGATATCTTACATGCCATGACAAGTAAGCCTGAAGAAATAAAAAATTGGTACATCGCGGTTCATCAACAAGCAATAAACAGCCCAAAAGAAAGTGACGCGTTCTATAAATACTTTTATTTGTTAAAAGATATTCATTTCGAAATAGATACCAAAGATGAGCTTGATGTACTGCTAAGTTATCAACGAATAACTCCTAAGCCTGATGAAGATTGCAGCGCTTTATTATCTTCAAAGCCTCATTATCCGCTAGAAGATATTCATTCGTTTAATCATGACGTACTTAAAGCGTTACCCCAAGCATTGCAAAACATATACGCGCATTATAAAAAATTACAAAACACTCATAATATTGAAGCACAGCTATTGCGACATATTTTTTTATCATTAGCCACTATTTATAATGATGACAAACCAGGCAAGAAAATACCTGCACTATTAGATGATGCGCGCTATACCCCGCTTAAAAGACATAGAGGTTTGCTCAAAATATGGGAGCTGATTGAAGATTGTTTTAATATGATTATAGGTAACATAACCGGAAAAATGGCGCATGAATACACAAAACAGCCTTCATTTTTTAAGACAACGTCTACACGTCTTATTGAAGAGGCACAAATATGTGTAGCCAGCTCATGTCCTGGATAATAAAAACATGCGCTGGAGTGAGACGTTTCATTGCAGATTAATGGGGAATATGAGATCTATGCACTCAAAAATTGCGCTTGCAATATATTAATAGATTCTTGCAGTTTATTAAGTAACTTTAATTTTTCAGGTGAATGAGCAGCCATGAATTTAATCCTCATGTTAATATTAACAATTTGATTCATGCAAAAAATTATACATTGCCCTCATTTTTTTGTCAGCAATATAGTTTATTAAATGCTCAAAAGTAGTTATCCAGTATAGTGGGATTCAAGCTCTACATACCGCGAACAAGTAGCGGTATGTAGAGCTTGAGAAAGTAAAACATTTCCGTGGAGTATGTCAGTTCTAGATGACATAATTTTTCATCCAAAATTGCTGTCTTTAACTTAAGGATACTCCTTAGGATGCTCCTTAGTTAATGAGGCTCATGACACGAGATTAACTCTTGGCTTATTGCGCTTATTTCATCACATAAGGCTTGAGCTTGTTGTTGTACACTAACGTTATCTTTTCCTTCCACCATAACACGTAATACCGGTTCAGTGCCGGAAGGTCTTAGTAATACCCGCCCTTCTCCTTTAATGCTTTGTTCCAAACGTGCTACGGCATTAATCACCTGGACATTTTTCGCTAATTCAATTGCTTTATCTGTTTTTAAATTAATAAGCGCTTGCGGTAATAATGTAATCCCTTCTAGTAACTGCATTAATGTTTTATTTTGTTTCACCATAATAGTTAATACTTGTAACGCTGCAACAATGCCATCGCCAGTTGTTGTTTTATCAAGACAAACAATATGCCCTGATGTTTCGCCGCCTATCTTCCAATTTTTTTCTTTTAACGCTTCAATAACATAGCGATCGCCTACTTGCGTACGAATAAAAGGCGCACCCAAGGCATTTATTGCTAATTCTAAGCCATAATTGCTCATTAACGTACCAACAACACCACCATGTAACATCCCGCGTTGTAAGCGGTCTTTAGCGATAATATAAAGAATTTGATCCCCATCAATGATATTGCCATCCGAATCCACTAAGAACACACGATCGCCATCCCCATCTAACGCAATACCCAAATCAGCGCCACAATCCAAAACCTTTTGCCGTAATTGCTCCGGAGCAGTAGAACCGCAATTTTGATTGATATTAAACCCATTAGGCTGATCATTAATGGCAATAACATCTGCACCTAATTCGGCAAATACATTCGGTGCCACATGGTAGGTTGCGCCATTAGCACAATCAACGACGATTTTTAATCCGGCTAAACGAGTTAACGGAGGGATTGTTGATTTACAAAACTCAATATAACGCCCGGTTGCATCATTAATGCGTTTTGCTTTACCAAATTGGTTTGAACCCACGGTTTGTAATTGTTTTTCTAATTCCGCTTCTATCTCTAATTCTAAATGATCAGGAAGCTTGCCCCCTTCAGCCGAAAAGAATTTAATCCCATTATCATAATAAGGATTATGTGATGCGCTAATCACTATACCCGCATTAGCACGCAATGTTTGAGTTAAATAAGCAATTCCAGGCGTAGGCATAGGGCCTAACAAAACAACATCCATACCTGCAGCAGCTAAGCCTGCTTCTAGAGCTGATTCAAGCATATAACCAGAAACACGTGTATCTTTACCTATCACTACTTTTTTACTAGGTCCATCCGCTAAAACACGGCCTACAGCCCAACCCAGTTTTAAAACAAACTCAGGATTAATGTTTGATTGTCCCACAAAACCGCGTATTCCATCGGTACCAAAATATTTCCGTTGTTTCATCCGCTTCTACCTCTTAAATTAATTCATGTGATATCTTTGATAAAATATATGCATCACGTGTTGCCTGTGGCGTAAATAGCCTCTATCACCTGTAATGCTTGCTTTGTCTCATCTACATCATGAGCACGAATGATCTGTGCGCCATTTAATACACCATGGACTGCCAAAGCAACACTGCCGATTACTCGTTCATGAGCCGGCTTATTTAATAAAACTCCGATGCTGCTTTTGCGCGAAACACCTAATAAAATAGGTAGAGCAAAATCGTGTAATTGCCTTAATTCCCGCAGCATCGCCATATTGTCTTGCATACGCTTACCAAAACCAAACCCTGGATCAATAATTAACCGATTTGTTGCTATTCCTCCGGCAGTGCATGCATGCACGCGCTCAACAAAAAAATCATTCAAAGCGTACATAATCCCTTTTTTATATTCAGGCCTATCTTGCATGGTACGGGGCTGTCCTTGCATATGCATTAAGCACACAGGTACATCTAATTGTGCGGCCATTGCCAACGCGCCGTCTTGACGCAGGGCATACACATCATTAATAAGATTAGCTCCGGCATTCACCGCCGCATTCATTACTAAAGGCTTATATGTATCAATAGAAATACATACATCAGAATACATTCTAATGCGCTCAATGACAGGAATGACTCGCTGTAGTTCTTCATCTAACGAGACATCTTGCACCCCTGGTTTGGTAGACTCTCCACCAAGATCAATAATATCAGCCCCTTGCTCTGCCAATCTCAATGCATGCGTTAGTGCCTTATCAGCAACAAGATACGCGCCCCCATCAGAAAAGGAGTTTGGTGTTATATTAACAATACCCATCAGCAGGGGCTTGCGAACTAGAGTAGAGCAACGCGATTGATTACTCGATTCTAACCAATGGTTCAATTGCCGCGCATTCATTTAAATCATCCCACGTTCATACACATACTATAAAATATAATTATACCCTTTGCGCGGATACAAAAAATAATTCCCCGCATGAAGCGAGGAACATAAATATTGTGCCGTATTTTATGGTCAAAATTTAGATGTGTTTACCCTGATTAATAACTAATAATTAATGATCTTCCAAAGGATTAATTATTGATTCATCATTCACTGATTTTATACCAGATGGATTTTGCGTTGAATCTTCGCCATTTTTATCTAAAGGTGTTTCTGATCCCCAATCGGCAGGAGGTGAAGGTTCTTTGCCCGACATAATTTCTGCAAGTTGTTTGCTATCTATTGTTTCATATTTAATTAAACTCGCCGCCATTAAATGCAACGTATCCATATTGTTTATTAAAATTTGTTTCGCATGCTGATAATTTCTGTCAATAATTGCACGAACTTCCTCATCAATTTGTTGTGCCGTTCTATCGGACATATCCTTTTGCTTATTCATAGAGCGACCCAAAAAGACCTCCTCTTGTTCTTCGCCAAAGGTTAAAGGACCTAAAGGGGATAGTCCCCAAGCGGTTACCATTTTTCGCGCAATCTCCGTAGATCGCATGATGTCATTGGATGCACCCGTGGTCACGCCCTCTTCCCCAAAGATTAACTCTTCGGCAACTCGCCCGCCAAATAAACTGGCTAACTGACTTTCTAAACGACGTCGACTATGACTGTATCGGTCTTGATCAGGTAAGAACATCGTCACACCTAATGCACGTCCGCGTGGGATAATAGACACTTTATAAACAGGGTCATGCTCTGGGACCGATAATCCAACAATAGCATGGCCGGCTTCATGATATGCGGTGAGTCTTTTTTCATTATCATCCATGACCATCGAACGACGTTCTGCGCCCATCATAATTTTATCTTTGGCTTTTTCCAATTCAATCATGCTGACATGACGCTTATTAGAACGTGCAGCAAAAAGAGCAGCCTCATTCACTAGATTGGCTAAATCAGCACCAGAAAAACCAGGAGTTCCCTGAGCAATAGGCATTACTTGTACGCTGTCATCAACAGGAACTTTTTGTAGATGTACGCGTAAAATTTGTTCTCGCCCACGAATATCAGGTAAGGGCACAACAACTTGTCGGTCAAAACGCCCAGGTCGTAACAATGCGGGATCTAACACATCGGGTCGGTTCGTCGCAGCAACAACAATAACGCCTTCACTGCCTTCAAAACCATCCATTTCAACTAATAGTTGATTCAAGGTTTGTTCGCGCTCATCGTGCCCGCCCCCCAAACCTGCGCCTCGATGTCGTCCTACCGCATCAATCTCATCAATAAAAATAATGCAAGGAGCGTGCTTTTTGGCCTGCTCAAACATATCTCGAACTCGTGATGCACCCACACCAACAAACATTTCGACAAAATCTGAGCCGGAAATAGTAAAGAAGGGAACTTTCGCCTCTCCTGCCACGGCTCGTGCCAATAACGTTTTACCTGTACCAGGAGAGCCGACCAATAAAACACCACGAGGAATACGACCACCAAGATTTTGGAATTTACTGGGGTCTTTTAAGAAATCAACCAACTCTTTTACTTCATCTTTTGCTTCATCCACACCAGCCACATCAGCAAAAGTCACTTTAACTTGATCTTCACCTAATAAACGCGCTCGCGAACGTCCAAAAGACATGGCTCCTCGGCCACCGCCACCTTGCATTTGTCGCATAAAAAAGACCCAAATTCCTACTAACAGCAACATGGGTAACCAATTCATAAACCAATGCAGTAAAAAGCTTTCTTGTTGCTTTTCTTGGCCGTTAACATCAACATTGCTCTTCAATAATTGCCCTAATAGCGCATTATCTGGCACAGGCATATACGTAACAAAATGTTTGTTATTTTTGGTAAGACCTTTGATAATTTTATTATCTTCAACGGTAACAGAAGTCACAGCACCCTGCTCAACTTCTTTTAAAAATTGACTATAGGATACCTTTTCAGTAACGGAGGTACGTGGGCCAAAATTACTGAATACCGAAACAAGAACAACTGCAATAATCAGCCATAAAAATAAATTTTTAACCATGTCGTTCAAAGTATTAACCTCTTTTAAGTTACTTAGCGCTTTGTTAAATAAAAATAACCTACTATAAAGCTACTATAAATTATAGCCCTTTGCCAGCAAATAGGTTTCTTTTGAGCGCGAACGCGAAGCCAATGGCTTTTTAACACTCACTTTCGCAAAGATGGTACGCACCTCTTTCAATAACTCATCAAACCCAGCGCCATGAAATATTTTAATCAGCATCATACC
>CAZSAO010000002.1:44016-64734 GCA_964605275.1 uncultured Legionella sp.
CCTACACCATGAAAAACTTTCACTAATAAATTACCACCAGGCTTTAACATCTGGTTTGCAAAATCAAAAGCCAACTCCACTAAATACATTGCTCGGGGAATATCAATTGCCGAACTACCACTCATATTTGGGGCCATATCTGATAATATCAAGTCCACACCTTGCTCTGGAGTTACTTTTATTAATTCTTGCAGTACCTCATCTTCCCTAAAGTCACCTTGAATTACATGCACATCAGGAAGAGCATCCATCGGCAAGATGTCTAGCGCGATAATTGTCCCGCTACCATTTAATTTCTGGGTAACATATTGGGTCCATCCCCCAGGAGCTGCACCTAAATCGACCACAGTCATCCCAGGTTTAAGTAATGATTCTTTTTCATCAACCTCTTTTAATTTATAAACAGCACGGCTGCGAAAGCCTTCTGCTTGAGCTTTTTTGACATATACATCATCAAAATGTTCTTGTAACCAACGTTTACTACTTTTTGAACGGCGCATTATTCAACTAAGTCAATGAATTTTCCATATCATACTGAATTTTACTACCGTTTCCCAGCAAAACGTGCAATAATTTGCCATTTTTAGTTTACAGGAAACAAATTAATTGGATACTTCATTTAGAAAATCACTAAAAGCACAAGCCCATCATCTAAAACCAGTCATTCTTCTTGGCGCAAAAGGCTTAACAGAAGCAGTTATTGCAGAAACTGGAATTGCCTTGGATGCTCATGAATTAATCAAAGTGAAAATTAATGGTGCTGATCGAGAAGATCGTATCGCAATGACAGCCGAATTGTGTACTGCGTTAGATGCTGAATTAGTGCAAATGATAGGACATACCGCAATTATTTATCGTAAAAATAAAAATCAATAATATTGAGAAAGATGACACCACAAGGCATATTGTATACTATTCTTATATGCTTAAGACATCAATCGCGGCAGGATCAGGGCGAGAGCATGAGTGGTTAAAATTTTTCTAATTGCCTACGTACCGGGCTTTATGCACGATATCCAACGATCTTGTCCTATTTCTAGATCCTGTGTACAAGCCCATAGGTATCTACACCACTCCCTACAGGCCTTACTGGATAAGGCTTGTAGGGGAAAACGCAAGACCTTAGGAGTTTATGTAGATATCTATGGGACAAGCCACAGAACGTAGAGATGAGACTTGAAACATATAAAAAAATTTTAAGCATAAAATACGGCACTTATGCCTACGTTCCACGCTTTATGCGTGGAATTCAAACCATGCACGAGCATGTTCGAAACTAGATTCCATGCTTTATGCGCAGAACGTAGGCGATATGGAATTCAATAAATCTATTAGATAGGTTTACTCTGGATGAACTGTTTTTTTAATGTATACTGATGATGTGATAATGCGACCTAAACAGGTGCTTATTTACGTTTAAACGGACACGGACAAATCATATGCCTATAATACTAAAACATATACCTAATGCTTTAACATTATTTCGCCTGGGATTAATTGTTCCTTTTGTGTTATATCTATTTGATCAGCATTATATAAATGCATTTTATATTTTTATATTAGCCGGATTAACCGACTGCCTGGATGGCTGGTTGGCGCGCCATTTCTATTGGCAAAGTTTTTTAGGTTCATTCCTTGATCCTTTAGCGGATAAACTATTAGTTGCCTCAAGCTTTATTTCGCTGGCGGTATTAGGCTTTTTGCCTTGGTGGCTGGTGATCTTAGTTTTCTTTAGAGATTTTTCAATCTCGATGGGGGTACTTGCTTGGTATTGGTTTATTCGTCGAAAATTGGATTTTGAACCCACTTATCTCAGCAAATTAAATACCATGCTGCAACTTCTTCTGGTCACAGTATGTTTATTTGAACTCGCTTATTTTAAATGTTCGCCTTATTTAATGACTGCACTTATTTATATTACAGCAGTGGCCACGTGCACCACTTATGTACATTATTTATGGATTGGTTGGCATAAGGCATGGCCAAAAAAAGAATTAATATAATGAACAAGCAGTTAGCTTTAGCAATACAATTAAACGATGAAGCAACCCTACATAATTTTAACTGGCATAATAATCACCTGCTACACCAACAATTATCTGCGATGCTGGCCATGAAGGGTGAAAACATATTATATCTTTGGGGCCCTAATGGCAGTGGTAAATCACACATCCTCCAAGGATGCTGTCAGGCTATAAGTACTACACAAACGGCGACCTATCTTCCTTTATCGTTATTAAAAGAATGGGGGCCAGAATCTATCGAAGGGATTGAAGAACAAACATTAATTTGTATTGATGATATAGATGCGATTGCCGCAGATAAGAGTTGGGAAGAAGCCCTATTTCATTTATATAATAAAATAAAAGATAATGAGCGCTCCATGTTAATTATTTCCGGAATAACACCGCCTCATATTGTTCCAATTCAACTCGCTGATTTACGCTCACGTCTAGGTTGGGGATTGGTAATCGCCTTAAACGAATTGAATGATGAAGAAAAAATAAATACCCTAAGATCGGTGGCATTACATAGAGGATTTGAATTACCTCATAATGTTGGCCAGTTCTTAATTAACCGCTATTCACGCAACATGCATGATCTTCTCCAATTACTCGATACCTTAGATAATGCATCACTACAAGCGCAACGCAAAATTACCATACCATTTGTTAAAAATATTTTGCATGTTCTTTAGCTACAATAATGGCCCTATAGCGTCGCCGCTCGCAAACGCATCGTATGCTCTTGTTCTTCAGGTACGTTGTCTAAGGGCTGCTGACCATAATGAGTGTGCCCTCTAGTTACTTGTCCGCAAGATTCATGTCGTTCTATTTTTAGCTCTTGCGAACACGTTGCGGGAGCTGGCTTTTGAGTAGCACATGTGCTTTGCGGTTTAAAGAATAATAAAGACGGCAATACAGACACTGCCGGCGCCTCTTGCGCCACCGGTTGTGGCATGATGCATCGCTGTTCTTTTAAGCGCAGCATACTACTAATTTGTTCCTCTAATTGCTGCAGTTCTTTTTCTTGTTGCGCAATGTGTTCAGGCTCACATAGTTGCATTATTTTCTCTTCATTAAAGCCGAGTAAACTGCTAACGGATTTATTCAATTCCTGTTTATCCCCCCACCAAAAAAAACTAAATGCCGCTAACGCCACGCTTAAAGCAAAAATAAACACAGGTAAAACCAGCGTTGTTTGCACAAAAAACAGCGCTAAAAATGCTGCAATAACCGATTGTCCGGTGGAAAATCCGGTGCTGAAAAAAAAGACGCCCGCAATACCTAGGAGCATTTTTTTAAAGAAAGATAATGAACCGTTCGTTGTTATATTAAGAAAAGGCGTGCTATCATTAATGAGCAAAAGATATTTTTTATGCACTAAACCAATCACCTGCTGCAACTCGTGCAGTTCCGATAAAGATAAATCGGCTAGATTAATAAGGCTCAACTTTTTATGAATCGCTTTAATATGCATCAACTGAAGAAAATATAAATCTAATAATTTAGGGGCCCATAAGGCCAAATTGAATCCTTCGGCTATTCGCTCAATATTCAAACAACTAAAGAAGAGCACAGACAATGCAGAGAAAATAATCGCGGCAGGAATAATAAGTGCTGGAAAGACAAAAAAAGTACTTAATAGCGTATTAATCGCATCAAAACCATCACACGCAGCAACAAAAGCACCCGCACATGCAATAAGGTAAAAACGAATAGAATGGGCTTTATGGGCAGGTAACGTATCTATTGCATCAGGATCATCATGCAACGCTAAATAGATGTCATGTAATAGATGAGAGGACATATCCGCCGCAATGCATTGTTTGTCATTAGCAGCAAAACTTCCCCCCCCCATCAGTCACCAACCAATCTAAAAGTTTAGTGATTGCAATAGAGGAGGTTGCCGTTAAGGAGGTTATCTTCGCCACACGCTCATATTGCTGAATTAACTCCAGTGATGAGCGGCTTAAGATTATCTCTTGTTTCATATAGTCATCTCATGTTATTCCATGAAATGATTAGCAATATTCATGCGGCTATAGATCATTAATGGGACAAAGTTGGTTTATTTTAATCTTTTATTTACCAAAAAGCACTATATTGATGAAAAAAAAAACAAGAGCGGACTATTTTAATCCATCCATTCGCTAACTCTTGATGCACGCAATAACGCCGCATTCATCGGTAATGACATTATCTTGGCTTACGAAATATTGCTAAGCGACATTAATGTTTCATTAGAACTCTCTTCCACCTCTTCTTTTTTAATAGCAATATAGCGACTTAACACAGGGGCAAATAACCACATTAATAGAGCAATCGCTAAGGTCACGCAACCAATATAGGCAAACACATCAGTATAAATAATTAAGGACTCTACCCCTGGTTTAATATGCTGCGGCAAGGCAGTATAAGAAGCAACGGTCGCGCCTAAAAAACCGGCAACAGCCGATGTTAAAAACCATATGCCCATAACAAAACCGGCAATAGAAGCAGGAACTAATTCGGCAACCATTGCTGTTCCTAAAGCGGAAACCAAAAGCTCGCCCATACTTTGAAAAAAGTAGCTGCCAATTAACCACCAAGAAGAAACCATACCATTACCACTATAAAAATAACGGGAACAATAAAGAATTAAAAAACTAAGGCCACATAAGCTCATACCTAGCGCAAATTTATGCGGCACAGCAAAAACCTTATTTTTTTTATGTAGTACTTTATAGCCTAGCGCTAATAAAGGACTCATAATAATTATCCAAATGGGATTTAAAACTTGAAATGTTTGAGGATCAATTGCAATACCAAACAATTGTGCATGCACATTATTTACCGCAAATAAATTTAAAGAGGTAGGCATTTGTTGATAAAGTACGAAAAACACAATAGCTTCCAACATTAAAATAAAGGCCATCAACATTTTAATACGAGTATATTTATCTTCTTTGCTCATTAAATAAAAGAAATAACTACAAGCAGAAAAAGTAACCAGCCATAATAAATTCTGCGCAAATAAAATATGCTGTAATAAATAAGCAGCACACCATGCAACCAGTACAACGCCGCCGCCCAGAAGACCCCATTGAATAATTGAGATACGCTTACGATCTGACTGTGTTGGCACCTGAGCAATATATTGTCGCTGCCACATATAATTGGCAAGTCCTAATAACAAACCACAGGCGCTAAACATATAGGCAGGAGAATAACCATAACGGCTAGCAATAGTGGGCCCAATTATTAACGCCGCAATAGAACCAATATTTACCGCCATATAATACAGCGTGAACGCCCCGTGCAAGCGCACATCACCTGGTTTATAACATTTTCCTAATAAATTCGCGGGATTAGCTTTGAACAAACCATTGCCTACACAAATAAAACCTAAGGCGAGAAAAACATTATTTTTATCGGTCAAGGCCAAAAAGGAATAGCCAAAAGCTAAGACCACTAAGCCCACAACAATAGTACGCTTTGTTCCTAAAACTTTGTCACCCAAAAAGCCACCAATAACCACTAAGCCATAAACTAAAGCAGAAAAAGCGCCAAAAGTATAATAAGCAATAATGTCGCTATAACCTAAAAACCGAATGAAATACAGCGTTAAAATGCCTTGCACCGTATAAAAACCAAACCGCTCCCATAATTCTACAAAAAAAAGCATATGAAATGCACGTGGCTGTTCACGAAATAAACTCAGCATGACCTTCTTCCTTAATTCATCCGCTTTATATTCAGCATGTAAGTATTCTTTAACTTAAAATAAATTACCTGCTTTAGCAATTGCTTCTACATTTATTTTTATTATGAATGAAAAAAAGTGGTGTGATCCGCAAGATGCCCATGCATCGTCGTGGGAATTTTTTCAGAAAGTTCCGCAATGACCTCAGCATGTTTTTTATGTACTTCAGCTGACGGAGCTAATGCATCATTCGCTAAGTCTTGATCTTGATGCAAAGTCATCGATGCATCATCGAGCTTTAATGACTTATGAAGTGGATTGACGGCCTCATACAGCACTTCACACGTCCCAAGACCAAGCATAGCCTTGGTCGTTGAAGAATATTCGGCAGCCTTAATAACTGATGGCTCATCAGGCTTTAAAGGAATATATCCCTCATGAGGATTTTTTAGACTATGAATTTTATCAGCAATCCAGTGTCCCGCCCTAATCACGCTAGGTGCTAATGTATAGGCTGCCCCCACAAGCGCTACTGCCGTTAAAATACCCACTCCGGCGGGAGGAAAAAATAAAGCCACAACCAAACCAATGACCGCTATTGCCGATAAGGCAAGTCCAACGCTGCGTCGTTTAATATTTTTCATACTAAATTCTTCGGCAAGCTGAGCATTATACGCATGCTCTTCTTGCAACGCGCTAAGCGTTGATTTCTGCTGTTCATAACGCTGTTTTAATTTCCCTATATCCACTTCTAACTGCAATAATTCGTCGTCATCTAATGCTCGTCCATCATATCCTGAGAGAAGTTGTTCTTGCAGTAATCGAGCCTCATCAACAATACTTTGCATTGTCTCCTGCGCAATAGAAATGGCCTCACTTAACTCCTCTTGCTTTCCTTCAAGGGCATAATGTTGTTTTATTGCCCGATTTAAAAAGAACGAGCTCACCGCCAAACCGGTGCCCGCCATGACAAACGCTAGAATAGGGGCCGCAACAGGAACAAGCAAACAAGTAACCGCCATGCCAAGCATTACACCAGAGTAATTCCAGTGCATTGTATCTACCCAGGTTAGGGGCATTTTTTGGCCTAATAAATAGGCACATAAATATAATGTCGGTAGACGAAGAAAATTAATACCATTTAATGCTAATCCGCCGAGCTGAAATCCTTGGGCAACCGATTCACTAGTAGGATTAGCATAAAAACGAGTTGTTTGTACACCGATATTAAGGGCAGCTTGACCTTTTCTGTGTGTTTCTTCTAATAATCGCGCATAACCAGAGACCTTCATTAGTACATTTTTAGCTAAATCATCCTCACTCAGCGGCGCCATATGCTCGGGGCTGTACTGTTGAATTGCATTTAAGGCTTGCAGTAATTTATCATGAGTCGACATAGGCGCCCTCTTTTGGTCATAATGTTCTTTTTTTGCCCTTTACTATTTAAGCATATCATATTTTTTGAAAAAAAGTAGCGTTAAATTTTTTTCTTGCCAAGCGAAAACAAAGTCCACTATAGTGGCTCTATTATTCATAAATTTAAATGTCTTATAAATCATTATGATACAAAGAGCGCTTTATTTGGCTGGAGGAGGTGCGCGAGGCGCCTATCAAGCTGGGGCTTTAAAAGCAATAGCCCACATTCTTCAAATCAAAAAAATTCCATTTGACCTTCTTAGTGGAGTAAGTGTTGGCAGTATTAATGCCGTAGTATTAGCTGAGCTCGCCGATGATTTTCCTGCTGCCGTAGAAAAGCTAGAATCCTTATGGGGAGAAATTCATTGTCAGCAAGTATATAAAACCAGCAATTTTGAATTGAGTAAGTCCGTGTTACGTAATTTAAGTACTTTAGTTGTAAAACAACAAGAAAGCGGTTACTTACTTGACACCTCGCCCTTAAAAGAATTTTTGACCAAACATATTGATTTCTCCCGTATTGGCTATCATATCAACACCGGTACTTTGCACGCGTTTGAGGTTATTGCCTCATGCTATGAACATCAGCAAACGGTATCATTTTACATGCATCACGATGCTGATTTCCTCGATTGGCAACATCCTCGTCATATTAGCCAACGAGGGATGATTCAAGCAGAACATATATTAGCCTCAAGTGCACTACCTTTATTTTTTCCAACCGTAGGCATTGAGGGCTTACATTATGGTGATGGGAGTATGGGATTAATTACCCCACTACGAGGTCCTATTCGCTTTAATGTCGATAAAATCATGATATTAGGTACAAGAGAATTACCTGAAGAGAGCAACCAACCCACGCTCAATGCCAATCCTATTGTGCCTTTTGCCCATGTATTAGGTACGATGTTAAATAATCTGTTCCTTGATACGCTTGATCGCGACATTGAAATAGTTAATCGCATGAATGATATTTCTAATTTACTTTCTATTTGGAAAAAACATCGCTCACCATGGCGCCCTATTAGCACACTTTATCTCAGACCTAATCGTTCGATGTCGTCAATGGCTTCCGAACACTACAAATCCATGCCTCTGCTTTTGCGCTATTTACTTAATATTTTAGGGGCTAAAAATAAATCCGGCGATTTATTAAGTTTTTTACTCTTTGAAAAAGAGTTCACCAGGGAGCTGCTCGCATCAGGCTATCAAGACACCATTGCCATAGCCCAAGACATTGAATCTTTTTTTGCATCTTAAGAGCGCTTAAAATAATCGCGCATTAAAAATGTGGTATCAGGCCGAACACCATGCCAGAGAAAAAAAGACTCCGCGGCTTGCTCGATGAGCATGCCCAAACCGTCTACAGCCACACACCCGTTCGCGCGCGCGTAACGAACAAAAGAAGTCTCCTGCTGCAGACTGTAATTAAGATCGTAACAAAAAGGTTGGTTAGTAACTAAAAAAAAGGGGAGCTCTGGGGGCACGGACGCCGCATTAATAATCACATCAAAGGGCTCGTTCACGTGCGACCAATCGTGCACGCAATTTATTTGCGGTATCCAGCGTTGTAATGCAGCCAGCGAATTCCAGGTGCGATTAGCCACCGCCAATTGGTGCACCCCCATATTCAGCAAAGGATGAATAATTCCTTGCGCAGCCCCTCCTGCCCCTAAGATCAAAACGCGCGCGCGTTCTAAGGCCACATAACGAGTTAAGTCGCGCACCAGCCCTATACCATCGGTATTATCAGCATACAGCTGTTGATTGTGCATCCATAACGTATTCGCAGCTCGAGCGTGCCGCGCACGCTCGGAGCGAATAAGGGCTAACGCATAAGCTCTTTTTTTAAAAGGTAGCGTTATATTTAAACCCAAACCACCGGCGAGGAAAAAAGCATTAATTTGTTGCTCAACAGTGCGCTCATCACCTTGTATTGTGCCATACATTAGAGGTACATTGGTTTGTCGTGCAAAAAACTGATGAATCACTGGAGACAGACTATGAGCCACAGGATTACCAATCACCGCACATTGATTAGGCACTATATCGCCCCCTTATTTTTATATTGCTTATGCTGTGTTTTTAACAAGGCATGGGCTGCCGATGACTTATTTATTAATGTATATTTAAAGCTCGACAACAAGAACACATTTACTGCATTAATTAAAAAATTTAATCACACCTTAACCACACCCACCGTCTCAAACACTGATGTAATTAGACCCTATATCGAACAGCATCCTGCTCATATCACCCTTTATTTAACTCATTATAACAAAAAAAACATCCCGCGGGTGTTAGAGCAAGTACAGCAATTGGCGCAACACGAGTCGCCCTTGCTACTCACCAGCGAGCGTATTGCGGCCTATGATACCTACGTGATGTTACACATCAAAAACAACAGCACACTACAGCAACTGCATACATCGTGCGTGCACCGTTTGAAAGAACTGCGGGCTAAAGATACGCCCATCCCCGCCTGGGCCGCTGCTGATATGCAACAACAACAGTTGCATGCGCTTTATGGAAGTCCTGGAGTACTAACACGCTATAATCCACATATTTCAATTGTACAAATAAACAATTTTGAGCCCGAACAACACAAAATACTAATACAACAGCTAAAGCACAAGGTGCATGTTTTTAACCAACAAGAAACAGTGCACCGTGAGACGTTAATCAGTGCGCTAGCCGTAGGCATTGCCAATAAAGAAGGCCAAATCATCAAAGAATTGGCCTCATTTCCCTTAACTTAAGACAATAAACTTTTAGAAACGACTTCTGCTAAATCTTTCGAAAGCGAGCTTTGACTTAATGCCTGCAGTTGCTCTTTTATTAGCCGTTGTCTTGGTTCATCATACGAGCGCCAGCGAGTAAAAGGTGTTGCTAATCTTGCCGCAATTTGTGGATTAATTGCATCCATAGCAAGCAACATTTTTTGTAAAAAAGCATAGCCTCTACCGCTTACGTGATGAAAATGGCGTGGATTACCTTGGCAAAAACCACCAATCAGCGCACGTACTTTATTAGGATTTTTCAAGCTAAAGGAAGGATGTTGCATCAATTGTTCTACATGCTCTAAAACATCAGGATGTTGGCTGGTTGCTTGTAAAGTAAACCATTTATCCAAGACCAAATCATTATCAGCCCATTGGCTGAAAAAGTGCGCTATGGCGTTTGTGCGTAGCTCATTATCAGCGCAGTTAACTAATAATGCTAAAGCAGCCATTTGATCGGTCATGGTTTGCGCGGTTATAAATTGGCGTTGGCAAAGAGATAAGGTCGCAGCCTCCTCTCCTTTCATCATTAACCCCAAACAAACGGTGCGTAGCGCACGTCGCGCATAAGCCTCACCATTCATTTGATGTTTTTCATCTTGTAGCAATTGCTCATAAATCCGTAATGCATCGGGATACAAAACAGCACCTAATTGCGCCCGCCATTGGTAGCGTACCTCTTCAACCGCCTCTACATCAACGTGGGTCAACGAAGCAATAACCTCTTCAAAAGAAGGCGGTGTCAATAATAGCGCTTTTAAATGCTGGTCTAAAGAATCATCAAGTAACACATACCGCAACGCATCAACTAAAGAGGCAGGAATCATCAGCGCTTGTTTTGCGTGCAACGCCTGGTGCATCGCTTTAATAATTAAACGCTGCGCGGCATCCCATTTCGCGTACCCATCGGTTTCATAACGTAACAAAAAGAGTTGCTCGGCATCGGCAACAGGATAATGTAAATAAATAGGTGCGGAAAAATCTCTTAATAAAGAAACAACTGGTTGTTCGCTCAGATTAGAAAAGGTAAAACGCTGCCTCTCTTCTTTTAGTTCTAATACCTCACAATCCAAAGGAATAGACTCTCCACTTTGCGCAAATAAAGCGATTTTAATTGGAATATGAAACGGTAGTTTTTCTTGTGACTCGGGCGTTGCAGGACAGCTTTGCTCGAAGGTTAATGTTAAGGTACCTGCATCATACTCACTTTGAACAGTAACATTAGGTGTTCCGGCTTGACTATACCATCGCTTAAATTGGGTTAAATCAATACCATTAGCATCTTCCATTGCGGCGACAAAATCATCAATCGTTACCGCCTGCCCATCATGACGCTCGAAGTATAAGTCTATTCCTTTTCTATAGCGCGCAGCCCCCAGTAACGTATGCTGCATGCGAATGACTTCCGCCCCTTTATTATAAATAGTTGCCGTGTAGAAATTATTTATTTCCTGATAGGCCTCAGGACGAACAGGATGGGCCATACTGCCGGCATCTTCGGGAAACTGTGTTTTACGTAATGCTTGTACATCCATAATCCGATTCACATCGCGTGAATTCATATCACGCGAAAACTCTTGATCGCGAAAAACTGTCAAGCCTTCTTTTAAACTCAGTTGGAACCAATCACGACAGGTAATGCGATTCCCCGTCCAATTATGAAAATACTCATGCGCCACGACACTTTCGATACCGGCAAAATCGTCATCTGTTGCCGTATCAGGGCGAGCTAAAATATATTTAGAATTAAAAATATTTAAGCCTTTATTCTCCATCGCCCCCATATTAAAATCACTGACCGCAACAATCATGAACAGCTCTAAATCATATTCACAACCATAGACTTCCTCATCCCAACGCATGGATTTTTTCAAAGACGCCATGGCATGCGCACACTTATCTTCGTTACCCGGTTCCACATAAATAACCAAATCCACACTACGGCCTGAGCGCGTGATAAAAGTATCACGAATAGAGGCTAAATTACCGGCGACTAAAGCAAAAAGATAGGCGGGTTTTTTAAACGGATCATGCCATTTAACCCAATGCCGTCCATTATCACTCTCTCCTTGCTCAAGCAAATTACCGTTCGATAACAAAATAGGATAACGTGCTTTTTCTGCAGAAATATAGGTTGTGTAGGTTGTCAAAACATCCGGTCTATCTAAAAAGTAGGTAATCCTGCGAAAACCTTCAGCTTCACACTGCGTACAAAACAGCGCGTTCGAACGATATAGCCCTGATAATTTAGTATTTTCTTGCGGTTTAATGCGCGTCGTTATAGTCAAAACCATCTGCGGCGCACTAGGCTCTAGCACCAATGCCCCAGGCTCTAAAATATATTGTGCGGGCGAGAGCGAGAGGCCATCTATCGCCACATCAATTAACTCAAGCTCCTCTCCCAACAAACGCAGCGGCCCCTCATGCTCACGCCGCACGGCTAATGTTGAGCGCACCAAGGCATGGTCATCGTATAAATCAATATGCAATAAAATAGAGTCAATGGCAAAAGCCGGTGGTTGATAGTTTTTTAAATAGATAGTGGAGTCTGGCATAGTCATTGCATTCCTTAAAAACATTTAAGTTAATTGATTTTCACAGCAATTTTTAATTGTAATTGATAAGCCTATTTGGGCGGTTAACTACTATACTAAAAATTAAGAGAACAAAAAACAATAGCGCCATAGTATCAAGGGGCACTTGATAGGGGAACCACAATGAATACACATGACTTTTTAGCAAACTACACCAAGCGCTTTGTCGATAATAAAGAAGAAGAAATGAGTTTGGATGACTATCTTGAGTTATGTAAAACAGACCCTTGCGCCTATGCCAACCCTGCCGAGCGCTTATTAATGGCAATTGGTGAGCCCGAATTAATTGATACACGCCATGACCCCGTTTTATCGCGGATTTTTTCGAATAAACTCATGCACCGCTATGAAGTTTTTAAAGAATTTTATGGTATGGAAGAGCCTATTGAACAGATTGTTGGTTTTTTAAAGCATGCCGCGCAGGGCTTAGAAGAAACCAAACAAGTTCTCTATTTATTAGGACCTGTGGGTGGCGGCAAATCTTCTATTGCCGAAAAACTAAAAGATTTAATGGAAAAAACCCCTTTTTATGCCATTAAAGGCTCTCCTGTTTTTGAATCCCCCCTTTCTTTATTTAATCCACAAGAAGATGGGCCTCTATTGTTAGAGCGCTTTAATATTCCTACTCGTTATTTACGCTATTTGATGTCACCGTGGGCCGTCAAACGCTTGCATGAATTTAATGGGGATATCAGCCAATTTAGAGTGGTGAAAATAAAGCCCTCGCGTTTAAAGCAAATTGCCGTGGCAAAAACAGAACCAGGAGATGAAAACAATCAAGATATTTCTTCTTTAGTGGGTAAAGTAGATATTCGGAAATTGGAAGATTTTTCGCAAGACGATCCTGATGCATACAGCTATTCAGGTGGTTTATGTCGTGCGAACCGCGGATTACTCGAGTTTGTGGAGATGTTTAAAGCGCCGATTAAAGTGCTACACCCCCTTCTTACCGCCACACAAGAAGGCAACTACAATGCCACAGAAGGTCTTTCTGCCATTCCATTTGAAGGGATCATTTTAGCCCACTCGAATGAAGCCGAATGGCAAAACTTTAGAAATAATAAAAACAATGAAGCCTTTATTGACCGTATTAATATAGTCAAAGTACCCTATTGCTTGCGCGTTTCAGAAGAGTTGAAAATTTATCAAAAACTAATTTATAACAGTTCTCTTTCTTTAGCTCATTGTGCGCCCGGAACCTTAAATATGTTGGCGCAATTCTCCATTTTAACGCGCTTAAAAGAACCACAAAACTCCAGTATTTATTCTAAAATGCGCGTTTATAATGGTGAAAGCCTAAAAGACACCGATCCCAAAGCAAAATCCTACCAAGAATATAAAGATTTTGCCGGCGTCGATGAGGGCATGACAGGGATTTCCACTCGCTTTGCATTCAAGATACTGTCCAAAGTATTTAACTTTGATCATAGTGAAGTAGCCGCGAACCCCGTGCATTTAATGTATGTGCTGGAGCGGCAAATAGAGCAAGAACAATTCCCACAAGAAATGCAAGAACATTATCTAAACTTTATTAAAGAATACTTAACTAATAAATACGTTGAGTTTATTGGTAAAGAAATTCAAACCGCGTATCTCGAGTCCTACTCCGAATACGGGCAAAACATTTTTGACCGTTATATTATTTATGCTGATTTTTGGATTCAAGATCAAGACTATCGCGATCCAGACACGGGCGAAATCTTCGACCGTTCGCTATTGAACCAAGAATTAGAAAAAATAGAAAAACCAGCGGGTATTTCTAATCCTAAAGATTTTCGCAATGAAGTCGTAAATTTTGTGTTACGCGCACGCGCCAATAATCACGGCAAAAATCCCGTATGGAATAGCTATGAAAAACTAAAAAGTGTGATTGAGAAAAAAATGTTTACCAATACGGAAGATTTATTGCCGGTTATTTCGTTTAATGCCAAAGCATCCGAAGATGATAAAAAGAAACATGAGGAATTTATCTCCCGAATGATTGATAAAGGATATACCCGCAAACAGGTGCGCCTACTGTGTGAGTGGTATTTGCGCGTGCGAAAATCACAATAATAACGCTACTCACCACGAACGATTGGGGGCTACACTATGTCACAGTTAATTGACAGACGCCAAAATGCGGGGAAAAAAAGCACGGTCAATAGACAGCGTTTTATTCGTCGCTATAAAAATCAAATTAAACGCGCTGTTTCTGATGCTGTAGGAAAACGTAGCATTACCGAAATTGATAAAGCAGAACAAATAACGATTCCTGCTAGAGATATTTCTGAGCCTCGATTTTATCGGGGCAAAGGCGGATACGTGGATCAAATTTTACCCGGAAACGATCAGTTTTCTACCGGCGATAAAATTAAAAGACCCGATGGGGAGAGTGGCAAGGGCAGCGGCAGTGCTGCCAGTCAAGATGGCGAGGGGGAAGATAATTTTATTTTTGAATTATCGCGTGAAGAATTTTTAGAGTTGTACTTTGAAGATTTAGAGTTACCTGATTTAGTAAAAAAAGAATTAGCGCAGCTTAAAGCATTTAAAAACGTGCGAGCAGGCGTATCAACCAGTGGCATACCCAACAACATTAATGTGTCTCGTTCGATGAAACAAGCCAGTGGCCGGCGCGTAGCCCTGGCCTCGCCGCATAAACGAGCACTCAAAGAATTAGAACAGGAACTGGCATTATTACTCAATCAAGCAGAAGCCGACCCATTATTAATTAATCAACTCATGGAACAATGCGCCCTACTCAAGAAAAAAATTCAACGCGTGCCCTTTATTGATACCATTGATTTGCGCTACAACAACCGTGTACGTATTCCCGCCCCATCAACGCAAGCGGTGATGTTTTGTGTCATGGATGTATCCGGCTCAATGGATGAAGCTAAAAAAGACATTGCCAAACGTTTTTTTATTTTACTTTATATGTTTTTAACTAAAAATTATAAAAAAATTGAGCTGATTTTCATCCGTCATCATACTTCGGCTAAAGAGGTAAACGAAGAAGAGTTTTTTTACTCCCGTGAAACAGGTGGCACGGTGGTCTCTAGCGCCCTGGAACTACTCCATAGTGTTATCGAAGCACGCTACCCACCCCAAGCGTGGAACATTTATGTAGCTCAAGCTTCCGATGGCGACAATTGGAATGCCGACTCCCCTTATTGCTATGAATTAGTGCACGACAAAATAATGCCCTTATTACAATATTTTGCTTATATTGAAATTATGCCCCGACATCACCAAAGCTTGTGGGAAGCTTATGAACAAATACAAGAGCACTATCCTAACTTTGCTATGGAAAATATTGATACGGTGGCCGATATTTATCCGGTATTTCGTGAATTATTTAAAAGGAAAATGGCATGAAAAAGAAGCCTTTATCAACAGGAGCCGAATGGACCTTTGAATTAATTCAATCCTATGATCGTGAAATTGGTCGCATTGCCAAAGATTTTGGCCTTGATACCTACCCCAATCAAATAGAAATCATTACTGCCGAGCAAATGATGGACGCCTATGCCTCTGTTGGCATGCCGCTAGGCTATCATCATTGGTCTTTTGGCAAGCATTTTGTCGGAGTAGAAAAAAGCTACAAGCGCGGACAAATGGGGCTTGCTTATGAAATGGTGATTAATTCCGATCCGTGTATTTCGTATTTAATGGAAGAAAATACCATTGCCATGCAAGCGTTAGTTATTGCGCATGCCTGCTATGGCCATAATTCTTTTTTTAAAAATAATTATCTTTTTAAAATGTGGACCTCCGCCGATGCCATCATTGATTATTTAGTTTTTGCTAAAAAATACATTGGTGATTGTGAAGAGCGCTATGGCATTGATGCGGTCGAATCCATTTTGGATGCTTGCCATGCATTAATGAATTATGGCGTCGATCGCTACAAACATCCGGCCAGCTTATCCATTCAAGAAGAAAAAATTCGCCAACAAAATCGCGAAGTGTACTTACAATCACAAGTTAATGAATTATGGCGCACTATCCCCCAACACAAACACGATGAACAACAAACAGAAAAAAAGCGATTTCCCGCTGAGCCACAAGAAAACATCTTATATTTTCTAGAAAAAAATGCACCGCTTTTAGAACCGTGGCAAAGAGAAATCGTGCGCATTGTGAGAAAATTAGCACAATATTTTTATCCGCAAGGACAAACAAAAGTCATGAATGAAGGCTGGGCATGCTTTTGGCATTATACCTTGTTGCATGCATTATATGATGAGCATTTAGTCACTGACGAGTTCATGCTCGAAATCTTGCAAAGCCATACCAACGTCATTATGCAACCGGCCTATAATAACCCTTATTTTAATGGCATCAACCCCTATACTCTGGGCTACCACATGATGCAAGATATTAAACGCATCTGCGAAGCTCCTACAGCCGAAGACAAGCAGTGGTTTCCCTACTTAGCAAACACCAATTGGTTAACTAGCCTCGATAGCGCCATGCGTAATTACAAAGATGAAAGCTTTATCGCCCAATACCTCTCGCCAAAACTGATTCGCGATCTCAAACTATTTCATCTCGTTGATGACGATAATAAAACAGAGCTACATATTAATGCTATTCATGATGATCAAGGCTATCAAAAAATTCGCGAGGCACTGTCGCGGCAATATAATTTAGGCTATATGGAGCCCAATATCCAAGTCTATGCGGTTAATTTACAAGGTGATCGCTCTTTAACGTTACACCATTATCAGCATAATCGAGTTCCTTTAGGCGAAACAACGGCTGATGTGTTAAAACATCTATATACCTTATGGCAATTTCCAGTGGTTTTACACTCTATGGATGAACAAAATAACGTTACAGCCGAATATTCATGTCCATCAAAACCACTATAATCGCTCAATAGCTCCTGGCAAGACACACAACAACCTTCGATCCTGCCAGGTGTTTTTATAACTATCCACATCATTCCAAGCCTCTCCCTGCTCAGAACATTAATACCTTGCTTTTGAACAGCATTGTTCAATTATCATCACTCAGCCCTCCTGTCCAAGAAAGCAAAAAGATATTGTAAAAAAATTAACTTACCGTAAGATAGTATCTTCAGATGCAAGGACGTTAATTGTTCAACTAGATAAGTCATTATAAATAAGGATATACGTTATGATTATTCGCAGTTTATTCACAGCCCTATTAGCTGTAAATATTGCCGTACTAACACCCTCATTAGCATGTGCCGCAACGCCTAAGTTTTTAATAAAACCTGTGGGTAATACCCGTTTTAATATTACGAATGATGAAACGCTTGGTATTGAATACTCCGTACAAAATCAAACCAAATTAACCCGTACCCTTACGATGGTCCCCTTACAAGGACTTACGCAAGTAACAACAGGCGTTAATGCGTGTGCGAATCCCTTTACATTAAGTCCTAATCAATCATGCGTGTTAACACTACAAGCCAACCCTACTAACAATGCGTTTCATATTCTCGGTGGTCCTGAAATATGTAAAACCAAAAGCGGCACTAATACACCCGATCCATTTTTATGCTCTCAACCTGCTGCGGCCGATCAATTATCTATCTTTCGTCGTAAAAGCAGCTTTGTCAGAGGCCTTTCCGCAAGCCCCACGCAATTAAGCATACCCATTAACTCATTCGGACAAATTACCGTTACGAATAATTCCTTTTTTATTACTGCTACCAATGTTCAAGCAGATTTTGGTCCCTCTGCCTTAGCCACCAATGTGACCCAAAACAGCAGCAATTGTACTAGTCTAGCCCCATTACAATCGTGTGTTTTAACCTTTACTACTAACGGTAATGCGATATCATTAACCTCTTTTGCAATTACCAGTGACACGGCACGTCCCATTGGTGCGGCATTAGAAGTCACCTCGCTTACCGCCGCTTCACTTAATATCGAAGGCTCACCATTGGTTTATTTAGTAGGCTCTAGTACTCCAGCGGAAAGAACACTAACTATAACCAACACCACTCCGACATTAAACGCCGGAAATATTAGAGCCTATAACACCAATGGAACTGAACTAAATAACTCTTCTAGCCCTCTTAGCGCAACATATACTAACTGTGATGCACTTACAACCGCCACCTGTACTATTACATTTAACTCTACTGGACCAGTTACCTTAACTACAATTTTTGTATATGGAACTACCGGTGGAAATTCATCTATATCAACTGCCGAAATTGCCGCGAATGATGCTACTCAAGCCACTCTGAGCATCATTGCTGGCAATCCCATGACCTTGACCGCGGCGGGTTCTGATTCAACGATTCAAACCATGACCATTCTAAATACCTCAAACTCAGTCACTGCAACAAATATTACCGTACCGGTATTCCCATCACCTCTGGCAGGAGCGGTACAATTAGTCTCTACTACCTGTCAATCGGTTGCTCCTGGTGCCTCGTGCCAATTAGGGTTTCAAGCCAATACCACTCAAGCCGATACCACCAACTTTGCGATACAAGGCAGCAATACTCAAGCCGTGGTAGGAACAATCACCGTTAATCCGGTTAACTATGCCTATACTGCAGGTGATGCAACAACCTCTATTTATCGTTGTAATTTAGCAACAAGCAACGGTATGGTATCTGGTTGCAGTGCTGTCGCGGATGGGCAACAAAATATCATTGGTTTAATATTAAACGCCAGTAATAGCCAACTGTACGTACTCAATTACGGTAATAATACACTGAGTAATTGTGCCGTTACTCAAGTCACAGGCGGCCTTAGTTGTGTCAATAATATACCTACTTCGTTAACAGGTAATCTTCAAGGGCTAACAATCAATCCAAGCAATACCTTACTCTATGTCGCCGCAAATAGAGGATTAATCAACCAATGCCCTTTAACCGCTAATGGCACTAGTATTGGTGCGTGCACGTCATCAGGTAGCAGTCCCGTTTTAGTTGAGCAAATAACAATGAATCCAGCAGGCTCAATACTATATCTTATTAGCCTCTCAAACGGCGCATACCAATGTCCCGTTGATTCTACTACCGGTAATATAGGAGTTTGTACTAATACTGGAGCGACTTCGTTACCAGCCAATGCACGAGGAATTATCTTAGATTCAAATAACGCTTATGCTTATATTGTAGGACAAAATGGCGTGACGAGTTGTAGTGTTAACAGCACTAATGGTAACTTGTTTGGTTGCACATCATACACTCCACCAGGAGGAGTCATGACCTTTCCTACGGATTTAAAAATAAACTCTACCAATACCTATATTTATGCTACGAATATTAATAAATCATTATCTCAATGTGCTGTTCTTAACGGCGTGGTATCTTCTTGTATCAATGACATAGAGGCAGGAACAGGACAATCAGGCAGTAACTCAGCCATTGCTTTATTACAATAATCTTGATCACACCTAAGCCATAACAACATTGGCTTAGGTGTGATATTTTTTTCTTAAAGAGTATGAGAATAAAATAAACTATCTATTTTTATACAGCTAACTCGATGGCAAATGCTATCGCTAATTTGGCAAAATTAGTCATATGTTCAAGACTTAATTTTTCCATGGTATCGGAAGAACTGTGGATATAAGGGTTATGTTCGGCAAAATTCGATTCACAAGGAAATGCCGCAGGTACGCCAATCTCAGTCCAAGAGGCATGATCGCTACAGCCATAACCACATTGCGAATAATTAACAGGTACTTGGACATACGTATTAATTAATTGCGCCACAAAAGAACTTAACCCTTTATCGGTATAATCGGTATAGACCCACATCGTTGGATCATCCGCTTGTACGCGATAACCGGTCATATCTAATTGCAGTGCCGCTTTCACCGCAATATGGTGCTCTTGGAAATACTCAACAACATATTGCGATCCCACTAAACCGCGCTCTTCCGCCGCATACCAAACAATATAAATAGGACTGGTTAATTCATTGGGTGAAGCTAATAAAATACGCGCAGCTTCCATCAAACTCGACGAACCACTACCGTCATCTCCTGCTCCTGGCATATGACCATCTAAGGTATCAATATGCGCACCGAGCACAATAGCTGGCGCTTTAATGTCTTTACCAATGACCGTAACTAATGACGGCTGCTTATACCATCCTGTTTTGACAAAAAAAGTAGCGGTATCATTACGACCGGCCTGCGTTGCCAAGTGTTCAAATTGTGTTTTAAGCCATTGTGCGGCTTCAACGCCACTATCTTTAGTAGCAGAGCGGTTAGGGTACGATGTTAAATGAGTCAACGTGTGCCATATATTATCGGCTACC
>CAZSAO010000002.1:64744-81411 GCA_964605275.1 uncultured Legionella sp.
ATTTCATAGCTGGGATTTTTTGCCGCATGTCGTCCTTTAGCCATTGGGGCCATTCGGGTACTTTTTTGCTCATTTTTAATGAGTAACTGGGACGCTGCTTCGCCAAGAGAATCCTTATGCATTAACTTGTGGCTGACATTAATAAAATGACCACAGTGTTCTTGTTCTGCTAAAAGAACTAAATGTTCTACTTCAGCACTGGGAACATTTACTATTTTAAACGCGTCATTTTGCGCTAAAACCGCATAAGAGGAAGGTAGTTTGGCCGCCAGGCACTGAGGTATTTGTAGCTGTTCAAATTCAGGCGTTGTAGCCGCGATTAACGTACTACTTGCTAAGATAAAACCAGAAGTTATTAAAGTCATCCATTGATTCAAACGCATTGCATCTCCTTAATTATAAATGAATCAACACCATACTACATGAGCAACTGTTCATGTAAACCACTTTTATAAAATAAAAAAATCAGGGAATGATGGTATCCTTGGATATTTTACATCAGATGCTATTGATAATCATTCCCATTTACAGTAGAGTACATATCACCCTCTTCGCTGATCAAATATAACACTATCATGAACAAAAAAGAATCATTTAAGCTTAAAAAAATCCCTTATTATCTCGCATTATTTTTACTTACTGCCGGAGCAAGCCTTATTTTAGGTTTTTTAAGCTTTAGTGGCATGTATGCATTATATCCTTTTATTTCGCTGGCATTTACCACATTTACCCTGTCGGTGATTTATGAGATGCAAATTTATTTAGAGAATATTGTTAGTGCGTTTAAAAAATTATTCCAAGTAGATTATTTGGAACAACATTTAGCACAAGACTATTTAGAAACATTATTCCCCGAAAATGAACCCATGGATTACGAGCCATTTTTTGCTGCGGCAAATAATTACCCACAATTTATTCAAGATTACGCCCGCCAACATCAATTGTTAGCCGCAACAAACAGCAACTCATCACACCATTCATTAATAGCCGAGCAACTTGAAGAATTACAAGAATGGTTCGCTAGCGAATTATTTAACAACCAGGATGCTCCTAGTTCCATGTCGCAATACAGCAAAGAATTACAGCAATGGTTGCAGGCTAATGGACAAAAACAATCGCAAGAGCAACTCAAACAACGCCGCACGCAGTTTCAATACGTCAAATTATTTAGCACCTTATCGGCTTTATTTATGGGATTAGGTAGTACTTATTTATTAGTTGAAGCCTTTAGTGCGATTCCTTTTTTTGTAGCGATTCCGTTTGCTTTGTGGCCAGCAATCATTGTCCCCATGGCACTTATTGCCGGCACAGCCTATGGGTTTTTAACCTACAATACCATTACTGATTTGATTAATAATGACAGCATTCGCACATGGTATAACACCTTAAAACAAGATATTGCCCAAAAAGGTTGGACGGGGCGCACTGTTTTACTCACGGCATTGACTATTGGTCTTACTACTCTCTCCTTGGCATTAACTATTTGTACTGCCGGGACCTGGTGGACTATTGCCACCAATGCACGCCCATTATTTAGTTGGATGAGTAAAATGCCCACGGCCATTATGGGGGTTATCAATCCCATCATTACCGCATTATCCGCTATCTTTTTTAATATTGAAAATGTCCTTGGAACATTACAGCTTTTTTATAAAACGCTAAAGAGCGAAGAGAGCTTAGGGCAAAATTTAGCGCGTTTTTTTAGTGAGACATGGAATAGACTACGCGCTACAGAAAATAGCCTACAAATAGCCAATCCATTTCGCCTGCTTTTATCCATTGGCCTACCTATTTCCCGCATTACTTTATTTTTCGGTCATTTATGGAGTATTGCCCTAACGTCTGATCGTATGCCTGGCGTGCCACAGCCCGTATCCGCAGGTATTGCCTTGGCATCAGAAGGAGCAGAAGATTCGCATTATTTTGCCGAAAGCGAAGAAGATATTCCCACCAGATTATTGCATTTACTTGCCACGCCAATATATCTTTTAGCGACCCTTTGGGATGTTATTGCCAGTCAATTAAATCGCAACCAACCACAAAATGGAGCAACAATTAAAGAAGTATTATCATTTAAAGAAGCGTGGAATAAACAAAGAGGAATTACAGAACACCGTGAAGAAGCATTAGCACCTGCATCCGTTCTGTCCGCGCTAGGCAAACAAGCACTTGCCTTACATCACATAAAGCAACAGCAACACCAATTAGCGCAAGCCACACTAGGGAAAACGGATGCGCAAGAAAAAACAAATCGCCTGCACCAGCTGCACGAAGAGATTCGCCAGCAACAACCCGAACAATTGGGACAATTATTACAACAAGAACGCAACAATCCTATTCACCAACGCCACCGCTTTTTTGCTTTCACGCAAAAAACGCAAACCCAACAAGTTATTGATGACTTAGCATTACGCTTTGGCGCTTAAGGGTACAACTGCTATATGCCGCGGATTATGTGTAGCCGCGGTCATTCAATTAAAAAATAATTTTTATTATTCATTCTCCCAGCAAATTTTTTAAACCGGATAAATGTGATTGCGCTAGTTTTTTTGACTGCTCTTCGTTGCGCTCTCCTTGTTTGCCAAACCACTCCAGGCTTTCTTGTGGCAATTCATCAAGAAAACGGCTGGGCGTGCATTCTGATAGCTCACCCGCACGGCGGCGTTGTTTGGCTAAGGTAAAGCATAACTCTTTTTGCGCGCGCGTCACCCCCACATAGGCAAGACGACGTTCTTCTTCGATTTGATTATCATCAATGCTCACTCGATGCGGTAACAAGTCTTCTTCCATACCCACTAAATAAACATAAGGAAACTCTAGACCTTTAGAGGCATGCAAGGTCATTAATTGCAATGTCTCATTATCTTGTTCATCCGCTTGCTCTAAAATATCAATTAAAATTAATTTATTAATTACATCAGCCAATTGCTGCTCTGGCGCTTTAGCTAATAGGCGTCCCACCCAATCAATTAAATCCCAGACGTTATCAATTTTCTTTTGTGCTTTGGCCGGCGTATCACTTTGTTCATATAAGTAGGCTTCATAGCCACTTTCTTCTACCATTTCTTTGAGCAACTCGGTAAGTACTTCACCTGAAGCCAAGCGTTGTTTTATTTTTTCAAACCAGGTTTTAAATGCTTGCAACGCCATACGCGGTTTTTCTGCCAGCTGTTCGGAGAGCGCTAAATGATCGGCTGCATGGTATAAATTAAGATTGCGGCGATGGGCGTAATTGCCTAAAGCATCAAGACTACTCTCACCTATGCCACGTTTGGGCGTATTAATCACGCGTAAAAAAGCCGCATCATCAGCAGGGTTGCATAATAATTTTAAATAGGCAAAAACGTCTTTAATTTCTGCTTTGGCAAACCAGGATTGACCACCGCTAATCCGATAAGGAATACTATGATTGCGTAATACTTTTTCAAAAATACGCGATTGATGATTGCCTCGGTATAAAATAGCATAATCACCATAATTCGTGCGGGCGCGTAATTTATTGCTAATTAAATCAGCAACCACTTGCTCGGCTTCATCATGTTCATCTTTGCAACACAACACGCGCAGTGAATTGCCATAGCCTAATTCACTCCATAATTTTTTTTCAAACAAATGTGGATTATTCGCAATTAAATGATTGGCTGCATGTAAAATCCGCCCTGTTGAGCGATAGTTTTGCTCTAATTTAATAATTTTTAAGCGCGGATAATCTTTTTGTAGTTGCCCTAAATTTTCAGGACGCGCCCCTCGCCAAGCATAAATGGACTGATCATCATCGCCTACCACGGTAAAGTGCGCCAACACACCAACCAATTTTTTTACTAATAAATACTGACTGGTATTTGAATCTTGATATTCATCTACTAATAAATGACGTATTTTATTTTGCCAATACTCTAACACATCGGGATGGTTGGTGAGTAGTTCCACTGGCATGCGAATTAGATCGTCAAAATCAACGGCATTATATGCTTTTAATGCTTGTTGATAGCGCGGATAGAGTAAAGCGGCCTCTGTAAATAAAGGCAAGGTAGAGTTCATGCTTAACACTTCATCTGGTGTTATCAAATCATTTTTCCAACGCGAGATATGTTGTTGTAATTGATATAACACCTCTTTATCATTTGCTTTATTAACGGGTAAAAAGCCACGTAAAATCTGCAAGCAATCATCACTATCAAAAATTGAAAAACCGCGCTTTAAATTACACAAGGCCGCATGACGCTTTAACATACTCAAGCCTAGAGTATGAAACGTTGCTACTTTTAAACCACGACGCTGGGAGGCTGGTAAAAAAGAAGCAATGCGCGCACGCATTTCATTAGCTGCTTTATTGGTAAATGTAACCGCAAAAACAGAGGATGGAAGATAACCGCATTCAGTAATGAGATAGGCAATTTTTTGCGTAATTACGCGCGTTTTCCCACTACCTGCTCCTGCAAGAACCAACAAAGGTCCGTCTATGTAGTGCACTGCAGACATTTGTTGCGGGTTTAACATAAAAGAGATCTCATTTGAAAAATGGGGGGCTAATTATGGCTTAGCAGGAGGTATTGAAGCAATACATTTATCCAGATATAAGACGTTAGAGCAAAAGCAACTTATGCTCTAACAAAACAAAAAATTAATTCGTCGAACGCTCAGCATCAAACTCTTCATCATTATCGTATTCACGCGCCATACTGCGCTCATCTGCGTCATGTAGCTCTTGAAAGCCAAAAATTACTTTATCAATGGTTCTAAACAAAGGGGCAAGTAGGCTATTTTTCGTCATGATAATCCTCTGGTTTCAGGCGATGCAGTTTTTTTATCCTTCTATACTTAAGCGTAGCTGGTAAAGCAGGTTTTTCAAGGAAAATAGATACACTTATGCTACAATAAAATCCTATACATTAAAGAAAAAACCGAGTTACTAATGAATGAAGTAGACTGTGTACAACGATTTATTTTTGAACATGCCCATATTCGTGGCGAAGTAGTTCGTATCGAAGAAACGTATCAAACGATTTTAGCCCAACGCCCTTATCCACCTATGGTCAAGCATTTGCTTGGTGAGGCCATGATTTCTTGCTTGCTCTTAGCCAGTAGTATTAAATTTGAAGGCAGCCTCAATTTGCAGTTTCAAGGTGATAAGCGTCTGCCCATGCTGTTAGTGCAATGTGATAATGAATTAAATGTAAGAGCCGTTGCCCAATACGGAGACGCGTTAGAAATAGCAGACTATGCCGATGCATTTTTACATGGACAAATGGTTTTAACCATCAATCAATACAATCAAACACAAAATTATCAGAGCATGGTACCGTTACAATCGACCTCGATGAGTGAAAATTTAATGACCTATTTTGCCCAATCAGAGCAAATTGCTACGCGTGTATGGCTTGCCGTCAGCGACCAAAAAGCAGCCGGCATGTTATTGCAATTAATGCCTGGACAAGACTCGCAACATCGAGAACAGTTCTGGGAATATGCGGTACAATTGGGGCAAACGGTTAGTGAAGAAGAACTGCTTAACCTAAATAACGAAACATTATTATATCGCTTATATAATGAAACCGATCTTCGTTTATTTAACCTTAAAGCTACCCAATTTAAATGCCGCTGCACTTTGGAAAAAATGAGGCAAGTCATCAATGTGCTTGGGCAAAAAGATGCGCAAGAACTGCTGGATGAAAAGGGGGTAATTGCAATTAACTGTGATTTTTGCAATAAAAAATATGATTTTGATGCCGTAGATATCGCCATGATTTTTCATCATTAAGTTCAGACTGGAATACAGCCTGTTATTGCACGAACGCACCGGCCACAAACCAATTACTCGATGCCGGTGCTTCGCACAAAGACACACCGCGCATCGCTTGTAAGATTTGTTGTAATTGCAAAAATTGAGTGCCAAGCTGATTGTATAAATCAGCACCTTGCTCTAGTTGCAATTCACTAATAGTTAAATAAGCCGCTTGTCCCATGTCAGAGAAATAACTTAAACTAACATGTCTTTTTTTCGCCATGCCAGGAAATAAGCCACAAAATAACAAGCTTTTATCACCCACATCACGTAAGTGTTGTACTTGACGCATGCGCGGTTTGTTGTACGCATCTAAAAAATCGAGTGCGACTATTGATTCAACCAATTTGGGTGTTTGTGTGTAGCGCATCAGTAAAAAAACCAGGTAACTTTCGGTGTGCTCGTTTAATACCACATGTGTTGCTGCTTGCGCTTCATTAACTAATGCATGCCATTGGCTGATGTCAGTGGGATGTAGAATTAATGTGTTCATAGTCTATCCCCTCTTGATTACTAACTAACAACGCGAAGCGTCTACACTAAATAATAACACTATCGCTCTTACTTATGTACGCGTGCAAAAAACATACCAGTGATTAGTGAACGAGCATTCTTTTATATTTTTAGTATAGTACGAATAAACTTCCGTGGAGATGTACTAAACTTCGATAGGATTCAGGGGACTTTTGATATATAATGTCAAATCAATGAACACATAATTTATTTCAATAAAAAGGTTATCTATGATTGAAAAGATCCGTAATATTGCCATCATCGCTCACGTCGACCATGGTAAAACAACTCTTGTAGACAAATTATTACAACAAACCGGTACGCTAAATGAACGCGCACCAACTGTTGAGCGTATGATGGATTCCAACGCCTTGGAAAAGGAACGCGGTATTACAATTCTTGCGAAAAACACCTGTGTGTTTTGGAATGGCTATCAAATTAATATCGTTGATACCCCAGGACATGCTGACTTCGGTGGTGAAGTAGAACGTATTTTATCGATGGTAGACAGTGTATTATTGCTCGTTGATGCCGTAGATGGCCCAATGCCCCAAACGCGCTTTGTAACGCAAAAAGCATTCGCACGCGGCTTAAACCCTATTGTTGTTATTAACAAAATTGACCGTCCAGGTGCACGTCCAGATTGGGTTATGGATCAAGTATTTGACTTGTTTGATAACTTAGGTGCTAATGACGAACAATTAGATTTTCCGGTAGTTTATGCTTCAGCACTAAACGGCTATGCGCAACTAAATCTTGATGAAGCAACTGATACCATGTCGCCATTACTGCAAACTATTGTCGACAAAGTATCACCACCTGACGTAGATGTAGACGGTCCATTCCAAATGCAAATCAGTTCCCTAGATTACTCGTCATATGTCGGAACTATTGGTATTGGTCGTGTTACTCGTGGACGAATCAAAGCAAAATCACCAATTAAAATTATTGACCAAGACGGTGCTGTTCGCTCCGGTCGTTTAATGCAGTTATTAGGCTTTAAAGGCTTAGATCGCGTTGAGATTGAAGAAGCAAGTGCGGGCGATATCATTGCAGTAACCGGCGTAGAAAAACTCAACATCTCTGACACACTATGTGATCCCAACCAGGTTGAGGCATTACCCGCTCTTACCGTTGATGAGCCAACCATTAGCATGACCTTTCAAGTTAATGACTCGCCTTTAGCAGGTAAAGAAGGTAAATTTGTTACTTCACGGAAAATACGTGAGCGCTTAGAAACAGAATTGTTGCATAATGTGGCATTGAAAGTTGAAGATTGCGACGATCCCGATAAATTCCGTGTATCAGGTCGTGGTGAATTACATTTATCTATTCTTATTGAAACCATGCGTCGAGAAGGATATGAATTAGCTATTTCTAAGCCAGAAGTAATTATCAAAGAAGAAGACGGTGTGCGTCTAGAACCCTATGAACGCGTTACCATTGATGTCGAAGAAACACATCAAGGCAGCATCATGGAAAAACTAGGCGAGCGTCGTGGTGAAATGCAAGACATGGTTCCAGATGGCAAAGGTCGAGTACGTTTAGATTATATGATTCCTACACGTGGTTTAATTGGCTTCAATAATGAGTTTTTATCCTGCACTTCCGGCACCGGCTTAATGTATCATGTATTTGATCATTATGGTGTTGCAATCAAAGGACGCATTGGTAAGCGATTAAATGGCGTAATGTTGGCTAACTGTTCAGGAACGGCACGCGGATTTGCTCTGTTTAATTTACAAGATAGAGGTCGTTTATTTTTAGAGCCACAATCCATTTGCTACGAAGGCATGATTGTTGGTATTCATGCACGTGATAATGATCTTGTTGTTAACGTAACCAAAGAAAAACAGCTAACGAACATGCGTGCATCAGGAACAGATGAAAATATCGTCTTAACTCCTGCATTAAAATATTCGCTAGAACAAGCTCTTGAATTCATTGATGACGATGAGCTCGTAGAAGTAACGCCACTTTCTATTCGTTTACGTAAAAAAGAACTGAAAGAACATGATCGTAAAAAAACATCACGTATCAATAATAGTGATGCCTAAGATCTATCATGGAAGCACATTTTAAGCGTATTATTTTATACGTTCGTCACCATAGAGCCAATCAGGAGATCAATGAAACATTGCATCGCCTGGTTGCCTTTTTGGCACAAAAAAAGATTGAAGTAGTACAAACTGAAGAAACAGCCACCAATTTTGATTTAACCATCCCAACAATAACGCCTGCCCAAATGGGTCAAGAGCACGATTTGATTATTGTTGTAGGCGGAGATGGAAGCCTACTTTCTGCAGCCCGCATGGCAGTTAAAGTGAACACCCCTGTAATTGGGGTTAATCGCGGCCGCTTAGGCTTTCTGACTGATATTTTACCGCAAGATTTAGAGCAGCAATTAAGTGCGGTTTTAGCCGGACACTATACCGAAGAACAACGCTTTTTATTACATACAACCATTTTTGATGAGCAACACACTTATTTTACCGGCGATGCATTAAATGATGTGGTGTTAAGTCGTGGACAAGAAACTCATTTAGTTGAATTTGCTGTCTATATTAACCAGCAATTAGTCCGCCACTTTCGCTCTGATGGCATGATTTTATCAACACCAACAGGATCTACGGCCTATGCTCTGTCTGCCGGCGGCCCAATCATGCACCCTCAACTCAATGCCATAGTGTTAGTTCCTATGTTTTCCCATAGCTTGAGTTCACGCCCCTTAGTTATCGATGGTAACGCCCATATTGAATTGCGCATTAGTTGCGACAATGAATATGATTTACGCATTAGTTGCGATGGACACGAGTCGCGAATGGTAAAACCCGGACAAAATGTTACGATTAAAAAAAATAATAACCAGATCCGCTTGTTACACCCCCTTGATTACCATTATTATGAAACGTTACGCAGTAAACTCGGTTGGGAATCGAACTATCAGGGGTAACGTATGCTCACCACCTTATGCATTGAACATTTTGCTATAGTCAAACATTTAGATTTGGATTTTACTGCGGGTATGACCGCATTTACCGGAGAAACTGGCGCGGGTAAATCGATTATGATCGATGCATTAATGCTAGCCCTTGGTGGACGCGCTGATGCTTCCGTTATTAGACCAGGAGAAGGCCTGTGCGAGATTACGGCGGGGTTTACTTTTGATGCGGATTCGGAACCTGCTCAATGGTTAGCACAACATGATATTAATGCTTCGGATAATCAATTATATTTACGCCGCGTCATTCACGTAGAAGGTCGTTCTAAATCGTATATCAATGGCCAACCCTTTCCTTTACAAAAAGTAAAAGAACTAAGTGAAAAATTAGTCCATATTCATGGTCAGCACCAACACCAAACGTTAATGAACCATCAAACCCACAGACAACAACTCGATCATTATATTAATCATCACCAATTACTCGACGAAGTCGCAGAACTGTACAAAAAGTATCAACAGGTAAAGAGTGAGCTGGAGCAATTACAACAGCAAGAACAATACAGTGATAAAATAAAATTACTCGAATTTCAAATAGACGAGTTGCGCTCATTAAACGTTGGCGAAGATGAGCTGGCATCATTACATCAAGAACATCAAATGCTCCATCATGCCAAAGAATACATTCAGCACAGCCAATACATTCACGCCTTACTCAGTGGCGATGACGAGCCGGTCATTTGTTCGACCTTAAATCAAATAATCAATCAGCTGCACTCCTTACCCATAGAGCATCCGGCAATCAAAAATACGGTAGAACTTATTAATAATGCGTTAATTCAATGCGAAGAAGCTGCAAATGAAATACAATTATTTGCAGAGCAGGTATCATTGGATCCCGAACGATTAGTCGCGGTAGAACATCGAATGAGCGCACTTCACCATGCTGCACGAAAATATCATATCGACGCACACCAATTAGCAGCGTTTACCGAACAACTACAGCACGAATTAGTTTTATTGCAAGACAAGCAAAACAAAAGTGTGCGGTTAGAACAACGACTACTGGAGTTATTACATGATTATCAACAAGCCGCATTAACGCTTCGCGCCTCACGCATGACGCATGCGACAAAATTAGCACAAGAAATAACGGCAATGATTCAACAACTAGGCATGCCCAATGGGTGGATAGAAATAGAACAGAGCTCTTTAGAGCGCCCTCAGCCGCATGGGCAAGACAAAATAGAATATAAAGTATGTACCAATCCTGGAATGAGTCTTGATACATTAAATAAAGTCGCCTCAGGTGGTGAATTATCACGCATTAGTTTAGCGATTCAAATGATTACCGCACAACGGGGTGCAACACCAACGTTATTATTTGATGAAGTTGACGTAGGGATCGGTGGGGCTACTGCGGCATTGGTAGGAAATATGCTGCGTAAATTAGGCGAACGACTGCAAGTTTTTTGTGTTACCCATCAACCACAAGTTGCCGCATGTGCTCATAACCATTTTATGGTGCGTAAAGAAAGTGACCATTTGCAGACATTTACCCAAATTATCTCATTAAACACCAATGAGCGAATTGATGAAATTGCACGAATGATCGGTGGATTAACGATCACGCAACAAACAAGATCGCATGCAAAAGAGCTCTTATTCGAGGCGGGGCATTAAATTTCAGAACAAAAAAAGAACAAGAAGCTCTTTTTTATTACCTCAAACAAGTTATTTTAACTTTTTTACATATTTTTTAATAAAAAATCAGCACAATTAATAAAATAATGCTACAATAGCTTAGTAACAATTTAGGAATATAACATGTCAGATAAAATTCGCGGTACAGTTAAGTGGTTCAATGAGTCCAAAGGTTTCGGTTTCTTAGAAAGCGGCGGTAAAGATTATTTCGTACATTTCAGCGCAATTCAAGCAGATGGTTTCAAAACTCTTGCTGAAGGTGCAACTGTAATGTTCAAAGCTAGCACAGGACAAAAAGGTCCTCAAGCTGAAGATGTTGAAGTAGTATAATTAAGTAAATCCCCCTATGTTACACAGCTTATTATCGTGTAACATAGGAGGATTTTTTTTATCTTTTTTTTATCCTAACCATTCATTTCTCATTATACCATTCCATCTAATTTCGTTGCTCTTGCAAGTAAGACATGCATTTTATTCTCTGTTAGGTATATACTGAAAAGTACTCGCTACATTTCATATATTTTGACAAGGAACCCGTCTTATGAATAAAAAAATTGCTATTCTTGTTGGTAGCTTACGCAAAGAGTCATTAAGTCGCAAAGTAGCCGCAACACTCATGTCATTAGCGCCATCGTCCGTGCAGGCAGAATTTATTGAACTAGGAACGCTACCTTTTTATAATCAAGACCTAGAAGATGCACCACAACCGCCAGTTGCATGGCAAACATTTCGCAAGCAAATAAGCCACTGCGATGCGGTGTTATTCGTAACCCCTGAATACAATCGCTCCATTCCTGCCGTTTTAAAAAATGCCATTGACGTGGGTTCTAGACCTTATGGACAAAGCTGTTGGAATAATAAACCCGCCGCAATTATCAGTGTCTCACCCGGTGGCATAGGCGGTTTTGGTGCGCATCACCATTTACGGCAATCGCTTGCGTGCTTGAATATGCCATTATTACCTCAACCTGAAGCCTATATTGGTATGGCCATGAACTTATTTGATGAGCACGGCGTATTAGTCAAAGAAGAAACAAAACAATTTCTCCAATTCTTTATGGATTCCTGGCTTAATTGGCTGGAGTGTTTCGCTATAAAATAATATCACAAAAATCATCTCAAAGATTTGATAATTCTCTTCGACCAATTCGCGAGGTCTATATAATGAAACACAAGGATATAGAGAAGAATAAAGCCCAAGACAAACAAATTATTATTGAGATTGCGAAAGTATTTCTTGCTCAAGTTCCTTTTGAACAGCTCGAGGATTGTGCTGACAATTTATTTGATTTATATAAGACCGATGAAGCACAAATCGAAGAACGTTTGAGTTTTTTACGCAGTACTAAACTTGCCGAAATAGAATATTTTGATACCACCAACGGAGAAACCTTTGTTATTGGTCGACGGGATTCTGAAGAGCGCATTCGTCTGTCCAATCGCAACTCAAACTCGAATGAGTTACGAGGTGAGGCGCTACGCCAGCTTCTTGAGCAAACAAAAAAAATAAAAGCAGAAGAGTCCTTATATGAAACCATTACTAGCGCCCTAAGATCACAAGTACATTCTGATACAACTGGCCGATTTCGTTATTTGGCAACACAGCCCATCAATGATCACCAATATATGACCAGTACTCATTTTGATTTATTTACTGCCATCCTCTTGGGAAAAATACGCAAGAAAATAGCAAATAAAATCTTGGCAGATGATTTAAATCCAAAGCAGATACGAGACGATGAAGTGTTGCGCGAACATATTTGGCAAGGAATTAATATTGAAGCTATTTATGATACGACAATGCTATTAATGCTTAAATTAGAACAATGCAAAAAACAAAGTCTCAAGCTCGATAAACGAGGATACCCCAGAGCATTGGAACAAGCAGAAACTCTTTTTAACTACGTAGCCGCACAACAAAATGCACTGGTTGAGGGAACAACTTCTCTCGCTGATTTTGAAACAAATTGCACAGAGCAATTGAATAAAGCACTGGATGGAGAGTTTAAAAATCATCGTGGTTTTTTTTCTAAAGGCTGGCGCTCGATGAATAGCTCCTTGCATTATCTCCTACCTAGTGTTGTACCCATAATTGAAGGCTCACCCACTAAATCGGTCAAAAAAACATTGCGAGTCAAAGAAGCATTAACACTAATGATAGAGTCAACAGAAGAGCAGGTCTCAACCTGTAATCCAAGTTAAAATGCTAAAAAGGAATGGGGTATAATGAATATTTTTGATGTCATTCCAGGATTTTTTGAAGGGTTTGCTCTTATTATTTCGCCTTGTATTCTTCCTATTTTACCAATTATGTTGTCTGCTTCAATTACGGGCAGCAAAACAAAAGCTTTAGGCATTACGGCAGGTTTTGTCGTCACATTCACTTTATTTGCTTTTTTCTCACGTCAATTAGTACATTATTCAGGTCTTGATTTAAATATTGTCCGTTATAGTGCTTATGGTCTATTATTTCTTTTAAGCATCATTTTATTATCCAATCGCTTAAACACATGGGTTGAACAACTCCTTGCTAAATTAACTAAAAATCAGACCTATTTTTCGCACGACACGATGCTACACGATGGTTTTTTTAACGGCTTTGTCTTAGGCGGATTAGTCGCCATTATCTGGACACCTTGTGCCGGTCCTATTTTAGCCGCAGTTATTGTGCAAACAGTGCTGCAACAAACAAATTTTTTAAGCTTCATTACTCTACTGTCGTTTGCTTGTGGTGCTAGCCTGCCCATGTTACTCATTACCTTCTACGGCAAACAACTGATTAACCGATTTACATTTTTAAAAACAAAAGGTACTGTGTTGCGTCAACTGCTGGGTGCTATCATACTCACTAGTGTGTTATGGGTGATTATCCAAGAACGAACAAGCACCACAGCGCCTGTGATGCAATCCACTATTAAATTAAGCACACGCCTGCAAGATGGTTTGTGGCGCCCCTATCCTATGCCTGCGCTTGCCGGGATTGCGGCATGGCTAAATTCGCCGCCTTTACAATTATCGCAGCTAAAAAATCATGTGGTACTCATCGATTTTTGGACCTACTCGTGCATCAACTGCATCCGAACATTGCCCTATCTCAATTATCTTAATAAAAAATATCATAACAAAGGGCTAATTATTATCGGTGTGCATACGCCCGAGTTTGATTTTGAAAGCAAAGTAGCGAATGTCGCACAAGCCGTTAAACGCTATAACATAGAATATTCCGTTGCACTGGATAATCAATTTCTAACGTGGAATAATTTTAAAAATCATTATTGGCCCGCTCATTACTTAATGAACAAGCAAGGTCAAATAGTTTATGAGCATTTTGGTGAAGGGGATTATGATATATTGGAAAACAATATTCGTTATTTATTAGGCATCGATAGCATCGCAGTTACACCAAGGACTCATAGCACACCCCTCTATCCATTTTTGCAAACACCAGAAACTTATTTAGGTTATAAACGAGCGAATAGCGCAGTTAGCCCCGTTCTTATTCCCGACCAATTAGTTTCTTACATACCGAAGTCTGCACTAGCAACCAACCAATGGAGCCTGCAAGGTGCTTGGCTCGCTTTAGAAGATAAAATCATCGCCAAACAAGCACATGCGAGATTAAAAATTCATTTTAAGGCGCGGCGAGTATATGCGGTAATGAGTAATGGAACGCACCAGCCAATCCACGTTAGGGTGTTCGTAAATGGCCAACAACAAGAACATATAGTAGGGGTAAATAAAGACTCCATCTATGAATTAATAACACTACCCCAGGCAATGGATGGTATTTTAGAACTTACTGCTGACAAGCCAGGTTTGGAGCTTTATACCTTCACTTTTGGTTCATGATAATGTAGGTGTTACCGAAAAACTATTAATAATAAAATATTTGCTTAAAATTCGCACTAAAGCACGACTGGTCTATAATATACCATATAGAGCGATTCTTAATCTATCGGTGATTTATGGCAAACTTTTGGAAAGCCCGTTTACAACTAATAAATTATGGCAAAGAGGAGAGTATTACTGGACCCAGTGCTGATGCAAGCCGCACACTAAGTGATTGGGATCGATTAGCAAAAGCAAAACCACAAACATATTTTATTAACGAACAGGCGCTATCGGATATCGCTCCGAATGGCTTTAAAGATCTGCCACAACTTCACTCTTTTTTTAAAGAGCATTTATTTAAGAACATAAAAGAACCCGAACAACAAGATCAGATCGTAGCAGCAATATCACAACACTTATACCAATCCGGCCTGCCTCACGCTACAAGCAGCTCTGTCCAAACCTTAAATACGCGCGAACAACAAGTAGCCCAACCCGCGATGCGTATTGATTTTAACGCCACCTCAAATGGAGTTAATATTACAGAAACAAATACTTATACCAAATGGATCCAAACTTTGGAAAATGGAAAAATAAAACAGCATAACCGTTCGGAAGAAAATTATTACGCAAAGACTAAAAGTGTTTATAACGTAACAATGGATGGCATCACACTTAAAGAATTAGATATAGACTGTCCAAGTAAGAACTTGGCTAAATTATTTGATAATAAACCAGCAATAAACAGAAATGTCTTTGCCTTCGTACAAGACTGTGCGGCAGCGTTTATTAAGTATTTATCTAATGCCAAAGAAGAAAAAAAAGCACCCGAGGAGCAGGCTCTCTTCCAGTTTTCCCAAAGGCAATAGGTACAACAGCACTATTCTTGATTTAAATACGTTTTGCGCTCTTGCATGGTTTCAATACTATTAATAACCGTTTGCTTACATACCTCATACATCACCGGAATTTCTTTTAGTGGCGTGCCTTCGCGCAACAAATAGGCAATTAAAAAACTATCTTGCCATATTTTTTCATTTTTTCGCTCTTTTGCTTTAAACCACAATGCTATCCATAAAAAATGAAATTGCCATTTATCACGGTGCAGCTCCATTTCTTCTTTAAAAACATCAGCTATCGCATCTTCTAAACGGCACATTTTAACGCCATCGGTATAACTACTATGATGATTAACAATTTTATCAATAACGGGGCTTTCCCAATACCACGACTCGGTAAAAGGCTTATTTTGCAACCATAATTTAGAGCGCTGTAGCGAGCGTTGAATAACCTCTTGCGTAAAAGGAGTTATTTCGATACTTAAATGCGTAAACAACGCGTCTAAATCGAGTTTATTAGGTTTTAAGCGCATGCCTAACAACTCTTGTAGCTCAAGAAAATGCAAATTAGGTACATCGCCTGCGGCTATAGTCAGCGTTAAGAAATGTTCAACCATCATGTGAAAATAATCAATATCCACCTCCCGCAACGTCACATTCTCTTCAAACGCCTGGTGATAATAATCAGCAACTTCTGCTGCGGGGATTATGGGCGTAATCCAAGTATCTTTAATACCCGCACCTTGTTTGAGTAACAATCCACCTAATCTATTTTTTCGTCCTTCTCGTGCATGAACAAAAAGACCTTGAGCCCCACTACCATCGACTTCGGTAGCTTTAATATTGATTTTAGGCATTGCTTTTTCAGTAGCAAATACCACCTCTTTTTTACGTTGCATTTTAATCCAACGTTCAAAAGTAGGATGATAGCTTACCGGATACCATGATTTAATTACTTGCAACCGAGACAAGGATTGAGACGATAAAGTAAGTTGCGGCATCAATTGATCCATGGTCGTAAAAACGACTTCTCGCACATCAGCCTTAGGATGCA
>CAZSAO010000002.1:81421-98961 GCA_964605275.1 uncultured Legionella sp.
AACAAGGCAATATCATGCCCTTCAGCAATGCTGTACAAATCAATAATTAAATCAATAAAAAACTCCGCCGGCATAGCATAACTTTGCGCAAAAAAATGCTCGGTAATATCAAAAACAGATAAGTCTGATAATTCATGAATTAAATCACGAATAGCATCGAGATGACTAAGCCCATCCTCTTCATAGTCACTTTCCTCACCTTCTTCATTAGCCAAATTAAAATAGGCATCTTTTAGTTCTTGGTTCAATTCAACATGAACTTCATAAAAAGCATTTAATACGGGCAGCCAATAACTTAACCCATGTTTTCGCTGGTTAATAAATGCCGCTAACTGCGCCATTAATTGCGCTAAAGAGCGAGCAAAGCTTTTATTGTTATTTTCAGCCGCGGCCTGCATTTGAGCTAAACAAATATCAAAAACAAAAATACATGCAGAATAAATGGGCGATTGCTCTTGAATCACCTCTTCATCCAGATTATTCAGCAGTTCAATAATTTGAAAGGCATATTCAGGATGTTGAAAAAATATAGAATAATGTTGCGGATCAGGCTCTTCATCACGATCAATTAAAGTGGCCATTTCCGCTAACAGGCGATGTAACTCGTGCATCATCTCACTCATATTGGTTCGTTTACCTTACGTGGCCTACCTTGGGCATCTATGGCCACCGCAACAAAGACCCCTTCGGTGACAAGATACTGCTCTTGTTGCTCCGCAGGCTCAGCCCATACCTCAACATTCATCGTCATTGAGGTATTGCCTATCTTCACTAACTCAACGTAACAACTCACCACATCACCAACATGCACCGGCTTTAAAAAAGCCATAGAATGAATAGCCACCGTTACAATACGGCCTTTAGATGTTTTTTTAGCAACAATACCGGCGGCCAAATCCATTTGGGATACTATCCAACCACCAAAAATATCACCATTAGCGTTGGTATTCATTGGCATAGCCAATGTTTGAATAGCAAGCTCTCCTTGCGGTATTTTACTCATTATGCGCCACCACGCTTTAGCTTACTTAACGCATCAGCCATTGCGGTATTAAATACCGTTTTTTTCACAGGCTCTGCTTTTTTCGCTACAGGAGCTTTCTTTTTAACATCCGCTTGCCGCGCAGGCTTGGCAGCAGTACTTGCAGGTCGAGCTGTTCGCACTGGTTTTGGCTTATTTTCTACCACCGCAGCTTTTTGCTCTTCTAATTTCATACTTAAGCCAATGCGCTTACGGGCAATATCAAGCTCAACTACTTTAACTTGCACAATATCACCGGCTTTAACTACAGCGCGAGGGTCACTAATAAACCGATTAGTCATCGCAGAAATATGCACTAAACCATCTTGATGCACCCCAATATCAACAAAGGCACCAAAATTAGTCACATTACTTACCACGCCTTCTAGGATCATCCCTTCGGCTAAATGACCAATTTCCTCAACGCCGTCTTTAAATTGTACCGTTTTAAACTCAGGGCGCGGATCGCGTCCAGGCTTTTCTAATTCACTTAATACATCACGGATCGTGGGTAGACCAAACTGTTCGTCAACATAATCAGCAGCATTAATACTACGTAATACGTCGCGATTACCAATAAGCCCTTTGATATCTAACTGTTTATCAGCAGCAATTTTTTCTACCAAAGGATACGCTTCAGGATGCACGCTTGATGCATCCAATACGTGTTCACCGTGCATAATACGTAAAAAACCAGCAGCTTGTTGAAATGTCTTTTCACCCATACGAGCAATATTTTTCAACTGCTCGCGATTACTAAATGCACCATGCTCATCACGATACTGTACAATATTTTTTGCTAATGAGTCATTTAACCCAGAAATATAGGTTAACAGCTCCACCGAAGCAGTATTCACATCGACTCCAACCGCATTCACGCAATCTTCCACTACACCACTAAGCGAACGCACTAATCGAGCTTGATTCACATCATGTTGATATTGACCCACACCAATAGATTTTGCTTCAATTTTTACTAACTCAGCCAAAGGATCTTGCAAACGTCGCGCAATCGATACGCTACCTCTTAAGGTCACATCTAAATCAGGAAATTCCTGAGCCGCTAAGGCAGAGGCTGAGTATACAGATGCACCGGCTTCACTAACGACCACTTTAGTTACACTTAAATCCGGATACATTTTAATTAAATCAACAACCAAACGCTCCGTTTCACGAGAACCCGTGCCATTACCGATACTAATAAGGTCTACATTATATTTGGCGACTAATTTCGCCAATTGCGCTATTGATTGATGCCATTCATTTTGCGGCGCTAGAGGAAAAATAACAGCGTAATCAAGTAGCTTGCCTGTGGCATCCACTACTACGACCTTAGTACCGGTGCGAATACCGGGGTCTAACCCAATGGTAATCCGTTGTCCCGCAGGAGCCGCTAATAATAAGTCCCTTAAGTTTTTAGAAAAAACTTTAATCGCTTCTTCATCGGCCATTTCTCTTAGGCGCGTTAATGATTCTAATTCTAGTTTTGGTAATAATTTAATTTTCCAGGTTAATCGTATGGTGTCTTGCAGCCATAGATCAGTTTTACGTTGTTGGTCACTAATATTAAAATAAGAGGCCAGTTTTTGTTCGCCGTAGTGACGTTCCTCTTCGGGTAAAAGTAAACTGATTTGCAATGCACTTTCTCTACGGCCACGAAATAATGCTAAAGCACGGTGAGAAGGTATTTTTTTAATGGCTTCTAAATAATCAAAATAATCGGCAAACTTATTTGCTGCATTTTTTTTGCCCTGTCCCGCAACAGATTTAATTAAGGCATGTTGCCATAGATATTCCCGCAACTCATGAATTACATCCGCATCTTCGGCAAATTGCTCCATTAAAATGTGGCGCGCGCCCTCTAGGGCAGCAGCAGCGTCACTAACACCGTGTTCTGCATTGATAAATTGTAATGCGTGCTCATCAAGATCCAGTGAAGGATCGCTCAACAAGGCCTGCGCTAAAGGGGCTAAACCGGCTTCAATCGCCAATAATGCTTTGGTACGACGCTTGGGCTTAAAGGGTAAATACAAATCTTCTAAACGCGCTTTAGTATCGGCATGCACAATGCTTTGTTCTAATTCAGGCGTTAATTTTTCTTGTTCACGAATAGATTGTAAAATTACTGTGCGTCGCTCATCTAATTCACGTAAATAAAATAATCGCTCGAACAAGGTACGCAATTGATTATCATCTAAGCCACCGGTCGCCTCTTTGCGATAACGCGCAATAAAAGGAATAGACTTTTCTTCTACATCTAATAAATGAATAGTCGCCTCTACTTGAGAGATTTTAACGTTTAGTTCTTGCGCAATAATCGCTGCTGATGTCAACATCTGTTGTGTCATGTACATCCCCGTAAATATACCTATGTACCGTTAATCAATAGTTATTAATGGTGCATATTAATGAAAAATGCCCTATTTTATCTGCCCCACTTCTATTAAGTTAAAGCACGAAAAAATAAGTCCTTAATGCGTCTATCTTAGACTATAAAAAGCGCTCTGCGCATTTATTCTACTGTAACTGATTTCGCTAAATTGCGTGGTTGATCCACATCGGTACCCTTCGCTACGGCTACATGATAGGCTAATAATTGTAACGGTAGCGTATAAATGATAGGAGCAACCCAGGAGCCACAATAAGGCACTTTAATAAACCGAGTACCGCTGGCATTCCACGTTTGTGAGTCATCACCAAACACAAAAAGCTGTCCGCCACGAGCACTCACTTCGTGCAAGTTAGATTTTAACTTATCAAGCAACTCATCATTTGGTGCCACCGCAATAACCGGCATTTCATCGTCAACCAGTGCTAAAGGACCATGCTTTAATTCACCCGCGGGGTACGCTTCCGCATGAATATAAGAAATTTCTTTAAGCTTTAAAGCACCTTCTAATGCAACAGGATATTGTACGCCACGCCCTAAAAATAAAGCATGTGATTTATGTACAAACAAAGCAGCCAAGGCTTCTATTTCCTCATTCATAGTGCTTAACGTATGCTCACAAGAAGCCGATAAGTCCGTTAATTGTTGCAACACTTCGTTCGCACGCGCGTCTCGACATAATGCCGCAGAGAGCATCAAAAATGCCGCTAGTTGGGTGGTAAAGGCTTTCGTAGAGGCAACACCAATTTCCGTACCCGCACGCGTTAGAAACGCACAGTCTGCCTCACGAACCAGCGTGCTCGTTGCCACATTACAAATCGCTAAGCTGGCAAGATAATGTAATTTTTTTGCTTTTGTTAGCGCCGCTAACGTATCGGCTGTTTCACCGGATTGAGACACCGAAATAAACAGCGTGTCGTTTGGCACCACTACATCACGATAACGGTACTCGCTGGCGATTTCCACTTGCGTTGGGATACCAGCCAAAGACTCCAACCAATATTTCGCAATCATTCCGGCATGATAGCTTGTACCACAAGCCACAATATGAATGTGTTTCACTTCAGGAAAAAGATGCATGGCACGCTCGCCAAAGCTCGCTCGTAATACGTCAATGCTCTTAATTCGTCCTTCTATGGTATCTTCCAAGACTTTTGCTTGTTCAAAAATTTCTTTGAGCATAAAGTGGCGATATTCACCTTTACTTACCACCTCAGCATCATTGGTTAATTCTACCGGCTCACGCTCTACGCTACTACCTGACGCATCGTACAGCTGCACGCCATCCGTGCTCAAAATAGCGCTGTCGCCTTCTTGTAAATAAATAACGGCTTGGGCAAAAGAGCGCAACGCTAGCGAATCAGAAGCAATAAAATATTCGCTGATACCAAGGCCTAAGACTAACGGGCTGCCTTTGCGTATTGCCACTAACTCGTGCGGATGCTGCTGATGAATAACCCCTAAAGAAAAAGCACCATGCATTTTCTCCGCCGCAGCTTGTACTGCACTCAGTAAATGTTCTGATTCTTTATAATAGTAGTGAATTAAATGCGCCGCTACTTCACTGTCTGTTTCGGACGTGAACTGATATCCTTCCTCTTGCAAGAAATGGCGCAAATTATCATGATTTTCAATAATGCCGTTATGCACTAAGGCAATTTCACCATGAGACAAGTGGGGATGAGCATTTTGCTCTGAAGGTTTACCATGTGTTGCCCAACGAGTATGAGCAATACCCGTATGCCCACCGACCGCTGTTTCTTGCATCGCATCCGCAAGATTTTTAACCTTACCTTGAATGCGCACGCGCTTTAAACGTGACTGAGCATCAATAACGGCAATCCCCGCCGAATCATAACCACGGTACTCTAATCGACGCAAACCTTCTAATAATATCTTACTAATATCCCTTTCAGATACAGCTCCTATAATCCCACACATAATTTACTCCTCGCAGCATTCGCCATGAATAATGTCATATCTCTGCATTTGCTATTCCAAGCTCAGTGATTAAACAGACGCTAAGAACGCAAAAAAAGGAAAATTATGCCACACTCTTGCCAAAATCACGAAGCAATTTCCCTTAGATGAATAATAATTCCTCTGAACCCTAGCTATTTTGGAATTTAAGACATGAAATAATGGAGCAATTTCTTCTTCAGCCCTGATCTACTTACTTACAGCAGGCGCTTTTCATCAGTCCCGATTACAACAAAACAGGTCCAAAAACTCACAAAATGAGTGCGTCAAAAGCAAATCTATTGCATAAAAGCAATAAAAATGCTATGTTTTATCAATTACTTTGTTTATCTTTTTAGGTGCTGTTGTGGACACTATTGCTATCGCCTCCTTTTATAAATTCATTCCCGTGACTGATTTTGAAACACTACGTGAACCTTTATTAGACGCTATGCGTGCCATGGACATCAAAGGGACCCTCATTTTAGCCGCCGAAGGAATTAACGGCAGTTTTGCCGGTACCCGTGCGCAAATGGATGCCTTTTATCAGCATATGCGTCAAGATGCTCGTTTTAGTGATTTAAATTTTAAAGAAACATATGATACTAAAAACCCTTTTTCCAAAGCTAAGGTCAAATTGCGTAAAGAAATTGTCACTATGGGGCTACAAGACATTGATCCATTGCAAGAAGTAGGAACGTATCTCTCCCCCGAAGAATGGCATGAATTCATCCAAGATCCGGAAGTACTGATCATTGATACACGTAATGACTATGAATTTGAATTAGGCACATTTCAGAATGCGATTAATCCAACAACAGAAAACTTTAGAGAGTTTCCTGATTATGTTGCTAGCGAATTACACGATAAAAAAGATAAAAAAATTGCCATGTTTTGTACCGGTGGAATTCGTTGTGAAAAATCAACCGCCTACTTAAAATCCCAAGGCTTTCAAGAAGTGTATCATTTAAAAGATGGTATTTTAAATTACATGGAACACATGCCCAAAGACGATTCGCTATGGCAAGGCAGCTGCTTTGTATTTGATGATCGCGTCGCAGTAGATGCTGATTTAAATCGCGTCTATCCGCAACTACCTGAAGACTACAAATACGACCGCAAACGTGCTGATAAATAATTAAATATCATTTGTATCCGTTCAAAATATGTTGATTCATGTAAGGTCAAATTTGAGCCGTTTTATAAAGAAAATACGGCCACAAGAGGCCTTGCCTGTGCAGTAATGAACGGTACTCTTTTTTCTTCTAACATTTAAGGTGTCTTATGGCCACAGTAAAATCTACTGATGCAACAATTGCGCTGAATAGAAAGGCCGGTTTCGACTATTTTATTGAAGCACAATTTGAGGCTGGTCTAGTTTTAGAAGGATGGGAGATTAAAAGTTTACGCGCCGGAAAAATAAACATTGCCGATGCGCATGTTATCATAAAATATGGTGAGGCATTTTTATTAGCAGCACAAATTCAACCCTTACAAACAGCCTCAACTCACGTACAAGCCGACCCGCTACGCATGCGAAAACTACTCTTAAATCGTAGTGAATTAAATTCGCTCATTGGTAGTGTTGAACGACAAGGCTATACCATAATTCCCCTGTCCTTATACTGGAAAAAAAATAAGGTAAAGCTCAAAATTGCTCTAGCAAAGGGGAAAAAAGAGCACGATAAACGAGATACGATTAAAAATAGAGAATGGCAGCGCGATCGAGCGCGCATCATTAAAAATAAGTAACAGTATATAATTTTAAGGATAATCATGGAGTTAGGACAAGAAATCAGCCCTATTAATTTTAGTGCTACAGGCAACATTCAGGCCAATTTAGCACACTATCACGGACATTATCTTGCTCTTTATTTTTATCCTAAAGATGCCACACCAGGATGTACTACAGAAGGCCAAGATTTTCGTGACGCCTTTGCGCAATTTCAAGCACTCAATACCATAATATTTGGCATCTCACGCGACACGTTAAGTACCCATCAACGCTTTAAAGAAAAACAAAACTTCCCTTTTGAACTCATTACCGACAGTGACGAACAATTATGTCAACTGTTTGATGTCATCAAGATGAAGTCAATGTATGGCAAACAAGTACGTGGCATCGAACGCAGCACGTTTATCATTGCTCCCAATGGTACGCTTGCTTGGGCTTGGCGCAAAGTAAAGGTTGCCGGTCATGTGGCTGAGGTCTTAGCAAGATTACAGCAATTACATGATAATTCTAAATAATTTAAAAAAAAACAGCATTTTTTTATAATATATATTCAACATAATCCTTGACGTATTCATTCTTGCTACGCACAATTAAAATAACTTCTTGTAATTTAAAAATATCGGATTTATTTAAATTACATGATAAGGAACGATTCTCTTAGCCGATGAGGTGATTTATGGACAAGCAAAATGGTGAGCGTAAACTCTTTGTTCTTGATACGAATATATTAATGAACGACCCCTCCGCCATCTACCACTTTGATGAGCATGATATTTACTTGCCGATGGTTGTTCTAGAAGAGTTAGATAATCATAAAACCGGACTCTCTGAAACCGCACGTAATGTTCGTCAAACCAATCGTATGCTTGTTGAGTTAATGAGTAACGCAACTCATGAACAAATTGTAGAGGGCTTACCAATCCCCAACTTTGGTCACCATGAACATACATACACTCCTGGACGACTATATTTTCAAACCGATGAATTTTCTCAAGTATCACCTACTGCATTACCTGGCCATAAAGTAGATAACTCTATCCTAGCCACGGCATTAGGCTTGCAAAAATTATATAGCGACAAAAAGCAAGTAATCATCGTCTCTAAAGACATCAATCTGCGTATTAAAGCGGGTATTCTTGGCATTCTTGCGCAAGATTATTATAACGACCAAGTTTTAGAAGATGTAAGTCTCCTGCATCGCGGATTACATATTTTAGATAATGATTTTTGGAGCACCCATGGTAAAACGCTCGACTCGTGGCAAGAGTCAGGCAAAACATTTTATAAAGTTTCCGGACCTCTTATTAAACAATGGAATCCTAATGATTGTCTTTGTACTGAAGACCAACAATTTCAAGCTATTGTCAAAAAAATCGATGATGAAACAGCTATCGTTCAGCTAGCACGTGATTATACTCAAGAAAAACATGCTATTTGGGGCATTACAGCAAAAAATATTGAGCAAAATTTTTCCCTAAATTTGCTGCTTGATCCAGATGTGGATTTTGTATCCTTGCAAGGAGCTGCAGGCACGGGTAAAACATTATTAACGATTGCAGCAGGACTGACCCAAGTTTTAGATAAAAACTTGTATAACGAGATAATCATGACGCGCGTCACCATTCCCGTGGGTGAAGATATAGGCTTTTTACCAGGTACCGAAGAAGAAAAAATGACGCCGTGGATGGGGGCATTAATGGATAACCTGGAAGTGTTACATAAAAGCCAGGTCGGAGGTAGTTTCGGACGAGGCGCAACACAAGATTTATTACAAAACAAAATCAAAATTCGCTCCCTCAATTTTATGCGTGGGCGCACGTTTTTAACCCGCTATATTATTATTGATGAGGCGCAAAACCTTACCGCCAAACAAATTAAAACATTGGTTACTCGTGCGGGTCCAGGCAGTAAAATTATCTGTCTTGGCGATATAAAACAAATTGATACGCCCTATCTTACAGAAACCACCTCCGGTTTAACCTTTGCCGTTGATAGATTTAAACAATGGGAACATAGCGCGCACATGACTTTAACACGCGGAGAGCGTTCAAGACTTGCTTTTTATGCCGCAGAGCATTTATAGTAGCCGTTTTACGAGGATATAAAGATGACTAGTCACGCTGCCATCACTTACGATGATGTTCTACTCGTTCCAGCCTATAATCACCATGAATCACGCCGGGTCGTTGATACGACCAGCGTGGATAGATTAGGAAAACTCTCTCTTAATCTACCAATCATTAGCTCTAATATGGATACCATTACTGAAAGTACCATGGCCAACTATATGAGCAGCAAAGGAGCAATGGGTGCTTTACATCGTTTTATGAGCATTGAAGACAATATCAAAGAGCTGCATAAATGTAATGGCATTGTTTTTGTATCCATTGGCTGTACCGAAGCGGAATTACAACGTGCAGAAGCATTACGCGATGCGGGCGCTGATTATTTTTGTGTTGATGTGGCGCATGCCCATGCTAAATATGTGGGTAAAACACTCAAAAGTTTACGCAAAATGTTAGCCGATCGTTGCATTATGGCGGGTAACGTCGCAACCTATGCTGGCGCTGATTATCTGGCTTCTTGTGGTGCCGATATCATTAAAGCCGGTATTGGTGGTGGTTCAGTTTGCAGCACCCGAATTAAAACAGGATTTGGCATTCCCATGCTGACCTGTATTCAAGATTGTGCCCGATCTGATCGCTCAATTGTTGCTGATGGTGGCATTAAAACAGCTGGAGATATCGTCAAGGCTCTGGCTTTTGGTGCGGACTTCGTCATGATTGGCGGGATGTTGGCAGGGACGGAGCCTACACCAGGTGACTATCTGGTTAAAGAAGATGGAAGTAAAGTAAAACGCTATCGAGGCATGGCATCGCAAGAAGCACAAGAAGCATTCATGGGGCCAATGCATGAGTGGAAAACTGCCGAAGGAGTGGCCACAGAAGTACCCTATAAAGAGCATACTGATGCTATCATCGCTGATGTAGTTGGTGGATTACGTTCGGGGTTAACGTATGCAGGAGCCGATACCATTAGTGAGTTACAACGCAAATTAAATTATGTCCTTGTCACCCAAGCAGGACGAATAGAAAGTTTGCCACATAAATTATTAGAAAGATAAGGGCATTTGCTGTTCTTTAATTTAGTGCCAGACTGAATAACACCACCAAGTATACCCTTATATTCGTATAGAGGGCATGCTTGGTTAGTACTTATCTAAACTGACGTTAATTTAGTAACCGTTCAAAGAATATGGCTAAACAAATACTTGAGCGGCCATATTTGAGCTCATATTGGGATAAAGTCAGGCAAAATGAGCGCAGCATAGGTGGCTATGTGAGCACCATTTTGCCTGACTTTATTTCAAGAGGACCCAAAGATGAACGCTCTTTCAACTAGGCTGAACACTTACTTAATTTAATGACCTTATTTAAAAGGTTACATTGTATTTCTCATCTCGTCTGAACTAAGCCTCACCTCAGAATGAAAGTCATCCATTTTATCCAAAACACTTTGTAAGTTATCTACTTTATCCGATAAACAAACAGAAGGATCGTCAATCGTATCCAATAACGCATTTAGCTCTAATTTTTGATCATCACTAAACAATGTACTCTTCTCTACTTGCCCGGCAAGATTATCACGCATAGCAGCAGCACTTCCCTCTAGGTCAAATGTCCCTGTGTTTGTTGGTTCGGGGGCAGTGGAAAGAGCGGACGGAGATTCAAGAACCTGCTTCTCGGCATCGTAAAACGACTCGATTTTATCTTGAGCAGCACTCAAACAATTAATTTTATCACCCCGAGAAAAAGAAGGGTCATTAAAATTATTTAATATAGTATTTACTTCTAGTTTTTGAGCGGCATTAAGTGATATATCTTTATCTACAAAGAATGCTATCCTATCACGCACCGCATCAACTTGGTCATCTAAATCATCAAGTTTTAATATTTCGTCTGGCTCGAGAATAGCCGGACGTTGCGTTGGTGATGGTGATGGTGACTCAACATTAACCGCAGGCATAACATCCTCAATGGGTGTCAGCGATACCTCGTTATCCACCCCCTTATCCAATGGCAGCTCATTATTTACGTCTTTACCCAATGAAGACTCATTATTCACTGCATTGTCTAATGAATCAACTGTGCCCCCTGCCGCCGAACCACCCCACAAACGGCTAAGATTTGAAGACATACTTTCGAGTAGATTAGCCATCATTTGTTTGAACATTCGAGTTATTTCTTCATTCATCTGTCTAACTATTTTTTCCATATCTTCTAACATTTGCTCATCAGACGCAGATGACTCATCGTTTTTTTTATCTGATTTAGCCCCTGGCTTAGGACTATCCATAATCGTCTTAAGTTGATCTTGAACATTGGCACTTCCCTTCTCGTATAAAGAAGAAACGCCTGAACTGACTTTCTTCCACCAAGAGTCCTTATCATCGTTTTCTGCACTCATATTTTATTCCTATGTTTTTATACTTGTCACTAACGAGTGTAGCACAAAAGCCACGAACAATAAGGGAGCTCTTTGCTTTGCCAGCAATTCTCGGTGAAAAACCACGTCATCCAGAACGCAGTGAAGGATCTCCTGAATCAGGCTCAGTGCCGTATCTAGAAGATCTTCACTACGTTCTGGATGACGTTATTTACATTATTTTTCAATAAGTTGAAATTTGCCGGGAATTACTGTTGCCTTACCTTGGGCTTCAATCACTCCTAATCTTGCCCTGTTGCCTTAGCCATCGCCTTCATCTTTTAGCGTAACATCAACTTTGAATCGTTTTGTAGAAAAATAATACCGCAGCGATAAATCTCGCATGCAGAAGATAAAATAAAAATACTCTTTTCTTATAGCGCATTGTAAGTTCACCAAATTACTTTCATAATTAAGTGATAATTGTTTATGAGACCCTAATGTGAAGACAACTGATTTTCGCTACATCCATCAAGGAATACATTTAAGAGGCATAACAACGCAAGAGACTCATCTGCTAAAGCCTTATGCCCAATATACCTCCAGAAATGAACGTGCCTTGCTTATTTTACATGGCTTTTCCTCTTCACCAGCCGGCTACCGCTTATTGCTTCCGCAAATAAAGCACTACGATGCAATTGTGTGTCCACTATTACCTGGGCACGGGGAAAGTATTGATGCTTTTAGTCAAAATACTGCGAACGATTGGCTCCACTTAGCGCAAGAGCACTGCGCCTCATTAGTCAGTAAGTATACCCATGTTGATGTATTAGGATTATCCTTAGGTGGCATATTGGCCTGTATTTTAAGCCAGAACTTCCCTATTAACCATTTGTACTTATTAGCTCCTGCATTAAAAATACATCACTTAAATCTTAAACTAAATGCAGCCTATTTCTTTAAACAACTTGGTTTTGCCCAATTACGTAATAGTGCGGGCAACATTCAACATCCAAAGCAAGCAGAACTGACCTATGATAGACTACCCATCACAGCAATTATTGAAATTCTTGAATTTATAAAAAATTCGCCTTGGCAGGCACCGACTTGCCCCGTTGACCTATTTTTAGGAACGCATGATAAGGTAATCAACTCCAATGCAGTGGAAACTCTATTCAAACCATTATCTCATGCAAAAATTCATTGGTTAAAACAATCCGCACATGTTTTACCACTAGATAATGATCTTGAGAACATTATTCGCTGCATTAATAATTATCATCAATCATCCATGGAAACTAATGCGTTATTTGAATTGCAATAGCCGGATTGATGCTACTAATAACTCGAATATTAACTCGGCTTCATTGAAGAGGGGACGACTTCAGCTGCAGATTCATCATCGCTGAAAGGAAGCTGTGCGAAGAGATCTACCTTTTCCGCCAAGTCTAACTGTTCACAATCCTCGTCATGAAAAGGAAGCATAGCAAATAAATTCGTTTCCTCAAGGCTTTCCATTTCAACTTCTTCAATGCTGCTATCAACATTCGACTCATTAACATCCTGCTCGCTTGAGTTTTGATTCGACATATAGCTCACCCCACTAAGCACCATTTGGCTAAACATCTGATTGATCATTTTTTGAATATCTTCGACCATTTTGCCCAGCTCATCCTCGAGCTTTTCTTGTGGCGTTTTCTTTTCTTCTTTTTCACTAGTTTTTTTTTCTTAAGGAGAAGGCTTGGGATTTGCCATTTGGTGAAGATTATTAATCACACTCTCTTTCATGTCCGTTGGCAGACTCATAACTTTAGTTACGGCAGAACTGGCCGCATCAGTTATTTTAGTTGCAGCAAAGGCGGCTGCATCCGCCATACTATCTTTTATGCTCATTATTTTCTCTCCTCAATTGCTAACATTCTTTACATTTAAAAATGTCTCATTGATTGTAATAACTATAGTACAAAACTGATTTTATTATGTACCTACGCAACAATTTTTAATGAGTGAATAATCGAATAATTCTAGATTGAGCTCCTCTCATACTAGGCCAGCAAGAGAGGAAGATACTATTAAGTGAGGAAAAATTAAGGAAACTGTTTATTATAACGCGTATATTCTTCGTCTAAGAAAGAACTACTCAAATCGCGCATGTCTAATACCGAGCCATCAAAGGCCATAAAATCGGCGCGAGTATCAGGTACATTGTAATAATAAATATCGCTAATATCACTTGCGAGACTACTTTGATGATGAACCGATGCTATTTCAGCAACCGCTCTATCGTGGGTTTTCACAAAGCTACGCTCTGCACGTAAATAACGTCCTTTAAATTGGGCAGCCCCCCATAACTCCACATCCAAACGATGCACTACTCCGGCTAATTGCATTTTAGCTTTTTCTTTTGCTCTAATTTCTAAATTATCACTATTTAACCAATACAAACTCAAAGTTGCATTATCAGCCATAGAGAGCTTTGCCAATTTAACTTTACCATTAAGTTGTACTTTCGGGCTTCCTATTAACTTAACTTGCAAATGATTGCTAAAAATGCCATTTAACTGTACTAACCCATTACCTTTGACAATTAACTCTTGCAAACCTAAAGAGCCACCTAAACGGGTTGTACCCTCATTTTCTAAATATAAATCTAAAAAGCGTGTATTAAGTTTATCACCTGAAATAAAGCCAGAGCCTTTATAATAAAACTTATCTAAGGTGCGTGCTTGAATCGTAATACTCACGGGACCATGCTGCGGATATCCTTCCCCTAAAGTAAGATATAAGCCTTGATTACGCACCGTAATAATAATTTGCTCCAAATCTCGAGGGTCCCCTTTAAAAATCAATGCAGGCTTTTTATAACCTGTATGCAAGCTGACATTCATGCGTCCCAAAACGGTTACTTCGCTAAAAAAAGGAACAATGCGCTTTTGTTGTACCACGTGAGCGGGAAGATCATGAATTTTAGGGGCAGGAGATATTCGCTGATGATGTGCACATCCCGCTAATCCTAATATCATAATGACTAATGGAATCCATTTTTTTCTCATAACTATCTATCCTAAGTACTTAATTATTCTACATTAGTGGAAGTCATGGGATTAGGCAATACCTCGCGGCCATCCTAAAACCAGGCGTCTTTATGAAATTGTGAAATTTTTACTTTTTGTCCACACATATCTCGCGCGGTATGTTCTGGCGCTTGCTCAATTAGAGACGCTAACGTGTCACCCTCGGTTAATTGTGCCGGTAGTTGCAAATAAATATCGACTAAAATATTATTTTTACAACCTAAATAAATCTTCTTTTTGGTGTCCACACCAAAACTGCGATCAAGCGCATCACGCACATCCGCTAAAGCAACCGTTTGACCTTTATATGTTCGTAAAAACTCACCAAAAATTGAGCTATCCGCTTCTATAGCCCATTTCATCGCCCCATTAAAATACTCATCAGCGGAATGTTGTTGACAACTGCCATGCTTGTTCCATTCATGGCGCTCTAAACAACTGCCGTACTGATAACTCGGCATCAATTGTTTTAACTGCTCACTTGTTGCATCAGCAAGCGCTACCGGAGAATAATCACAATGGTTCGCTCGTGCTTTAACGCCACAGTAACCGTAATGATGGCCGCAGGCATTTTTATTCGGCCATAGGCCATGCAATGTTAAATGAGTTGCTTGATACGAGCTTGCCGATAATTTACGACATTCGGGTTTTCCTGCTTCAAAACCATACGTTTCACAAAATCCTGCTTGCGAACTCAAAGCCAAAACATGCGAGTCCGCACCTCCAGCAATATCACAGCTTTTGTTATCCTGACCATTACGCAAGACCACGCCGCAAGACGCATGCACCCAACGTACATCAGCGCCATCATTTAGCTCTAAGCGTAACCAACTAGGATTAGGTTTATTAAGTTCACGAACGTGATATATTTTTTGTGGCTCCGTAAACAGAGCCTCAGGATTGCTTTTTTTATTCTTCGACAAATAAGCAGGACAACTCATCGTGGCCTGGAACGTTAATTGAGTACTCTCGAAAGCGTAACTGTTTGAGTTAAAGAAAAAAGCGCTACATAACAATACAATCCATTTGCTCATCATACATCCTGTTTTAAGCAATCATAATGCTAGTCATTATGTCTTAACTTACTAATGAAATCCATGGAAATGTTTCGCCCCATCACTGATTCAAGGATGTAATGGTGGCAAGACTTTATCTTTGACCTTCAACGATGAAGACAAAGGCTTAAAATTCTTCATTACTTGCCATAATGTCTCACCCTGCCATGACGTACTCGTTGTATGTTGATACAAGGCTTGCGAGAGCACCTGAATTTGTTGTTTTAATGCACTATCATGCACTATCAATGAAACATCATCTAAATTTAAAATAGCCGCATCGGGCCATTGCACACGCGCCCAAAGTAACAATGCATCACGAGCTTGATGAGGATTAGAATAGCGGCACGCTGCTTGTATTTTTTTATAATTATTCACCGTTTTATTTTTACGATGCTTTTGCCACCCCCATAAACATAACGTAGCGAGCCAAGCAACAGCAAAGAATAACGCAACAAGCCACACGTTATTCGTTGCGCTTATTGTCGTCAACGACGCCGTGTGTTTTTTAGGCACAGAGAGTAACGAGTCGGTACTACTCAACACATTAATCACGGGAGGGGCCTGAATATCCGGTGTACCAACAACAGGTATTATTTCGAGACTGCGTGGCGCTAAAATGGCAACCTCCGGTTCTCCTGTTTGTGTATTAAACCACGGCAGCCGTACCTCGGGAAGAAGCACGGTGCCCGGTTTATTAAATAAATAGGTCACTTTGAATTCAATAGTACCCTGTAATTGGCCGTCTTTTACGCTATTTTGTTCTTTGCCTTTTTCTGGATACACCGCAAACTCATCGGTTGAGTCAAAATGAAGACTGGGGATTAATTGGGCTGGAATGCCGCCTCCTTGTACGGTTATGGTGCGAACAAGCGTACTACCTTGCACCATACTTTGTCCTGTTTGCTCGTATTGTTCGGTTAAAAGCACGTTTTTAGCAGGTAACCATTGCCCACTCGTATATTGTTTTGGAATAGGCTGTATCTCTAATTGCGAATCTTTATCACGCACGCTAACTCTTTGTGTATCAAAATTATAAACTAAAGCGGTAAATGACGGGGAATGAATGGTTAACAGACCACTTTTTTGCGGAAAAAGCGCGTATTTTTGCTCTTCCACCACATAAGCGACGTTGTCTTGTACGGTTTGATAATGCTTTGTATCACCCAAAGGAATAATCAGCGTATCTTCCGCTTGTGGCGGCTCGTATTGAGCATCTAATAAGCGTTTGCTATTGTATAATGTAACGGTATAAATAACTTCTTGGTTAATATAAGGCCGCTCTCCATCGACACGAGCATGTAACATCAACGCTTGAGAGTCGCCGTTTAGTTCCTCTTGCGGAGAGTGCACAGTAGAGGATGTAGATGATTCAACATTAATTGTCATTGGGTTACTTTGTTCGCTCCCTATTTTTATCGCCGGAATCGATAAAACGCCACTTTTTAATGGTTTTAAAGTAATAACCCATTGACTGCTTAACGTACTTTGGCCATTAATAACCGCATAACTTACCTGTCGCGCAGTGCCCAAAATACGGAAATCTTTTTGTAAACCACGTAAATCAGGGGCACCTTTGGCCTGCCCGCTCTGGGTCAAAATTAATTGAAACGATTCATCCATATGTGCAGGCGACGAATCAATTTGTACATCAAGAGAGGCATGAGCCGCACAGACGAATACTGCAAGAAAAAAAATACTTATAATATGTTTCATTGATACCACCCGCGTTCTTTGCGTAAATGATCACGTAAAAATTTCTCTCGTAACAAACCACCAGGGTCATCCGGAATCAAGCGCAGCCATTGATCTTTAGCCTGTTGCTGTTCTTTATTTTGTTGGTCTTTATTTTGTTGGTCTTTATTTTGTTGGTCTTTATTTT
>CAZSAO010000003.1:0-6327 GCA_964605275.1 uncultured Legionella sp.
CTCCCCACGGGGGAGAAGGTGGCGCGAAGCGACGGATGAGGGTTGTTTAACTAAATATAATCCACACCAATAATTTCATACTCCACAATCCCACCCGGCGTATGAACCGCAATCGCATCATCTAACTCTTTGCCGATAAGCGCCCGTCCAATGGGTGAGCTATAAGAAATTTTATTTACTTTAATATCAGCTTCATCTTCACCAACAATTTGATAGGTAATTTCAGCATCAGTAGCTACATGGCATAATTTGACCGTCGCACCAAAAACTACCTTGCCGTTATTCGTGAGTTTAGTAATATCAATAACTTGAGCTTGCGATAATTTCCCTTCTAAATCCTGAATACGTCCTTCATTAAAACTTTGTTGTTCACGAGCCGCATGATATTCAGCATTTTCTTTTAAATCACCATGCGCTCGGGCTGTTGCAATCGCCTCAACAATACGTGGACGAACAACGAATTTTAATTCATTTAATTCTACTTTTAGTGCTTCGGCTCCTTGAACCGTCATAGGATGTTTGCTCATAATGACCTCTAGTGTAAATCTTGTAAACGGGTTACCGTTTCCCTATCTTCATATTTCATTGCCAGGCATGCTGCCTCGGCCCCTGATAACGTAGTCGTATAACTGACTTTATATTGCAACGCACTGCGTCTAATTTGAAAAGAATCCGCAATCGCTTGTTTGCCTTCGGTGGTATTAACAATAAAATCGATTTCATTATTTTTAATAAAATCTAATATATGGGGTCGCCCTTCAGCTACTTTAAACACGCGACGACAATCAACTCCAGCCGCTTGCAATACTAGCGCAGTACCTCGTGTAGCAATAACTTCAAAGTTCAGCTCAATTAATCTTCTAACAATTTCCCCAATTCGCGTTTTATCGGCATCACGTACCGACACAAAAGCACGGCGTCGTTTAAGGATATTACTATTAGCTCCCAGCTGGGCTTTAGCATAGGCTTGGCCGAATCGCTTAGCAATCCCCATGACCTCACCAGTAGATTTCATTTCTGGGCCTAAAATCGAATCAACCCCTGCAAATTTAACAAAAGGAAACACTGGAAGTTTAATGGAGTAAAATGCGGGCATAGCCAAAATCTGGCTCACACCCTGCTCTTTTAAGCTTAGACCCATTTTACACAAAGCGGCAATTTTAGCCAAGGGAAGCCCTGTGGCTTTAGAAACAAAAGGCACAGTACGAGAGGCGCGCGGATTAACCTCTAAAACAAAAACATCATCGCCTTGAATGGCAAATTGCGCATTAACAAGACCTACCACGCCTAGTTTTAACGCCATTTTTTTAAGTTGTTGCATCAAGTCATGTTGTACCACCACACTCAAACTAAAGGGTGGCAAAGTACACGCCGAATCACCTGAGTGAATACCGGCTTGTTCGATATGCTCCATGATGCCACCGATTAATACTTCTTCACCATCACATACCGCATCAATATCTACTTCAATAGCATCATTTAAAAAACGATCGAGTAAGACCGGTGAGTCATTCGATACAGCAACCGCATGCGAGAGATAATGGCGTAAGTCTTCTTCTTGATAGACTATCTCCATCGCCCGACCACCTAGAACATAAGAAGGTCTTACCACTAAAGGATAGCCAATGCGTTGCGCTAAAATAACAGCCTCTTCTTCACTACGTACCGTGCCATTTGCCGGCTGATGTAAGCCTAGATCACTCACTAATTGTTGAAACCGTTCTCTGTCTTCGGCCATATCAATAGCATCAGGAGAGGTACCAATAATTGTAACGCCATTATCTTCCAATGCTTGGGCTAGTTTTAATGGTGTTTGTCCGCCGTAATGAACAATTACGCCATCAGGCTGTTCTACTGCGATAATAGCCAGCACATCTTCTAGGGTCACGGGTTCAAAATACAGTCTATCGGATGTATCAAAATCCGTAGATACCGTTTCAGGATTGCAATTAACCATAATCGTTTGAAATCCAGCCTCTCGCAAGGCCATAGCCGCATGAACACAGCAATAATCAAACTCAATACCCTGGCCAATGCGATTAGGACCACCGCCAAGAATCATAATTTTTTTCTTATCATGCAGCGGTTGCGCTTCACAATATTGCGCATAGCACGAGTATAAATAAGCCGTATCACTAGGAAACTCGCCCGCGCACGAATCAATGCGTTTATATACCGGCAATACATTTAATTTTTGCCGATACGCTCGTACTTCTTCCTCGCGGCAACTTAATAAATGCGCTAAATATTCATCAGCAAACCCTTTTTTCTTTAATGAATGCAAGGTCGTTTTATCTAAATCAATCAGCGTTTTGCCCAACACTGTGTGCTCAATCGCTATCAACTCTTCTATTTGCGCTAAAAACCAAGGATCAACACGACACTCTAAATGAATTTCTTCTAAGCTTAGCCCCACTCTAAATGCATCGGCTATATACCATAATCTATCCGGCGTTGGCTCGCGTAAATGACCACGCAAACGAGAGATATCTTCATTTTTAAATAAAGAATTTAAACCACTACGACCAATTTCTAAACCACGAATGGCTTTTTGTAATGACTCTTGGAATGTGGCGCCAATGGCCATCACCTCACCCACTGATTTCATTTGCGTGGTTAAAATAGGCGAAGTCTGGGGAAATTTATCAAAATTAAAGCGTGGAATTTTTGTCACGACATAATCAATACTAGGCTCAAATGACGCCGGCGTCTTACCACCCGTAATTTCATTTTTTAACTCATCTAAGGTGTAACCTACCGCAAGTTTTGCGGCAATTTTGGCAATAGGAAAACCAGTGGCTTTCGATGCCAGTGCAGAGCTGCGTGATACGCGCGGATTCATCTCAACGACCAAGATACGACCGTCTTCCGGATTCACCGCAAATTGTACGTTAGAACCGCCGGTTTCCACCCCTACCGCACGTAATACTTTAATTGCCGCATCACGCATGCGTTGGTATTCTTTATCCGTTAAGGTTTGTGCGGGGGCCACGGTTAATGAATCACCCGTGTGCACCCCCATGGGATCAAAATTTTCAATAGTGCACACAATAATACAATTATCATTTTTATCGCGCACGACTTCCATCTCGTACTCTTTCCAACCCAATACGGACTCGTCAATTAATAACTCATGCGTGGGTGAGAGCTCTAGACCTCTAACACAAATTTCTTCAAACTCTTCGCGGTTATAAGCAATACCACCACCACTTCCGCCCATAGTAAACGAAGGGCGAATAATGGCCGGAAAACCTAAGCGTGCTTGAACTTGAATCGCCTCTTCTAAGCTGTGGGCAATAGCAGAGCGAGGCATTTCTAAACCAATATCGCACATGAGTTGACGAAATTTTTCTCTGTCTTCCGCTTTGTCTATTGCCTCTCGACTCGCTCCGATCATTTCAACGTTATATTGTGCGAGTACTCCTTCACGCACCAAGTCTAATGCGCAATTGAGTGCGGTTTGGCCCCCCATCGTGGGCAATAGCGCATCAGGGCGTTCTTTTTCAATAATTCGTGCGACTTCTTGCCATTGTATCGGCTCAATATAGGTTGCATCCGCTAACTCTGGATCAGTCATGATGGTTGCAGGATTTGAATTAACTAAAATGACCCGAAAACCCTCTTCCTTCAACGCACGCACCGCTTGCGTTCCAGAATAATCAAACTCGCATGCTTGACCAATAACAATCGGGCCAGCGCCTAAAATAAGAATGGATTTAATATCAGTTCGTTTGGGCATAAGACATAACGCATCAGAGTAAGGTAACGCATTTTACCGGGTTTTCTAGTAATAGAATAGCCTCATCGAAATAAAGTCAGATTGAAAAATAAAAAACACTAAGCTTAGAATTCAATCCTATTCACTAGCCAAAACTTGCTCTCTTGGTTTATAGTGCCCTTTTTTTCAGTTATAGATACACCATGAAACAACACTATGAGGTACTCATTATTGGTGCCGGCGCAGCAGGCTTGATGTGTGCGATAGAAGCAGGTAAAAGAGGGCGCAAGGTTTTAGTTTTAGATCACGCCAATAAAGCGGGGAAAAAAATTTTAATGTCTGGTGGAGGTCGTTGTAATTTCACCAATTATTATATAGAGGCGGAAAAATATGCCTCGCATAATCCGCATTTCTTTATTTCAGCTCTTAGCCGCTATACGCAATGGGATTTTATTGAACTTGTACGTAAACATCGTATTCCTTTTCATGAAAAAACTCTAGGACAACTGTTTTGCGATAATAAATCCAAAGATATTGTCGATATGCTTCTTGCCGAAATGGCGCGCGTACATGCAACATTGCAATTGCAAACCACCATTCAACAAATTAAAAAAATAAACGACCAATTTGAGCTTAAAACCTCACAAGGTCATTATTATTGTGACTCTCTTGTTATTGCCTGTGGCGGCTTATCAATTCCCACCATGGGGGCAAGTCCTTTTGCCTATAAGGTAGCCGAACAATTTGGCATTAAAGTATGGCCCACCCGCGCAGGCTTAGTTCCTCTGACCTTAGATACGCAGGATAAAGAGCGTTTTTCCCCATTATCCGGAGTCAGCGCCGATACAACGGTGCACAACGCTAAAGCGAGTTTTCGCGAACATACCCTATTTACCCATCGGGGTTTAAGCGGCCCGGCAATATTACAGCTCTCGTCACATTGGCAACCAGGTGAGGCAATAGAAATCAATTTACTACCAGACCATACATTATTCGAATTACTGAAAAATGCCCGAAAAGAAATGGCGCAAAAGCAAGTAAACTCGTTTCTTGCGATCTATTTACCTAAACGTTTAATCGAAGTACTGATCCCCGATTCTTTAGCAGAAAAAAAACTAGCTGATTTATCCAATAAAGAATGCGAAGCCATTACTCAACAGATACAGCAGTGCACGATTAAACCTAATGGCACTGAAGGATATCGTACAGCAGAAGTAACTATTGGCGGGGTAGATTGTGATGCAATTTCCTCAAAAACAATGGAGGCCAAAAATCATGCGGGCCTTTATTTTATTGGTGATGCACTGGATGTAGTCGGCTGGCTGGGAGGATATAATTTCCAATGGGCTTGGTCTTCTGGCTGGGCTGCGGGACAAGTTGCTTAATGTATCTTGGCCCACAAACGCCCCAACCATTCATGAAAGGCCACATTAAAATAATAAATGTTATAGGCATTCGGAATAAATAATTTGGCTTGATGATCACTCATTTGCCAAAAAAGAGTGAAATCAGTGGGGGCCGCAATAGGATGTAATCCTTGCTGTTCACACAACCACATAGAGCGAGGCATATGCACCGCAGAGGTCACCAAATAAAAAGGCTCATCACCGACAATAGCTTTTAAAGCCAGGGCTTGTTGCGCTGTATTTTGTGAATCAGCTTCTAATATTATCTTGTGTTCTGGCACAGCAAACCACGCCGTCAATTGATGCATCAAATGCGCCTCACTGAATGCCACACTATCCCCTCCCCCAGATAAAACTAACTGTGCATGAGGTAACTCCCGCTCTAAACGCACACCTTCAATTAATCGTTTAAGACTGGCTTGTGCTAATAAATCGTTGGCAGGCATATTGGGGCGTTCACTATGTCCACCGCCGAGCACAACAACCCATTTAATGGCCGGGTTAATATCATGCACTAATGGATAAGCATCCTCCAATGAGTAGGTTAACGCACGAGGCAGCCAACCAGTACTTAATAAAACTAATACACCGCACAGAGCAATTAACACAGAACGAACAGCATTCGTTTTTTTATTGTTCTTTAATAACCAACAACAACTAATTAATGCCAGCACCAAGAGAAAAAAAGGATTAACAATAAACTCCAAAAAATGCTTTATCGTACTCATCAATGCACTCGTTTCATCAAATAAATACCAAAAATAGAAAAAAGGAATGTAGGCCCAATGGCAGCTAATTCCGGAGGCAATTGAAAGACCAGGCTTATCGGGCCAAAAAAACGATTCATGATATGAAAGCCAAACCCCACGGTTGCCCCTACTAATAATTTGGAGCCCATGGTTGAAGAACGTAGCGGACCAAAGATAAATGGAATAGCCAAAATCATCATCACCATAGTGGTAAAAGGCTGTACGATTCGCTGATAAAAAGCCAATTTATAATTATGCGCATTTTGTTTACTACGCTTTTGTTCGCGCAAATAACGATTTAATTCATGCAATGTCATTTCATCCGGCTCAACGCTACTGATCATCAATACCTTGGGCTTTAAGGGGACTTCCCACACCAAACTATCAAACACACTACTCTTAATATGATCGGCAAAAAATTCGGTTTGTTTTATCCCGGATGCAACCCAGGATT
>CAZSAO010000003.1:6337-26722 GCA_964605275.1 uncultured Legionella sp.
CCGCGCTAATTGTAAGTGATGATCTTTATCAAAACGAAATTGATAGACATTATGTAACACACTATCCGGAGCTACTTCACCAATATTAATAAAATTATTGCCATCACGAACCCATACACCATGCGCTGTGCGTACTGTTTGCCCACCGGTTAATGCCGCCATTTTATAATCATTGGCATATTGCGCCATTGCGGGTACCAACAGCTCACCCACGGCCGTAATCAAAATAATCACCACAAAAGCCGCTTTTAATACAGCGGTAGTAATTTGCCCAATAGACATTCCCGCCGCACGCATGACAATCAACTCACTATGATTAGCCAATACGCCTAAGCCGATTAAAGAACCCAATAAACTGGCCATAGGAAAAAATAAATATACTTGATACGGCATTTGCAGCAACACATACACTGCAGCTTGCGTAATGCCATAATCTACTTTTCCTAAATCGTCTAATTGATTGACAAATAAAATAAAAATTTGTAAGCCAATTAACATCAACGTCACTAAACCAATAGCGGCAAGCACTGTTTTAGAAATATAACGTTCTAATATATCAAGGCTCATCCTAAAGTCACCCTATTACGCCAAAACAAAAAAAGCCCTAAACTCAAAACCAGAAGATGAATCCACCACATCCCAATCCAGGGGGGAATTTTTCCCGAAACAATCGCATCACGAGCTAAAAACATAAAATTAGCGTACAAGATATAAATGAGAACGGCCGGTAGTAATTTAGAAAATTTCCCCGCACGCGAATTCACCCGACTTAGGGGCACGGCCACCAAGGTTAAGGTAAATACCATCAAGGGAATAGATAAACGCCATTGCAATTCAGCAGCCTTGGCTAAATTAGTATTGTTAAGTGGCCATAAATACTTGGTTTTTTCGGTACGAATATCAGCATTAATTTTAACTATAGGGTGAGGAAGACGCGTTTTATACTCTGAAAAAGAGGACACTTGATAATTTGCCATACCCGGAATACCTTGATATTCCTGACCATTTTGCAAGACCATATATTCTTCACCAGTGGTTTCATCACTTTCAGAAAATGCTTTATTAGCCCAAACCAAATCCCATTGGATTTTTTCATTAACCATACTGCGCTTCACTAAAAAAATATGCACGGCCTCGCTATCATCGCGACTCATTGCCTCAACATAAAAAATCTGTCCCCAATTAAGCACATTAAAACGACCCGGCATAATCGTTTGAATTAAGGTTTTTACCCCTGATGAGCGCAACAGCTTTGCCCGCTCCGTAGCGATATAAGGACTTGCCCACAACAAAACAATAGCAACAACGAAGGCAACAACACTTGCCATAATAAAACTATGCGTTAATAAACGAGAGGGGCTATAACCCGAAGCACGTAACACGGTCATTTCATTTTCCGCATATAATCGACCATATGCTAATAACAAGGACATATAAAAACCTAACGGTACAAGTAACCCCATTAAATTAGGAATTTCAAGCATCATCAACTTCATAATGATTACCCCTGGGATGGAGCCAGATGCCGCCCTATTTAAATATTGCACAAATTGGTTGCTCATAAAAATAAGCATTAATATCCCAGTTAAGGCAATTAAAGTGAGAAACACTTCTTTAGCCAAATAACGAAAAATAATCACTAAATACCCTTGTTATGCGTTGGTTCGAATTTAATCTGTTCAGAATAACATAAAAGACTTTGGGGCTAAACTCAATACAAAGAAGACTGAATGAATGGGGTTTTATTTGACATTTCATGAGTTTAAGCCAAAATGAGATATTTTTAACGCATTGAAGAGTAACCAAAGGAATTAACTATGCATTATGGACTAACTCAATCTCCTTCTCTATCGCAAAATGATTGCCTTGTTTTAGGTGTTTTTGCTGATCAACCTTTGCCTGATTTTGCCATCCAATGGAATAACGAATACAACAATATTGTCAGCAAATTAATAGCAAGAACCAGTGAACCGGGTGATATGGTATGGCAAATTGATTTGCATGATCACAGCCTATTAGTTATTCATTGCGGCAAAAAAGAGGCATGGAATGCCCAAGCACTACAAAAAAGAGTGGGAGAAATCACCGAGGCATTAATTAAACAACGCTTTAACTCCGCAACCTTATGTTTACCCACTATTCATGAAGAGCGCAGCGAATGGCAACTGGAACAAATGATTGTGCAAATTGATAATTTGCGCTATCAAATGCTTGATTTCAAGAAAAAAAATAGCAAAGCACATCGTTTAACAGCTATCGATTTTTACTTGCCAGGAGCCACTGATAAATCATTAAAAGCGGCGCAAGCGATTGTAATTGGCGTTGAGTTTACCCGCCATTTAGCGAATATGCCGGCTAATGTGTGTACGCCTACTTATTTAGCGGAACAAGCCCTGCAGCTAGCAAAACAATTTAATGAAATGAGCTGTACGGTGATGGGATTAGAAGAGTTACAAGCCATGGGTATGGGGACTTTTCTTGCCGTCTCTCAAGGCAGCGACCAACCGCCTAAATTAATAGATATTCAATACCGCGGCCATAAAGATGCAAAACCAATCGTTTTAGTCGGCAAAGGAATCACCTTTGATTCCGGCGGGTTATCCATTAAACCAGCTAATGCAATGGATGAGATGAAATACGACATGGCAGGAGCCGCAAGTGTGCTAGGCACCCTTAAAGCGTGTGCTTTATTGCAACTGCCGATTAACGTTATTGGCATTATTGCTAGTGCGGAAAATTTAGTGGGCAGCTCTGCCGTAAAACCTGGTGACATAGTCACGAGCATGTCAGGACAAACGGTAGAAATTATCAATACGGATGCCGAAGGTCGATTGGTATTAGCCGATGCATTAACCTATGCCGAACGATACAATCCAGAGTTTGTGATTGATATTGCAACACTAACTGGCGCAATCATTGTTGCCCTAGGCAGTATCTCTTCTGGCTATATGACTAAAGATGATGATTTAGCACAACTACTTGAGCAGGCAGCAAAAGAAAGCCAAGATAAAATATGGCGTATGCCCCTTGATGAAGCATATCACGATGCCCTAGAAAGTCCTCTGGCCGATATGGTCAATGCTACGTTTGATCGCAGCGCAGGAAGTATCACTGCGGCATGTTTTTTATCGCGCTTCACCGAACAATATCGCTGGGCTCACTTAGATATTGCTGGTACCGCCTGGGTTTCTGGGAAAAAACGCAATGCCACGGGTAGACCTGTACCTTTATTAACTCAGATGCTTCGCCATGCCGCCTATTCGCGTTGATTTTTATCTACTAGCAGACAACCACAACCAGCCCGACTCCGTAGGGCTGGTTGCCTGCCGCCTATTAGAAAAAGCCTATTTTAAAGGTCATAGAATATTTGTGCATTGTGCCAATGAACACGACGCACATCACATCGATGAATTACTATGGACGTTTAAAGAAAGCAGTTTTATACCACATAACTTGCAAGGAGAAGGCCCAGAACCTCCTCCTCCAGTGCATATTGGTTTTAGCAAAGAACCGCGAGGATTTAATGATATTTTATTAAATCTTGCCGCAGAGATTCCTGTTTTTTATAACAAATTTAAACGTATCATTGAAATAGTGCCCCCTAATGAAGAACAAAAAGCACTAAGTCGCCGGCGCTATCAACATTATCGCGCGCAAGGATGCACTATACATACGCATAACGTCTAACGTAAGTTTTCAGCCTAGTTGAAGGAACGGCCATCTTTATCCCAATAGGAGCTCAAATATGACCGTTCGAGTGCTTGTTTAGCCATTCCCTCTGAACGGTTGCCATGTAATTATACGTAACTGGGTGACTTATCTTCGCTCCACACCACATCGCAATTTTCTTTTATCGATGTTTCAATGAGGTGGATTAAGGGCACCGCACGTTTGGCTAAGCTTATCGTGGCCTCACCGTCATCATCATCAAAAGAAACATTTTGCTGATGCGGTAAACCATGGCGCAAATTATTTAATGCTAGGGGTAAATCAGCGGCCTTAATTGCACCTGGAATAGCACCACTATGCTCCATTAACAAAATTAACTGCATAGCGACACTATGAAAATAAGTAATCGGCTCATAAGCCTTTGAGGTAAAAGTAACAAACATAAGAACTCCTTATCTATATCGTTTTGCGAGAATTTCAGCCATCACGCGTAAGCTCATGGCTTCGCCTCCTTCAGGCTTCCCAGGTTTACTTCCTACATTCCATCCCATTAAATCAAAATGCAACCAAGTCACATCATTGCTAATAAAACGTTGTAAAAATAATCCCGCTGTAATTGCACCCGCATAAGAAGACGTACTGCAATTAACCAGATCTGCTATAGATGAGTTTAGCATATCTTCGTACTCTGCGAATAAAGGCATGCGCCAAACGGGATCTCTTTGTGCTATTGATAAATGAGTTATCTCATTAGCAATGGCATCATCATTGCAAAATAAAGCAGATATTTCCGTGCCCACCGCAATACGCGCAGCACCGGTTAGCGTTGAAAAATCAATAACTAGCTCGGGTTTTTCTTCACATGCTTTGACCAAGGCATCGGCTAAGACTAATCGTCCTTCTGCATCGGTATTATCTATTTCAACGGTAAGGCCATTGCGCATGGTAATAATATCACCAGGACGAAATGCATCAGGCCCAACTGCATTTTCTACGGCAGGAATTAATACGTGTAAATGAATGGGCAACTGTTGTTCCATAATCCATTGCGCTAAACCAATAGCATGAGCAGCTCCAGCCATATCTTTTTTCATATACCGCATTGCACCCGATGACTTTATATCCAATCCACCGGTATCAAAACATACCCCTTTTCCGACTAAAATTACTTTCGGGTGAAGAGGATTTCCCCAAGTCAAAGAAAGCAATCGAGGTCGATGGATGGATGCTCGCCCCACTGCGTGAATGGCAGGAAAACGATGCTCAAGTAATTCCTCATCAATCCATTGCTCAAAATAAGCGTCGTGCGTTCCTGCTAAGCGCTGCATAACGTGAGCTAACTCCTCGGGCCCCATATCATTTGTGGGTTTATTGATTAAATCACGCACTAAAAAGACCGCATCGACTACAGACGTTAATTCTTTTTTCTCAGCAGGGCTTCGCACTAATTGTCGGGGCATACCAGTAGTCTTTTTATAATCACTAAAACGATACTGCGCCAATGCCCAAAATATCGCTGCAGAAGCATTTACGTTCTCTTGTAGCTCATAACACCCACTAGGCAATGAAGAGGCCGCCATGGCCAAGGATTGGGGTATTAGATGAGTACCCGTGCCAATGAATGCCTTTTCAATAAGTCCATCGGCATTATGCATACAACAAAGCTCACCCAAAGCGCCTTTGAATTGGCGTATTGCAAAATAATTTCGCTCTTTGGTACTAAATGAATATTGTGTTTCTTGCCACTGTGCTTGCGAAAGCAAATAAAGAGGAATAGCCTTTGGTGCATCTACTACATAAAATAAATCAGCATTCATTATGTTAATCCTTTATTTGACTGCGAAAATGATTCAGACGTAAGCCACAAAGGCCTAAAACTAAGAAATAAATAACTACAGCAACAAATACATGAGCCAGAATAAGACTCAAGCGCATTACTGCAGAATAACTCAACCAATACTCTATCGTACCGCTCATAAAATACAAATAAACGGCAATAGCAAAATTAGCCATTAATAATTGTGCAATGTATTTTAACCAGCCAGGCGATGCTTTAAAAACACCGCGCTTAATTAAAATATAAAGTAGGCAGCCACAATTTATATATCCTGCTAATGCAGAGGCTAGGGTTAAACCAGCATGAGCAAAAAAGTTGATAAATAGCGCGCACAATAAGGTATTCGCAATCATTGCCCAAACCCCTACTTTAACGGGAGTTTTAATATCTTGTTGCGCATAAAACCCTGACGCCAAAACTTTAACCATCATAAAAGCCGGTACTCCCACTCCTAGCGTAATTAAACTTTTCTGGGTTTGTAAGGCATCGGCCAGATGAAATTTACCGTAAGCAAAGCAGCCGGCAATTAGCGGCATGGAAAATAAAGTAAGGCCTAGAGCCGAAGGAATGCCAATTAATAAAATAGAGCGTAATCCCCAATCAAGTGATCGCGAATAATGCTCACGGCTTTGTTCCGCATGCTTGCGTGATAGATGGGGCAAAATAACCGTAGCAATAGCAACACCAAACACACCAAGAGGAAAATCAGCGAGTCTATCGGTGTAATAAAGCCAAGAAACACTGCCCACTTGTAAAAAAGAGGCAAAAATACTATCAACCATTAAATTTAATTGAGCAATAGATACGCCAAATAACGCCGGAATCATTAATCTTAATACTTTGGTCACGCCCTCATCTTTTCGGACAAACGCAGGTTTTACTAACAAGCGATGACGATATAAAAAAGGCAATTGAAATAATAGCTGCACGATACCTGCTATTAAAACACCCCACGCTAAAGCCACAACAGGCGTTGATAAATGCGGCGCCAAATATACGGCCGTTGCAATCATGCTGACATTTAATAACACAGGCGTAAACGCAGGTACGCCAAAATGGCCGTAGGTATTTAATACCGCACCTGACATCGCCGTTAAAGACACCAGCATTAAAAAGGGAAAGGTAATGCGTAGCATTTGCGTGGCTAATTCCGCACGTACGCCATCTTCGCTAAAACCCGGCGCAAAAAGATAAACAATCAAAGGTGAAATAAGAATACCTATTAGCGTTACTAACGACAAAACAGCACTTAATTGTCCGGCAATGCGCGCAATAAAAATCCGTACGTCATCCGCAGAGCGCGTTTTTTGATATTCTGCCAATACCGGGACAAACGCTTGCGAGAATGCACCTTCGGCAAATAATCGGCGCATAAAATTAGGAATACGAAAGGCAACAAAAAAAGCATCCATTCCTCCTTGCGCACCAAAAAAGTTGGCCAATACCATATCTCGTGCAAATCCTACCATGCGTGAAATAAAGGTCATTAAAGAGACTAATGTCGTTGAACGAAGTAAGCTTTGGCGTTTAGGTTGCATTATTTCAGTCGCATTCATTTAAGTAAGTACATCAAAACAAGAAAATATTTCCTATGATATACCGAAATTATTAAAGTTACACTCGTTCTGACTTGACAAATTCTAACTCATTGTGCAAGATCAACATCTTTTGTATTGTCTGAATCAGTGGAGATTTTAAGTGGCAAATATTAAATCAGCAATTAAACGTGCTCGCCAAAACGTCAAATTGCGTCAACATAACGCTAGTGCACGTTCAATGTTTCGCACCTATGTTAAAAACGTATTAAAGGCTGTTGAAGCTGGTGATGTAGAAATTGCTCGTGCTGCTTATGCAAAAGCACAACCAATTATCGATAAAGCAGCGAGCAAAGGCTTAATTCATAAAAACAAAGCAGCTCGCATTAAAAGCCGTCTAGTTGCTCGTGTTAAGGCAATGTCTGCCTAATTCTATTTTTCCGTCGCTCTAAGTCAGAAAAAACTCCGAACTGATAAATAATCAGTTCGGTGAACTTATGAGCAGCAAAAGATGGCCGTTCCTTCAACTAGGCTGAACACGTACCATATTGTTATCGGTGTCTGGCATTAAATTACATCTCTCATCCCTTAATCTCGTAAGTTCTTTACATATAATCTTGCTTCGAGGAAAAAATGCTGCGGTATGATTTATAATATCACTTGGATAACCAGCTGTTCTTCTCTGCGACGATATCTGTACTCCTTGCTCTAGTTGTGATAATACAGCAATGGCTCGACTATTAGGTTTACTTTCAAAATAATTCGTTTTTTCTGATACTGCAGACTTAGATTGAACAATCAATTCCGCATTAGGTACTAATGCCGCCAATGCGTCTAATTGCTCGAATGACATTTTTTCAACCAGTTGCGCATCAACCTCAAAGCGTGTTATGTGTGGTAAAGCATCACGAAGTGTAAGTAAATATTCAATCGGTAGCTGATCAAGAGGAGCGCTGATTATTCTTAACGTCGTTATTAACTTAGGAGTTCTCGCAATCATCAGTTCTTTAAATGTGCTGGCAGGATACTGCTCAAAAAAATCTGACGACTGGATTGATAATATTAGCGAATCATTAACATTAAAAATTGACAACTTATTTATAAGTTCTTCTTCACTAAAAACTTGTCTAACAATCACCGGATTATGAGGATCAAAAAAAATACGTATTAAAATAGCCCAACTTACAATGGCAGTTAATGCCAAAGGAAGTAACACTATGAATGCGTAAATTTCTGGAACAATAAACATACTAGCAATGAATATGCCTAATCCCAAATATCCCATAGCCAGATAAGCCAAACTAGTAAAGCGATGTACTTTTTTTACCAAACTCAAAAATTCGTTCTCCAGTTCTTGATACTGAGCCCCAAAAGAAGAAGAAAAAATCATATTATGAGGAGCACGAGCATTATGCCTATGTGCTCGATTCAATTTCTGAATGTCGCTCTTCAATCTCTTTAACTCGAATTGATAGGTGAGATGCTCCAATAGATCATTACTATAGTAATCTTTTAATTGGATGTGGTTATAATTATTAATTAACGCTTGGATTAATGCTTGTTTTTTTTCTAGTAATTGCTTTCTTTTAAACATAAGTGATGCTAAAAATCAACCATACCCTCATGATAAATAAAAAATATTAAGGTAATATTAATAAATAACGTATTAGGATAACATGTGCTTGACAACTTATTCGAATTTGAGCTCCCGCATTACACTTGCGCAAATGCGGGCTAAAAAATAATGTTCTAACATACTCTCTAAACGGATACTAACTATAAGAAGTATCTGAGCTCATTTGATTGATTTGCTCAAAGGTTTGTTTGGCTGGAGCAAAATTAGGATATTGCGTTACTAAGCGATGCAATAACATGCGCGACATAGACTCATCACCCAAATTCCATTCGTTTAAAGCATCTAAATACATCCTCTCGGCATCGCCCTCACCCAAAACCGGCGCATGGTTCAATACTACGGGCTCAATAAAACTTGCACGCCCTTGATTAGCCGCCATGCGTTGTAATAATTGAGCGGCTTGCATACTCCCATTTTTACTCGCTTGCTCCAGCCATTTTTTACCTTGCTCTGGAGTCGCAGCACCCACCGTACCGTTTAAATAATAACTACCTAACTGATATTGGGCGTACGAGTTTTGTCTATTGGCTAAGGTTTGATAAAGCGCTTCGGCTTGATGTTGATCTTTGTTCACCCCCAAACCGTAATGATACATCCGTGCTAAGGCCAAAGTGGCTTTTTCATTGCCTTTTTGCGATGCATCTTGATAATATTTTAAGGCATCATTAAAATCAATTTTGGTACTTACTCCAGTTTCAGACAACAAACCTAAAGTATAAAGCGCATCAGCATTGCCTAAACCGGCAGATTTTTTATACCAGACCAAGGCCTGCTGATCATTTTTTTCTTGCCCGATGCCATAAAAATTAATGCGTGCCAATTGATTCATCGCATCCGACACCCCTTTATCGGCTGCAGCGGCAAACAAGCTCTTTGCTTTATCATAATCTACGCCAACACCTTTGCCGTATTCGTACATTAAAGCAAGATTATACTCGGCTTGAGCATCACCTTTATCCGCTGCACTTTGATAAGCAGTTAACGCTTTTGCGTAATTATCATCAACGGTTTCATAAATGAATCCTAATGCAACAAGGGCTTGCGGTAATTGCGCGCCGGCTTTTTCATACCATTCTTTAGCCAGTTGATAATTAGGTCCTCCTAATTGCCCTAGCTGATAAAATTGCGCAAGTAGGTATTGTCCTAAGGGATTACCTTGTTCCGCCGATGCGCTATACCATTGTTGGGCAGAAACAAGATCAGGTTGCCCACCTAAGCCTTTATCTAAAATATACCCTAGCTTCAATTGTGCTACCGCATCCCCTTTTTGCGCCAGTCCAGTATAAATTTGTTTTGCCTTAGCTAAATTATCAGGATCATTGGCTTGTGCTAGATAATAATCAGCTAAAACAATACCCGCATGATTAGTACCCAACTCATATGCTTTAATGAGCTCAGGTAAAAACGGTTGATTATTTTTATGACTAATCATTGCTAAATTGAAATTGGCATAAGAAAAATTAGCAATGGCCGATTGTTCTAATGAGGCTTTACCCGCATCTTGGTTAAGCGCAATATTTTTACCCTCAACCATATAAGTCCCTAGAATAAAAGCACTCACGGGATTAGCTCCTGATTGTTGATACCAATAAATTGCTTTACCTGCATCCAATGCTACACCAATGCCGCGATCATAGAGCATCCCCAAAAGCAAGGCGGCTTTTGTATTGCCATTATTGGCTAACTGTTGCGCTATATTAAAAGCAATTTGTTGCTGTGCTTTATCATTATCCATTGCATTATAATAAGCTAGGGGCATCAATGCTTGCTCTACACCACTGTGCGCTGCATCGGTATACAACTCACGAATTAAAGCAAGCTTTTGCTGTTTCGCCTCAAATGCTACTCCTTCGGTTCCTTCAAACGCTAAATGATTTGCCAATTCATATTGCGCAAGACCAAAACCATTGGCTGCAGATAAATACAACATACCTAATGCTTGGCTGGGGTTAGCTGCACTCCATTGAGCACCATCAGGCCCCATTTTTCCTTGTTCTAATAAGCGAGCTAACACATATTGCGCTCTTTTATTCCCTTTAAAGGCAGCATCGGTTAACCAATTTAAAGCACTTTGATACTCACCGGCATTTTGCGCACGCTCAAGTGATAAAAGACCCAAATTGTATTCAGCAGCTAAATGTTGTTGATCGGCCGCATTTTGATAAAACACAATAGCCGCTTGATCATTTTGCTTAACACCTATGCCGTATTGAAACATTTGACCAATTTCAAATTGTGATTGTGAATCTCCTAATATTGCTTTGGAATACATTTGATTAAACATCGAAGCATAGTTTACTTGCTTTTGCCAACCTTGCGTCCATTGCTCTAATAAATCAGGCGTTTGCTGTTCTGATTGAATATACGGATAACTTGCGTCTAAATAGGGCGCAGGTAAATCTTGATGCGCTAAAATAACACTATTAACACGCTCTAAAGAGCGCACTTTGGCATTAAGAGCATATACAGGATAAGTCCATTCATTCGCAGCTATTTCAAAGCTCTTATTTAACAAAGCATCATAATAGGCAGTGATAGGAATTTCATTAGGCTGCATTAACGTTAATTGCGGCTGAAAAATATCTTGCCGTGCAACTAACTCCATTTGAGGTGCTTGGTTATAATGATTATTTCGTAACGCCGCAGGATTATGCCAGGCGTTAAAAATTCCGCCTAATTGATACGAGGTTTGTGCCAGTTGTGTGGTTTTACCATTACTTAAGGCTAAAACTAATTGTTCTAGTCCTGAATTAGCTGTGTTCTTTTGCGCGGTTGCTTCGGCTTTTTCCGACCATTTAGCCGCTAAATCTTGATTGGCCTCAACACCAATGCCTTGTTCATATAACGTAGCAAGTTCCTTTTGAGCCGGTGAATAATCTTGCTCAGCAGCCTTCATCATCCAAGAAAATGCTTCTTTAGGATTATATATCGCACTTTTTCCTTGAGAGTACGCTTGTGCCAAAGCAAAGTACGCTTGCGGATCATTTAAAGACGCCGCACTATTGTACCAACGTAATGCACCGGTCGTGTCGTCTTGTGCTAATGCGTGCTCCCCCAGAGCCAAATAAGCAGGAAGATAATTTTGACGTGCGGCTTGTTGTAATAGCGCGTCTGCTTTTTCTACATCTTTAGTAGCACCTTTGCCATTCAAATACATAGTACCTAATGCAGTTAATGCTTGTGGACTACCATTATTTGCCGCTTTTGTGAGCCAAATTAAACCTAGCTTTTGATTCGCTGCATGCCGACTATCAAGGAAATATTGACCAAGAGCATATTGTGCCAGTGCATTTCCTTGTTTTGCCGCATCAATAAAATAATGCGAAGCACTGTCGCTGTTTTTCTTTACGCCAAAGCCGTATTGATAAGCCAATCCCATAAATAATTGCGCATTAAGATCACCTTGACTGGCTGCTTTTTTATACCATTGCACCGCCTGTTGCGGATTATTGTCTTCGACTAAACTGTATTTAGCCATTAACTGTACGGCAGGTAAATAACCTTGGGCTGCGGATTGCGCAAAATAACGTAATGCTAAATCCGTATTCTTAAGTTGCCCATAACCATACAAATACATACGACCTAAATAATAATCCGCTACGGGATCAGTGCCTGCTTTGGCGATAAGTGGCTCAAATGCATTACTGTAATTACCTAGACGATAGGCATCAAATGGATTGGCCGCCATCGTCTGATAGCTAGCAGTGGCCGCAATAAGACAAATCCAAGGTACTAAACGATTCATAAAGATTCCCCTCTTTTATATATGCTCTGATGACACGTACAAACGACCCTGTCAAAGAATGTCTTATACGCCAGGGATAATGCCATAATGCACTACCTCATTAACAGCGCCATTACGTGTATTACTATCCACTATCCAATAGTTGCCTTTATTATTCATCCCAAATTTCACGTTAACGTATTCGCATATTTTTACTGTCTGGGCACAATCTAATATTTGACCGTATTCTTTTTTCCCATCACCCAAGGTACAAGTAAATTTCACTAAAGGCTCGCCCACTGCCAATACCGCCCATGAATTACCTTTAATACTGTGATTATAACGTGCCGAATACTCACTGTCCTTTTCGCGCATTTGATACAAACTAATAGTTTGCGGTAGATTATTGTAAAAAAAATACATCGATTGCAACGCACTTTCTTTGCCAGGATAGAGTTTGATTATCTTTAAATACTCTTCATAACCCACAGGCTTACATCCGATAGGATAACGTGCATCTTTCTCATCCACCACAGCAGCCTTATTAGAGGGTGTAGCGGCTGAATAAAGCGGATGAGACAATACCGCGCACACCAAAAGAATCGATAAAGGATAGGCTTTTTTTCTTTTTATGATGCTATTCATTATATGTTCTCACTATCATTTAATGGGCGAACCGTTACTTTAGTACCTTTAAAACCGTTGCGTTCACTAGATAAGCTCACAAACTCTTCATTCAACCATTTGGCATCTTGCACGAACATTCGTACACAACCATGACTTGCTCTTACACCCGGAAGATCATCGGCACCGTGTAAGGCAAAACCTTTGTGGAAATACATGCAGTAGGGCATTTTTGCCCCTCCTTTACCAATAGGGAATACATCGGAAGTACAACGCACGTTTTCCTTGCTAAATACGCGAAAAATCCCCGTTAAGGTACGACAGGATTTATTAGAATCAGAGCACTTATCTCGTCCAGAAGAAATAGGCCCCCAAGAAATAAGATTACCTTGTGCATCATACGCAGCCCAAGCTAGTTTTTCTTGATCCACAATAATTTGTTTTTCTGTTTCACCCTCTAATTTCAAAGGAAAAGGAGCAACATCTAAAATAGTTAAATGCTCTAAATTTTTAGGCACAGCAATTACTTTTCCAGGCCATAAATTATTATAAGTCCGATTAATTTTTTGCACGATGATGCGTTGATTTTCATCGGGAAATAAATTATCCCAAGATTGACCCGAAGTAATCGTAAGACAGCTGTATTGCGGATAATTACATAAAGCCGTGCCATAAAAACTCGCGGCGTTAACAAGGCTTGTTGCTAACAACAGAGAAGCTGCTAATATTATTTTTTTCATTTGCTTTTCTCCTTCATACTTTTTTTATTTATCATGCAAGAATCGTGCAGAAAAAAAAAGATGGATACATTTATTTTATAATCGCACTTAACTTACTGATTGTACAGGCTCTAATCTCAAACAAAACGGAATGACGGATAGAACGTTGGTGTCAATGTCCTGCGGCTTATTCGAAGATCAACAAAAGTGATAAGATTACTGGATACCGCGCCTAAAGTCATAGGTATCTACATAAACGCCTAAGGTCTTGCGTTTTCCCCTACGTCCTGCTACGTGTTCGCGATGGTGCGGCAATAATTGCCGCATAAAAAATTAGCGTTCATGGAAATAATTATAAATTCGCGTCGCTAAATTAATATTTATACCAGGAATTTTACTGATTTCCTCAATAGATGCTTTAGCCAATTCACGCATACCACCAAAACGTTGTAGTAATGCTTTGCGACGTTTGGCCCCTACCCCTTCTATCTCTTCTAATACGGACTGCGTTCGCGCTTTTTGTCTTTTTTTGCGATGAGCGGTAATCGCAAAACGATGCGCTTCATCACGAATATGTTGCAATAAATGAGACGCTTTAGAATCCTCTGGCAAAGTAAATTCTCGCCCTTCACTCACCAAAATAAAACGCTCCCAACCCGCCTTTCGACTCGGCCCTTTGGCAATGCCTAAAATAGTGACATCACTAATAGCTAAAGAGACTAAAACACGTTGTGCTACCCGTACTTGTCCAAGTCCTCCATCAATGATTAATAACTCAGGCAATGATTGCGCTTCTAACAAACGCTTAAATCGACGCGTTAATGCTTGCTCCATTGCCGCATAATCATCACCAGGAGTAATACCATTAATATTAAAACGACGATATTGATCAGGACGCGGGCCTTCTCTATCAAACACCACACAAGAAGCAATCGTAGCCTCTCCTTGCGTATGACTTATATCAAAACACTCCATGCGCATAATATCTTTAGATAAGGCTAATACGCGCTCTAATTCATGATAACGAGCTTTAATTGTTGCTCTTTTATTTTCAAACTCTACGAGTGCAATCCGTAAATTATTTTGCGCAAAATCCAGCCATCGCGCTTTAATACCACGGGGGGCCACCTGAATTTTACAGGCTTGTTTGCTTTTTTCACTCAAGACCTGTTGCCAGATATTCTGCTCTGGATGTGCTTGCTGAGTAATAATTAATTTAGGAATGCGCTCAGGATAATCCAAATAATAAAAACCAATAAAGGCTTCAAAAACAGCATGCCATAAAGCGCCAATTTCCTGCGTTTCATCCAAACGAACTTCTGGCACCTCAGGAAAAAAACTCGTGCTTGCGAGTACCTGCCCTTCTCTAATCGTTGTGCATTGCACGCACGCAAAACCGGGACGAGCCTCAATAGCAATAACATCAGCATCCCCCTTTAACTGCACCATACTTTGCTGCTCTTGTACCAAACGTAAGCTTTTAATTTGGTCGCGCAGTACCGCGGCCTCTTCAAAATGAAGCTGTGCTACAGCCTGATTCATTCGTTGATTCAACTCTTCTAACAAGGCTTGGCATGTACCTTGTAATAAACGCATTGCATCATCAACAGACTGTTTATAGGCTTGCGGGGTAATATAATTAACACACGGAGCGGTGCATCGTTTGATTTGATACAGCAAGCATGGGCGAGAGCGCGCATTAAAATAACTGTCACTGCAGGTGCGCAATTTGAATACCTTTTGAATGGTATTAATGGTTTCTTTTACTGCCTGCCCACTGGGATAGGGACCAAAAAAATGGCCATCATGTGGTTTTTTTTTGCTACGATAACTTTCAATACGCGGAAACTGGGCATGTTTTGATAGGTGGATATAAGGATAGGATTTATCATCACGCAGTAAAATATTGTATTTAGGTCGCAACGACTTAATTAAGTTACTTTCTAAGAGTAATGCTTCCGTCTCACTGCGCGTTACCGAAATTTGAATTGAGATAATTTGACTGACTAACGAACGGGTTTTACTACTGGTATTGTGCTTTGAAAAATAACTCGACACGCGCTTTTTTAAGTTTGCGGCTTTGCCAACATACAGAATAACATGGTGCGCATCAAGCATTTTATAAATGCCTGGCTCATTGGGTAATTGGCTTAAAAATAAAGCCAACTCTACAGAAATCGATGTTTTATCCATGAATTAAACTACGATTGATTCGATTCAGAAGGACTTTCAATAATACGATGCTTCATCGCCAGAAAAGTAAGTTCTACATCATTTTTTATACCCAACTTTTCAAACATGCGATAACGATAACCATTAACCGTTTTACTACTTAAAAATAAGCGTTCCGCAATATCTTGTACGTTCATGCCACTAGTAACCATCAACATCACTTGCATTTCGCGTTCGGATAACATATCAAAAGGAGAGTTTTTAGCGTCTTGCAGACTATTAATTGCCATTTTTTGCGCAATTTCCGCGCTAAGGTATTTTTCACCACGCGCTACTTTGCGAATGGCTAAAGCAATTTCTACAGCACCTGACTCTTTACTCAAATACCCCATCGCGCCTAATTGCAACACAGGAAGAGGATCGGAAGACATCGCAGTGAGCGCAATAATCTTGATATCAGGATTTGATTTTTTTAAGCGTCGAGTCACTTCCCAACCATCAATCCCTGGCATTTTCATATCCAGCAGAATTACATCAGGAGCATGCGTTTTTACTAATAATAGAGCCTGCTCGCCACTTTCAGCGTCAGCAACCACTTCAACATCAGCCATGTCGTCAAGCAATCGTCGAATCCCCATTCGTACCAACGCATGGTCATCAACAATTAATACTTTAATCAAATGCTGCTCCTTGACTTATAGTCAATGAACAAAGATGAATGAATGGTAACAAGACTCGTGCCCCATTACAAGACGCTCCAATCACTCATCAATACAATCGCATCTAAACAAAATTAATCTCAAAGCGCTTTTTCAACATTCGCTGCGAGCCACGGCCTGGAATGGCTAAAATCGAGCACGAGGTAGCGACACTATTTTATTTCACCAGATTATGTTGACTTTCTGAGTGATAAAGTGGAGTCAAACTCGTTATTAACTACTTCCTGCCATTGCTTTACTACTATGTTTAATCGCTCCATAGTCAATGATTTTTTCGGCATGTCATCTATTTGTTCCTTAAATGAAGCCGATACTTTATCATTGACAATTAAATAACGGAGCAATTCAGTGTATTGCAAGTTAAATTCAGTGTAGCGTTTGTTATTAGTACAATGTAATAAACACTCCACTACCCGATTTCCTTCTTCTTGAGTAAATTGTGGCGCAAATATTTTTGCTGCCGTCAATACTTCTTTAAAATGCCCAGTATCATGTTTATATAAATTAAAAATTGAATTTAATTGTTCAGATACTAATAAACATAAATGTTGAATAATCAACTCAATAAATTGCGTTCTTTCTTGCTCACAAAATAAGCTGACGATGAGATTCAGCATCGGATAAATTAGAACCACAGAGGCTTAACTCTTTTAATACAGCACAAAGATTATTGCCGGCACGATCTTTGAAAGATTGTGTATGCCAAGATATAGAGGGTACGCTTAAATAAGATTTAAGATGAGTCTTCAGTTGCTCTAATAATACATTCACTCCTGTTGCAATCATCGTTTCTCCGCGCCATGCATCAAGAATAGCCTCTTGATGTAGCAGAGTCGACAAAGGAGATGTGATGGCCTCTCGAAGTACTCGTTGAAATTTATTCAACTGAAGTGATTGACGAAATAAAGCCAAATTATTTTCGCTATTTTCGCGAAGAAAAGCCATTTGATATGAAATATCCGCAGGATTACTCACTCGAGAAAAAAGCTCAATTAATAATAATTGACGTTCTTCAATATCAACAGATTTTTTACTATAATGGTTATTAAGGCGCAAAATATCCGCGGTAGGCAATTTCTTTAAAATAGCTTCAGTCACTGGATCGTGACGCATAAAAAACTCAAAAGGCGTTCTAAACATAATAAAACATATACCCTGATATGTGATTTTATTATGCTTATAGCAAATTTAAAACGCAAGTCAATTAATATTTATTTATGATGCAACAGGTATATCGCCCCTAACACGCTCGAATATGAATATTGGGATTTCCGGGTTCAACAGGGAATAAGGGAGGGTATTCCCCTAATTCGCGCGCTCGTTTTAATAAACTTGCGATATCTCTCAACACAAAATCATATAAATCTTGGTAGTCATTAATCACAAAATAAATTGGTTGTAATTGATCGATACGATAAGGAGTACGAAATACGGCTACGGGCTCGAAGAGCACACGCAATGCTTTATCGCTTTCTACACTATACACGGCTTCACTACAAGAAGATAAAATTCCACCACCATAGGCTCTTAACCCTTGCGCGGTATTAATTAAACCAAACTCAACGGTAAACCAAAATAACCGTTGCAATAAAGGCCAATCTGCTTCGGGAAAGGTTAATACGGTAGAAGCATAATCATGGAGAAACTGAGCATAAGTAGGATTAGTTAACATCGGACAATGACCAAATAACTCATGGAAAATATCTGGCTCTTTCACGTAATCAAGCTCTGCTAATGAACGAATAAACGTCGCGGCAGGAAATCGTTTGTTAGCCAGTAATTCAAAAAACTCGCGCGCAGAAATAAGAGCAGCTACTGGCACGACTTGCCAGCCCGTAGTGTTTTTTAATTGCGCACTTACCACCGGTAATTGAGGAATAGTGCTAGAGTTAATACCTAAGACCTCTAAACCCAATATAAATTCATCACAGGCTCGCTGTGGTATTAATTTTTTTTGTCGTTCAAATAAAATACGCCATACTTCATGTTCTTCTGCACTGTAGGTGACCATTCCTTGAGCATTAGGCACACGAGCAATATAGGCACTTTGAAATTCCATATCTTCTCCTTTTGCGGAACACGACCAATAATTAATATGCTATAGTAGATCGAAACTCAGAGCAAACGCATGAATGATTTAAATTAAATCATTCAAATGACTTTTATGGTTTATCTCCGATTTCTACGTTCTGTGTCTTATCCACAAGGCAAGATTTCTGGATACCGCGCATAAAGTACGTAGGCAAAGGTGGCTTTCAATCATTCATGCTATTGCTCTGCATGGTAACGGCCTATCACCCCTTTATTATAATATAGTAGGCTATAATGACACGCAAAGGAAGATAATGACCATAGCAATTTTAGCCACCGGTGATGAGCTCATTCATGGTGATACATTAAACACCAATGGACATATGTTGGCACAAATACTTAGCTCGGAAGGCTTTTCTTTAGGCCTACAAGTGATGTGCGGCGATAAAGAGGCTGAAATTTTACGCTGCATGCGTTTTTTAGCCGAGCAACACGATATTATTATCGTCATGGGAGGTCTAGGCCCCACTACCGATGATGTAACGCGCTTTGCACTAGGACAATTAATTGCCCAGCCTTTAGTAAGCCATCAAGATGCGCTAGATCATATTAAACAACGGCTACAAAAAACGGATGCGATGATTAGCGCGGGGAATAAACGACAATGCTTTTATCCCGAACACGCGATACTTTTAGCCAACCCCAATGGCACGGCATTAGGTTGCTTTTACCAACACCATAACACCTTGTTTTTTCTCTTACCCGGGCCACCACGTGAATGTTTGCCTATGTTTCGTAATGAGGTAATGCCTTTATTGCAAAACAAAATTCGCAGCAGCAAGCACATTTTAAAATGGCGTATTTTTGGCGTAGCAGAAAGTGAAATAGCGCAACTATTAGAAGAGGCTTTAGAACCATTTCCTTGCCATACAGGCTATCGCTGGGATGCACCTTATATTGAATTTAAAGTGCGTTGTAATGAAGAGTGGATAACACCTATCAAAGAAGCCATTACCCCTCTACTCGCGCCACATATTATTGCCACAGTAGAGCAAAAAGCATCCGATAAATTACATGAGCAAATACGGCGATTGAATAGACCCATTACCATTATTGATGAAGTCACCGGTGGACTATTAGAGTCTCTTATTATTAAACCTGATATTCATCATTTGGTAAGTTTTCATCAAAGCACAGCAACACGCGTAACATTTCACTTACGCGGACTAGAAGAATATTGGTCGGGACAAGGTCCACAAGAGACTACAAATGTAGTGATTCATTACAGCAATCAACAACAAGAAGGCAAAGAAACCCATAGCCTGCCTTATCGCAGTGCTATGGTTGTTTTGCATGCAGCAGAATGGTTAAGCTTTAGGCTCGTTCATCTCATCAATCAATTGCATTAAGGCATAACATAGTGGTTGGGTTCCTTGATTACTTATTGCCGAAATAGTAAACACGGGACCGCTCCATTGTAAACCAGTAACAATAGAATCGATGCGCGCCTGTTGCTCTTCTTTATCGGCAATCATATCTATTTTGTTTAACACCAACCAACGTGGCTTATCTAACAGCTCTGGATTATAGGCCTCTAACTCATTAATAATTGCCAATGCATTTTCAATAGGATCACTGTCATCTAAAGGAGCCACATCAATAATATGCAATAAAATACACGTACGTGATAAATGCTTTAAAAATCGATGTCCCAATCCA
>CAZSAO010000003.1:26732-91889 GCA_964605275.1 uncultured Legionella sp.
ACTACACCAAGCCCTGGATGAAGAGTCGTGAAGGGATAATCAGCTACTTTAGCTTTAGAACTCGATACCGCCCGGATTAAGGTAGATTTTCCGGCATTGGGCAAACCTAACAAGCCAACATCGGCTAAAACTCGTAATTCCAAACGTAAATGCCGTGCTTCACCAGCACTGCCGGGAGAGGTTTGGCGAGGGGAACGATTAACACTGCTTTTATAGCGCGTGTTACCTAAACCATGAAAGCCACCTTGTGCGATTAACACGGGTACGCCCGGTTTCGAAATATCAGCCAGTTGTTCGCCGGTATCCACATCAAACACTAAAGTTCCTACCGGCACTTTAAGGATTAAATCGTCACCTTTTTTGCCAGTACAATTACCACCGCGGCCATGCTGACCATTTTCCGCTTTATAATGACGCATATAGCGAAAATCAATTAACGTATTTAAATCGCTACAGGCTTCAAAAAAAACACTACCGCCATCGCCACCATCCCCGCCATCAGGACCGCCGCGAGGAATAAACTTTTCTCGCCTGAAACTTAAGCAACCATTACCGCCATTACCGGCATCTACTTTAATCATTGCTTCATCAACGAATTTCATGATAAACCTTAAGCTAAAAAAAAACCCCGTTGCCGGGGTTAAAATTCAAAAACACATAACGAATTATTGTTTGCCTCAGTACTGCTCTATTAATCTAATGATTAATTTACAGTTTCTGGTAGTTGTTCAGCAACAATAGTAACGTATTTGCGATTTTTTTCACCTTTAACGGTAAATTGAACTAAACCATCAACCAAGGCAAATAATGTGTGATCACGACCACAACCTACGCCTGCACCTGGGTGGAAACGAGTACCACGTTGTCTAACAAGAATTTCACCTGCAAGAACAAACTGACCGCCATAGCGCTTTACACCAAGATACTTTGGATTCGAGTCGCGGCCGTTACGGGTACTACCGCCTGCTTTCTTATGAGCCATTACTATCCCCTCTTACTTACTGATCGCAGTAATTTTAACTTGCGAATAATATTGTCTATGCCCCATTTTTTTCATATGGTGCTTACGACGACGAAACTTAATAATTCTTACTTTTTTATGGCGTCCATGATCAATGACTTCTGCCTTAACTACTGCATTAGCAATGAACGGTGTACCACAAGTCACTTGATCACCATCAGCTAACATCAGAACTTCAGAAAACTCAATTACGTTACCAGCATCTTCTGGCAGTAATTCAATTTTCAGCACGTCACCTTCTTTCACGGTATATTGCTTACCGCCAGTTTTAATTACCGCATACATAATTCTTCTCCAATTCGCCTGATTTGCTTAGCTAAATTACAACAAAGTGGCATATTCTATGAAATTATGGCAATTACTTCAAGTTCATTTTAAAATAATCTAGGTAATAACCAATTCAGATTGTGACAATGCCAAGGATATTGTATACTCTAGCACCCTTTCTGTCTAAATGCATGCGAATGTCTCCATGTATTACTAGTTCAGTTATTTTATCTGGTCGCGGATTAAATAAGAGGGTTTATTAATTTTTGGAGTATACCAATGTCAACTATTCTTTTAGAAGCACAAACAAGAACGGATATGGGGAAAGGTGCGAGCCGCCGCCTACGTCGTCTTGACAATAAAGTACTAGCTGTTATTTACGGTGGCGAACAAGCACCTGCCTCTATTCAGTTTCAGCATAATAAAGTAGTCAAAGCATTAGAATCAGAGCGCATTTATTCTAGTGTTTTTGATATTAGTGTTGATGGCAATGTAGAACATGTTATTTTAAAAGCAATTCAACGCCATCCGTACAAACCATTAATCATGCACATGGACTTACAACGTGTTTCGAAGAAAGACATTCTTGTAAAAGCAGTTCCATTGCATTTCATTAATGAAAATCTATCTGCTGGCGTTAAAGCAGGCGGTATGATCAACCACACAATGAATCAAGTTGAAGTGCGTTGTTTAGCAAAAGATTTACCTGCGTTTATCGAAGTAGATATGCAAACGGTTGCTATGAATGGTGTTGTCCATCTTTCGGATCTAAAATTACCTAAAGGCGTTCATTTAACAACTGATGTAACTGATGGCTCTCATGATGCACCTGTTGTAAGCATTCATGCTCCTAAAGGCACTGCTAGCGAATCAGCATCAGAAGAATAATCATTCTTTTGTTGTGCGTGTAACCTGATTTTTTATCAGGTTACACCCTCAATGTATTATCAAATATTCTAAACACACTACGGTTTCCCATGGCAATTAAACTGATTATTGGCTTACGCAATCCCGGTTCTGCCTATGAACATACCCGCCATAATGCGGGCGGTTGGTTAGTACAACGACTAGCACACTTATACCATGCAACATTCAGTAGCAATAAAAAAATGAATGCAGAATTGGCCTCAATCGACGTAGACTTAAATTCATGCAAAATACTGTTACCACTAACGTTCATGAATCTCAGCGGCCAACCCACACGCGCCGTGAGTCAATTCTATCAAATTCAACCCAATGAAATACTAGTAGTCCATGACGAGTTGGACTTAGCCGTTGGGCGAGTTAAATTAAAAACAGGTGGTGGGCATGGTGGACATAATGGCTTAAGAGATATTATCAGTCACTTAGGCACGCCTGACTTTCATCGCTTACGCATTGGTATTGGTCACCCAGGACATAAAGACTTGGTGCATCAATACGTTTTAAATAAGCCTTCTGTTGCCGACAGAAAACAAATAAACGATGCTATAGAACATAGCATTACTGTATTGCCCGAATTGCTTGCTGGTACCATCGCCAAAGCAATGAATCAATTAAACGCTTAACGCATTCTTAATGAGGTATTTTTATGGGATTTAAATGTGGCATTGTTGGATTACCTAATGTAGGTAAATCGACTTTATTTAATGCACTGACCAAAGCAGGCATTGAAGCAGCAAACTATCCTTTTTGCACTATTGAACCCAACATGGGCATTGTAACCGTTCCCGATCCTCGTCTTGATGCATTAAGTGAGATTGTTAAGCCGCAACAAATAATTCCCACTACCATGCATTTTGTGGATATCGCAGGCTTAGTAAAAGGCGCTTCAAGTGGTGAAGGCTTGGGCAATCAGTTTCTGGCAAATATTCGTGAAACAGATGCCATTGCCCATGTAGTGCGTTGCTTTGAAAACGACGACGTTATTCATGTAGAAGGACGTGTTAATCCGTTAAGTGATATTGAAGTTATTAATACAGAATTAGCTTTGGCCGATATGGATAGCGTAGAAAAAGCATTGTTAAAAGCTGCTAAACTTAGCCGTGGTGGCAATAAAGAGGCGATAGCGGAATGCAAAGCTTTAGAAAAAGTTAAAGTCCATCTAGATGCCGGACATCCTGTACGTTCATTATCATTAACACCCGAAGAACAACAAATTATTTATCGACTTTTTTTACTTACTGCGAAGCCTGTTTTATATATCGCTAATGTTAGTGATGATGGTTATGAAAATAATCCATTATTGGCACAAGTACAAAAATTAGCGGCCGAAGAAAAAGCCAGTATAGTGGCGTTGTGCGCTGCAACTGAAGCCGAGTTAGTAGAGTTAGATGATGCAGATCGTCATGAGTTTATGGTGGATTTAGGTTTAAATGAACCTGGTTTAAATAAAGTAATTCGTGCAGGTTATGATTTATTAGGCTTACAAACTTATTTTACCGCAGGCGTTAAAGAAGTCAGAGCATGGACCGTACTCAAAGGTGCAAGTGCCCCGCAAGCCGCGGGTGTTATTCATACCGATTTTGAAAAAGGTTTTATTCGCGCCGAAGTAATTGCTTATGATGCCTTTATTGCATGCCGCGGCGAGCAAGGAGCGAAAGAGGCCGGAAAATTACGCTTAGAAGGCAAAGAATACATTGTCTGCGATGGTGATGTGATGCATTTTCGCTTTAATGTCTGATATTATTTACGCTTATTAAGTCTCTAAGCACACAACAATACGCAACGTATTATTGTGTGCTTTATATAACACTTGACCCCACCCTAAAGTTTAAGCTAACGTAAATTAAAATTATCAAATTTTAAACGATGTCACTCAATATTAAACGGACTTTAATTGAGGAATAGAAATGTTATTGCACTTCAGACGCATCAAAAATATACTAACAGAACACTGTAATAAAATTGAGCAAACATACGCTATGGCTCTTGTTTTATTGGTATGCAATGTATTAGCCGCGCTAAAAAATTTATATACCTCATGGACACTTAGTACCTTTTTTTTATTCATTAATGTATTAGGTGTTAGCTGTCTGCTAATCGGTTTAAAGAAACAAAAGAATACACAACTAACAACTCATGCTCTTAATTGCCTGTGTATGATCTTTATCGCTCTGATAAATATAAATCTAAACAGTAATGTACCTTCACTAATTAATTGGTTTTACCTCATACCGATATTAGCGACCCTCACCTTAAATCGTAGCGGTTTATTTCTTTATGGCACGTTAGCTGGGGGGATGATGTTACTATGTTTAATAACCGTTAATCCTGTTGAAGGCGTTATATCATTCTCAACGTGTAGCAACTCTTTGCTTGTTTATACAGGAATATATATCTTACTTTATGCTTTGTTAGTCGAAAATAAGCGCCACGAGACAAAATTAAAGAAACAAAATATTCGTCTTAACGCAGATAAAGAAAAATTTCACTACTTATCTCATCACGATTCGTTAACTAATTTACCTAATCGTAGTTATTTTCTCGAACATCTCGATCTATTATTGCAAAAAAGTATCGCCGAACAACAGGTCCTCACCCTTTATTTTATGGATTTAAATGGCTTTAAAAAAATAAATGATCAATACGGCCATGAGATCGGCGATACACTTTTATTAGAAGTAGGCAAACGTTTGCGTTCATGCTTTCGAGAAGATGATTTTATCGCCCGACTCGCCGGCGATGAGTTCACCGCCCTTATCACTCATCAAGCCCAAGACAACCTACCTAACCTGTTGATTACCCGAATTAATAAAGAGTTTTTACAACCCTTTTTAATAAAAAACACCCGCTTAAATTGCTCTATTAGCATTGGCATAGCAACCTATCCTACCGATGCCAAGCAAGCGGAACAACTATTGGCTATGGCTGATCGCTCGATGTATCGACGAAAGAAAATAAATGCTTTTTATTAATGCTCGTTGCATCGAATGATTGGAAGCTGAACCAGTCTTTAATAATCTTATTACCGCCAACACGATTAAATTAAACAGAGCCCATACAAAATATAACCCCATACGTCATCCCGAACGCAGTGAGGGATCTCCTTGTGGTGGCTGATATTTTTTGAACCGCCAAAATTTTTAATCAATTCTCAAAACCATAATATCGCTATCTCATAATTAATTTTAGCAATGCAAGGGCCGAGCACATAACCAGTATTCGTGGATTTATTCACACTACATGAAAAGGCCTAAAATTCCATTCCAGTGATTTTTTCTGATATTATGCTCATCCCTGCAGGATATTGTCAGGGTATAAATAGTCCAACACAACAAGGAAGCGCTCATGCATAGAGAGTCGTACGTTTACCTATTGGCCAATAAATACAATAATGTATTGTATACCGGTGTCACCTCTGATTTGATACGCCGTGTTTATGAACACAAGAACAGTCTAGTAAAAGGCTTTACACAAAAATATAATGTGAATCGCTTGGTATATTATGAGGCATGTGCAAATATCGTTGTAGCTATTGAAAGAGAAAAACAGGTAAAAGCATGGTCGCGAAAAAAGAAAGAGGCTCTGATTAATACATTAAATCCTGATTGGGAGGATTTATATCGATTGATATGTTAAAGACCGTGCTGCAGCAAGGAGATTCCTCGCTGCGCTCGGAATGACGTGACGATAAAATATTTTTAAAATCATTACAGCATATGCTCATTATGGTGAAAGAAAATGTACCGTTCCATACTTTTTCAACAGCAATTCCCGCTGAAAAACTACGTCATCCTGAACGCAGGGCTCTCCTAAATCAGGCTCAGTACCCAGGGCAAGAGCATGAGTGGTTGAACATGTTCCTAATTGCCTACGTACCAGGCTTTATGCGCGGTATCCAACGATCTTTCACTATTGCAAGATCCTATGGACACGCCACAGAAAATAGAAATTGGACTTAAACCATATAAAAAATTTGAGTGCTTTAATTTAAATCACTCATGCGTTTGCCCTGGCTCAGTACCCTGTCTAGAGGAGACTTCACTACGTTCAGTGATGACGTATTTGGCAAAATTTATGCAAAATAATGTTCGACTATATTTTTTTATTTAAAAGAGTATTTATTATTTTTTAATAGGTTGTAATCTGAAATTGTGTGTTTTTTAAATAAAGCTTCGGTACATTTCATTTACTCACCATTTTTATTCTCAGAACTACTTAAAATCTGCTGCAATGCCATTGCCAGATCTTTTTTTATAGTAAGCTCAGGCTTATTCAACACTAAAGATTGATTAATTTCAATTTCCAACCCACTATAATCTGCTGCTGCATAGCGTGCACGCATTGCCGTTGTCACGCCATCGCTAATTCCTTTATACGGGTAGTTCATGCGAATTCGATACTGATTTGTTTCTTTTTGAATGTGCTCTTTCCATAGGCGTGCATATTCCTTTTCTAATGCACGTTTAGGATCATAAAGAAAGCTCAGCTCTGCGTTGCGTATTTGATTATTAAATATCGGGGTAAATGAATGTATTGAACAATGCAATACCCGATCGCCTGCGGCTATGATGTCATCTATTTGCTGAATAATTTTTTGGCGATAAGGTAGATAATAAGTAGCGATCACTTCTTCTTTTTCTACAGGTGATAAACTTTCACTAATGGATGAAAAACAATGACCATGTAATGAACGATTATAATCTATTAATAAGCGTGAGGTTGATGCCTGAATTAATACACAAGAAAACACTTGCTGCATATATTGGGCGGCCTCTAAGGCGCCAAAATCCACTCCTTGATGAGTATTCAAACGCTCAGTAAAAGGTTTAAATAAGGCGCTATACGCATCAGGAATAAAATTCGTCGCATGTTCACAACTCAATAACAAAATTGTTTTATTCATAATTGCTCATTAGTTAATAGACATGTGGGTAGATAGGAGTAGACCCTTTTTAGGGTGCTCTTATCCGGATTAGGGCCGGTCAAATTAAGAATACGCTCGCTTAAATTTCCTTGCGAAAGAATATACTCTAAAGCCTTTTGCTCTTGATTGTTTAGTGAGGTACTTATTTCTTCAATTAAAAAGGCCCAAACAGCACGCATTGTTTTTAAACGCTTAGGAACTTGCCATTGTAAAAATAAACTCCCATCCGCAATAGCTGTATTCAGGCCTGATTTAATCGCTGCATCATAAGCGTGCTTCAATGGCATGATGGAGGCAGGATGAGCTAAAAAATAATCCGAAGTGTCACACCATTTTTTTAAAATCGCACTAATGGCTTTGGCAATAGCAATATCAGCGTTAACACATTCTTGTGTATCCACAATGCGAATTTCAATCGCTTTGAGATCAAACTTAGGAATACAACCGCGCGAATTGAGCCACGGCTCTTGTAATAAACCCTCTTTATCAAAGGGACGAATTTCTTGATACATCGGTGTTAAAATGTGTTGTTGATATTCTTCTTCCGAGCCGATGAATGGTGGAATAATATCACCGCTAATACTTCTAATACGTTGTTGATTTTGCTCATAATAATAAAGGCGTGAGTCTAATAATCCGGTGAATTTACCATCCAAAATAGGACTACTTGCCGCAAGAGCAGGCAATAAAGGCAATATTAACCTTATCGCATTGTGTAATAATTTAAACTCTTCATCATTGGCATAAGGTAAATTAACATGCATGCTTTGCAAATTAGACCAACCATGACCTTTACAGTTAAAAATTTTATTATATTGCTGATATATTTTATTATTGCCATTATCCCACAGGTAGGTTTCAAGATGTGGATTCATCCATGGATGAGCAGCTGAAGGCATTAAAGATAAATGATGTTGGGCTAATAAAGGCTGTATTGCATGAATAGCCTCTTGAAAATGTTCTGCAATCGGCTCATCCAATCCTTTGGGCCCATTGTTTTTAAACTCCACTACATGTTTGACCAGCTCATTACTCAACATAATATTGCCAAGCACTGCTTCGTTTATATTCTCGCCACTTAGCGCATGCAACAGCACATCGGTTTTGGGTTGAATATTAAGCAACTCCTTATCCACCAACATATATTCGATTTCAATACCAACGGCCGAAAAAAGTGATAAATTAGACATAGCCATGCTTCCTGCGTATACGCGTTAAAAATACATTCATGATTTGATAATATAAATTGTCACCTAAAATCTTGTCCTCAACTCCATGATCAATATTAGGATTATCATTTATTTCAATCACATAATACATATTATCCTTACCCTTGATATCCACACCATACAATCCATCACCAATTAATTTAGTAGATTTTAACGCCAGCTTAATCACCTCTTCAGGCACCTCACTTAAAGGAATTGCGTCTGATTTTCCTTCTTGCAGGTCTTTACCGCCATTCCAGTCATAAATTTGCCAATGATCTTTAGCCATAAAATAACGACAGGCAAATAAAGGTTTATTATCGAGAATACCAATACGCCAATCAAATTCGGTGGGAATAAAGGGCTGTGCCAACACTAAATCGGATGTTTTAAAAAATTCACGTAAATTTTTTGTTAATGCCTGCGCGTCTTCAATTTTAATAACGCCCAAAGAAAAGGCACTATCGGGTTGTTTTAAAACGCAAGGTAATTGCACAGCAGGCGGCGTTGTATCATATTTATTAAAGAAAATGGTCGGTGGTGTTTTTATTTGATGCGTATTTAATAGTTCTGCTAAATACACTTTATTAGTGCACTTAATTATTGACAGATGATCGTCAATAACTACCAGATTTTCTTGTGATGCCTGCCGTGCTAAACGATAGGTATAATGATTAACCGCAGTTGTCGCGCGAATGAATAAGGCATCATATTCCCCTATGCCTTTATGTTCATTTTTATCAATAAAATCAACGTTTATTCCCAACTCTTCTCCGGCTGCAACAAAAAAGTCTAACGCTTTTTTATTCGACGGAGAATGCGACTCCTCCGGATCAACCAAAATTGCTAAATCATGATAGCGCTGTTTTTTTCGTGATTGATATACTCGTTTTTTAGAAAGATAATTTTGTGCCGCTTGATACATAAAATCCATATGATGTTCAGGAAGATCATTGACAGATAAAGGAATAATCTCTTTAATACTCCACTCTCTTTTTAACTCTAAAGAAAAACGAATTAATGGCAGAGGAAATAAATTGTGTAATTGTTTTGCTAAATTGGTGTATTTTTTCGCCATATTTTGACCAAAATATAAGCTTAAAACAAAATGTTCCGCTTTAATGTCATGAAGACTACGTTGTATTTCATCATGAATGTCTTGCGAGATTAAATTCATGCCGATATTTAATACATCTTGAATTCCATGTACCGAAGGAAAGGCTTTATGTTCTCGGGCTTGAGCGAGTAATGAGACATAATAACCAATACTTTGATACGCATAAGCATTACACAAATTAATGACACGAAACGATTTATTATAGTGATATTCATCGGCACTAATATAAGTAGAGCTTGATATAATAGGGGCAAAACATTCCAAAAAAGCCCAGCTGGTTGGTTCATCAGTTATTATTATTGTTTGCATTATCCCTCTTTAGGCTCAATGATGAGTAAGTTCGCATCGTACGTTAACACCCCTAACATAATGGAGTTGATTAAACGATTTACACTTACTTTGTAATAATTCGTTCCAAATAAAGGATTAGTATGATGAGGGTCGGCCACCACCACTAATCTTTTTTTCACATCATAACCACACAAAACAACAAAATGACCACATGGCGTGCCACGTACATCATCATAAATCGATTGTCCATCTAAAGTAAAATGCTCCCTGGCACTGCGATAAAGATAAGTGGCACTAAGCGCCGTTAAAATAGGAACGCCCTGAGCAAAATACTTTTTAATTAAATCCACGTTTAAAGAATGAAAGCAAATTATTCCGCCTTTATGCAAATAATCTAAATAAGCTAAACTTTCTTTAACGATAAAGGGATCTTTTTTATAATGCATTTGCTCTGTTAATTTGCGAATTAAAAAATCATTATCCCCTTGAGCATGCGCAAACCAAGTGGGATCAAATAACGTTAAATTATAAACATATATTTTCGTCTTAAATCCTTGTGTTAATGCATGAGAACCTAACATCGGACTAAGCGTGCCGCCCGAAATAGACCGCTCTATTTGTGGAATGAGCTCTTCCAATGTAATATGTAAACCATAATATTGATATATTGCGTGTAAACACGTAGGACCACAGGTTTCATCATCGGGTTGTGCTTGAATGACAATTTCCATATGGCATTACCCCATGATATTTAAATATATATTTAAAACTAGGCCCCTGCGTCTTACTTGTCAAATAACATCTATACTTGAATACATATCTCAACGTGTACAAGGAAGCCTGCATGTGTCGCCTAATTGCGTATATAGGAGATAGGCTATTACTAGCTGATGCGTTAATAAAACCGGACAATTCTTTAGTAAAACAAAGTTTAAGTGCCAAAGAAACAACCTCACTGACTAATGGGGATGGTTTTGGGTTAGGTTGGTATGTGCCAGAAATTAGCACCGAACCGGCACTGTTTTCATCCATTTTTCCCGCATGGAATGATGAAAATTTATTACATTTAGCAAATAAAACGAAAGCACCACTTTTTTTTGCCCATGTTCGAGCCGCCAGTATTGGTGGTGTAAATACTTATAATTGCCACCCCTTTATCTATCAAAATTGGATGTTCATGCATAATGGACAAATAAATAACTTCTCCGCAATAAAGCGCGCACTACGGCATTTATTAGATGATGATATTTATAATTGGATTCGAGGTGAAACGGATTCGGAACATTTATTTGCGCTGTTTTTACAATTAGCTAAAGGAAAAGACTTGAGTCAACTTACACACATTGCACAACTGTTACAAACCACATTCAAGACCATACAACAGCTGCTGCACCAAACAGGAGTCGACACTACATCTTATTATAATATTTGTATGACAGACGGCCAACGTATTATTGCTAGCCGTTATTGTACCGATAGTCACATAGCGCCCGAATCATTACATTTTTTAGAGGGTAGCTATTTTTGGTCTAAAAATAATGGTTTAGAAACAAACCCACAAAAACCACAACATTGTGTTCTTATCGCATCAGAGCAGTTAACCGATTTTAATGACCAATGGCAGGTGGTACCCGGCAATCATTTTCTGTTAGTAGATAGTGATTACTCCGTTAGTATTAAGCCGATAGTGCTTTAATACTTAACCCCATACCCAACCTCTTTTTTGGCAATAACTGCGGCCATGCCTATATTTCTCGGATCCGCTGTAGCGGTAAGTAATTGCGGATTTTTATCCCAAGTAATAACTTGCATGTTGCCATAATATTGTAATAAAGGCATTAAATGATGGCCCATACTTTTTAAACGATCTTGAATCGTAGTATTAAAAGTATCCGGTTCAAATTGAATCACATCCGGTAAATACTGATGATGAAAACGCATTGCTGAAGCCATAGGAATAGCACCAGAGCCATCATAAAATAACAAGGATGCTAACAATACCATGGTTGGAATACGACTTCCGCCAGGAGTACCCAAAATAGCTACGCGTTCTGGCAACTCAAGAAAGGTAGGCGTCATACTGGATATGGGCCGCTTACCAGGAGCAATGGCATTGGCTTCACTGCCCACTATGCCAAACACATTAGGGGAACCTACAGCAGTGGCAAAATCATCCATTTCATCATTAAGTAACACCCCAGTTCCTTTGGCAATCACGCTAGAACCAAAGATATAATTCACCGTCAACGTAGCCGCTACGCGATTACCCGCCTCATCGATAATCGAAAAGTGCGTGGTATTGTGATGATTTTCTTTAATAGGCTGGCCTTGTAATACATTACTATCAATGGCTTTATTGGGGCTAACTAAAGAAAATAATCGTTTCGCATTTTGTGCCGAAGTTAATTTATCAACCGGTACCGATATAAAATCTGGATCGCCTAAAAACTCATCTCGTTGCCAATAGGCAAGTCGCATGGCCTCCACAACATAATGTATCCATGCTGCTTTTTCTAGAGTATTTAGTGGCACATAAGATAAAATATTAAGCATCGTTAATAAACTAATCCCGCCCGCGGATGGCGGTGGAGCAGTAATAATAAGCATATTATGATATGCGCCCACCAAAGGCTCACGTACTGCTATTTGATATTGAGCTAAATCAGCCAGGCTCCAATGACCGCCGGCGTTATTAACCCCCTCGACTAATCGTTTGGCCACCTCGCCTTGATAAAATCCTTTATGTCCTTGTTGCGCCAAAATACGCAACGTGTTAGCCAAATCTTTTTGCACTAACCGCTCACCACGTTGATACGGTTTTCCGTCATGCAAAAAAATGGCCGCAGTCGCAGGATATTTTTTAATCCATTCCAACCTATCGCCCATCATGAGGAAATAATTAAACTGGTGATCAACCACAAACCCTTCTTCGGCTAATTTAATCGCCGGAGCTAACGACTGTGCTAAAGGTAGGCGGCCATAATGTTGTGCAATAAAGGCAAATGCGGCAGGTTGCCCGGGAATAGCCGCGGCTAAACCACCATTCAAAGATAATCCAGGAATCACCCTACCTTTGGCATCAAGAAACATATTTTTACTAGCGGCTAATGGCGCTTTTTCCCTGCTATCAACAAAAACATTTTTGTGCGCTTTTTCATCATGCAATAACCAAAAACCACCGCCGCCAATGCTGGTATGATAAGGCTCGACTACGGCTAAAGCAGCAGCTACCGCAATTGCGGCATCAAAGGCATTGCCACCTTGAGCTAAAATCTCTAAACCGGCATTGGTTGCCAAAGGATGAGCACTCGCAACAGCATGCCCGGGAGGATTATTAGGTAGAGCAAAAGAATAACTAAAGCAAGAATAAAACGTTAAAGACAGTATTGAAGTGGAAATAAAATATTTAAATTTATGCATTTTTTCTCTTCTGCAATTCATTGACTACCGCCACGGGCACAAATTGAGACACATCACCATCATAAGCCGCAATTTCTCTAACTAATGTTGAAGAAAGAAACATTAAATGTTCCGCGGGCGTTAAAAATAATGTTTCAATCTCTTTTACCAACTTACGATTCATGCCGGCTAATTGAAATTCATATTCAAAATCGGATACCGCGCGTAATCCTCTAATAATAATGTGTGCATTTTGCTGTTGCGCAAACTCGATTAGTAAGGTTTCGAAACCCACCACGTGCACATTGGATAAATGCGTTAATGATTCCTCAATTAACCGAATGCGGGTAGCTAAATCAAAAAAAGGATGCTTCACTTTGTTATTCGCAACAGCAACAATTAACTGCGGAAAAATACGTGCCGCACGAGTAATTAAATCAATATGACCATTAGTCACAGGATCAAACGTACCAGGATAAATTGCTTTTTTTTTCATTTTTATTCTGCTCGATTGCATATGGCCACAGTCTAGCGTATTGTGAAATGAAAAACTATAACTAACACATGGATAAGGCCTGCAATGAATGCTATAAAATATGGGATAATTCCCTTCGTTGTTTTTCTAACCGCCTGCGCCCCTACCCCTCGCCCTGCCGAAATGCCCTCAACCGATAAAGTAATACCTGTGGAAGTACGCCAAAAACAAACGGCCACGATTTCCTCATGGGAATTAAGTGGCGCACTGGCGGCTAAAAATAATAATAAAGCCTGGTCTGCTGCCATGAACTGGGTACAACATGGTCCGAATGCTTATCAAATAAGATTAATAGGTCCATTAGGCGGTGGCACCGTTTTAATTAAAAAAACAGGTAAAACGATTACCTTCAGCGATGGGCAAAAAAGTATTTCCTCAACGAATGCGGATGAATTATTAGCCCAACAAACAGGCATTCGCTTACCTGTTAATAACTTATATTATTGGGTTAGAGGATTACCCGCCCCAGGAACTGCACAAAAAGAACAACGCGATCAATACAATCATCTGGTACAGTTAAAACAAAATGGCTATACCATTGATTTTGCTCGTTATACCTCAATTAAAGGAATTGACGTTCCTAGCGTGATTCGACTCGAAGGCAATAATTTAATGATTAAAATAATCATTAAAAATTGGAGCATTTAATGTGTGAAGAGCGCTCGCTGCGATTTCAAGAGCGCTCTTAATAACAATTTTGAACAACAAAAAAACAATTTCAAATTATTTATAAAATTTTGTCTTTTAAAAGTTGACAACAACAGAAAATCGCTGCAAAATATCCAGCATATCGCAAGGACGATAAAGATAGTTAGTTCAAAAGGTAATTTGAAAATCAAATAGTTATAGGGGTGTCGCCAAGCGGTAAGGCACAGGGTTTTGATCTCTGCATACCTAGGTTCGAATCCTAGCACCCCTGCCATAATCTTGAAGTATAATCCAAATTTTCAATTTGGGTTCAAGTAAACAGACGGCAGGAGATACTCGAGAAGGATGCGTTCTTCGTACCGCTCAAATAACAATAATATCTTTTTGGCTGTCTTCTGCTATGTGTTTAAGTTAACTGATGTCTCTAATCCAAGGCTTTACACATGTCCAGCATGATGATTTTTACAGGGAATGCTAACCCTGAATTAGCACAAACTATATCTTCTCATTTACAAATACCCATAGGCAAAGCAACCGTAGGCACCTTCAGTGATGGTGAGACTATGATTGAAATTCTTGAAAATGTCCGTGGTAAAGATGTATTTGTATTGCAATCTACTTGCGCTCCGACCAATGACAATTTAATGGAACTTCTTATTATGGCGGATGCCTTAAGAAGATCATCCGCTGCACGAATCACCGCAGTTGTTCCTTATTTTGGTTATGCTCGTCAAGACAGAAGAGTACGTTCTGCTCGCGTACCTATTACCGCTAAAGTGGTTGCTGATATGATGGCATCTGTTGGAATTTGTCGTGTATTAACCGTAGACTTACATGCCGATCAAATTCAAGGTTTTTTCTACATGCCAGTAGATAACGTCTATTCAACACCTATTTTATTAGACGATATATGCCGACAAAACTTATCCAATATTATGGTGGTTTCTCCCGATGTGGGCGGAGTAGTTCGTGCCAGAGCCATGGCCAAACGACTAAATGATGCCGAGTTATCTATTATTGACAAACGCCGCAGTGGTCCCAATAAATCAGAAGTAATGCATATCATTGGTGAGCCAACAGATAAAAACTGCATTATTGTCGATGATATCGTTGATACAGCAGGCACACTATGTACTGCCGCGCATGAATTGAAAAAAAATGGCGCAAAAAGCGTACGTGCATACATAACCCATCCCGTACTTTCCGGCCCGGCAGTGACCAATATCACGAACTCTGTTCTTGATGAAGTCGTTGTAACAGATACCATTCCTTTGTCAGAACAAGCACAACAATGCCCTAAAATTAGGGTAGTCACTTTAGCTGAAATGCTTGCTCAAGCTATAAAACGAGTGAATATAGAAGAATCTGTTAGCTCAATGTTTGCGGAATAACGCATTAAAGCACGTCAGTTTTTTTAGTAGGGTTTAAGTACAATTTCTACGTCCTGTGGCTTGTCCACAGGATTCAACAATAGTTACCTAGTTACTTGCAAAAACCCGGTACGTACTGCCTGATATTGCTTTTGCCTCATACATCGTTAAATCTACATTATGTAATAACGCCTCTTTATCGTAATAACATTGCGGTGAGCAGATGGCAATACCTATACTAATAGCTACATATAATGATGTAACACTCAAATTAAAGGGTCCGTTCATTGCGTCAATAATTTTTTGCGCAATAACCTCACTATAGAGTGCATTAGAGATATCCTCCAACAATATAGCAAACTCATCACCACCAAAACGGGCAATAGTATCTTCTGCGCGTAATGATTGCCTTATTCGCGCACCGACTTCTTTTAATAATTTATCGCCAATCGCATGACCAAACACATCATTTACTTCTTTAAATCCATCTAAATCTAAAAATAAAACACTCATTGTTCGTCTGTGCCTTTTAGCTTTGACTAACGCCATATCCAGTCTATTTTCAAACAATCCGCGATTAACTAAACCAGTCAACATATCATAATTAGCACGCATAATTAAAACATGCTCAAATTCTTTGCGTAAAATAGCGTATTGTATTGCTCGTCTAATCGTCAGACTATCCGTTTGCCCTTTGAATAAATAATCTTGTGCGCCACTTTGAATTGCCTCCAAGGCTTTTTGCTCATCTTGGTACGACGTCAACACAATAACCGGAAGTTTAGGTGCCATATTTTGAATACTAAATAAGCCATTGGCTCCTTTTGCATCGGGTAAATTACGATCAAGCAAAGCGACATCAAATTGTTGTTGCGATATATGCTTCAACCCCTCTTCTAAAGTTTTTACTATCACAAGATGGCAATCCCCTAACAAAGCCTGCTCAATAGTCTTGGTAATAAGCAGCGCATCACCTCTATTATCTTCAATAATAAGAATTTTTAATGGCTGAGGCAGAGGCATTATATGATTACTAGTCGAATGTACCTGCTTCATTATTCACACTCCTCTACAGGTAATGTAAACATTATTTGCGTGCCGCCCCCAGCCCTAGATTCACACCAAATGATGCCTTTATGCAATGCAACAATTTGTTTTGCAAATGCTAGCCCAGCGCCCAATCCAGGATATTCTTCTTGCGTATGCAATCGTTCGAATAAGCCAAAAATACTGGTGTGGAATGCGTTATCAATACCAATCCCATGATCAACACATTGAAAACAAAGCTGCTTATTGATTAATACTGTAGAGATAGTAATGTTTGGATGGGTTCCAGGCACATAAAAAGTTAGGGCATTATCCAACAAAATAGTAAACAGCTGTTGTATCAACTGCGGACTACCTTTGATTTTAGGCAAAGGCATGCACTCAATACGAGCACCTGTTTGAGTTATTTTTTCTCCTAGGATTATTTTGCATTCATCTACTAAATGATTCGCATCAAGCCAAATAAACGGCGACGTAGTCGTTTGCAAATGAGACAACGTTACCAGCGCATCAAGCTTCTGAAGTAAGGTAGTACCATTCTCAACAATAATTGCTACATATTCTTTGCCTTCCTCATCTAAAATTGCCGCATAATCTTTTTCTAATAAGCGAGAAAACTCCACCATTAAACGAGCAGCACTATTTAGGTCATGCGACACATGATAAATAAATTGATGCCGTTCTGCTTGCTGCATCATTAATTGTTGGACTGTATCTATTTGCTCTGTGTTCATAATATTTAACTCTGTTTCTCATTAGATTCAGGGGAAAGTACCAGTGAAAACCAAAACTGTTCTATTTTTTGCATGGCAATGATGAAATTCTCCAAGTTGATAGGCTTAGGGATATAAGCATTGCCATGTAATTCATAACTCTTAATCACATCTTGCTCTGCCTTCGAACTAGACAGAATAAGTACCGGAATACGTTTCAACTCGGGCGTATTCTTAATAATTTTTAATAACTCATGCCCTTTCATTTTGGGTAAATTTAAATCCAGTAAAATCAGATCGGGAAGCTCCGTATTAATATACTCGCCTTCTTGTAATAACATCGCCAGGGCTTGCTCTCCATTATTAGCCACCACAAGGTGATTAATAATTTTCGATTCTTTTAATGCTCGACGAGTTAAAATCACATCACCTCGATTATCTTCAACAAGTAAAATACGAGCAATTTTATGTTGTTCTTTAATAGTATCCATGTTTATTGCTCCTTAACTTTCGGCAAAGTGAAATAAAAAATACTGCCTATGCCCACTGTTGATTCCACCCATAACCGACCACCATGGTTTTCGATAATTTTTTTACAAATAGATAAACCAAGTCCAGTGCCTTTAATTTCATCCCAGGTGTGTAATCGTCGAAAAGGTTGAAAAATTTCAGCCAAGAAATTAGATGCAATCCCTAAACCATTATCAGTGACACTAATACACCAATAAGCAGCATCATCACTATTTAAACCAATATGAATAATGGGTTGTTTATTAGGCTCTTGATATTTGATTGCATTGATAATTAAGTTTTGCAAAACACGTCTAAATTGAATTAAATTACCATAAAAACAGGGTAGATGATCGTGGGTTATATGCACATTTTTTTCATACAGCAATACCCGAATATTAGCGAGCGTACTTAGGAAGAGCTCTTCCCCATCAAAAAAGACCGATTGATTTGCCTCATTATCAACGCGTGAGTAATCTAACAAATCATTAACCGTATCGTGCATACGTGTGCCTGCATCAGCAATAATATTAAGATAATCCATGCCTTCGTCATCTAATTTATCTTTATAATCAGCAACAATAATATGGCTAAAATTAGTAATCATGCGAATAGGTTCTTGCAAATCATGAGATGCAATATAAGCAAAACGCTCTAATTCGGTATTAGATGCTAATAGTTTTTGAATCATTTCCTCTAGATTTTGGTTTAATACCACCAGTTTCTTTTCTCGTTCATGCAACTCCGCCTCAATTTTTTTACGCTCACTCACATCACGATTAATTTCTAATACGCCAATAGGTACGCCCTCTTGATCACACTCTAATGCCCAGCGACTTTCAACTATCAGCTTTTTCCCCCACCTGGTCGTATGAATTAACTCACCATTCCATGTTTTTTGCTTATATAATTCCTGTTCAATTTCATCTAATTGTTTCGGAAATTGGGTTTGTAATAATTTATGGGTTAACTGCCCCATGGCCTCATCAGTATTCCAACCATAGGTTTGCTCTGCTCCTTTGTTCCAAAAGGTAATCACATCATTTTTATTGCGTACTAAAATCGCATCATTAGCAAGGTGTAATAAAGCAACATGACGTGATAAGACATCATTCATCAATTTTCGTTCGGTAATATTTTGAATTTGTGAAACAAAATATTTAGGTGTGCCATTGGCATGCCAAACCAGCGATACATTCAGTAAAACCCAAATAATTTGACCGTGTTTATGAATATAACGTTTTTCTATCTCATATGAATTAACTTTTTTTGTGAGCACTTTTTGCACAAAATCCAGATCTATATCTAAATCATCAGGATACGTAAGCGATTGAAAATTAGTCGCTAGGAGTTCATCTTCACTATAACCCACAAGTTCACATAAAGCAGGATTTACTTTTAACCAGCGTCCTTGCGGTGACACTAATGCCATACCAATAACCGCATAATTATTTGCGGAACGAAAAGTTTCCTCACTTAAAATAAGCGCTTTATTTTTTTCTATAAATTTAACAGTACAATAAACACATAAAGCAATAAACAAGGCCAGGAATAGACCAATAATTATCACAATAAAAAAGGTATTAGAGAAATGAATAACCCACTCAAGCAAAACCGTATTAGCTATTAAAATAATAGTGATGATACAAAAACAATTGAAGAACAACACGATATTCGCGTGAGTTAATTTAGAACGCAAATAAGATATTTTAGAGTACATATACGTTTTATTTTCAAGGATAAGCCTTACCCTTTAGTATATGCTAAAAATAGGGGCTCAGCCCCTATTGAATACGCACCTTTATTGCCGCGGCAAACGAATATTAGACACATGCTCTAAGGAGCACGCTTTTGTCGTGCGATAAGGATTAATATCTATGCCTCCTCGACGCGTATAACGACCATATACAGTCAACTCTAAAGGACGACAATAGGATAAAATATCCACAAAAATCCGTTCAATGCATTGTTCATGAAACTCATTATGATTCCGAAAAGAAACAATATACTGCAACAATCCCTCTCTATTAATTTGGGGTCCTTTATATTGAATCCAAACACTTCCCCAATCCGGTTGAAACGTCACCAAACAATTCGATTTTAAAAGATCAGAATAAAGTGTTTCTTCCACCTCTAACTCAGTTGTTGATAAAAAAGTAGGTAACACTTCATACGCATCGCACTCTATATCTAAAGTATCAAGACATTCCCCTGTAAGCATGGGATGCATAGACGTTTGCTCTTGCCCTAAAACACGAAGCGTTACCACAACATCAGAATGAATGCTTTGCGATAAATCGTTTACAAGCACGGCATGCACCTCATTAACCGATGCAAAACGCGTATTATTAAGCGTATTAAAATACAATTTTAAAGACTTAGATTCAATTATATAAGGTGAGAGACAATCATAGATAATCTCAGCAATAGCCACCATAGGCTTACCTTTAAGGTTTAACCAAGAAACCTCATAATGATTCCACAAATCAAAACCATTAAAGGGCAGTTGATTTGAATCGATACCTAGCTCTAAACGTTTGGCCGTGCGTAAAATAGGAAATAACTTACTGGCATCGTAATGAGCGTGATACTCCGATTTTTGTCCCAGCTCTAATTTTTTATCGTTAATATCGTTCATCATTCATTCTCATTCACACATTTACTTTTTCACTGACTCTTTTTTCACATTCACAACACTTTCTTTTTGCGTTTCGCGCACGATTCCATGCATTGCCTGTTCTAATATCTGAAATGATTGTTGCATATAATCTAAGGTTTTATGGCCATTTTCTACAATAACGCTAAGATGCTTCTCTAAAAACTCTTCTGGCTTTTTAATATGTGCTAAATCTTCTGGTTTTAAATAATCAAAACTTTGTAATGTTTTAAGATTTAACTCAGCAATCGCTTGAAAAGGCTCTTGCGCTTTTTTTACCATGTCACCTAATTGTTCATAATTTTGAAATTGCATGATATTCTCCTCACTCATCATATTAAATGCTGCACCGCACCATTTAATATTGGTCCATTTTTAACCTTTTGTCAATCAAATCGCTATTTGAATAATTTGGTCCATTGCATCATGGCCTCTTGCATGGGTTCAGTCCATGGAGAAGAGGCGGTTTGATAAGGATTTGTTTGCTGTGCTTGATTCATTGCACCTACCATGTGCTCCATCATTTGTTTAAAAGAAGCATGCATAGGATGATTGGCCCATTGAATCATTTGACGTAATAAATCAGCAGAAAAAAACGGGGTTGTACCGGCTTCCATTTCAACAATAATTTGTAATAATACTGCATTGGTTAGATCCGCTCCTTCAGCATCCTCTACTTTAAAAATCACACCATCAATAACATAATTTTGTAATTGTTCTAAGGTAATATACTGGCTAAGTTCCGTATCATAAAGTCTTCGATTTTTGTATTTTTTAATTAATCGCATGGTTCTTAATCCTAATCATTTATACCTTGCTCACCTAATCAAGATATAAATGATTCTTAATCCATATGCAAGTCATCAGACACTACATATATTGTCCACCATTCACATCAATGTTTGTCCCCGTAATAAACCCACTATCAGGCGATACTAAAAAAGCCACCACATCAGCGACTTCTTTTGCTGAACCAAGACGCCCTACGGGTATATTGGCAATAATAGAGTTTAAGATTTCTTCCTTCATACTCGATAGCATAGGTGTAGCAATATATCCCGGAGAAATAGTATTCGCAGTAATCCCTTTACTCGCCGTTTCTAATGCTAAACTTTTAGTAAAGCCATATAAAGCAGCTTTTGTTGCAGCATAATTACATTGACCAAACTGCCCTTTTCTGCCATTAATCGAAGAAATGCTGACAATACGTCCGTATCCATGCTCTAACATTCGCGGCAATACATTACGCGTCATATTAAAAACACTGGTTAAATTAGAATCTAGAACGTGTTGCCATTGTTTCGGGGTCATTTTACGTAGGCAAGAATCTTGCGTAATACCTGCATTATTAACCAAAATATCAATAGAACCATAACGTTCGGCAACTAAATGAACTAGTTTTTCGCAATCATCATACTGCGCAATATCACCATAAACCACATCAATAGAGAATCCCGCTCTTTCTTGCTCTTTTTGCCATTGATGCGCCTCGTCGTGATTACCATTCTTGAAATAACATGCAACAACTTGATAGTCATGAGCTAATCGCTGAGAAATAGCCGAACCAATACCTCCTGTTCCTCCAGTTACTAACGCTATTTTTTTATCCATCAGTCGCTCCCTGTCTGATTTAAATATTTTTATTTCATCGTTAACTCAATTGATATTAGACCAAAAATAATTTTTTGCTGAAAATAAAAAATAAAAAAAAGCCCGTTTTCAACGGGCAGCTAGTATTAAACTTGATACAAGGGAACATAACCTCGCAACTGCATAGCGAATTGACGCAGCACATCAAGCCCAGAAGCTTCCGCCTGCCGACACCACTGTTGCAACGCATCCACTAATTCTTTTTGTGATGAGGCCGTTTTTAGCCACACAGCCTGCAAAGAACATTTATAGATATAGACAAGACGAAGTTCATCGCAACTCATTAGCACACGTTCCAAACGCTCTTTTGCTTTTTGCGTTAATAACCGATCTTCACGACGCAATAAGCGTGCGGCTTGTTGTAATAATTTTTTCTCATCTTTATGTACTATTTTGCTTTGTTGTTCTTGTTGCACCATGGGCCGAATGACGGCTTTATAATAATTAGACATCACCTGGAAGCGATTAGAAATGACCGCTTTCACCGTTTCGAGATCAATTTGTGATTTACTCGAATCTAGGGCTAATTTAGGCGGCAATTTCTTTACTTTGGCTAAACCTAAAAAAGACAAAATACGAATATACAACCAACCCAAATCAAACTCCCACCATTTTACGGAAAACTTAGCAGAAGAAGCAAACGTATGATGATTATTATGTAACTCTTCACCCCCAATCCAAAAACCCCACGGGATAATATTGGTAGCCGCATCAGGGCATTCATAGTTTCTATAACCCCAAAAATGACCTACGCCATTAATTACACCCGCAGCATGTAATGGAATCCATAGCATTTGGATAGCCCAGATACTCAATCCTGGCATGCCAAATAACAATAAATCAAACACTAACATCAGTGCAACGCCCACTACCGCATGGGGTGAATACACATAGCGCTCTAACCAATCATCAGGTGTTCCATGAGAATACTTCTCGATCATCTCTTTATCATTACACGCTTGGCGATATAACTCAGCGCCTTGCCAAAATACTTTTTTAATACCAAGAACAACAGGACTATGAGGATCGCCCTCAACATCAGTGGATGCATGATGTTTACGATGAATAGCAACCCATTGTGCTGTAACCATACCGGTCGTTAGCCAAAGCCAAAGACGGAAAAAATGACTGATGATTGGATGTAATGTTAATGCGCGATGTGTTTGATGACGATGTAAATAAATAGTAACAGCCGCAATAGTGATTTGAGTGAGCACAAGCGTTGCTGCGACATAACCCCAAAAAGACAGGTTTAACAAGCCGTAAAGCATAAGTTCCCCTTTCAAATAAACACAAATAGTCAATACGTTAGAATGTCCTATTCTTAGGTTAACCTCCGTGTTTCGGTATAATCATAACACAATTTAATTTATTTTATTGCATGATTTGTTTCTATAACTGATAATTAGATAACGTACTGTATTTAGGAACTAAAATGGACGCCCAAAAACTCAAAGCTAGTTTTATCCCATTCGTAATGCTAGGCATCGCCATTACCGTAGGAATTGTCTTATTATTTATCTTCTTTTATCTTGCCTTTTGGGGTGTACTCATCGGTGGTGTATTATGGCTTAGTGTTGTGGCTAAAAACTATTTCTTTCCCACCAAACATACGGCACCTATTAAAAAAGACGGCCGAATTATTGAATACGATGAGCGAAAATAATGCCTGAACTACCCGAAGTAGAAACCACCAAAGAAGGCATCAAACCCTTTTTACTACAACAAACAATCACTGATGTGATTATTCGTAATAGCAAATTACGCCTTCCTATTGACGCTAAACTTAAGGATTGGTGTATCAAGCAAACCATATGCGATATTACGCGTCGAGCAAAATATCTGCTCATTCATTTATCCCAAGGTACCCTATTAATTCATTTAGGTATGTCCGGCCATCTTCGTATAGTAGATGCCAACACACCACCCGATAAACACGACCACGTTGATTTATCATTAAATAATAATAAAATCTTACGTTATTGTGATCCTAGACGTTTTGGTCTAATTATTTATATCGCAGATGAGCCAGAAAAACACCGCTTATTACATCATCTTGGACCCGAACCCTTAACCCCTGCATTCAATGGCGCCTACTTATATCAACACACCCGAAACAAAAGCCAGGCGATAAAAACCGTGCTCATGACCAATCAAATAGTGGTTGGCATCGGCAATATTTATGCTAGTGAGTGTTTATTTTTAGCCCGAATACATCCATTAACTGCGGCAAGAGACATAACGCAAGAGCACTATGAACAATTAGCCCAACACATAAAAGACGTATTACACGCCGCGATTAAGGCCGGTGGCACTACCTTAAAAGACTTTTATGGATTTGATGGTAAGCCTGGTTATTTCAGCATTTCATTAAACGTTTATGGTCGTAAAAATCAACCTTGTTTTAATTGTGGTACGACTATTGAGCATCTGAACATTGCCAGGCGTAGCTCTACTTTTTGTCCTCTATGCCAAAAACCACACTAGTCAATCCTTTATAATTGTTGTATTATTTTACAATAACCCTTAATTTTTTCCATTTTATTTATGCGTACCGGACGATTAAGAACGCTTTGGTTATTTGTAGTGCTGGCAATGTACACAGCTATCGCCTGCTTACGCTCTATTTTTAAATATCTCTTCTCTATACCTACAAGAGCATGGGTTGATAAAATAATTCACCAGTGGGCCGATCGTCTATTGAAAAAAGCACAAGTTACTTATGAAGTAATTAATCCACTAAATATCCAGCCTCAGCCGGGTAAAGCCACTCTTTTAATGTGCAACCATTCCAGCCTTTTTGATATTCCGCTTGCTTTTAAAGCATTTCCGCAACACTCCATCCGAATGCTCGCTAAACACGAATTATCAAAAATTCCAATTATGGGTAAAGGCATGACCGTTGCCGAATTTCCCTTTATTAATCGCAAAAATCGCTTTCAAGCAATAAAGGATTTACATTATGCGAAGGAATTGATGGAAAGCGGCATACTCTTATGGGTGGCTCCCGAAGGAACGCGCTCGGTGGATGGTACTCTTGGAGCATTTAAAAAAGGTGCATTTATTACCGCCATTCAAGCAAAAGCAATCATTATACCTATCGGAATACGAGGAGCAGATGCCATTGTTCCTGCTAAAAAATTAGCCCTTAATTTAAAACAAAAAGCAGAAATTCATATTGGCGCACCTATCGATGCAACACAATTTACCTTAAATGATAAAAATAGGCTTCTTAGTCAAACGTATGAAGCCATTAAACAACTTATCAATTAAAAATAAATGTGCTATACCTTAAGTAACACATATTGTTTATAAGGTTACCACCATGCCTATATTTAAAAGTACTTCCAGTGAATCGAATAAAAATATGGAGGACATTAATAAATCTGTACAGGAAGCAAAATCTATTAAAGAAGATCATTTACTTGTGTTCGTTACAAGACAAATGCTAGAAGCAGCCGCACAATTTCAAAATGACTTAAATAAGGCTGTACTAGAAAAAAAAATCACCCCTAAAGAAGGGAAAAAAATAATTGATGAAACGAGTATGCTTGCAAATCAAGTAAAAGATTTAGTAGAAAAAGTTGATTATAATGCACTGTTTGATGGTATGACCGATCTTAAAAAGAAATTTCAGAGCCTGAACAACAACGTTGAACAATTACCTGCAAAAGAACAATCCAGTATCAATTTTAAGGCCTTTTTTACCGCAGTAGAGTCATTTTTTAATAAAATTAGTAATTTTATACTTAAATCCTTCAATGCAAATGATACCGCTTCAGTATTTACAAAGCAAACTGCACGCACAAAATCAATTGACTCCGACGACTCGGTGCATTCATTAAATACAGCCAGTACACACTCATATGCTAGTGAAGAGAGTCACAATATTAACCCATCTGCTAATTATAGAATAATAATGAGTAGCAGTAGAAATGAAACTGTAGAAGAAGCCGTAGAATTAGAGCTCAACGTTATTGACGACGATGAGGAAGAAGAAAATAATCACGGATTTAGTAAATAAACATCCTGATGCGAGTCAGCAGAATGCTTATTAATTATTATTATACTACGGAAAAAATATGTTCTAATCGAGCTAATACAGCGGGAACATTTACCAAGCTCATGGTATGTTCCCCATGTACATGGGTACCCCACACATGTTCATCATAAGATTGCCCTAAAAATTGCTTACTCGCTCTGGGATATTCATCCACCACTAAATCAAGAAAAGAATAAGGACCTGATACTCGTGAATTGGTAACCGCATGCAAAGCAACCACCGGAGTGTTCACCGCACTAGCCATATGTGAAGGACCAGTATCAGGACATAATACCGCTTGTGCTTTACTAATCACCGCTAATAATTGTTTGGGTTTTGTTTTACCCACTAAATCAGTTACCTGCACAGCGCTACCGATTTGCTCGGCCAAGGCTTTATCATAGGCACCAGGACCACCAGTCAAAACAATATGCACACCCCAACGTTGTTGTGCTACTAATAACACCTCAAAATAGCGCGCAACAAGCCAACTTCGCTCAGGCTTACTGGCCGCCGGATTAACCACTAAAATAGGTTTGCTATCTTGGGGCAAATGTGTTGTTGCCCATTGATAATCTTCTGCCGTAATAGGTAAATCCCAACGTATTAATGGTTGGGTGATCCCTAGAGGTTCGCAGAATTTCAAAAAACCTTCTAAAGTATGATCTTTACCTGCAACAATGCGTTCTTTAACAACTAAACCATGGCCATCTTTAGCACGATGCGTATCGTACCCTATTTTTCGTTTTGCCTTAATTAACGGATAAAGCAAGTTGGTGCGAAAACTAGCTTGCGTTGCTAATAATACATCAAAACAACGCGTGCTCATCATGCGTTTAAAACGCCAAAAATCAGCTAATGATTTAGGTTTATCAATGACAATAAACTCAACCCCATCCATTCCTTCGACCAAATCATAGGCAGGCCGCGAAATAATCCAAGTCAGTTTTGCCGCAGGCAGATGAGCCTGTAAGGTCCGCACCAAAGGCACCAGCATCAGCACATCACCTAATGCCGAAAGCCGGACAATACAAATTGAATTAATCATTTTGCAACACAAACCGTGAACCACAATAAGGACACACTTCCATACCGGATTGTTCTATTGGTAAATACACTTTAGGATGAGCATTCCACAATTCCATGCTATCCGTAGGACAACTTAAAGGGAGCTCATGACGATGTACTATATAGTTTTTTTCCGTGCATGCCGGAGTTTTTTTCTCAGTTAACATGATATTCCTCTGGCGCCTAATCGCAATTAATAAGAATGATTATCTAATATTTCTCTGATGTTTGCTATAATTTGCGCCGGAAAAGGCTCATTTTGTAGATCAAAATAAGTGGCTTTCTCCCAATGACGTAACCACGTTAATTGACGCTTTGCTAATTGACGCGTTGCGGCAATTCCCTTTTCGCGAAAACTTGCATAATCTGATGTTCCCGCCAAATAATCTAACGCCTGGCGATAACCCACACAACGCATTGCAGGCATGCTCAGATTAAGATCCCATTTATCACGCAAAGTGCGTACTTCATCTAAAAAGCCTTGTTCTAACATGCCATCAAATCGTTGGGCAATACGCTCATGCAATAATGACCTTTGCGTGGGGAACAGGGCTAAATTAATAAATTTATAGGGGGAAACATATTTTTGCTCTTCTAATAAGCGTGACATAGGCGTACCGGTTAGATGATACACTTCTAATGCGCGTTGAATGCGTTGCGTATCATGAGCATGAATGCGTGCCGCAGCCTTAGGGTCTATGACCTGCAACTGTTCATGTAAATAGTGCCATCCTTTAGTTAACGCCTCGTCCTCTAAACGAGCACGAACTTCTTCATCAGCATCGGGTAAAACAGCCAGCCCTTGCTGCAGCGCATTAAAGTACATCATTGTTCCTCCAACTAATAGAGGAATTTTGTTTTTAGCCCTAATCTGCGCCACAAGATGGTGCACATCATGACAAAATTGTGCTGCGGAATAAGACGCACACGGCTCAACAATATTAATTAAATGGTGCGGTGCAATAGCCAACTCCTCTAAAGAGGGCTTGGCCGTACCAATATCCATTTCTTTGTAAATCATCGCAGAATCTACGCTAATAATTTCAAATGGAAAATGAGCCACCAACTCACAAGCCAGTGCCGTTTTACCTGAGGCCGTAGGCCCCATCAAACAAAAAACTAAATTAGACATCAATTAACATCCGGCAAGCCTCTACCGTCAAAGGTTGAACAATTTTTTTTAATTGCTCTGCCTGTTCAGATAAAAACATATTAAGTTCAAAAAGCACTTCTTGCTCAACCAACGAAGGCGTGATTTTTTGCGACAGCACTAATAATGATTGCACGCTATTTATCGTAGGCTGCGCTAACTGGGCAAGTTGCTCAACAAAAGCGCCTAAATCTAAATAAGGAAGAGCTATGGGAATAGTGCGGACCAAAAGCTCCATCCCGATTTGTTCGGTCTGCAGTCCTAACGAAGATAAAATAGGGCTAAGTGTATCATGGCTATCTAATAGCACATTATAGCGAAGAGGAATTAATAAAGGTCGACTAGGCCAAGGATATAGTGCATCTATAAACTGCGATGCTAGCCAAGCATGGTATAAGGCAATGATATCTACTAAACAAGGTTGTTGCTGCCACCATAATATTCCATAGCGCGCATTAAGTGCTACCCAAGCAATATGTTCCGCTGTCTGAACTCGTGACGTCGGCATTGCGCTGGGTAGAGAGCGAACATGCTGCGGTTTTGTATTATGAGGTAAAATAGGCGATGCATGCACAAAATGCGGCGGCATGGGTTCGCATACCTCCTGCGCAACCGATACAACCGGTTCTTCACTCATAGCATCGTGTAACGTCTGGGTTAATTGGGAAACAAACAAATCATGTACTAATCGTGGTTGTTCAAAGCGTACCTCATGTTTTGTCGGATGAACATTAATGTCCACTTGGGCCGGAGGCAAAGAAAAATAGAGCAAACACGAAGGAAAGCGTCCTGGATGCAATATGCCATCATAGGCTTGTTTTAATGCGTGATGAATCAATTTATCTCTAACCATGCGCTGATTAATATAAACCCATTGTTTATCACTTTGACTGCGCTGATGCTGTGCTGAGCTAATCCATCCCCATAATCGCATAGAGGCATGCTCTACATCTAAAAATAACGCATTGCTCACAAACTCCTTACCCAATATTTTGGCGATACGCTGTTGTTTGCTGGTTTCATTCAATACAGCGGGCAGGGAAAAAATTACTTTATTATTATGCGTTAAAGTAAGTGCTATATGTACGGCACTAAAAGCAAATCGCTTCACCACCGCTTCAATGGCTTGAAACTCCAATCGTTCACTTTTCAAAAAACGTTTGCGCACCGGCGCATTAAAAAACAAATCTCTAACATCAATAGTGGTGCCCATCGCGCGTGCGCAAGGCGTTATATGATAGGCGGCTCCTTCTACGGTTAAAGCCATGGCATGTTCTTGTTGGGCAGGTTTAGAACTAATTGTGACTTTAGCAATACTGGCAATACTGGCGAGAGCCTCGCCTCTAAACCCCATGCTATCTAGAGCATACAGATCATCTAAGGTGGTAATTTTGCTAGTAGCATGTGCGGCAATTGCTAAAGGCAAGTCTTCGGCAACGATGCCTGAGCCATTATCACTAATTTTTATCTGATTCAAACCACCATAACTAATTTCAATATCAATGCTAGTCGCCCCTGCATCCAAAGAATTTTCTAATAATTCTTTGACCACAGAGGCGGGTCGTTCAATCACTTCACCTGCCGCAATTTGATTGGCAATTAGCGCGGGCAAAGGCAAAATACGCCGACTCATGCAGGAAGCTCTAGTTTTTGTCCCGGATGAAGTAGTGCATTAAGGGGTAGATGATTCTTATTGTGTAATAGGCGTACCGATGTTTTATAACGTGCCGCAATCGCCGGCCACGTGTCACCTTGGCGCACAATATGAAGATGAGAGGAACGCATGCTCTCAATACGCGTGCCATGCGGTGGATTACTCCAAAAATGTTCTTTAATACCGGCAAAAATAGCCTGACTTAAACGTACTTGATATGCGGTGCTGGTCAAATTACGCTCTTCTTTAGGATTGGAAATAAATCCCGTCTCTACTAAAATAGAAGGTATATCGGGTGACTTTAATACCATAAAACGTGCCTGTTCGACTTTATGATTATGCAAGCGGGTAAAATGATGTAATTGGCTTAAGACTCGCGCGCCCATTTCTAAACTGGCATTAATCGTTGCGGTTTGCGATAAATCGATTAAAACTGAGCGTACCACCCCATTGCGATCATCAAGCCCTCCTAAATTAACGCCACCTAATTCCGAATAGTTTTCTTTTTCCGCAATCCAGCGTGCTGCCTCACTCGTAGCACCACTTTGTGATAAAGCAAAAACTGATGCTCCACTGGATTGGGGATTATTAAATGCATCCGCATGAATAGAAACAAAAATATCACCATTATAACGTCTGGCAATTGCCAATCTATCTCTTAAGCCCACATAATAATCACCCGAGCGGGTTAAAACGGCTTTCATTCCTGGCTGTTTGTCAATTAATTGCTTTAATTTTAAAGCAATGGCTAAGACGACATATTTTTCTTGGCTTTTATTAGGACCTCTAGCTCCAGGGTCTTTGCCGCCATGGCCCGCATCAATTACCACAATAACATCACGTAGGCGCCCTACTGGTTGATGATGAGCAACGATAGGATGTGATTGAGATGAATGTGTAGCAGGTGATAACGTGCGGGGCGCTGCAACAGAGGGTCGTGTAACTGCCTTCGAGACAGTGGGGGCCAAAGAAACAACAGGGGCCTCTTGTTCATCAGGAAGAGCGTATTTTTCTTCATCACTATCAAAATCAACGCGAATACCTTGAAATACTCCTTGCACAGACCAAGGACTAGACATAGCACTAACAGGTTGATTAATAGTAAAAGTCAGACGCACTACTCCTTCATTAAGTTGCGTGGCCTGCACCTGATTAATCAAGATATTAGTTAATTGTAATTGCGGTGGCGGTATGTTCAAATGAGTATCATTTAATTCCAAAATAACGCGTTCAGGATGATGTAAGCGAACTATTTTATGCGTAAAAGGACCTTGTATAGAAAAAAATAATGAGGTTTTGCTGCCTGATTGTGTTGCTGAAACACCAGTGACTTGTGCCGCCCATACATTAATAAAAAAGAATAATAATGCACATCCTATCTTCCAGCGTTGTTTTTTCATTATCCACCTGTAATTCACTATTTAAGGGCTGCTACAATCTGTTGCCCTAAGGTACTTTGAGCATTAAGAGTTAATTCGCGTCCCGAGTTGCTAATAACCAATTGACAATGAAGATCAACCTCCGGCAATAACGCACCTGCATGCTCAGCCCATTCAATACAGCATAGCGATTGAGCAGAAAAAAAATCTCGAAACCCTATGTAGTCTAGCTCTTCTTCATGGTGAATTCGATATAAATCAAAATGATGTACAGTAAAATGGGAACAAACGTAACTTTCAACCAAAGAAAACGTTGGGCTTTTAATCGCACAGCTAACACCTAAGGCACGTAAAAGGGCTCTGATAATGGTGGTTTTCCCTGCCCCTATTTCACCGCTAAAGGTAATTAATAAAGGCGCTACTAAATGCGCGGCTAATCGCGCAGCCCATTGTTGCGAGGCTTCTTCGTCGCATAGATACAAACGCATGCTGTGTTCTTGTTTATTCATCAATCATACCATTTAAAATGTAAGGCACTTTATCTAATAAATCACTGGCTAATAACCCGCATTCGCCGCGTTGTTGTACTATAATATCAGCCGCAGTTGCATGCGTCCAAACACCTACTGTTGCTGCATCAGTTAAAGAGAGTCCTTGCGCTGCAAGACCGGCAATAAGACCACTTAGCACATCACCCATGCCGGCACTCGCCATTCCAGGATTTCCCCGCGCGCACACCAGATTATTTTTAGCTAAAGTGCGAATTATACTGCCAACCCCTTTTAAAACAATAACACCACCATAATTTTCCTGTAATTTTGCCGCGGCCTCATAACGATTATCTTGTATTTGGGCGCTAGTGCATGATAATAAGCAAGCCGCCTCTCCCGGATGAGGGGTGAGAACCCAATTATCATCAATTTGCGGAAAACGGGCGAGCCAATGTAATGCCGAAGCATCAATCACCATCGGCAATTGCGAAGCAATCGCGGCTAAAAATAAATGCTGCGCCCAATCACTATCGCCCAAACCTGGACCCACAACACAAAAAGTGGCTTTATCTAATAAAGGCTGCAGTTCTTGCGCGTTCTGAACACCCCAAACCATCACTTCAGGACTAAACGACAATACCGCACTCACATGCTCAGGCCGAGTTGCCACACTCACAGCACCAGCTCCTGCGCGCAGTGCCGCTTTTGCAGCTAAAGCAACGGCTCCTGGCATACCTAAGCCACCACCAATCACTAACACATGCCCGTAACTGCCTTTATGGGAATTTTTCTTTCGCCTCATTAAAGGAATAGGTACTAATTGAGGATTGAGTAACTGCGCGCACGGCGTTACTTGTTGTAAATACGGTGTACACTGGAGAGGATGGCTATAAATTTCACCACAATAATCAGGGCCATCCAGAGTAAACATTCCAAGCTTTCGGCCAATAAAGGTAAACGTTAATGCCGCGCGAACACATAAGTTAGCAACAAAACCGGTATTAGCATGCAAACCTGAAGGAATATCAAGAGATAAAACAGGTAGTTCACTTGCATTAATTTGTGTAATAGCAGCCGCCACCATGCCATAAACAGCACCTCGCACACCGATACCCAGTAATGCATCAATAATTAATTCTGGCTCATTATCAATAGGTTCATCCGCAAATTGAAAAACAATGCCAGAGGATTGCGCCGCAAAAGCCGCTTGCCGTGCAGGCTCGGGTAAATCCATCCATGCTTTACATTGATAAACGCTTACATCAAATCCGTGCTCTTGTGCTAAACGCGCAAAAACATAGCCATCACCCGCATTATTACCCGCGCCACAAAATACGGCTAAGCGATGTACATTGGGGAAGTGTTGTTGAAAAAAAGCAAATGCCGCACCGCCTGCTTGCTGCATTAATTGATATTCACTAAGATGATTTACAGATAAAGCATACTGTTCTATCGTGCGAATTTGTTCGCTGTGATACAAAGCATAGTCTAATTGAGACATATAATTACTCTCCATGTTATACTTGTCGCTAATAAGTTTTCGGCTTTATGCTGGTGTCTTTTTGAGGAATGGTTGGCAATTCAGTGTTCGACGTCCCACGAGTTGTTCGTGATCCATTTTCGTTTTATTGTAACCGTTCAGAGAGTATGGCTAGACAAGCACTCGAACGGCCATATTTGAGCTCATATTGGGATAAAATCAGGCAAAATGAGCGCAGCATAGGTGGCTATGTGAGCACCATTTTGCCTGATTTTATTTCAAGAGGAGCCAAAGATGGCCGTTCCTTCAACTAGGCTGAACACTTACGTTTTATTTAAGTACGTACAGCGTGCCTATTAGGCACAATACCTAGATCCCACGAACAAATCGGGATCTAGGATTCTAAAAGACTACATTTATCGCAACAGCAAACGACCTTTAATCTTTTTTTACCAAAGTTAAGGCCGGTTTATTTTTCACCGTATTCGTAACCGGCGTTGTAGCCGAGATAACCGGCGCTTGAGCTTCTGTTTCTTCCGCGGGAAAAGAAATACCTTTGCCATTTTCTTTAGCATACATCTCTAATACCGCAGAGGGAGAAAAAGAAATTTGCTGTGCTTGCCCAGAAAAACGGGCGGTAAAAACTACGCGATCATTTTCTAATAACAACCCCCGCGTTGCCGTAGGGGAGATATTTAAAACAATACGACCTTGATGAACATGCTCTTGAGGTACTTGTACCCCTGGCAAAGTTGCGTTAACTAACAAATAAGGAGTCAGTTGATTATCAACAATCCAGTCATAAAATGCCCGAATCAAATAAGGTTTATTCGATGTCATATTCATATTAAGCCGCTCTTATTTCTCGCTCTGCATCCGTTAAACTACTTTGGAACGAATCTCTTTTAAATACGCGCTGCATATAGGCATGCAACCCTTTGTATTGTGGCGCAAGATCAATTCCTAGCTTTGGCAAACGCCATAATAAAGGCGCAAGAGCACAATCTAAAAGAGAGAACTCATCACTTAGAAAATAATTTTTATCAGAAAAAACAGGATCAATACTGGTTAAACTTTCAAAAAGAGTGGCTCGAGCTTCTTCAGCATTATTATCCTGCAAAATATAATTCATTAATGAATACCAATCTTGCTCTACACGATGCATCATTTTTCGTGTTTCAGCACGAGCAACAGGATAAACAGGCAATAACGGCGGATGAGGAAAACGCTCATCAAGATATTCCATGATAATACGTGCTTCATAAAGCACTAGTTCTCTATCAATTAAGGTAGGAATAGTGCCATAAGGATTGAGGGCTAAAAGATCTGCGCCAGGTTCACCTTGTTTTCCTGGAATAATTTCAACATTAACCCCTTTTTCCGCTAAAACAATGCGAACTTGATGACTGTATACATCATCAATATCAGAAAACAAAGACATTATGGTACGTTTTGCGACAATAGCCATTAGCCACTCCTAAATTAATTGATTAGATTTGTTAACCACAAACACCGTGCAATGACATGCATTCTACCACAAATTTAGTCTTATAGGTGAATTTGCTTTATAATTGTGATAAAATTTTAACCTATTTAGAAATAAAAAAAACTATCCCGATAGGAAAAAGTACTAAAAGCCCTAATAGAATATCATTCGATGCTATGGCTCATGCCATAAAGTTAAGCCATGAACATCACCAATAGTACTTTATTTTTCAGTGAGTTAAATTCATGGCGTGCACTATTTAATTATTTCTATTCACTCAAAAGTTTTAAAACAAATCATTAACCACAATTTCCTTCAACCACACAAGGATACATTGTTGTTGCAAATTGAAAATTATTAACCGCATCATAATTAATAGTCCAATCAAATACCCCACCTATATTGGAATAATTAGCAGGTGGCACATAACTGCTGCAATTAGAACTACTTGCTGAGGCACCCGAGCGTAAACATTGAATCGCATTTTGTGCCACGGTTAAATAATTATTTACGGCAGGACTCCCATCGCTACTGCCCCCATTATTATTGACTACATAACCAATAACTACTTGCGACGGATTTAAATAAGAAATATAAGGCTGAAAACCAGTCGCTTGTCCGCTACTCGTAACCGCCGGCCAATTAGCTAGTAAATCGGTAGAAAAAGCCACGGCGGGATCAGTAGAAGAAACCAAGCCATATGGATCCGAACCATTGATTGGATAACAAATCAAATCAATACCATAAGCACAACCGGAATTATAATTTTGAAATGCTACCCATTCCAACGATGAAGCTGTTTGCATAATCAATGAAGCATAATTACCCCAAATTTCTGAAAAACCAGAGGTTGCAGCAATATTGGCAATCTGTGGTACTAAAGTAAGCAGTTGCGATGGATAGGTTGCGTGATAATTATTGATAATGGACGATAAATAGGAAATATCACAGTTTTGAATGTACGTACTACTACTGCATCCTTGGCTTGGATTACTAAAACTGCTTGCTGCATATAATCCAGACTCGATATCAAAATCAAAACCATCAAAGCCATAGGTTGTTGCCAACGAATTCATCGAGCCAATAAAGGTACTTTCAAAAACAGCGGGTGAAGATGCCAAACTTACCGCCTGATCAAAACTTACTGTAGTATTGGCAATACCAGTGGATGCGCCGCCAATAGACAGCAATACTTTAATGCCATAAGAATGTAATTCTGAAATATAGCTCGTCAAATTACTACCACTAAAACCACTAATCGCATCTATATTAATTGTGCCTGGGCTATTAGTACTGAATAAACCAAAGGCAACCAAGACATGCGTGTATCCTGCTTGTGCAATGGATGCAGCAGCAATAGGTGCCTCCCAACCATACACATAACCAATAATTCGCCCCGGTGTTACCGTGGATAACGTCATTTCTTGCACGGCACTGGGATTATTTGACGCAGCATTTAAAGCAACTCTTATCGTAAATTGCCCCGCAGTATTAGTAATTGCCGTGTTTTCGCTATTTTGGATACTTGAAGTACGGCGAATCCGAAAAACTCGACTCGTATCTTTGTTGATAGAAAATGTGCACCAACCATTTTTAGGATTAGTGATACAACGATCCCGCCCATCGATGAGCTCATAACCAGCAGTTTTAAGCAAAATACCAGCATTAGCATAAGTATGATTCGGCACATTACTGTGCAAGGTTAAAAAACCATTTTCACCAACTCTATCTTTAGTAAACGTGGCATTAAAAAATGCTTTTCCTGCCGCAGCCGGACCAAAAAAAAACGCGATTACAACAAATAATACGGATTTATAAGATGGAAAAATTGTGTTCATGCAACAGTTCCTTTTTGATTAGATAGCAATGGCACATATTAAAGCATTTGCAAATAAAGAGCCAGTATGTAAAGAATTTAACACTTGATCATTGGCTATTTTTAGATTGCCTTGTCCCAAATAGAAGAATTGATAACCACATTCTAAGGGCGTTTTACCTAATACATTATTAAACTTAATACCCAGTCCTGCGGTCGCACTAAATGTGGTCGAGGTATGATCAGAAAAAATTTGTTCAGGAATGGACAACGCGTCACCGTTTGGAATAGCTTGCTCATTAAAATGATTAGCTCGCATAAAATTCGGACCAATACCGAGATTAAAGGTCATCTCTTGCTGTAAGCCAGGTATTAACGAGGTAGATTTAGCCACGGCATATAAGGGAAAATGCGTTGTTTTATAAGAAAAAGTTAAATTATCAAAAAGATTCTCTTGATACACCACACCAGCAATAGTTGTCGGTGCAAGATAAAACCAATTTAACCCATAACTTATTTTATGAGGGCCAGTGTTTTGGGCGTCAATAAAATAACCCACACCAACCAAACCATTACTGTCTTGTTTACTTACCGCCGAAGAGGGAACAAAATTATCACCAATTAAAGACTCTATATTGATATGCTGTTGGTGCCCTGGAGTACGCCAATATCCTCCCAATTGCATTGTAAGGCTGCTTTGCTCTAAAAATTTAGTGGAAAGTCTATCTACAGTCGCAGCTTTTGCAGCAGAAAAAAAGAACGTTGTTGCGGTAAATAAAAACAGCGGTAATACCAAACGCGCAGAATGGTTAGATAACATGAAATGCTTCCTTAGCAAAATATCATATCTCCATGAAGATTTATAATGACTTATAAGAACACCTGTTATGGATAAAAAAGGCGAATCAACACATGACACACCAGGTAAAACGTTCATTAGGGTCTATCAAAAATTTAATTGGGATATGTTGTCCAAAATAATCAATCCTGACAATATTATATTTATCCTAAACTTACAATACTGCTTATCGAGTATTAAAAATAATCTCCATGCTTTTTTGCATTTAATAATTCACATCTGTGAGATTAACAAGCACTCAAGATCCCTTCGCCCGCTGGCGGGAGAAGGTGCCCAAAGGGCGGATGAGGGTGGTAAAATAGAAAACCAGGAAAAACATATAGATAGGCCAAATAATCAAATGTAATAGACGCATCACTCTTGAGTCATTTATTAGCAATTGTAATCAACATCATTGTCATGAACACACAGCATTTATTGAATATAAAAAGTACGAGCAAGAAAAAAATTAGGCAAATCCTTCGTTGTATACTTTAATACGGACATTACTACGGAGACAATCTGATAGTGTAGTGTTTACTTAATCGTGTGGCTAGAGGTTTTAGATGGAATATTTTTAATCCAAAATATGCTCCCAACCAACTTACTCGAAGAAAATATACCATTCTTTAAACCACCCTCATCCGCCCTTTGGGCACCTTCTCCCGCCAGCGGGAGAAGGGAAATTAGGGCTTATTATTTATTAAGACTTAACCCCAAATAAAAAAACCCGCCAGAAGCGGGTTTTTTATAATACCTAAACAAATAAGTATTAACGTTTGGAGTACTGAGTAGCACGACGTGCTTTGTGTAAACCAACTTTCTTTCTTTCAACACGACGTGAATCACGAGTTAACAAGCCACGTGCACGTAATTTTCTACGGAATGAATTTGGATTAGGTTCAGCATCTTTATCTAAGCCTTGCTCATCATAAGAAACTAATGCTCTAGCGATGCCTAAACGAACTGCACCTGCTTGACCAGAGATACCGCCACCACTAACAGTGATGTATATATCAAATTTATTAACAAGCTCTACAGTTTCTAGAGGTTGCATAACAACCATGCATGAAGTTTCACGGCAAAAGTATGCTTGTAAAGAACGATTATTTACTTTGATCTCGCCTTTACCTGGACGTAAAAACACACGAGCTGTTGAACTTTTTCTACGACCAGTGCCATAGTATTGCTTCATTTCAGCCATAATACTTATTCCTCAATCTCTAGTTTCTTGGGTTGTTGTGCTGTATGTGGATGTTCGTTACCGGCATACACTTTCAACTTACGGTACATTTCTCTACCCAATGGATTCTTTGGTAACATGCCTTTAACAGCAAGTTCGATAATACGTACAGGGTTTTTTGCCTGTAGCTTTTCGAAGCTAACTGATTTGATCCCACCAGGAAAACCAGTGTGGTGATAATACATTTTATCTTTGAACTTACGACCAGTTACAATAACTTTTTCTGCATTAGTAATAACGATGTAATCGCCAGTATCAACATGTGGGGTATATTCAGCTTTATGTTTGCCACGTAAACGATGGGCAATCTCAGTAGCTAAGCGACCTAAAACTTTTTCGCTGGCATCAATAATTAACCAGTCGCGCTTGACTTCATGGCCTTTGGCACTAATTGTCTTCATTAAATTAAACTCCGAACCGCCTAAAATTGGTACTCTTTCTATATGGACGGGCGATTTTAACCAAAACAGAAAGATCCTACAAGTAAAAAAGGATAAATTTTTATAAACAATTAGCAATCGCTATATAAAAATCTTATTTTTACACCCTACACAGATGAGTTTTCGGTTTTTTAGCATCTCAACCATGCACGGTACATAATAAACCATAGATAATAACAGCCTATTCTTCTATTAACAACTCATCTACTCGAGAATCTGCAAGCAAATGATCATCAACAATACGATCAATGTCTGCAAACGAGGAGTAAGAATACCATACACCTTCAGGATAAATCACTAAACATGGACCAGAATTACATCGACCTAAACATCCTGATTTACTAACTCTCATTGCTCCAGGGCCATGCACGCCTAATGTGGAGAGTTTATTTTTCATATACGTAAAAAACTCATCGCCACCAGTATTGGCGCAACACGTTTTGCCACCTTCTTTTTTATTAGTGCATAACATAATATGCTTTGTATAATAACTCAAAAGATTATATTCCTATTTCTTCTATTTTATTCTTTAATTTTAAACCCGGTTTAAAGGTAACCACTCTACGTGCAAGTACGGCTACTTCAGCTCCTGTTTTAAAATTACGTCCAGGCCGTTGCGGTTTGTCTCTTAAGTTAAAATTACCAAAACCAGACAATTTAACATGCTCCCCATGCTCAAGAGCATGACGAACATCTTCAAAAAAGCATTCGACCAGCTCTTTCGCCGCAGGCTTGGCAAGCTTTAATTCATTACATAAAGATTCAGCTATCAATGCTTTGCTTAATGCATTCATAATTTATTCCCTCAAAAGAATTGAAAAATTGCTCTCCAGTGTTTTGATTATAGCATCAATTAACATATTGATCTCATTATCAACTAAGGTACGAGAAGCATCTTGTAAGGTAATTGCTATGGCGATACTTTTCTTACCCTCAGGTATCCCTTTACCCATATAGACATCAAATACATTAAATTGTTTTAACCAAGGTTCGCTAATCACAGCGCGTACCGCATCTTCTATTTGTTGTGCGCTTACCCTTTTATCAACTAAAAAAGATAAGTCTCTTCTTATTTGAGGATATTTAGAAATCGTTTTATAACGTACCAATTCACCACGCGATAAAGAGTGTATATCCAGCTCAAATAACAAGACATCATGCGATACACCTAAAGCATCAGCAATACGCGGATGTAGCACGCCAATCCAGCCAGCGGGCTGCTCATTAATAAAAATTTGTGCCGATTGTCCTGGATGTAATGCATCATGCGGTGCAGAAACAAACCTAACATTATTAATATGCAACGAAGATAATAACGACTCTACATCACCTTTTAAATCATAAAAGTCATAGCTACGCGTTGCATCGCTCCAACTTAAGCCTCCTTGCTCGCCAGCTAATAATGCAGCAATGCAAGGACGCTCGGTTAGTTGCTGATTTTGTACATCAAAAACAACCCCTATTTCAAAAAATTTCACCGCATTTTGTTGTCGATGGATATTGTACATCATCGAGGCAATTAATCCGGGCCAAATTCCTGCCCGCATTTGCGACAGCTCAGAAGAAATTGGATTTAATAACTGCAAAAATTCTTGATTAGGATATAATGACTCTTGTAGTGCAGGATCAACAAAACTATAACTAATCGTTTCATGATAGCCTTTATTTTTAAACCAATGACTTAACTGTGTTGCGCGCTGCTCTGTAATTGATGACTGACCATGCTCAAGGCTTGTGGCAATAGGCTGGGCTAACAACTTATCATAACCATATAAGCGAATAATTTCTTCCACTAAATCAACGCTATGGTGTAAATCAAAACGATGAGAAGGAATTTGAACATTAAATAACCCTTCAGGCGCAGGATTAACAACAAGACCTAATCCGCTCAACAACAGCTGTTGTTCTTCCGTGGGTATTGCAACGCCCGTAAGTTGCTCTACCTTTGCTGGATTAAATAATATCTCTATAGACGCAGGCAAAGCCTGGCTGTTGAGCACTTCCGTAATAGGACCCGCTTCTCCACCGGCAATAGCTAAAATAAGACCTGTAGCTCGCTCTAATGCTTTTTGTTGAATCTGTGCATCCACACCCCGTTCAAAACGTTGCGACGAATCACTAAATAAGCCATATTTACGCGCAACCCCTGCAATGGTCACCGGCTGGAAAAAAGCGCTTTCTAAGAAAATATCGCGCGTATGTACTTGCACCGAACTATTAGCGCCCCCCATTACGCCTGCAAGCGCCAGTGGTTGTTGCTCATCGGCAATAACTAGTACCTGCGGTGTGAGGTTTATTTGTTGTCCATCTAATAACTCTAATACTTCCCCATCATGAGCAAAACGTACGTTAATATCACCCTGAAGCTGTGCTAAATCAAAAGCATGCATGGGTTGACCAAGCTCAATCATCACGTAATTCATGACATCCACTACAGGGTGAATCAAGCGAATGCCACTGCGACGCAAACGCTCAGCAAGCCAAATAGGTGTTTGTGCTGCGCAATTAATCCCTTTAATAACACGTCCACAATAACGAGCACAGCTGTTGTTAGCGTTTAAATGCACGTGGCGTGTTTCATCAATTGAGGGTGGAATAGCATTAATTGTTGGTATAATTAATGGCAGTTGATTCAGTGCTGCTACTTCTCGAGCAATCCCCAGCACACTAAAACAATCCGCGCGATTTGGCGTCAAATCAACATCTAACACCCGATCATCAAGTAATAAATACTCGCGAATACACATGCCAATCGGCGCATCATCTGCTAATTCAATAATTCCTTCCGAATGCTCTGCCAGACCTAGCTCAGAGGCAGAACACAACATTCCTTCAGATAATTGGCCACGTAATTTGGATGATTTAATTTTAAAATCACCCGGCAAGCAAGCCCCAATCATAGCTACCGCAACTTTTAAACCCGCTCGCACATTAGCAGCGCCACACACTATCTGTAATACGCTATTATCGTGTACCACTACCTCACATAAGGTCAGCTTATCTGCATCAGGATGAGGTTTAGTCGCTAAGACATGTCCAACATGGACGTTAGAAAATGCTCCTGCAACAGGATTTATTGCATCGATTTCAAGGCCGGCTAAGGTTAGTTGATCAGCCAGTTCCTGTTCCGTTAATGTATATTCAACCCATTCACGCAACCATAATGTACTTAATTTCATCTGCAGACCTCGTCTAGAACTGATTTAAAAATGTAAGATCATTTTCAAACATCATGCGTAAATCATCAATGCCATAATATAACATTGCCAATCGGTCCATTCCCATACCAAATGCCCAGCCTTGATATTCATCAGGGCAAATATTAACGGCTTTTAGTACATTAGGATGCACCATGCCACAGCCTAACACTTCAAGCCACCCCGTAAACTTACAAGAACGACATCCCGCGCCACTGCATTGCGTGCATTCAATATCCACTTCAGCAGAAGGCTCGGTAAAAGGAAAATAAGATGCTCTAAAACGTATCGCTAAGGTACGGCCAAAAAAGAACGCAAAAAAATCTTCTAATAGCCCCTTTAAACCAGCTAAAGTCGCGTGTTTATCGATTAATAAACCTTCTACCTGATGAAACATCGGCGTATGCGTTACATCAGAGTCACAACGATATACACGTCCTGGAGCAATAAGACGAAACGGTGGCTTACGCTGCTCCATAGTACGAATTTGTACCGGTGACGTATGCGTTCTTAATAAGCGACCATCACCAAAATAAAAAGTATCGTGCATTGCACGCGCGGGATGATGATCAGGAATATTTAATGCTTCGAAATTATAAAATTCCGTTTCGATTTCAGGTCCATCAACAATATCAAAACCTAAACGGCTAAAATATTCATTAATACGTTGTTTTACCTGGGTTACAGGATGGAGTGAACCCGCCATACTATTACGGCCGGATAAAGTAACATCAATTTGCTCTGCAGCTAAGCGAGCGCTCAATTGTTGTTCTTTTAATTCAAATAGTTTTGCTTCAATTAAAGAGGCAATGTGTTGTTTCGCTTTATTAACTAATTGACCCATTTTAGGTCTATCTTCTACAGGAATATGAACAAGATTTTTTAATAGATCCGTTAATTTCCCTTTTTTTCCTAAGTAATCTACACGTAATTGTTCTAGTGAAGCGATATCTTGTGCTTGATTAATGGCTTGGGACGCTTCTTCTTGTATAGCGATAGTATCTAACATATATACACCCACAAGTAAAAAGGAGGCAGAAGCCTCCTTTAATGATTTGATCTGGATTGAAAACAATCCGTTTGCTTTTTATAGCGAACGCTTAATTCGCTAAAGCGGCTTTAGCTTGTTCTGCTATAGCAGCAAATGCTACTTTATCGTGCACTGCCAAATCTGCCAGTACTTTTCTATCCAATTCAATTGCTGCTTTTTTCAAACCATCAATTAAACGGCTGTACGACAAACCACACTCACGCGCTTGAGCGTTAATACGAACAATCCATAATGCACGAAATTGACGTTTTTTCTGACGTCTATCACGATAAGCATATTGGCCTGCTTTAATTACCGCTTGTTTGGCAACACGATAGGTCCGGCTACGAGCACCAGAATAACCTTTAGCTTGCGCTAATATTTTTTTGTGACGCGCTTTAGCGGTCACACCACGTTTAACTCTTGGCATTCTCTAAATCTCCCCTTAACTACCGTGCAACATGCGAACTGCCAAACGAGCATCGCATGGCTTCAAAGTACAAGCGCCAACGCGTAAATGACGTTTTTGCTTTGTAGATTTCTTAGTAAGGATGTGATTTCGATAAGCGCCACGACGTTTAATCGCACCACTTGCTGTCTTACGGAAGCGTTTTGCTGCTCCACGATGTGACTTTAACTTTGGCATAGATGTTACTCCGCATTAATTTAGCTACTTACTTTTTTTCGGCGATAAAACCATCAACAATTGTCTTCCTTCACGTTTAGCATGCTGTTCAACCACCGCAACTTCAGCAGTATCTTTCTGTAAACGTTCAAGAATTTTCATACCCAATTCTTGATGCGCCATTTCACGACCGCGAAAACGTAGCGTTACTTTGACTTTATCACCATGATTAAGGAAACGTACCAGGTTGCGTAGCTTGACCTGATAATCCCCATCTTCCGTCGTAGGACGAAACTTTATTTCTTTAACCTGAATTTGCTTTTGCTTTTTACGCGCTTCAGCTTGTTTTTTACTCAGTTCAAAGAGAAACTTACCATAATCCATAATACGACATACAGGAGGCTTTGCCGTGGGCGATATTTCCACTAAATCCAATGCGCTTTCTTCAGCGGCACGAAGAGCTTCTCGCGTAGATAATATTCCTGCCTGATTACCATCGGCATCAATTAAACGTACCTCAGGTACATTAATTTGTTCATTAATTCGTGCGCGATCTTGTTCACGCTTAGTTGGTGCACTAATGGTGTCATCCTCCCGGTATGTTATAAGTTGAGATCTTATATTGCTGTAGGGATCTCGTATTCTTTTGAAACAACAGGAGTATTTTTGTTATGCTCCGCTGTATCAACTGGACCTTTATTTTTAATTTCTTGCACTAATGTATCACACAGTGTGCTTATTGTCATCACGCCTAAATCAACACCTTCACGTGAACGAACCGCAACATGCCCTGCTTCTACTTCTTTATCGCCAATAACTAACAAATAAGGAACTTTTTGTAAGGTGTGCTCTCGAATTTTAAAACCAATTTTCTCATTTCTCAAGTCAAAATGACTACGAATTCCTGTTTTTTGCAAAATACTCTGAATTTGCTGCGCATATTCATTATGTTTTTCACTAATAGTCAAAACAACGGCTTGTACTGGAGCAAGCCACAGGGGCAACTTTCCAGCATAATGCTCAATTAGTATTCCCATGAATCGCTCAAAAGAACCTAAAATAGCGCGATGAATCATTACTGGCGTTTTTTTACTGCCATCTTCCGCAATATAACCTGCTTCAAGACGATCGGGCATAGAAAAATCAACCTGGATAGTACCACATTGCCAGATACGACCCAGACAATCCGCTAAAGAACATTCAATTTTGGGCCCATAAAAAGCACCTTCGCCAGGAGCATCAACCCACTCAATGCCTTGTTCTTGCATCGCATCTTTTAATGCACCTTCAGCGCTATCCCAAACCTCATCCGATCCGACGCGCTTTTCTGGGCGTAACGCTAGACGATATTTAATATTCGCAAAACCAAAATCAGCATACACTGACTGCACTAATTGCAATAGCATTGAAACTTCGGACTGAATTTGCTCTTCCGTACAAAAGATATGCGCATCATCTTGCACCATATTGCGTACACGCATCAGTCCATGCAATGAACCAGAGGGTTCACAACGATGACAATTACCAAATTCAGACAATCTATAAGGTAAATCGCGATAACTTTTTAAGCCTTGATTATAAACTTGTACATGGCATGGGCAATTCATTGGTTTCACGGCGTAATGACGATTTTCTGTTTCAGTAACAAACATCTCATCACGAAAATTAGCCCAATGCCCTGATTTTTCCCATAATATTTTATCTACCAATTGCGGTGTTTTGATTTCTTGATAACCAAAATCAACCAAACGAGCGCGCATGTAGCGCTCTAGTTCTTGATAAATAGTCCAGCCATTGGGATGCCAAAAAACCATGCCTGGAGCGATATCTTGAAAATGAAATAATCCTAGCGCTTTACCTAATTTGCGATGATCTCTTTTTTCCGCCTCTTCGATACGAAATAAATACTGCGCCAATGCTTTCTTATCCGCCCAAGCGGTGCCATAAACGCGTTGCAACATTTCATTATTCGAATCACCTCGCCAATAAGCACCAGCAAGCTTCGTTAATTTAAATGCTTTAAGAAAACCTGTTGATGGAACGTGCGGCCCACGACATAAGTCCTCAAAATCACCTTGCTTATATAAAGAAAGAATTTCCGTGGCAGGAATATCGGCAATAATACGCGCTTTATACTCTTCACCAATACTTTTAAAATACGCAATGGCTTCATCTCGAGGTAATTCGCGACGAGTAATAGGATAATTTGCTTTTGCCAACTCAACCATTTTCGCTTCAATAACAACCAAATCATCTGGCGTAAACGTACGACCAAATGCAAAGTCATAATAAAAGCCATCATCAATAACTGGGCCAATAGTCACTTGCGCCGTTGGAAACAAAGCCTTGACTGCTTGCGCCAGTAAATGTGCCGCAGAATGACGAATAACTTCTAAGCACTCTTCTTGTTTTTCCGTAATAATCACTAAAGACGAATCATGTTCAATAAGATAACAGGTATCGACTAATACATCATTTACTCGGCCCGCTAACGCCACTTTTGCCAATCCAGGGCTGATATGGTGTGCAACATCGTAAACGGTTAATGGGGCGTCAAAAGATTTTATAGTTCCATCAGGTAATGTAATGTTTGGCATAGTGTCTCACCGCTTTGTCCGTCAAGCATCTTATAATGAAAAAAAAGCCCTGCAAAGCAGGGCTAAAACCATAATCATAAAAACACTCTTAGCGCCTATTCTGCGACTAATTGCATTTTTAGAATAATATTAGGAAAAGCATTGTAAATTTATGGTAGGCACGAGTGGGATCGAACCACCGACCACCACCATGTCAAGGTGGTGCTCTACCACTGAGCTACGTGCCTATAATTCGAGTTTCAAATCAATATGGCGATGATTATATAGGATAATCGTGATGCAAAGCAATATTTAATTACAGAAAAAGTTTTGGGATGGTTGAATATTAATAAATAAACGTACTTTTTTCACGCCTAGCACGTTAATAATTTAGGTATTAATAAAAAAGGCCCAAATAAGGGGAGTTATTCGGGCCGTAGTTGCGAGGTAAACTGCTATGGTAAAACCACCATTTCCTTGTTTGTTGGACAGGAGAAAAAAGTTGTTCCATCATCTTTTTCTCTTGTGAAACGTAATCCCTTATGTTTCGTCGCTCATTATAACGGCATTTTCTCTTGTGTCAACACTTAATTTCCATTGGAAACTTATTGTTTCCAAAAAAAGGGATTGATTGAAACCTATAGTCGAGTTTGTTAAACTTACAGTTGTCTTTTAAGAGTAAGAATGAAACCGTGGAAAAAATTGATTTAACCAAACAGTTTGCTTATCGCTTACGTGATGCGATGATTAACGCAGGTTATAACTCCCATCGCTCCACATCCGGCGTTTCTATCCATAAATTAGCGGAAATAACCGGACATTCAGTGCAAATTTGTCGTAAATATTTACGTGGGGAAACGATTCCAGAACCCCTTAAATTAATTGATATTGCCACACATCTGAACGTGTCTCCTGGATGGTTGCTGTTTGGCGATGCGTATAATGATGAACCCAAAGACGCCGATAAAATAATCATTAGCAAGAATTTACTATCCTATATTTTCACCAAAGCCACATCGCTGTATAATGCCCCGCACAAGGAACAGGAAGTACCAAGTTTTCTGATGGAATTGATTCATGATGTGAGTCTAATCAATGCCAATGAAGAGCAATCAAAAAAAATTATTGACTTGGCAATATCTTCTGTAAAACATTTTAATTATTAGACATGGAAGTATCTACTCATTATGAAAAACAGTGGTAACACGGTTGTTCCGCACCCCTACTTTTTAGATTTATTATTCGCGTTTAAAAGCAAAATTTCTGTTGTTTTTCGTGACGTATTAGGCATTCATGAATTAGCGCATATTGCCATAACTCAAATTACCCCTGATAATCAATTATTAACCTTATCATCAACGCCGGCTTTAGACTTTAATTTATTCCAAAGTTCATTATGGCGCTATGATAAAACCTTTGACCCTGCTTGGTTTAACTTACATACGCACAGCCTTTGGCAAGACCTCTATCATCCAACGCGTTATGATGAATTATATTACTTAAAACAAATCAAACACCGTTATACCTTAGGCTTATCTTTAGCCGAACAAACAACACAACACACGCTAATTTATTCTTTAGCCAGTCATAAAAATTGTGCGCACACTCAAGAACTATTTATCACCAAACAAGATGATTTTTATAAAATTGGCCACTATTGCTTTAATTTATTAGAGCCACTGTTTCATTTAAGTGAACAATGGCAACCCAAGACTCTTTTGGTAGGGGACTAAAATGAAATATCAAAATAAAGCCATCGCCGGAGGCCTCATTGGTAATATCATTGAGGCGTATGATATGTCTATTTGCTATTTTTTATCGAGCGAACTTGCACGAGAATTATTAGGCGATACACGAGGAACTCCCTCAGTCATGTTATCACTCATTTTTATCGCTTATTTAGCCAAACCCATTGGCTCTTTTTTCTTAGGTATTTTATCGGATAGATACGGGCGAAAAAATGTCTTAATTGCTTCCATACTCATTATGGGATGCGCTACAGCACTAATAGGGGCTATACCAACATATGAACATATAGGATTATGGGCCGCAGCGCTGCTGTTAACGTTACGCATCATTCAAAGCATGGCTCTGGGCTCAGAGTTTCTTAACTCCTCCTCCCTTTTAGTCGAAAGCGGCACTGCGCAACAACGAGGATTTAGAGGATGTTGGTCTTCCGTGGGCGTAAAGGGGGGCTATTTAATTGCCTGCCTAACGGTTGAAGGCATTCATTATTACAATCAATTGCATCCACAACTGACCAGTTTATGGCGCATTCCTTTTTTTCTAGCCCTAGTCATGACCTCACTGGGGTATTTTATTCGCGCTAAAATGCCCGAGAGCTTGAGTTATATTTTATACTATGCCGACAAGGAAAAACCATCCACAACGTTTATCTACAAAGAAGCACTGGCATTTATTAAACAACAACCGTTTATAGTTCATTTTGCTTTTTTCACCAGCTTTTTATCGGTCACTACCGGCTATTTTTTTTATTTATATATTCCGATGCATGCCATTGAATACAGTGAGCTATCACGTCACTTTGTTATGGGATCTACTATCTGCTCTTTAATTGTAGTAACGGTATTAATTCCCTTTTTTGGCTGGCTTTCGGATAAACAAAATCGTCTTGCGATGTTAGCGATTGCAAGTGCCGGCTTATTGCTACTCACCTACCCGTTTATGCAAGCAATTAATTATGGTAGTAGCCATTATTTTTTATTAATGCAATTACTTATTTCTATTCCCTGCGCCTGTTATTATAGTGTCGCCACAGTAAGCCTCACCGAACTATTTCCTCTTCCTATTCGTTGCACTACGTTATCAATTATTTATTCGATTGCCGCCAGTTTAGCATCAGGTATACCACCTCTGTTATCAGATTATTTGGTACGTACCACTCATTGGCTAAGCGCCCCCAGCCTTATTATTATAATTTTAGCGTGTATTGTATTAGGTAATATTTCTTTTTTAGCACGCAACCCCATGCGTTCATCATTGGTGTGAACAATGCTATGATTACTAATGCGCTAAAAACACCTTATTAAGAAGAACACAGCATGTTGCTTCATTATTTATTCATCATGGGAATTTGCGTCGAAGCAATTACTGGAGCTCTCGCCGCAGGAAGAAAAAAAATGGATTTTTTTGGCGTCATGTTGATTGCCACTATTACGGCCTTAGGTGGTGGCACTGTACGCGATGTATTATTTAACACCTATCCAATTACTTGGGTTTCGCATCCAGAATATATTCTTTATACCGCAGCCTGGGGGTTTTTAACGATTTTTTTCGCTCATTCCTTAGTACGCATTATGAAATTATTTTTAATTTTAGATGCCCTAGGTTTATCCGCGTTTGTAATTATTGGTACGCAAAAAGTATTAGATCATGGCATGTCACCAGCGATTGCGATTATTGGTGGCATGTTAACCGGAATTTGTGGTGGCATGCTGCGCGATATTTTATGTAATGACATCCCTTTGGTATTACGCAAGGAGCTCTATGCGGTAATTGCCTTGGCAGGAGCTGTATTGTTTATTAGTTTAGAGCATTTCCACATCGCACATAATATTAATGTTATTGTTGTCTTGCTGAGTATTTTTATAGCGCGCCTACTGGCAATTTTTTTCCACATCCAAATACCCGTTTTTGATTACTCTGAAGGGCTGGGAAAATAAAATATTAAGCGCATAGCGATAACTAATTGCGAGCTTTATGTGTGGCATCCAACGATCGTGCTCTAAGCGAGAAAACGAGTTTAAACCCTCTGATTAAGAGAACGTGTAATCAAGAGGATCAATATGATTTTTTGAGGCGTTTTTTACTCCAGGAGTTCAACGCGTTGAACTCCTGGGTTTAAGGTATATTTATACTTCAGTTACATCTAAAATATGAATGTCTTCAACAGGTACATCGCCATGACCTAAACGCTGTCCGGTTTTTACTTTAGCAATGGCGTCAACTACATCCATTCCTTCTACCACATGACCAAAAACACAATAACCAAAACCTTGCATAGAGTCACTGCTGTAATTTAAAAACGTATTATCTGATACATTAATAAAAAACTGTGCTGTAGCCGAGTGAGGATCCATTGTTCGAGCCATAGCAATCGTGCCGCGATTATTTGGTTTAGCATTTTTCGCTTCATTAGCCACAGCCGCTTCTGTTTTTTTCTGATCCATCTGCGCTGATAACCCGCCCCCTTGAATCATAAAACCATCAATCACACGATGAAAAATCGTATCATTATAAAAACCTGAGCGAACATAGTTTAAAAAATTCTCTGCGGTTTTAGGCGTATGTTCCGTATCAAGTTCGATATGGATGGCCCCTTTTGATGTATTAATTACAATCATTATCTCTCCTGTTTACTGCTATGAATTAATTACTAACTGCCGCATTTTATCACAAACATCATGTAATACATGAATGTTATGAATACTTGCCAGCGCCGTAAATAAATTTGCTTTTTGTTTAAATAAATGATGCAAATAAGCACGTGAATAATGCTGACATGTATAGCACGAACAATCAGGCATAATGGGTCGTAAATCCTCAGCAAAGCATGCTTTTTTAATTTGAATACGTTCTTGCTCATATTCACTATGAAAGCGCAACCATCTTCCTTCGGCAACAAGTTGACCACAATATAAGGCACCGTGACGGGCGTTGCGCGTTGGGGCCACACAATCAAACATATCAATGCCTTCGGCAACCACCGTAATTAAATCTTGTGGCGACATGCCTAAGCCCATAGTATAGCGTGGCTTATTTTCTGGTAATAACGGCTCAACCCAACGAACGACATCAACAGTTGTTCGCATATCAAAACCAATGGTTTCACCGCCAATAGCCACACCATCGGTATTCATCGATACCACAAACTGCGCACTTTCACGCCGTAAATCAGCAAAAATACCACCTTGAATAATGCCAAACAATGCTTGATCATAGCCATAACGTGAATGAGGATGTTGCTGATGGTAGGTAATGGATTGTTTTAACCAACGATGGGTACGCGTCATAATGTGGGCTACCTCATCTTTGCTGCAACTATCAGGAGTACATTGGTCAAAAGCCATAATAATATCAGCGCCAATAATTTTTTGCGTCGCCAAAGACATTTCAGGCGTCATATGAATCATTTGCTCCGAGCCTGGCAAACGAAAATGAGCCCCCTCTTCATCAATGGTACAAATTTCTTTATTTTTCGATAAACTAAATACTTGAAACCCGCCACTATCAGTAAGCATAGGACCATGCCATCCCATGAACCGATGCATACCTCCAGCCTGTTCTATAACATCCATTCCTGGAGCACAAAGCATATGATAGGTATTGCCGCCGAGAATAATCTGACTGCCACTGGTTTGCAGTTCGCTCGGAGTCATATTATTTACCCCAGCTCGCGTACCCACAGGCATAAACACCGGCGTAATAAACTCCCCATGTGCCGTTGTTACGCGCATTACTCGCGCTTTATTATGAGGATACCGATGCAGCACCTCGCAAGAAAAAGAATTCATAGCTAGAATCTCATTAAAAAAAAGAATTTCTAATCACATGCAAAAGCGTGCCAGCATAAGTAGATACTAGAGCTCATCATGAATAAGAAATATAAAGCAGACCATCCCGCCATAGGTAGTCCAAGCAATTGCCAAGTGATTTCACCACAATCGGCCGAGCCCAAAAATAATGCATGAGCAACATCTTGCCAAGGAAAATAGTGAATCAAAATATCCAATCCCGGCATACACGCAGGAGCACTGCCTTGCGGCAAAGAGTGTAACCACAACTGCCGCACGGCAAAAAACAAGCCACTACCTGCACACACCAATTGTAACAAACTAAATAATCTGGCGTGTTTCATCCAGCACAGTGAAGCTAATAATAAAAATAGAATCAAAAACACACACAATCGTTGGGTAATGCACAAAGAGCACGGCAATAAGCCCAAACCATACTGAGCATAAAAAGAGAACAATAAAATAAAACTACTAAGAATTATTAAGCAGTAATAAATTTTTTTATAAAGTAATTTAGTCATGTTGCGGCATCATATAATCAACTGCTGATTTAATATCATCTTCCGAGCATTCATAACAGGTTCCCTTGGCTGGCATCGCATTTTTTCCTTTCAAAACAGAAATTACTAAATCATCAATTGTTCTATCTGCTAAGCGTTTATCCCATTGCGCTTGATCGCGAAATTTAGGTGCCCCCATTAAACCATCGCGATGACATACCACACAAAAGCGCTCGTACACTTTTTTACCAGGAGATTCGCTCTTTAGTTGCGGTGGATTCGACGTGAGTACGTGCTCTGCTTGTCCTCCATCCGTGTTTTCATTAGCCATAACCGCAGTACAAAAAAACATACCGAGCCATAAATAGCAGCAAAATGCGAAACAGCAAGATAATTTTTTTTGTTGGGTTTGAAATAAATTAATTAGAGCAAAACGCATAACGTACCTTTACATCACTATATCTTAAAACGATATTGTTTCAGAAAGAAATAAAAAATGCCAGTGATACTTAGTGCGAATGAGTATTTGCTTCAGCGGTATTAATCGCTATAAATTTTAACCTGGCACAACGTAGTATGCTACTACTAACGACAACACCGAATTAAATACCTCTACTTCTCGATAATCTGCTAAAGACTTTATTCGGTATTAACATTATCCCTAAAGCGTTTTCAGACTTTAAAAAAGTATATCAACAAACAATAACAATAGAACAATCATCTGAAATTCAACCAGATGAAGAAAGAACTACGCTACCAAGAAGCTAGAACATATACTTAATGGAAAGCGTAAGCATATTCTTATCTAGCTCATGAATATAATAGAAACAAAACGACTAAATACCTATCATGCTCACCGCCGAAGACTCTACATCTGACTCTTCTTTTATTTTTCGGATAACAGAAAGAGTATCATTTTCGAATTTTTGGCGTTTTTTTAGTGGAACAGTATCTACATAAAAAAATGTCGTATTATTTTCAGCAATTGAATTCACTCTTTTCTTTTGTTCTACTGGTAAAGGCTCGTCAACTGATTGCAAAGACTCATCATCCGACTCTAAAGACTGGTCATCCGACTGCAAAGACTCATCTGTTGGCTCTAAAAACTCTACATTCTCAATAACAGGTGTAGTAAATGCGCTTTTTTCTTGATTAATAACAGCCGTATAATCTGCTAATGTAGCAGATGACAATTTAGCACGATCATAATATGATTGAGCCATCGTAAGTTGTTCAAACGCTAAGGTAAAGTAATGATCACTTTGTTGCTGATTAGTTCCCTTAGCAAGAGCCACTAAATCAAGATAATCATTAAAATGCAAATGACCTATCTGTTCTTCCTCACCAAACACTTTAATATAAGGTAGTGCAAATATTGCCTGATGTATTTTATGCGATTGCAATGGATTCAGCCTGGCATCAATTTTTTTTAATTGTTTTTTTAATGCAGTAAACGACGTTGTAAATGACTTGAGATGAGCTTCTGCTTTAATTGAATACTCTTTTTTAGCTCTCATAAATACCACCGGTCTAAATAGATAATGTATAAAATAATATCACAGCTCCCTTAACAAAAAATTAACACCTATGAGTATTAAATTATTATTAAAGCATTGTTGAGCATTTAATTTTCGCCGGCACGCAGTGTACGACTCCACAAGAAAACATGTCAAAACCCCTTAATGTAGCCGCTTTATTTTATTTAATACTTCATTAATTAATAGAGTAGTCAACTGCCATTCCTTATTCATCGATGGTATTATTTACCTTTATATTGCTCATCTAAAAAATTATGCCTTCAAAAACAATTCGCATCGCAACACGTAATAGCCCGCTTGCATTATGGCAGGCGCAGCATGTGCAACAACAACTCCTTTCTTTATGGCCGTCATTAACCATAGAATTAATACCGATGGTGACTTCAGGAGATAATTTTTTAAAAGATAAATTACAATTGAAAGGTGGCAAAGGATTATTTGTTAAAGAATTAGAGGAGGCGTTGCTAGATAAACGCGCTGATTTGGCAGTTCACTCCACTAAAGATATGCCCGCTCATCTACCACCAGGACTGGTAATATCTGCCATTTGTAAACGAGACAATCCTTTTGATGCCTTGGTAAGCCCTTTTTTTAATAATCTTACAGACTTACCTCCCAAGGCTATAGTGGGCACGGCAAGTCTTCGACGCCAGGCACAATTACTGGCTTATCGTCCTGATTTAGAAATTAAAACATTGCGCGGTAATATTCATACTCGCTTGAATAAATTGGCAACAGGCGCTTATGATGCCATTATTCTAGCGGCCGCAGGCTTAGAGCGGATGAATTTACAGCAACATATCAGTGCACAATTGTCCACAGAAATAATGTTACCATCTTGCGCACAAGGCGCGTTATGCATAGAAACCCGAGCGCAAGACAGCCTCATCCAACAACTGATTGCTCCCTTGCATCATTCGCCCTCAGCACTGTGTGTTGATACAGAACGTCGCGTTAATGAGCAGTTAGGCGGTAATTGTCATGTGCCTTTAGCTGTATTTTGCACCATAGAACCTAATCAAGAGTTATATCTACAGGCGCGCTTATTTAGTCTCGATGGTAAAACCATATTAAGCTATGCGCAAAACAAACCACAACACGATGCCCTATTATTATCGGATGAGTGTGCTCAGTCTTTATTCGCCCAAGGGGCGGCAAAATTACTTGAGCCCTATCAATGAGTTGTTCTTTAAACGGACTACGTATTCTTAATACTCGCCCTCAACCCCAAGGCGCATTATTAAGCACACAAATTCATGAGGCGCAAGGCATATCCATAGAATGTCCCACTTTAGAAATAAAGAAAAGTGCCCATAATTGGCTAATCGACTTACCTGATTTGACAACTATTGATTATGCCTTATTTGTCAGTGCGAATGCCGTGACTTTTTGTTTTGAAGCACTCATTGCCCAGCATATTCCTTGGCCCTCATCAATCCATGTGATTGCTATTGGCCAAGGAACCGCAAAAGCGCTCGCACAGTATCAGGTATTAGTGAATGAAACACCGCAAATACCCCAAAGCGAAAGTTTGGTGCAATTAGACAGTTTGAAAAAAATACATAATAAAAATATTATCTTATTTAAAGGAGATAGAGGTAGAACCTTAATCGAAGAGTTTATTCGCAAGCAAGGTGCTCACTTGTTCCTTATGGAGGTGTATCAACGCACACTACCTGTTATTGAGCCACAATTTCCTCTTTCTTTATGGCGAGATGATGCACTAGATATTATACTCTTAACAAGCGAGCATTCTACGCATAATTTATTCCTCTTATTTGCTCCAAACGCGCATGCGTGGCTGCGCAGTAAACCATGCTTGGTGCTAAGCCAACGACTTGCTGACCTTGCCGCTGCATTAGGAATAGAGAAAACTATTATTAGCCACCCGAATGAAATTATTAAAACATTATTAGACTATAAGGATTAACTAATGGCGAAGAGCAATGAATCGCATGAGCAAGGAACACCACCGACTGAAGTAACAACAGCATTCGAGCACACCACAATAAGCCAAAAATCGTGCAATAAAATACCTGTAGCCCTTGCATGCTTAGCATTCGCTTTAGCCGGCTATAGTTGTTTTGGCTTATACCAAGCACATCAAGATTTATCTCTTCAAAAACAATCATTACACGCATTAATTCAACAAACAGCACAACAACAAACAGCGGCAATGCAAAAAAATAACATCCAATTAACCCAACTACAGCAGCAAAATACGCAACGCGACGAGCAAATCAATGCTCTGAGCATGGCTGTAGAACGCATTAAAAATCAAAAAACAAGCCAACCACAAGATTGGTTATTACTCAAGGCACGCCATTATATAGAATTAGCCCAAATTAATGCGCATTGGGGCACTCATTTTAATGACGGCTCTACCGCATTATTATTAGAACAAGCAGACCTGATTTTGGCACAAATTAATTCACCACGACTTTTTAAAATTCGCCAGATTATAGCACAAGAGCTCTTGCAAGCACGCCAAACGCCCCAAGTTGATATTCCTGGAATTCTTAGTAAATTAGATGCCCTACAACAACAAATAGCCCAATGGAACATGTACACCCTAAGTAGCATAGCAGAACAACAAACAACACCTGATAAAACACCTCAGCAGCCCAATGTTTGGAAGAACCATCTACAGGCCAGTCTTAATTGGTTACAACAATTAGTCATTATTCGTCACCACGATCATTCGATTCAACCACTTCTTTCTCCTGCTTTAGAATCAATGATCAAAGAAAGTATTCGTCTTAATTTACAAGAGGCGCAATGGGCAGTAATTAATGCCAATTCCACCGCCTATCAATTGGGATTAAAGCAAGCCATTAAAACAATACAAGATTACGGCCACGAGCAACAATTAAATACGGCCGTATGGGTACAACAACTTAATGTTTTATTAGCAATTAATATTACGCCTAAACAACCGCTTATCGGACAAGCACTACCCTTGCTAAATCAGCTGGTTGAACCGCAACCATCAGATGTTGTTGCGGCACCCACCGCAGAAAAAGGAGAGTAAGCAATGCTTAGAATCGTATTTATTTTTCTTTTATTATTAGGATCGGTTCTTCTTGGCGTGCAACTGCACCAAGATCCCGGCTATATACTCATTGCAGTTAACCACTGGACTATTGAAACAACGTTATGGATTGGTCTATTGAGCTTGCTGCTGTTGTTTATTGTACTGCATCTTACCTTACGCAGTATTTGTAAACTGAATCAAACGCCGGCCAAGATTCATCAATGGAACACTCGGCGTTTAGCACAAAAGGCTCAAGCCATAACGCACCAAGGATTAATCGAGTATAGCGAGGGTTATTGGCAAAAAGCGCAAAATCATTTAATTCAAGCGATTCCCAATAGTGAAACACCCCTACTTAACTATCTTACCGCAGCACGTGCTGCACAAAAAATGGGTGACAGCCAATTAAGAGATCATTATTTACGCGAAGCCCAAAATTCCATGCCAGAAGCAAAAATTGCGGTGGAATTAACTCAAGCTCAATTGCAATTAGCGAATAATCAATCAGAGCAAGCCTTGGCCACATTAAGACATTTACACGATTTAGCTCCAAAGCACCCGTATGTATTAAAATTATTAATGCTACTGTATCAGCAAGTAAGAGATTGGTCACAACTCATCGCATTGATACCTGATTTAAAAAAATACCAGGTGATGTCCGCTGAAGAGTTACACGACATACAATTAAACGCCTATAAACAATCGATGCTTGATTTGGCAAAGCAACATAATCCCGATGCGGTAATTGCTTTTTTTAATCACATCCCTCGTGCATTAAAAGGACAGGTGGACCTCACCACATGCTACATTAACTTTCTGTTAGAAAACCACCGCGATCAATTAGCAGAAGATTTATTGCAGCGTACATTAAAGAAAGAATTTAATCCGCAATTAATTGAGTTATATAGCCAATTACCTGGGAATGAGCAACGCTTTACTTTTGCTGAATCATTACTGAAAAAAAATGCGCTGTGTGCCCCTTTATTCTTATGTTTAGGGCGCCTAGCAATAACACAACAGTTATGGGGAAAAGCCAAGCATTATTTAGAGTACTCAATACAACTGCAAGCAACGCCTCAAGCATATAAAGATCTTGGAGCACTTCATGAGCAATTAGAGGATCCTTTAGCGGCAAAACAATACTATAAAAAAGGCCTAGAAACACTTATTAACAAACATTAGGATCATGCATGCATGAATCCTTACACTCTTGTACGCTGCATTCTACCTGAATAGTCACATGGCCAATGCCAAATTGTTGTTGAATTTGGCCTACCCATTGAGTCCGCAAAGTATCATTTAAAGGTTCTTCGGGCATATATAAATGCACCGATAAAGCATTTTCTTGTGTACTTAAAGCCCAGATATGTAAATCATGTACGCCCACCACTCCCGGTTGCTCGGCAAAAAATTTATTGACCAGCGCCCAAGAAATGGATGATGGCACACCATCAATCAATAAGCGAAAACTCTGGGCAAATAAGGACCATGCTCCTTTGATAATTAATAAGGCAATAAGTAAGCCCACAATAGGATCAATCCATAGCCAATGGGTGTAATATAAAATAATGGCAGCAACCACCACGCCCAAAGAAATTAAGGCATCATAAACTAGATGTAAAAACGCACCATGAATGTTTAAATCATGACTTCCTCGCGCGAAAAACAAAGCGGTAGAACCATTAATCACAATACCAATAGATGCGATAATAATCACCGACAGCGCATTAATATCATTCGGATTTGCCAATTTGAATAATGCTTCTGTCGCGATAACGCCACTACTAAAGATAAGTAATGAGCCATTAAATAACGCGGCTAAAATAGAGGCTTTCTTCATGCCATAGGTCGCATGAGGCGTGGGTTTTCGCTTCATCAGATGCAAAGCAGCCCATGCGCCCATTAAACCTAAAACATCACCAAGATTATGCAAAGCATCTGCTAATAAGCTCGTTGAATTGGCCCAATACGCATAGATAAGTTGCAAAAAAACAAACAGACCATTCGCCGCAATAGCAATAAAAAAAGCCTTATCATACGCTTTAGGTGCTTCATGCATGTGATGATGAACCATATATGTTTACTCTTCTATTGTGCCATCAGTATAATAATTAACGCCTATTTTAATCCGATCGCGTGTTTTTTGTCGACGCCAGGCATTAGTATCACGCAGCGAGTACACACAACCACAATACTCTTGTTTATAAAACTCTTCACGTTTCGCTATTTGATACATCCGTTCGCCGCCACCATTTTTACGCCAGTTATAAGTCCAATAAGCGACGTCATCATAAGGCTTGGCTGCACGTACGCCAGAATCATTAATTTGATTCATATCTTTCCAACGTGAAATACCTAAAGAACTGCATATCATTGGAAAACCATGCTCATGAGCATATAAAGCCGTACGTTCAAAGCGCATATCAAAACACATAGTACAGCGCGCGCCTCGTTCCGGCTCCCACTCCAATCCTTTAGCTCGTTCAAACCAGTTATCTTTATCATAATCGGCATCAATGAATGGAATGTTATGTTTGATGGCAAATCGTTTATTTTCTTCTTTTCTAATTTCATACTCTTGTACCGGATGAATATTAGGATTATAGAAAAAAATAGTAAACTCAATTTCCGAATAAATAAGTGCTTCCATTACTTCGCCCGAGCAAGGCGCACAGCACGAATGTAATAATAATTTATTTGCCCCATCAGGTAATTCTAAACGTTCTCTATTAATCACTTTTTACATCCAAACAGTTAATAAAATGAGTGCGATAATATTTAAGCTCGTTAATTGAATCTTTAATATCATCTAAAGCCAAATGTTTTGATTCTTTCGTAATGCCCGCTAAAATTTCAGGTTTCCAACGTAGTGCAAGTTCTTTTAATGTACTCACATCTAAGTTACGATAATGAAAAAAAGCCGCAAGGGAGGGCATATATTTATACAAAAAGCGTCTGTCCTGGCAAATACTATTACCGCACATCGGCGATTTTCCTTTATCCAAATACTGTGCTAAAAATTTTATGGTTTCTTGCTCAGCATGCGTCTCACTAACACTGTCTTCAAGCACACGGCGCACTAGCCCTGATTGATTATGTTGTCGTGTATTCCAAGAATCCATACCGTCAAGTAATACTTGCGGTTGCGATACGGCAAAAGTAGGCCCTTGCGCCAGAATATTTAAATGCGCATCAGTTACAATTGTCGCTATTTCAATGATTCTATCATGCTCAGGATTTAGGCCGGTCATTTCTAAATCCAACCAAATTAAATTATGATTATTTTTCATCTATATTCCAAGAGTTGATAATTAAGTTAATGCACGCTAATCGTCGTTGCTGCACTTCATTTTTTATAGCTATTCCTTGATATCCTTGTGCTATTATCGCATTAACATCCACTTTTGCGCACTCATTTAAAATAAAATTCCAGCGCAATAGTGGTAGATATGAGTGTTTGCTAGCGGATGAATAAAGAATTTGGCAAACAATTAATAAAGAAGCACACAATTGCGGCCGACGAAATGCATCTAAGGCATCTAGCGTTGCAATGATAGTTGGAGCATCTAAAGTATCCAACTGATGCATACGATGAGCATACCGAGCGCCCATAATAGCCAATTGCCGATATTCATTAGGAATACGTAATCGAGAACACAATGATGCGATTATTTCTATTGAGTGCTCCATATTCATTTCGCGAATAGGCCAGCAAGAGATGGGAGGTGAGGCAATACCTAAATAATACATTAACGCGGCAAAACGAATGACCGGGTCACTCGAGAAAGCACTTGCTTTTTCTAGTATTACTAATGCATAAACACCACCATCTATGCTCTTATAATATGCAGGTGTAAAAGGGATACCAAACAACACATCGAGTTCAGGCAAAATAATACGTAACGCATCACATACGCGTAATATTTTAAGAAATTGCACCGGACTATCTTCTTGTAAACTGCGATGCCATTCTTTCCATACGCGCTCAGCAACTAAAGCATGCAACTCGCCGCTATGGACCATGGAATACATCAATGCACGCGTTTCATCGGCAAGACGAAATCCCAGATGATAAAAACGTGCCGCAAAACGAGCAACGCGTAATACCCTTACAGGATCTTCAATAAAAGCGGGAGAAACATGGCGTAATAACTTATTAGCTAAATCTGCTTGGCCACCATACGGATCAAAAATAACCCCTTCATTATTCATTGCCATTGCATTAATAGTCAGATCACGACGCGCTAAATCTTCTTCTAAAGTGACATCCGGACTAAAGGTGCAGGCAAAACCATGATAACCCGGTGCGGCTTTTCTCTCTGTACGTGCTAGAGCATACTCCTCTTTAGTATGCGGATGCAAAAAGACTGGAAAATCACGACCTACTTGTTTGTATTTTTTTTGCAACAGATCTTCAGGAGTTGCACCAACCACAACCCAATCTCGCTCTTTAATAGGTAAACCTAATAATTGATCTCGAACTGCTCCACCAACTAAATAAATATTCATAAATTAAGCTCAACCTTATTCATGCTAATCCATTGACTTTTCGCTATCTTAGGTCAAGATCGTTATAGATTATTACCCAATATGAACGCAGCGTTCATTATTATAATATAGAATACCAATATGAGTAAAAGACGCATTAACAAGCAACAAACAAATCGCATTGAAAAAAAACAACAAAAATATCAATTGAAAAAAGAATCCTCGGATACTCTTTTATTTGATGGCTTGGTCCTTTCTCGTTTTAGCCGACATGTAGAAATTGAAGATGAGCAAGGGCGAAAAATACGCTGCTCCATAAGACCTAATTTAGAGACCCTTGTTGCTGGTGATAAAGTAATATGGCAACAAGAAGGAACAAATCAAGGTGTAGTAGTAAGTATGCAACCACGTACCAGTGTTCTTGCACGTCCAACAGAAAAAGGATTGGCTAAACCCGTTGCCGCAAACATTAGTCAGCTCATTATTGTCGTAGCACCTAAACCCGAAATAAGTTGGCCGCTACTTGATAGCTATTTAATTATGGCAGAAATGCTCTGTTTGCCAGCGATTATCCTACTGAACAAAGTCGATTTACCCTGTGAGGCAATTAAAAATCAACTGTATAGTGATTATCAAGCATTAGGCTATCCTATAGTGATGCTAAGTCAAGATGACAACGAACGTCTTGCGCATTTTCAGCACATACTAAATGATCAACTCAGTGTCTTTGTTGGCCAATCTGGCGTAGGTAAGTCATCCATCATTTCTGCCCTCTTACCTCATGAAGAATCAATTGCCACGGGTAGTATTTCAACAATATCTGAATTAGGCAAGCACACAACCAGCAACTCACGCTATTATCACATAACTTGTGGTGGTGCATTAATTGACTCACCTGGCGTGCGTGAGTTTAGCTTATGGAATGTAAATGCATCAGCAATAGCCAAAGGATATAAAGAATTTTCTCCTTATATTACTCAATGTAAATTTCGCAATTGTACTCATATTAACACGCCATATTGTGCGCTTATTACGGCAGTTAACGAAAATAAAATCTCAACACAGCGCTATAATAATTTTGTTAAACTATGTTCACAATATAAATAATTAAGGGTACAAAAGTATACAAATTATGCCGGATAATTGCTGCATTCATTCGAATGAGTATGTTTTATCTTGAGAGTAAACAATTAAATTACAGCAATGTACTCTTTAATAAATACCTAAGGGCTCGGTGCGAGGACTTGCATCGAAGATATCATTAGTGAGATCACACGAAGTAATTTGCTCAAAATAATCTTGCAATTTAACCATAGATTCGGTGCCTATGGATTGAGCAGAGGATGCAATCTCTTTTTTATAAGTCTCAACTGATCCAATTAAAGTATCAGAATCGCTCCTGACTCTACTTAAAATGGTCTGGACCGCATTTTTATCAGCCAATGAAGAGATATTTTTTAATTGTTCTTTTATATATTCTACACAATTAGTTAAAAACAAGTCTTCATACTTTTCATAAGAGCATTTTTTTAAACATAATAATAATTCAATTCGTACCTCTACTTCTGCATTTTTAAGTAGCTCGGTTAAAATAATATTAGCTTGCAATTGTTTTGTTAGTACTGTGGCATCAGAACAACAAATATGCAGTACTTTATCCCAAACAGCGGCGATAGAAGAATTATGCTTTTTATAGTGAAACATCGCGTGAATAATTAATTCGATAGGATAGTATTTAGCATCAATTTTAGAGCATGTCTTTTTAATCACACTGCGTAACAAAGGTAACTCAGCATCAGTTTTAGATTCAAAAAACTGCGGTGAACGAGAATTATCATTATGTGCTAGCTCATTGAATATTGCGACTATCTGCTTTTTCTCTTGATTATTAATAGCATCATTAAATTTTGCATATATTTGAGCTACTTCGGCTGTTACTCGGCGCGTAAGATTACCTACTTTAATCAACTCCGTTCCAGGATAACGTTCATTATTAAATAAAGAAATAAGATAGCAAACGGCTTGATTATAATCCTCATTATTTGCACGCATTTTATTAAGACTATATAACCAATCATGTACAGGTTTAAGGTAAGGCTCGATATCATAATTATTTATTTGATATAAATGAATTAATATATGAATAAAATAATGATTTTTTCCATTAAAGTTAATTTGCAAACCATACAAATAGAACAAATTAGTTTTATCATCATTAGTTAAATTAATTTTTTGCAAAAATAAATTTAACTTTTGTTTGAATTGCGAAATAGGTGCATTATCTCTTTTTAATTTATAAAATTCGTCAATGAGCAGGAAAAAATCTACCATAATTGGCTGGGGTATTATCTGCTCAGGATTAAGCATAGGAAAAACTATTTTTTCTAAAAAATCCCACACACTAATAAAATGCTGATTATCAATTATAAATTTACTTTTTTCCGATGGAATCTGTGCTTGTATACGATACAACTCTTTAATTGTTAATATTTTTTTGTCATTACTATTTACTTTAATAATTAAAGACGGATGCTCCATCAAAAAGACACATAAGCTTTTTTTGTTAAATAAAGTTTTATCATCATCACCGATAAAAAAACTTGTTGTATTATTTGTCGACGCTAAGGGTCTTAAACCAATTAAATCGGTCGTATTTTCTATCTGTGGAAATACAATCTTGATATAAGGTATATCAAAAACAAGTCCTAATTTTTTCCCTAGGTTAACCCATAATATATTGGCATCAGTTTGAGAAAACGTGTAATCCCGTGCCGGCTCATCTAGAAGTTTTTGACCTCGCGTAGCAAATAAATTTGTAAAAAAAAGTAGCTGCTCTTTATTCTCTGTAGTTATCTCTGCATTAGGTGACAAACATTCAAAGCGTTCTTTTAATTGTTGAATAGCCACATCATCTTCAGATATGCAAGAAGTACATTGTTCTAACTCAGCAATAAAATGCAATATCTCGGAAACTAATATTTTTTCAACAAACATTCGATAGCAAATCCAAATTAAGTTTTTTTAAGCGCAGCAACTTCATAAACAACATTGGCGCTTTTAAATTTTTCATATGAACTAATAATAAAACATTTCGTATCCAAAAGACAGAGGATAATGGAATAAATGATTTCTTCTATATAAAGGACTAAATAAAAAAACACGGTGTGCTAATTTTTTATTGTAGGTAGAAAATATTATTTATTAAATAGAACAAATTTTAAGTATAAAAAAAGCGGACTAAGGAGTCCGCTTTAGTAATAAAGCCCTG
>CAZSAO010000004.1:0-911 GCA_964605275.1 uncultured Legionella sp.
CCTGCGCCAATGATAGTGTGAGGTCTCCTCATGCGAAAGTAGGGCATCGCCAGGGCTTTATTACTAAAGCGGACTCGTTAGTCCGCTTTTTTTATGCTTAAAATTACGCGGAATAGCTTTTTTAATACGATAGCTCAATTAAAACGACAATTGTTGTTTATTTTTATCGTGTTTTGTTTGATTTAGCGGACTGTATTTAAACCTGAGTACATTATTTTAATACTCTAAGCCCTAATACCGCTTAGAGTAAACCAGTATTCCTGGCGACCATAGCGGTTTGGAACCACCTGATCCCTTCTCGAACTCAGTAGTGAAACATTCCTGCGCCAATGATAGTGTGAGGTCTCCTCATGCGAAAGTAGGGCATCGCCAGGGCTTTATTACTAAAGCGGACTCCTTAGTCCGCTTTTTTTATACTTAAAATTACGCGGAGTAACTTTTTTGATATGATAAATAAACTAAAACTATGTTTTTGTTTATTTTTATCGTGTTCTGTGTGATTTAGCGTACTGTATTCAAGCCTGAGCACACTCTAAGCACTGATACTGCTTAGAAGGTGAGCGTTTGAGTAAAGTAAATTAAGTAGAATAGCTGTCTTCTCCTCGTGAACAGATAAAAATATTGTTTAATAACAGATAGATAACTTAACGCTTCCTTCGCCCGCTGGCGGGAGAATGTGCCCGCAGGGCGGATGAGGGTGGATTAAAATAAAAGAAAATACATATTCAGATGAGCAAATAGTCGAATGAAATCGACCACTCCCTCACTTGAGTCTTTAAGCAAAGAGAGCTGATCTTGAACCCTCATTCAGTAGTAAAACGTATAATTAGTTAAGTTAATTGGGTGAAAAGTGCTAAATTGTGTTCGTGTTACGCTCTATAATTATCTGTCAAATAGAGCTTATATTGATC
>CAZSAO010000004.1:921-4016 GCA_964605275.1 uncultured Legionella sp.
GGAATGAGGGCTTGAAAAATATCCGAATAAAAGTAGCTATATAAAGCAGCATTAGCGACAACTTATCACGCTCTTTTCTAGAAGATAAACAGCTGACTTGTTAAGTATTTTGATAAAAAAATTTTACGCATGATGAAATGTAAACAGGTCATCAAGGTGCAGATATATTTGCACGTATTCGTTGTTTTATATCCAGCGGTAGAAAGAAGCGGTGGAATTTTTTTGATTTAAGCCAAAATATATATTCAGAGCAACTTCTTAATGAGGTAACTTTTGTTTAAACCATCCTCATCTGCTGTGTATCTTCTTTCGCCTGCGGGCGAAGGGAGCTCACAAAATTTTTGTTTTTTTTAATAAATATTGTTTATTTTGCAAGAAAATCCATCCATAAAACAATGTCTCGCGAACACGTCCGATGGATGGTGAGCCGATTAGATTGGTAAACAAGAGGAGGTTTCATCAGGATTTTCTGAGGCTTTTTCTACTATTGAATTTGTATCGGATTGATTTTCGACTAATGATCGCCCATACGTTTTTGTTCTCATTTTTAATAAAGCATCTATCGAACGTTCTAAATTAGTAACGCACTGCGATGTTTTAGTAGATATTTTATCAAACATCATGGGTTGGCTTTTTTTATCAAAATAGTTGGTGGTTTTATTACTCAAGCACATTAGGATATTTAAAAAATTATTTAATATTTTGAGAACCCCACGATGCTTTATCAACTCTGTTCGTGATTCATTGTCCAACACGAACTTACATTCCGTCATAAAGGTATGTAGTTCGATTGTTCGCCGAGAAAGATAATTATTTCTGATTTCTTCTAACTTTTGCAGAATGACTTGAGCTTGTTGCGTAGCTTTTATATGTTTTCTTTGTTCTAGCGACGTTATTTGTAGCCGTAATTGTTCTAACGCACTATTAAAGCCATATCGGTCTAAAATATCACTTTTGTCTGTAGATTCTGCACGGAAATATTTAATGGCATCAAACGCAGCGGTTAAAGGAGTCGAGCCCACACATTTTTCATCTAAAATTATACCTATTGATTCATTCCTGTTTTCGCCACAAATGATAGTATCATTAACTTGCAAAGAAATAGATGAGGCTTCTTCACCTTTATCTGTTTCATTAATACATGAATGCAAAATTAACATTGATTCAGCATTTCCATAGGATTCATTTGTTTTTAAATAAGCAATATATTGATTTAAATACTGATAATTATTATCCGACAAAAATTTTATAGTTTGAGCGCCTACTAGCTGTTTGAAAAATAATCGTTTATAAAAAGCGTTTTGTTCTATTTGTTCTTTGCTGAATACGCCTTTTTCGCAAATACTTAATATGTAATTAGGCCAACCCTCATTAAATTGTTGTTTTAAAACAGGGTATTGCTCTGTTGCAAATTGTGTGAGTTGATCAAGAGTAAAGGCGGCATATACTCTATCATTACTAAATGAGAAATTATCAAATGCAATCTTATTTAAATTTTCAATTAGCGGGTCTGCTTCGTTTAATGTATAAAAACAATTGAACAGCTCGTATTTCATTAAAATATAAAGCGATGAAGTCAGTGGGTTATCAATGAAATTTTGTTTTATTTGCGCGGCGACTCTAACGCGTGTTGCTGGGCCTAATATTGGTTCGATAATTGTAGTGACATCGTTTGCGCTAAATTGAGTATACTCAGTACGGTCAAGTAAATTATTGAGGCTATCTGTTTCTTCATCATTTAAATTTAATTGGGTAAACACATGCCTATTAAAATTACTATCTTTTTTGCGAACTAAAAAAAGCATTAATGAAAGGTTATATGCATGATATACCCCATTTTCTCCACCGCTTTGTTTTTTTTGTTCATCACTAAGAACATACTCTAAGTTATTGACCTGATGAAGCGCACGCAGTTTTTCTTCTTGCATCAGATGCTCTATACATTGTGACAAATTACTTAATAATTTTTTTATAGCCCTAGTGTTTTCTATTGATTTTTCAGCGCTTTTTATGATGGATTGACTTTCTTGGTGAAAAGTATTGAGCCATGGGAATGGAGGAGAGAGGAAACGCTCGTTAGGTGCAACAAGCAGATGATAAGTTTTTAATGCATGTTGTGCATCTTCATGGTATTGATTTTTATGTGTTTTGATAGATTGTTGTTCAAGATTGTTCAATAGAGAGTCTAGCTCTTTCAACTCTGGGCCACAGAACATGGATTGATGTGTTTTCTGCTGCGCTAGCCGGTTTAATTCTCCAAATGTTCGCTGTTGATTTTTGTCTCTAGAAAAATCTATCAAAGAAGTCCAGTGTGTATTATCTTCGTTATTTAACTTTATATCGATTGATTGTGAGTTGGTATTACCTGAGCGCAGAGTTCCATTACTATAAATACCTAAAGAAATAGGTGTTGAATAGCTAAATATATTATTGTTCTTCATTTCTCCTTGGATGTAAGCATGCAAAATATTTAATTGCTCCTCGCTGCCCCAGCTAGCCTCTTTTTTTATATAGGTGATGTACTTATGTAAATAGGAGTAATCATTTTGCTTGAACAATTGAACAGTGAGATCGCCTACTAAGCATTCCCAAAAATTTTTTTTATGTATGGGGTCTTCGTCTATTTCTGCGAGGCTGCAGGCGTATTGTTTGCTCATTTGTTGGGCATACCCATCCCATTTGTCTACAAATTGTTGCGTTAAACTATCATATTGCTTTTCGCTAAACGCTCTTAGTTCTTCAGTATCAAGTACTTTAAATACATCGGCTGTAGTAAACGCAGGATTAGTGAATTGAGATTCATCTAAACAATTGAGCCAGGGAAATGAATTATTTTTAGCTTGCTGGTAAAAATGATGCAGCATGGCATAATTCATTGTTGTATAGAGCGATGAGCGTGTAGGATTGCTTTTAAAATCTATTTTTATTTGTTCTGCCACGCTTTGCCGTGTAGCATGGCCTAAAATAGGCTCAATAATGTTTGTAATTGCATGGTTACTAAATCGCTCTGAAGTAGTTTCGTTTAGTAATTGATTCAGTGTGTCTTGATGGCTTTGCTCTAAATGCAGTCGAGTAAATAATTCCTTATTCAGATG
>CAZSAO010000004.1:4026-9113 GCA_964605275.1 uncultured Legionella sp.
CGTTTTTTTTGCGCAGCAAAAAATACATTAAGGAAATACTATAAGCATAATACATGCAATTCCCATCACTACTATTATTTATTCTTGTCATTTATTTTCTCTGAATAATATATGCATACATCAAATAAGTACTACACGGCAAATGCTTGGCTTTAATTTTATCATCGTGATTTTGCTTCAGTCAACTTGTGGCGTTTAAGTATCTATTTTTTAAGCGCACATAATGAGCAGCTGAATAATGTAAAAAAGCTATTTCGTCTACAGTAAGCTTTCGCACGGCGCGAGCGGGATTACCTAAATATAAAAAACCTTGTTCTAATGTCTTACCCGGACTTACCACACTACCAGCTGCGATCATTACTTCTTTTTGTACCTGCACGCCATCTAAAATTAATGCCCCCATACCGATAAGGCAATAATCATTAATAGAGCAACCATGCAATACGGCTTTATGACCAATAGTGACCCCCTGACCAATGATTAAGGCTTTGCCTCCTGGAGAATAAGGGCCATCATGAGTTACATGCAGTACCGCTCCATCTTGAATGCTACAGGATTCGCCAATACTAATTGAATGGACGTCTCCTCGTAGTACGGCCATTGGCCAAATAGAGGAGTCTGTTCCTATTGTTACATCACCAATGATAACGGCCGACTGATCTACATAAACATTCGTGCCAACTATCGGTGTTTTATTTTCAAAAGTGCGTAGCGAATTATTCATAGTGTTACACCATCGTTACAAATTCTTCCGCGCTGGTCGGATGAATAGCAATTGTATTATCAAAATCTTTTTTACACGCACCCATGGAAATAGCCACGCCAAAACCTTGGAGCATTTCATCCGCGCCATAACCAATAACATGCAAGCCAACAATTTGTTCGTCAGTGCCCCTAGTCACGAGCTTCATTGCGGTAGGAATTTTATCATCACTTAGAGCATCTAGCATAGGATTAAAGCGAGTTTGATATATTTTAATCGACTCTTTGCCATAGCGTTCAATGGCCTCATGTTCGCTTAAGCCTATTGTTCCTATGGGGGGATGGGTAAAAATAACCGTATTTATATGCTCATATTTTAAATGGGCTTCGGGTTTGTTGCCAAATAATCTATCGGCTAATTTTCTTCCCGCGGCAATTGCAACAGGGGTAAGTGCCGGTGCTTTTGTGACATCGCCAAGCGCATAAATTCCTTCTACGGTCGTATTTTGATAGGCATCAACGTTAATGTAGCCTTCTTTATCGGTTGCAACAGCGATTTTTCTTAAGTTTAAATGACTGGTGCATGGTGTTCGACCAATGGCCGCTATGACTACGTCTATATCGCGGATTATTGCACCACTTTGGCAAATCATTTCTTTTTTTCCATCACTTTGTAATCTGATTTCTTGTAGTTTATGTTGAGGATGGCTATGAATCCCTTGCTTTTTCATTATTTCTAATAAGGTAGTACCCAGCATGTTATCAAAATGACTCAAAGGCATATCGCCACGCATTAATAAGTGCGTATCACTGCCTAAGGTATTTAAAATGCCTGCTAATTCAACACCTATATAGCCGCTACCAATAATGGCTACTTTAGAAGGGAGTTTTACGAGTGAAAAAAAACCATCCGAGTCGATTAAATGTTGCGTGCCGTTAATTTGCGGTAATGCCGGTTCACCACCTGTTGCAATAATAATATGCTCTGCTTGATAGCATATATCGTCAACCATAATAGAGTTTTTGCTAGCAAAGACGCCAGTGCCTGTGATACGTGTTATGTTGTATTCTTGAAAGCGACTGGCATAGAGCTCCCTTAAGCGCTCGATATAGTGCGTGCGCTTATTAACTAATTTATGCCAGTCTAATTTTAATTCTTGCGCCGAAAAGCCATAATCATATGATTTATGAAATAATTCGGCGATAGATGCTGCATTGAACATTACTTTTTTGGGAACACAGCCGAGATTGACACAGGTGCCTCCTAAATGTTCTTGCTCTATTACTGCAACTCGAGCACCATATTTTGCGGCGCGTACAGCAGATGCAATGCCACCGCTACCGCCACCTAATACGATTAAATCAAATGTTTTTGTTTTCATGCTAAACCTTATAATCGAGCTAATAACTTAGTTTTTGTGTGTTCGTCGACAAATGCGCTATTTATAGCCATGGTGGTAATTGAATTCATTGTTTCATCGCTGTATTGATATGCATGTTGCACTCGTTGATATTCTTGCTCTATCGATGTATTCATAAATGGTGGATCATCGGAGTTAATGCTTATTTTTATGCCTTGTGAGTAAAAGTAAGGTAATGGATGATGTGCCATATCTGGAAATAATCCGAGAAAAATATTGCTGCTAGGACATAGTTCTAAGGCAATGTCTTTTTCTTGTAATAGTGCCATTGTGTGTAGTGAATGGATGGCATGCACGCCATGACCAATACGTTTAAGGGGCAAATGATTCATTGCTTCAATCATCCCTTCGGCAGAAGCAAATTCGCCAGCATGTACGGTGCATTGTAGTCCTGCATCGCTAGCAATAGCATAGGCTTTACTAAATAATTTAGGTGGAAACTTGGCTTCATCACCACCTAAGCCAAAACCCACGATGCAAGGAACCGTATGTTCATGTGCTTGCTGCGCTACGTGTTCTGCCGCATGGGTGCCAAAATGACGTACAGCGGTGAGAATAATTCGTCCGACAATATTAAATTGTTGCTCTGCATCATCAATTGCTTGTTGAATAGCTATTAAATGTTCACGCGATGGGATACCACTGGATTGTTCAGCATGCTCGGGTGAATACATCATTTCAACATAAATCACCCCGCGTACGGCACTCTCTCTTAAATAATCAAAGGTTATATCATAATAATCTTGCGGTGCTTTAATTAATGCAGCTAAGGTATCATAGACCGATAAAAAATGAAGAAAATCATTCGTTACATAACTATGCTTATCAGGGGCTATTAAATTAGGTGGTATTATTATTTTATTACGCGCAGCAATTTTTTCTGCCAGTAAAGGAGGAGTGGTTCCTTCTAAATGCACATGAAGCTCAGCTTTTTTTAAGTTCATAGCGTCGGAGTCCTTATGACGTTCTTAGCTATAATTTTATACTAATATAATGGTAACGTAGATAAAAAAACGTTAAAATAAATTAAATAAAATTATTGAGAGTTTTTATGACTAATCCCATTGATATTGATAAAGCGTATGTCAGTCCTTATGATAAATTTTTATATGAATTTGATGCGACTCATCCTAAAACTGCATCTCAAATGTTAGAAATTGAAAAACATCAACGTATTGCCTTAAAACGAGATGATAAACAGTATCCTGAGGAACAAACCGTTATCTGGGGTGATTTTTAGTCATTGCGCTGGGGGCATGGCTAGGAAGTACTCGTTTTAAGCTATTATTTTAAAAGGTATGACGAGTTTTTGTTATAAGATTAGGGTTGATGCTTTTTAATATATGTCCACGTCGCCGTTCTATATGTTCATTCAACGTCGTTATTGCATGTAAATCAATATGGGACCAACCTTTATGATTATTTGCTATACATGCCACAGGTACTTCGTTGTTTGTTTTATAAACACAAAATTTTTCAGAATAACGTTGTAAACTATACCATGATTTTATTTCCTCCCCTAAAGCATTTTGGATTTTAATCGTGCGTTTGATATGGCGCTTATAAAATGTATGTTGATAATTTTCTAGAGGAAAAAACGGAGTTGAGGCACAGTATTCTTGAGCGAGATGCAGCGGGACACTCATTAATTCATTGCTTAAATGAGCCCAAGCATCATTAATATTTGTGGCGCTAATCAGTGCTTTATAAGCATTAATTAATGGGGTGAAATCATAACAAGTTGAGTGATTATGTAGTACGCCCTTTAAAATGTATGCAATGCCTTGTTCCATAATATCTAGACATTCTTTGTATGCTTCAGTCCGTGCTTTGCCATCCATGTACTGTTCCATCATCCGACACATTCGCATATCACCAGACCAAAATGCATAGCCAAAGGCTGAGATTGGGGTAATGAAGAGTCGTCCCGCGGCATCTTTTATTTTGTATTTTTGTGTTGTTAATTTTTTGAAACTTGTATGGTGTGTTAATAGTCTCTCTGCCAAGAATGTATAGTAGCAGTTGTTTTTAATTTACTCATAAAAAATTATCATTAATGGTATTAATTGCAATAAAGCGTCCGTGTTGTCAATCCTTATTTATAATGTGGCATTAACGTACTTATGTTAGGTTGGGCTAAGCTGTTGAGTAACTTCCCCAGGCAAAACCTAGGGATATTTTGTTGTTATTAATTTAATAAAGCATGCAACCCTTTATACGATAAGATAGTGAGTAGGGAGGCTGCTGGTAAGGTAAGAATCCACGACATAAAAATATTACGAATGACTATCAAATTTAATGCACCAATACCTCGCGCTAATCCTACACCTAAAACGGCACCAACTAATGTTTGGGTAGCGGACACCGGAATGCCTGTACTGGTTGCAACTACTACAGTGGTTGCTGCGGCTAAGGTTGCGGCAAAGGCACGACTTGGTGTTAAGGCGGTGATGCTGCTTCCTACTGTTTCAATGACTTTTCGCCCATACATCAATAAGCCTGAGACAACCCCCACACAGCCGAATAAGATTATCCATGAAGGATAATTACCGGCACTAAAGCCGTGCGTTCCACTCATTACTAAACTGTGAACAATGGTTAAAGGGCCTACTGCAAGTGATACATCGTTAGAGCCATGGGCAAAAGCCATGGCGCACGCGGTCATAGCCATCAGTACGGCAAAATACTTTTCTACTTGTAAAAAGCGATCGCGGCGCTTAATTTTCGTATCTTCGGGTATATTTTTAATAAACACCATACCCATAACCGTCATGATAATACTGGTTGCCAGCGTCACGGCCAGGCTTTGTTTGACGTTTAAGTGGATATTAAAATGGTTTAGACCTTTAAACACGGTGATAAACGATAAAATAGAACCAATAAGAAATAAATAAATAGGGATGTATAATTTAGCTTTTGCCAACGGGTTACTTCTAATAAAAATGGTTTGTTGAATGCTAATAA
>CAZSAO010000004.1:9123-12865 GCA_964605275.1 uncultured Legionella sp.
CAGTAGATAGGCTGTAATACCTGAAATTAAAGGGGAGGTTACCCAGCCAATCGCAATGCGGCTGACTTGATCCCAATGAATTGCTTCAGTCCCTAATACCATAGTACCAAACCCTACCATTGAGCCCACTAAGGCATTGGTAATGGATACAGGAACACCAATATAGCTGGCTAAATTCATCCAAATGGTACAGGCAAATAAAACGCTGAGCATGCCTTCTATTAATATAGCGGGTTGATCACTGAGTTGACTGGTATTGATAATCCCATCACGCATGGTCTCAGTAACACCGCTACCCCCGAGAAACGCACCGGCAAACTCAAAAACAACAGCAATGATCATCGCTTGTTTCGCGGTCACTGCTTTTGAGCCCATCGTCGTGCTCATCACATTGGCTAAATCATTAGCCCCAACGCCCCACGTCATGAAAAAACAAAGAATAGTGGCAAAAATAAGATAAAAAATTGAATAATCCATAGGAATTGACTACCGCGCTATTAAAATTTGGAGGCGAGCACCGACTGTTTGGGCATGCTCAGCTAATTCGCCAATCCATTGGACTAATTTATAGAGAAATATTACATCAATCGCTGTTAGCTCTTGAGATGTAGTGAGTTCTTTCTCTAATGCAAAAATACGATGGCGTAGGTCTGCAAGTCGCTCATCGCTATCGTGCTCTATTTTGTCAAGAGTTACGATCATTTCTTCAACAATAGTAACTTCATTACCACGAAATCCTGTTTCTAGTAATTCATCTAGTTCATTAATTGCTTTGCATGCTTGTTTCGATGCATCCAAACAACAACTTAAAAAAGGCATAAAATTAGCATGCAATGATTCGGGAATAATCGTTTGGCGACTGATAATAAACTCGGCAATATTTTGCGCTTTATTCGCAATCCTGTCTTGAGCGCTAAGAAGTTCAAGTAAGTCCGTGCGAGAAACGGGTAAAAATAATCCCGAAGGTAGATTTAAGCGTAAATCACGTTTGATTAAATCGGCCTCTTTCTCCAAAAAAATAATTTTATCTTTGATCTCTGCGGCTAAATGCCACTCTTTTTTTAATACGGCTTCAAAGAATGGATATAATTGTTTGGCGCATTGGTGTGCTTTGCGAATGTGTTGTTCAATAGGCCGAATAGGTGAAGGCCCAAACATATTAAAAATGCTACCCATAGTTTGTGAGTCTCTCAAAGAGTGCTTGAGGCAATTATACCTAAACTTTTAATGGAACAAAACAACTGATTGAAGCGAAATCAAAAAGACTGTGCAAATGGCTATCAAAATATTAGTCTACTTTAAGTTAATAGTGGAAAAAAAGATAATGTTTTTTATAGTGTTTCACTAACGATACATCTTTTTTTTGCAAAACTATCACGATGTTGCTTGTGATATTTATAGTTTTAGCCTTAGATTAAAATAGGGATTATTTAATTTGAATGTGGGAGAGGGCTGTGAGGCGTTGGTTTATAATAAGTTTTTTTGTCGCAACTCATGCCATAGCCCAATCAATGGTTTCTAAAGTTATTTTATTGCATTATCTAGACTCTTCCGAATGTATTTCATTAATTCAACCGTTTATAAGCGCTAACGAGATAGTTAGTGGTTCAGGGCAAAGTTTAGTGCTCCATGTAACCCCACAGACCTTAGCTAAAATACGCATGTTAGTACATCAAATAGATGTGCCGGCTAAAACGTTTAAAATTGCGGTATATCAAGGGCCCGCTGATTGGTTAAACCAGCAAAAAAAGCAAGAAACATACAGTACTAATTTGCAAATAAATAATCCAGCCTCGCAATGGGTGCAGGTAATGAATGGGCAAAAAGCACTTATTTCAATGGATAAACAAGTTCCCATAATAAAAGCTGTTGGTTTTGCTTTTTTTCCAGGCGTTATCTATCAACAACATAGGGTGCAAACGGGCCTATTAGTGCAACCCATATTAAAGGGCTCTTTGGTGCAACTTACTATTTCCCGTACGCGCCAACAACAGGCGATTCAAGGATATCAGCAATTTGACCAACAACAATTAGATACTACGGTGTTGATTCCTCTAGGGCAATGGGTAGCCATTGGGGCTGCAACTAATAGCAGTGAAGAATCAACCTCGGGTGTTTTATATACAACAAAAAACGCTTTTTTGCAGCAGTCGACCTTATATATTAAAGCTATTCTTGTTCGTTAAATAAAAGAAGAAATAAATAACGGCGATAATGGTATATACTTAAATCAAGGTGTTCTTAATTTTTTCTGTATAACTTATTGGGAGATATAATGGCATCTATGAACTCATTAGCGCATCATTTGTTGATTGCCATGCCTTCCTTGCATGATGATCATTTTGAAAAATCAGTTATTTATGTATGCGAGCATCACGACCAAGGTTCTGTGGGGTTAATGGTGAATAGGCCTATGGAGTTTCCCTTGGGATTTATTTTTGAGCAATTAAACATTGAGCCTATTTATGTAGAACAAAATCGTTTGCCATTATTATTTGGCGGACCGGTACAGCCTGAACGTGGTTTTGTTATTCATAAGCAAAGCGGAGGATGGCGTTCTAGCTTAATGTTACAAGATGAAGTGACGGTTACCACATCCAATGATATCATTCGTGCTATTGCACAAGACAGTGGGCCTAAAGATGTATTAGTTACTTTGGGTTATGCGGGGTGGAATGAACATCAATTAGAGCAGGAAGTAATGGATAATATGTGGTTGGTTTGTCCATTCAAAGAAGAAATTTTATACGAGGTGCCTTTTGAGTTACGTTGGGAATACGCGGGCTCAATTTTAGGAATAAATATGAATCAATTAGTTTCTCGTGCGGGTCATGCATAATACAATTTATATAGGTTTTGATTTTGGTTTTAAACGCATTGGTGTTGCCGTAGGACAAACATTAACCTGCAGCGCCTCGCCGTTACTTACTTTGGCTGCAAAACAAGGTATTCCTGATTGGGGCGCGGTGCGTAAGCTTATTGCCCAATGGAATCCTCATGCGCTAGTTGTCGGCTTGCCAACATGTATTGATGATAGTGAGCTGTATACGACTGCGGCGGCACGACGTTTTGCACAACAATTACAAAAACAGTGTGCGTTACCGGTGCATTTGGTTGATGAGCGCTTGTCGACAGTCGAAGCGCGCGAGCAATTATTTTCCCAAGGCGGTTATCGTAAATTGAACAATGCGGCGGTAGATAGTATTGCCGCTTGTGTTATATTGGAGCAATGGCTTCAAAATCCGGAATGAAATCTATGACGCATTTTTTAGAAATCAGTGAGTGTTCCAGGGAGCAAACCGCACAGTTAATCTTGCGCGCTATTGAGTTAAAACATGCTAATACGTACCCTTCTTATGCACAGCACACCGCGGCTTTATTGTTTTACGAACACAGTACACGCACACGCGTAAGCTTTGAATTGGCTGCGAAACGCTTAGATATGAAAGTAATTCATCTTGATTTAGAGCATTCTTCGGAAACAAAAGGTGAAACAATTTACGACACGGTGCAAACTCTTGCTGCTATGGGTATTCGCTACATCGTTATGCGTCATAAACAAGAGGGCATACAAAAAGAGTTAGCGCAGCGGGTCAAAAATGTACAGTTCATTAATGCCGGAGATGGCATGCACGCTCATCCTAGTCAGGCTTTATTAGATATGATGACTATTATCGAGCAGAAAAAAAACACTACTTCTTTAAAAATTGCTGTGGTAGGAAATATCCAGCATTCACGTGTT
>CAZSAO010000004.1:12875-42858 GCA_964605275.1 uncultured Legionella sp.
CTCGTTCGTTTCAATTTTTTTGCGAGCATTTTAATGTGCGCGATCTCGTGTTTGTAGCACCCCCCATCTGGCAGCCGCAGCACGTGCATTATGGACGGGTAACTGATTCGCTAAAAGAAGGATTGCACGATGCCGATGTGGTGATGTGTTTGCGCGTGCAAAAGGAGCGCTTAGCACAAGAGGAGCAAATGAGTTTATCTGCTTATCGCGAGCACTTTGCTTTAACGCAACAAACCCTAGCATTTGCAAAATCCGATGCCATTATTTTACATCCAGGACCTATTAATAGAGGAGTGGAGTTGGATAGTGATGTTGCGGATAGCCTGCGATCGCATATTTTAGATCAAGTTACGAATGGAGTGTTTGTGCGCATGGCTATTTTAGAACACTTGATTAAGGCAAACGCGTTAGCAACTTAGGTTAAGCCTCATAATGTACTACTTGGGTGCCTATGCATAAAGCATAACACCCAAGTGAAAAAAATTTAACGCGGCATTTGCATGACTTGTTTAAATGACAGTGCTTGCTGTAAATGGGGTACTCTTACGGCACTACTTTTATCCATATCCGCAACACTGCGTGCCACCTTTAATAATCGCTGATATCCGCGAGCAGAAAGTTTGAGTTTATTCATTGCTTGGTAGAGAAAATCCAATTCATTTTGCTCTAATTGACATACTTGCTCACAGGTTGTGGGATTTAATTGGCTATTAAGGCACTGCTGTCGTTCCATTTGATGCGCGCGTAGGGCAATAATTTGCTCTTTAATACGCGGGCTTTGTTTGCTAGTTGTGGTATTAGGTTTGATTAACTCCTCTTGCGATAAGGCATGTACCGTAATATACATATCAATTCTATCCATTAATGGTGCGGATAATTTCGCCAAATAACGATTAATGCGCTCTGGTGAACAAAAGCATTGTGCTTGCGTATTGCCCCATTGGCCACAAGGGCAGGGATTCATTGCGGCAAGTAATTGAAAATGAGCGGGAAATTCTACTTGCGCCGCAGCTCGAGAAATACAAACATAGCCTGACTCTAATGGTTCTCTTAACGTTTCTAATACATTACGATGAAACTCAGGTAACTCATCTAAAAATAAAACACCATGATGTGCTAATGAGATTTCGCCAGGACGTGGTGGATTACCTCCACCCACTAATGCTACAGGGGATGCGGTATGATGGGGGGAGCGAAATGGAGGGATTCGCCATTGACTAAAATCAACTCCTTTGCCGCGGATAGAATTGATTGCCGCACATTCTAAGGCTTGTTCTTCAGATAACTCCGGCAGCAGTGTACTAAATCGTTTAGCCAGCATGGTTTTGCCACTTCCTGGTGCCCCGCATAATAAAATGCTATGCCCTCCACACGCAGCCAATTCCATTGCTTTTTTTGCATGATATTGTCCTTTTATATCAGACCAATCCACGTAGGTATGCTGTTCATCGATTTCGGGTCTGGCAGGCAGAGGTTGCAACGGATGATTTTGACATAAGTAATGACATACTTCGCGTAAACTCGCGGCGGTGAGGACCTTATCTTGTCCTGCTAATGAAGCTTCCAGCGCATTTGCTTGTGCAATGATCAGCGTTTTATGTTCGCGATGAGCTGCTAAAACAACGGGTAATATAGCGGAAATGCCACGTAATTCGCCACTTAACGCCAACTCACCACAAAACTCATAATTGATGAGTTGTTGGGCGGGAATTTGTTGCGAGGCCGCAAGAATGCCCAAGGCTATGGGTAGATCAAAGCCGCTGCCTGTTTTGGGCAAATCGGCAGGACCTAAATTAACGGTAATTTTACGGCAAGGAAATTCAAATTGACTATTAATAATGGCGCTACGCACACGATCTTTGCTTTCTTTTATCGCGGTTTCTGCTAATCCGACAATGGCAAAGCTTGGTAGCCCATTTGATAAATGTACTTCTACTGATACAGGATGCGCGCGCATACCTACGGTACTACGAGTGTTAATAAACGCCAGGTTCATAAGGTAATTCCTTTTTTTGTTGGACTTTTAAAACAAGGATATAGCAACCTTCCGCGTGCTATCTCCGGTGTTTTTGTTATTCTTTATTGTCGGCTGGTGCTTCTTTGCATAAATTATTCATTTGTTGTTGTAGTAAATCTACTTTTTCGCGAGTGCGTGCTAATACTTTGCACTGGACATCGAATTCTTCACGCGTGACTAAATCGAGCCGAGAAAACGCCAGTTGTAAAATGTCTTTAAATTTTTGTTGCATTTCTTTTTCTACATTTTGTAGGCTTGCGGGAAGTGCTGAAAAAAGTTTGCTGGCTATATCATCAAATTGTTTGGGGTCGAACATAGGCACTCCATAGGCTTTATAATTATGGTTATAATGGCAGTCTAACAAAACTAATAAAGTACTACAAATCAATTGATTTGTGCTAGGGAGATTTAGATGAAAATGATTTGTGCCATAATTAAGCCATTTAAATTAGACGAGGTGCATGAAGCATTAATGGATGTGGGGGTTCCTGGTATTATTATCTCTGAAATTCGAGGTTTTGGCCGGCAAAAAGGCCATACAGAATTGTATCGTGGAGCGGAGTACGTTGTTGATTTTTTACCTAAAATTAAAATAGAGCTCGCGGTACAAGATGCTTTGGTGGAGTCGGTTATTGATGCGATTTGTAAATCGGCTTATACCGGTAAAATTGGTGATGGTAAAATTTTTGTCTATGATTTAGAGCAAGTGGTGCGTGTGCGTACGGGTGAAATGGGGGAAGATGCCATTTAGTGTGCATGATGTGAGCACTGGGCAATGCGTGAGTAGGGCAATATGTATATAGGCTCTTTTATTAAAGAGCCTCATAAATTGATTGTTCGGTAATTACGGCATGTAGGGGGACATCCCAGGGTTGGGCATTAATTATGTTCATGTGTTGAAATTGATAAGCTACACCTAAAAGAATGGTGTTATCTAAGTGTTGTAATGTTCTATCATAAGAGCCTGACCCCATACCTAAGCGTCGACACTGGCTATCAAAGCCAACCAAAGGCAGAATAATTAAGTCTAAATCTTGTGGCGCTATTGCGTGCTCTAAGCTTATATCCGGTTCTAAAATACCAAAATGATTTTTTTTAAATGTCGTGCTAGGAGTTGCTGGTAAAAAGGAAAGTGAGTAATCAGTATGCAGCACAGGAAAATAACAAAACTTACCTTGTAATGGCGCAGTATTCCATATTGAATGTAAATCGACTTCGCCATTTATTGTAAAATAAAGCGCGATATGTTTTGCTTTGCGATAATAATCCAACGATTTAATTTTAGTGCAAATAAGTTGAGATGCATGGGTACGAAAACCCTGCGACGTATTTTTCCGTATGTGTTTGATGGTATTACGAAGGCTATTTTTGTACGGATCTAACATAGAGATTTATCCTGCTTTTTTTTAATTATCCCATAATATCTGCTTTGTAACTACCCTGTGTATCCGTGCTAAAAGAAAATAAGAGGGCACTGTGATACGCAAAATATCTTGTCATATATTAAAAAAACTAGTCAAGAAAAAAAAAATAAGGTATATAGCGTTTGGTAGAGTACAAATACTCTTAATAAACATAACACGCCTAAAAAAAAGCCGGTTTTTTATCGTTTATTATACGAACAACTGGTTTGTAATTACCCGTTTATTTTTTGAGAATAATGATATGACCGATTTATTTGAAGATGAAGAAGCTTTGATTGTTGATGAACAATTTGAAGATGTTGCATTAGAGCCTGTGCAAGAAAAAACTACCGTTAGTAAATTAGATGCGCGTAGGCGTTTAGAAAGTATGCTGGAAGAGCGGCGTTTGCGTGCGGAACTAGATGATTTTATGGATTATTAACACGCGCTTTTTTATGCAGTAAGAACTTTAGTTCTGTTGGTATATATCTTGATACTGAACATCAGAATAACTAACAGAATGATTAAGCTTAAATAGATTAAGTTCGTGCTTTTATACCACTCATTGGACTGAGATAAAACCTCTTGGCTGATATAACCACAATAAGTGTAAATTATTTCGGCAGGAATAAGAAAAACAAGTGTGGTTAATGCGTACAATTTAAAAGAAATATTGGTTAAACCTAAACCGTAATTGATTAAATTAAAAGGAAGTATAGGAACGAGGCGTAGTAATGCTACAAAAGGCCAGCCTTGTTTATTAACTTGTGCAATGAGTTTTTTTAAACGTATGCCCTTTATTTTTTTACCGCCAAAGTTAAATAAATATCGCGTAATTAAAAAAGAGCACAAGGCGCCGCACGTCGCTCCAATTAAATTAAATAGGGTGCCTAATAGGGGCCCGAATAATGCCCCTCCAGCTAACGTTAAAACCATGGTGGGTAAAAATAATACAGTCGCGAGACAATAAATTATTATAAAAATAATAGGCGCAAAATAGCTTAGACTATTTATCCAAAAAATAATCTCTTTAGTGTATGTTTTAAATAAAAAGGTGGCGATTATAAATACTGCGAGAGAGCCTGTAATGCAACCTAATTTGGATAAAAGTTTATTATTCACAATAAGATACACTGTATTACAGCTTTTTTTCTTTAGCAAGAAGAATATATCAGTGCCAGGGCAAGATCGTCTAAATCATATTCATTTGCAATATTTTGCAACCCACCACTTTTTAAGAGAGTCACAAGCAAATTCACTAGTCTCATGGCTTGTCCCAATATTAATATGTGCCGTATTTTTCTTTATGCTATCATCAAAACATTTAATATTGATACGATTTGGCGCTTTATTTCTAGCTGTTAAAAAAGCGCCAATTTACAATGTTTTAATTGATGTATGTTCTGCTTTTGTCGCAAAATGTTCCATAAGGGTGTCAGCATTCAAGGTAGAGGGATAAACAACAGGCCTGTTGCTTAATAACTGATTTAGCCATGAGGCAGTCATAACTAAATTGGAGTGATAAAAAACTATTAGATCAGTGGCAAGATTAAAAATTTTACCCATCCAGGGATCTATTAAAAAATTTTCCGTAATGACAATCGTATGCTCGATATCTTCAATATTATAAATGAATGCGGGAATATTTTGTTGTTTCAGTAATGATGCTAAATAAAATGCTTGATGCTCGCAATTACCGGCCATAGCCTGGCTCATTAGGCGTTTTATCGCTTCTTTTGCGTCAAAAAATAACAAATCTTGTTTCTTCATATACGATGATATCTTATGTAAAAAATTGTGTAACATACTGATGTGATTTATAGCTGCTGTACTGTGTTGCTGATACTGCAACATTCTTGCGGCGTCAATTTGTTCTGATAATGGATTAATGAGCAAAGCAGAGGAACTGCAAACACATACAGACATAGTAGCATCTAGTGCTTTATGCAAAACCGCATAGTCTGTTTTTTTTGCTAATTTGGGCTTATAATTCTCTTGGAAAAATTGCATTTAGAAGAGCTCCCTTAAACAGACAAGTGATTATAAAATGTACTCTGAGTATTGTTCAATTGTCAACAATAAACAATCTTGCAATCTAAAGTTTGATTCGGTATAAACAATTGCATTTTGTTACAAGGATAAAAATGACTTATACGCACTGGAAAGAACAGCAAAAAAATAGAGCGTGCCGTTGGATTAAAGCGGTGTTGGTATGGTGGTTTAAAGTCGAAGTTAAAGGTGAATATCATCCTTCTGCGAATTCGGTCCTTATAGCCAATAGAACGTCTATCATTGATGTATTGCTGCTTTCTGTTTTTTTACCAGAACGTTTAACTATAGCATTACATCCACGGTTATTTAGAAAACTATGGGTTAAATCTTTATTTTTATTTGCCGATGTTATCTCCGTTGATCCGGCTCATCCTTTTACGGCAAGAATTCTTATTAATGCAATACGCTCTGGCAAGCGTTGTGTTATTTTCCCCCAAGAGTCCGCACGACCGGAAGTTAATAGTTTACGCGTTTATGATGGTCCTGGATTTATCATTCAAAAATCTGGCGCTTCAGTTATTCCTGTGCGCATTGATGGGGCGGAGCATAGTATTTTTTCTATTAATAAAAGTAAAAATACGATTCGTTTATTCCCGACCATTACAATTCACATATTGCCGCCGCAAATATTTCTCCGTCCAGAAAGTGGTCCGGTTAATCGGCATGAAATCAGTATGCAATTATTTCGCTTGATAAGTGATCTTACTTTTTCCAACAGCTTTAAAGAGCATTCTTTATTTGGTGCGTTGATTGATGGGGCCGAAATAGGATGTAAAAATAACGCACGAATTGAAGATGTGAATAGAGCGCCATTAACCTACAGACAATTTTTAGTGCGTTGTTTTATTTTAGGACGGCAATTTAAAAAAGAAACGCGCGCGGGTGAATATGTGGGCGTGATGATGCCTACCACTATTGCGGGCATGATTACTTTTTTTGCTTTGCAAGCTTATCGACGCGTGCCTGCAATGCTGAATTTTAGTATGGGATTTTATAATCTTTTGTCTGCGTGCAATACGGCCAATATAAAAACGATTTATACCGCCAGACAATTTATTGTTACGGCAAAACTAGAGCCGCTTATTGATGAGCTGCGGGCTGCCGGAATTACTATCCGCTATTTAGAAGAATTTAAACCACTGATTCAGTTACAGCATAAGTTAGCTGCTTTATTGAAAGGGTATTTTCCTCGTTTAGCTTATAAATGGATAGGGGAGCCTGTTAGTGCCGATCAAAGTGCGTTGGTTTTATTTACTTCCGGTTCTGAGGGGGTGCCTAAAGGGGTTGTTTTAAGTCATGAGAATTTATTGGCAAATTGCAGTCAATTGAAATCACGCGTTGATTTTTCTGCGCGCGATATATTTTTTAACTCATTACCGATCTTTCATTGTTTTGGCCTGACGGCGGGCAGTGTGGTGCCACTTACAGCGGGATTGAGCTGCTTTTTTTATCCCTCACCACTACATTACAAAATTATTCCAGGATTAGTGTATCAAACTGGGGCGACCATTATGTTTGGTACTGATACCTTTTTAAATGGTTATGCCAGAGCTGCTGATGCGCATGATTTTAGTAGTATTCGCTACATTTTTGCAGGTGCCGAAAAAGTAAAAATGGAAACCATGCGCTATTGGATGGAGCATTTTGGGGTGAAAATTTATGAGGGATACGGTGCCACCGAAGCCGCGCCTGTGATTTCGCTTAATTGTCCTCTTGCGGCCTCTTTTGGCAGCGTGGGTATGATATTACCTTTTATGAACTGTCGCATTGAGCCTGTTGAGGGTATCGCTCAAGGTGGGCGCTTATTTTTACGCGGTCCGAACATTATGAAAGGATATATTGACCCTAATGTTGCTGGCGCTATTATTCCTGTATCACAAGGATGGCATGATACGGGCGATATTGTCACTATGGATGCGAATGGTTTTATTACTATTGCTGGACGAGCCAAGCGATTTGCCAAGATTGCTGGAGAAATGGTGTCTTTAACCTTGGTTGAAGGGATCGCGGCCTCACTGTGGCCTGAATTATTAGTATTAAATGCTCACGCAAAGGCGAGCAAATTTTATTGTTTAGTGAGGCAAAAGAAATAGATAAAACGGCGTTCATTAAAAAAGTTAAAGAGTCTGGTCATTCCGAGTTATTAGTGCCCGGTCAGATTCATGCTGCAACTAAGATTCCTGTTTTAGCATCTGGAAAAATAGACTATGTTTCTTTAGAACAGCCGTATATTGCACAACCGCAAACGATTAGTGCGTTATAAATCGTAAAGCTAAAAAGTATTCTATACTTATACTTGTCGCTAATAAATTTTCGGTTTTTATGCTATCAAGTTGCCTAAAATATCGAAAATTTATTAGCGACAAATATCGATGAAAACGAGGAGTGTATTTATTAGGACTGGGAGTGAGGGTAAATTATGGCATTATTTAATTCATTCAAAAAGTCTCCTTCCTCTGAGCTGCTTTGCTTTTTAGAGTCTATTTCTTACTTTCAATCTCTGCCGAAAAGGCGTTTTATTGCCTTAGCAAGACAATTCACTTCAGTCTCTATTCAAAGCGGTGATGTGCTATTACGAGAAGGCGATCTTGGCAATAGTTTATATATTGTGCACACCGGTCGTTTGTTGGCGCTTAAAAGCGGGGGCGACAGTGATTGCATTTTAGGTGAGATGGTTAAAGGGGATATGATTGGCGAGCTGGCTTTATTTACTCAACAACCACGTGCGGCCACAGTATTAGCTATTCGCGACAGTGTATTATGGCAATTAACCAAAGAGCAATTTGATCTATTTTTTCAAAAAAACGCGGCTTATATTATGCCCATGGTTAGTGCTGCTATTCTTCGGTTGCTAAAACCCCCTGTGCCTAGAACTTCGGCTTTGCGTGCGTTAGCACTGATGCCTGCGGGGCATAGCCCATTGGATGAGCAACTAATTAGCGCTTTAATACCTCATCTTGCGGCCTTTGGCTCTGTTTTATTGATTACTCATACTTTATTAAAGCAGCATTTTAATGCGCTAGATTTAGCGTCTAATCAATATAAGGACTCACGAATTACCCAATGGCTGAATGTACAAGAGCAGCATTATGCGTATATTTTTTATGTGGTTGATAGCGCTGATAGTGCATGGTCTCGTTTATGTTTGCGACAGGCCGATAAAATTATTCTGATTGCCCAGTCGGAAGATAATGTTGATTTAGCACCATTAGAACACGAATTGTTTGCTAAAAAAGAATCCCGCTACCAACCGGCTGTTGAATTATTTTTATTCCATCCCGCTCATATTATTATTCCTAGCAATACAACGCGTTGGTTAAACGAGCGCGCAGTTAAAGCATTTCATATTAAAAAAGAGAGTGATAATGAATTAAAGCGCATGGCGCGGTTAATTTTAAACAGTGGCACAGGACTCGTTTTAAGTGGAGGTGGTGCACGCTCTTTGGCGCATATTGGCGTATATAAAGCATTATGTGAACTTAATATCCCTATTGATTATATTGGTGGAACAAGCATGGGGGCGGTCATTGCCGCAGCTATTGCGATGAATTTTTCCATAGAACATATTATTGAGCTTATCAACAAGCATGTAGTGTTTAATAAGAAGCTTAATGACTATACATTGCCTAATATTTCCTTGTTAGGAGGAGAGGGGTGGCTTAATGCGTATAAAAATGTTTTTAGTGAGCAGACTTGTATCGAAGATTTATGGAAGTCTTTTTTTTGCATTGCCAGTAATTTTACTATGCATAAAGTAGAGGTTTTAGATAAAGGTCTATTATATAAAGCAATACGAGCCAGTACCTCATTACCAGGGATTGTGCCGCCTATTTCTAATGCAAATAATGAGTTATTAATTGATGGTGGCATTTTTAACAACCTACCTGTTGATGTAATGCGTGATTTTGCTAGGCCCAAAAAGCTGATTGCCGTACGTGTGGCTCCTTTTTCTAGTATTCATGCGCAGATACCTGATGGTATTGCTTCCGGTTTTAAGCGTTATTTCCCTTTTTTGAATCGCGGGGCTGATCCTATTTTGCCTAATATTTCAGAAATTATTACGGGCTCTATTGTGTTGTGCAGTAATGAGTACGAACGTTATCAGCTAACAAAAGCCGATAACGTTTTGGATATTGATGTTAGCACGTTTGGTTTGCTGGATTTTTCTAAATTACCGCAACTGGTTGAGTTAGGGTATCAAGCTGCTATGGAGCAATACAGTAATCAACTGGTTTGGAACACATAAGTTCCTGGTGCATCCATTAATGCAGGATAAGGTAGCGTTGATAATAAGGGCGCATCTATTGACGCTCCTGAATGTTTAATAAGCCATGTGCCCCATTGCGGCCACCAAGACCCAGAGTGCTCTTTGGCTTGCGCATACCATTGCTCTGCGTTTAAATTTTTATGGGCTAAGGTGGTACGGTAGCCGTATTTTTGTGCGTCGGGTGCATTGATAATACCCGCTATATGTCCTGAACCGCCCAGAACAAAACGCTTTGGGCCTTTCATCAATTGAAAGCCCAAGTAGGTTGTTTGCCATGGAGCAATGTGATCTTTTTCAGTTGATAGAAAAAACGTAGGTATTTTAATTTGCGTGATATCTATAGGCGTATTATTTAAACAAATAGCCCCTGGTTTTATTAAATCATTTTGTAAGTACATCCAGCGCAAATATTGCGAATGCATCGTAGCGGGCATATTGGTTGAGTCAGAGTTCCAATATAAAATATCAAAGGGCACTGCCGCTTTACCTTGCAGGTAGTTTTTAATGAAAAATGACCAGACCAGATCATTGGCGCGCAACGAATTAAAACTATTAGCCATTACTTTTCCTGGCAAGTAGCCCCGACTGTGCATTTCCTCTTCTATTTTTTTAACTTGTGCCTCATCAATGAGCGCTGCAATATCGCCCGGATCGCTAAAGTCAATCATCGAAGCAAGAAACGTTGCACTATTAATGCTTTTATCATTATGTGCTCGATTATAAGCAAGCGTCGTAGCTAATAAAGTTCCGCCAATGCAAAAACCAACCGTATTGACTTTAGTGCAGGCCATTTGCTTTTTGATGACTTCGATAGCCTTTCTTGGGCCTTCCTCCATATAATCAACCAGTCCTTTATCAGCAAAACGTTCGTCAGGATTGACCCAGGAAATAATAAACACGCTAATTTCTTGGGCAACGAGCCAACGCACTAAGGAATTGTTGGGGCTCAAATCTAAAATATAATATTTATTAATCCAAGGCGGGATAATAAGTAGTGGAATGGCTGCTACTTTTTGTGTGGTAGGAGTGTATTGAATTAACTCCATCATTTCATTACGAAATAGTACAAATCCTGGGGTGGTTGCTAGATTCTCGCCCAGGGTAAACGCACTGGTATCTGTCATGGTAATATCCAATGCGCTTGTACCTTGCTCTAAATCAGACAAGAGATTATGTAAGCCGTGTAATAAGTTTTTACCATGGCTTTGTACCGTTTCATTGAGTACTTGTGGGTTCGTTTGGATAAAGTTGGCCGGAGATAAGGCGTCTAAGTATTGTTTACTGAAAAAACGTACTCGTTTTGCTGACTGATTATCTTCGGGATCGAGTTGTTGTATTAATGAATCAATATGTTCACAGGCAAGCAGATATTGATGACTCATAAAATTATAAAAAGGATTTTGCAGCCATTCTTCATTGTTAAAGCGTTTATCGCTCATGGGTAAAGGCTTGCCTTGTAACCAATGAGAGAATTGTTGTTCCGCTAATTTTAGGGCCTGAGTCCAATAAGTTAATTGCAAGGGCCAGACTTTTTCTGGATTGCTTAAGATCATGGACCAGAGCGTTTGCATGTGTTCGGTGACTTCAATAAATTGTTTGAGAAGTAGGGTAGTTTGCTCGGGATTATTAGTGAATCCCTCCAATAAACGCGTGCTTTGTTCTGCAATAGAACGCATTAACTCGGCAGATTCAGTATTGTGGGTCATCCTAGTTCCTCAAGTCTATCTTTTATAGATCTATTGTTAGGTGTTTCTGCGATTTTAGCAAGAAGCAGTCCTGTTCATTTTAGGAAATGTTATACGCTATTAATGTCTTTAATATTAGTTTGGCATGGTATGAAAGCATTGCATCAAACCTTAATAATAAGGTATCATGCCGTTTTTATTACATATGGGACCTTTTTAGTGCTATATTATAAGAGCACTGTCCTTTTAATGTATTGTCTGAGTAAAATATTTAGGTTCCCGCTTTGTTGTTCCTTTTGGAGGATGTGCTATGTTACGTATCAGCAAATTAGCTGATTATGGAACGGTGGTTATGGTTTATTTAGCCAAGCACGCACATACGCTATGTAATGCTCGTGATATTGCGCTACATACTCATTTATCCATTCCAACCGTGAGCAAAATTTTAAAGCGCCTAACCGGAGCAGGGTTGTTGTGTTCGGTGCGCGGTGTTACTGGTGGATACAGGCTACAAAGAGCTGCAACTACTATCTCTGTCGCGCAAATTATTTATGCTCTGGAAGAGCATCGAGGATTTACCGAATGCAGTTTGCAACCTAATGATTGCTCTTTGCAAGGGGTGTGTACTATTCAAGATAATTGGCGTTTAATTAGCGGGGCCATAGAGGCCGCCTTGGATAGTGTTAGTTTAGATACTTTGGCAAAACCAGCTCTTCATCGTAGGGATATAGAACGAGTTCGGCAATTAGCAAGTGGAGTAAATCGTGGCTAAAAGCAGTGAGCAAATTAATTCTTTGCTGGATAGAGAATACCAACATGGGTTTGTGACTGATATCGAAGTCGAAACGTTTCCCCCAGGATTAGATGAAGACGTTATTCGTCGTTTATCAGCCATTAAAGGGGAGCCTGAGTTTTTATTGGAGTGGCGTTTAACTGCCTTTAGACATTGGCAAACTTTGTCGCACCCGCAATGGTCTAGTGTTCATTATCCGCCAATTAATTATCAAGATATCTCTTATTATTCGGCACCTAAAAATAAAAGTGATGGACCGAAAAGTCTTGAAGAAGTCGATCCGGAGTTATTACGCACTTATGAAAAACTCGGTATTCCTTTAAGAGAGCAAGAGCTATTAGCCGGCGTTGCGGTTGACGCAGTGTTTGATAGTGTTTCTGTTGCAACTACTTTTAAAGCAAAACTTGCTGAAAAAGGCGTGATTTTCTGTCCTTTTTCCGAAGCAGTTCATCTTTATCCTGAATTGTTAATGAAGTATTTAGGTTCCGTTGTTTCCTATCGCGATAACTTTTATGCCGCGCTTAATTCGGCAGTATTTAGTGATGGTTCATTTGTCTACATTCCCAAAGGCGTACGTTGCCCGATGGAACTATCTACTTATTTTCGCATCAATGCTGCGTCCACTGGCCAGTTTGAGCGCACCTTAATTATTGCAGATGATGACAGTTATGTGTCTTATTTAGAAGGGTGTACCGCACCTCAGCGTGATGAAAATCAATTACACGCGGCAGTGGTTGAGTTAGTTGCTTTAGATAGAGCACAAATTAAGTATTCTACCGTACAAAATTGGTACCCTGGCGATAAAGACGGCAAAGGGGGAATTTATAATTTTGTAACCAAGCGTGGTGTGTGTCGCGGCAAGCAATCAAAAATTTCTTGGACACAAATTGAAACGGGTTCGGCTATTACCTGGAAATATCCCAGCGTGATATTAAAGGGTGATGACTCCGTGGGTGAATTTTACTCGGTGGCGTTAACTAATAATTTTCAGCAAGCCGATACTGGCACTAAAATGATTCATTTGGGTAAAAATACTCGCTCGACGATTATCTCGAAAGGAATCAGTGCTGGGCGAGCGCACAATGCGTATCGTGGTTTGGTTAAAATTGCGCCGATGGCGTCTAATGCACGTAATTATACTCAGTGTGATTCCATGCTCATGGGTAGCGAATGTTCCGCGCATACGTTTCCTTATATTGAAGTAAAAAATCCTACCGCACAGGTAGAGCATGAAGCAACCACATCAAAAATTAGTGAAGAGCAATTGTTTTACTGTCAACAACGAGGAATAGATACCGAAGATGCGGTATCGATGATTGTTAATGGGTTTTGTAAACAAGTATTAAAAGAATTACCGATGGAGTTTGCTGTTGAAGCAACCAAATTATTGGGTATTAGTTTAGAAGGGGCGGTGGGCTGATGTTAACGATAAATGAATTAAATGTTGAAATAAATAATCAATCTATTTTAAAAGGGATTAATCTGGCGGTAAATGCCGGTGAAGTGCATGCCATTATGGGACCCAATGGTTCAGGAAAAAGTACCTTATCTAAAGTACTAGCAGGGCATCCTTCTTATGAAGTAACCTCTGGTGAAGTAGTTTATTTTAATGAAGATTTACTGTTATTATCGCCGGAAGAGCGCGCGCGCGCGGGCGTATTTTTATCGTTTCAATACCCTTTAGAAATTCCAGGGGTTACCAATATTAATTTTCTTAAAGCCTCGGTGAATGCTGTACGCAAAGGCCAAGGTCGTCCTACCTTAGATGCGATAGAGTTTTTAAGCTTTATCCGTGAAAAATGCAGTTTATTGGATATGGATGAGAGCTTTTTATACCGCAGTATCAATGAAGGTTTTTCCGGCGGTGAGAAAAAGCGCAATGAAATTTTGCAAATGTTAGCGCTTGAGCCCAAGTTAGCTATTCTTGATGAAACAGATTCCGGTTTAGATATCGATGCATTGCGTGTGATCTCCGAAGGTGTCAACGCCATGCGCTCTCCTGAGCGTGCCATTATTATGGTTACTCATTATCAGCGCTTACTCGATTACATCGAACCTGATTTTATTCATGTATTAGTTAATGGTCGTATCATTATGTCGGGCGATAAATCATTAGCATTAGAATTAGAGAAAAAAGGATACAGCTGGCTTGATGAAATGGAGCAAGCATGAGTGAATTAGAGAGCTTTTATCGTCAACATGCCATAAAAGAACGTTCTTCTTTGCCTTGGTTGGCAACGTTACAAGAGCATGCCATTGATAACTTAGAACACAGTGGTTTTCCTTCGCGCAGTGATGAAGAGTGGAAATATACTTCGGTTGATGCGTTATTAAAGCATTCTTTTAGCAGTGATACGCCGCAAGAGTCTGTGGCACCACTCCAAGAATATGATTTGCCTGCACCCGCACATGTTTTATTGCATAATGGCAGTGTTGCTAATGCCCCTGATTTAGTTGACGCGTTGCCTGCTGGTGTTTTATTACTGCCTTTAGCTCGAGCATTAAAAGAGCATGCCGCTTTAGTTCAACCTTATTTAGGACGCATTTTGCGGCAAGAGCATGGTTTTCATGCGCTAAATACAGCGTTTATTCAACAGGGCGTTGTGCTTTATATTCCCAAGGGTGTGCGTATTGAAACCCCCATTATTTTAAGTCATCTGCATGATGCCTCGATGCACGCAATTCATTTGCGTCATTTAATTATTGCTGAAGAGGGCGCGCACGCTACGGTTATTGAAGAGTATCGCGGTAGCGCTTCTAATGTGTATTTTACTAATACGATAACCGAGTTGTTTTTGGCAAAACATGCCCAGCTCACTCATTATAAAATACAACGAGAAAGTACGAGCGCCTATCATATTGGCCATATCAGCGTGCAGCAAAAAGCACACAGCCATTTTGCCAGTCACTCGCTCAATCTTGGCGCGGCTCTTGCGCGCAGTGATTTGACCATTGACTTAGAAGAAGAGCATGCTTCTTGTTTAATGAATGGTATTTATGCGCCTAATGACAAGCAACATGTTGATCATCATACAACGGTTAATCATCTAGTGCCTAATTGTTCTAGTGAGCAAGATTATAAAGGTATTTTACAAGGCCGCTCACGTGCGGTTTTTAATGGTAAAGTAATCGTTGCCAAAGATGCACAACATACAGATGCAAAACAACAAAATAAAAACGTATTATTGTCGGCACATGCAGAAGTGAATACCAAGCCGCAATTAGAAATTTTTGCTGATGATGTGGTTTGTACTCATGGGGCAACTGTAGGCCAATTAGATGAAGAAGCATTGTTTTATTTAGCTAGCCGAGGCATTGGTACTGTAGAAGCATACCACTATTTAATTCATGCGTTTGCGCAAGATAATGTACGCCTTATTCCTCATCAAGATTGGGCCGATTGGATGAAACATTTATTATTGCAACAATTAGGATAAGCCATGCACACACCTGCATCATTAACGAATATTTTTGACGCTACTTTAGTACGTAAAGATTTTCCTATTTTACATCAAAAAGTGAATGGTTATGATTTGGTGTATTTTGATAATGCGGCAACAACGCAAAAGCCTAAAGCAGTAATTGATGCGATTAGCTCGTATTATGAGCATGATAATGCCAATGTTCATCGGGGCGTGCATGCATTAAGCGTACGGGCGACCGAATTGTATGAGCATGCGCGCAGCACCATCCAGCGTTTTATTAATGCTCCTTCGGTAAATGAATGTATTTTTGTGCGTGGTACTACTGAGGCTATTAATTTAGTCGCTCATAGTTATGTCGAGCCTTTATTACAACCGGGCGATGAGATTCTTATTACCTATTTAGAGCATCATTCTAATATTGTACCTTGGCAAATATTATGTCAAAAGACCGGAGCTCAGTTACAAGTAGCTCCTATTTCTTTAAGTGGCGAGTTAATTTTAGAAGAGTTTGCCAAAAAATTAAGTGCCAAAACAAAGTTTGTCTCTATTAGTTATGCCTCTAATGCCTTAGGTGTAGTTAATCCCGTAGAACAAATGATTGAGTTAGCCCATGCGTATGGCGCAAAAGTACTGCTTGATGGGGCACAAGCCAGTGCGCATTTGCCGGTTGATGTACAACGACTAAATTGTGATTTTTATGCTTTTTCTGGCCATAAAATGTATGGCCCCACCGGTATTGGTGTGCTTTGGGGAAGAGAAGAACTGTTAGAGTCAATGCGCCCATATCAAGGCGGCGGCGATATGATTTATTATGTGACGTTTAGTAAAACGGAATACGCACCGGTACCGCAAAAATTTGAAGCCGGCACGCCTAATATTTCCGGTGCCATTGGTTTAGCGGCGGCGATGAATTATTTGCAGGCTCTAAATGTAGAGACGATTGGGCATTATGAAGAGGGTTTATTAGATTATGCCACTGCGGCACTAAGCTCGCTGCCAGGTTTTCGAATTATTGGTACGGCTGCGCTAAAAGTTCCGGTTATCTCTTTTGTGCATGATAAAATTCATGCGCATGATATTGGTACTATTATGGATGCTGAAGGCATTGCGTTACGTAGTGGCCATCATTGCGCCATGCCGTTAATGGACTTTTTTGGTGTGCCGGCAACTTCAAGAATTTCTTTTTCTTTTTACAATACGTTTGCGGAAATTGATCGGTGTATCGAAGCATTAAATAAAGTAAATGAGGTATTTGCATGAGTATGGATTTACGTGAGTTGTATCAAGAAATTATTATCGATCATAATCGTAATCCGCGTAATCATTATGCATTAGATGATGCAACGACGCAGGCGAATGGGTTTAATCCATTATGCGGTGATAAATTAACGGTTTATGCCAAATTAGATGAGCAGACAATTACTGAGCTTAGTTTCATTGGTTGTGGCTGTGCTATTTCTCAAGCATCTGCATCGTTAATGACCGATGCGTTACAAGGAAAAAGTGTAACCGAGGCACACGCGCTGTTTCATAAAGTGCATCATATGTTAACACAAGATGATGAGAGTAATGAATTGCTCAGCGTCGATAAATTAACCGTCTTAGCGGGAGTGAAAGCGTTCCCCGCTCGAGTTAAATGCGCTACCTTGGCTTGGCATACATTGGAAGCGGCGTTAAATAAAAATCCAGCGGTAGTAAAAACAGAATAAGTTGCTGCAATTCATTTAAGAGTGTTCCATTATGTTTGGTTTTAAGAAAAAACAAGAAAAAGAAGAATTAAAAGAGCACATTATTTTAGCTTTAAAGGGCGTTTTTGACCCAGAAATTCCAGTTAATATTTATGATTTAGGGTTAATTTATGGGGTGGAAATTAATGATGAAGCTCATGTTGATGTGCAGATGACATTAACCACGCCTGGCTGTCCTGTGGCTCAAACGTTTCCTGGAACGGTAGAGCAGGCGGTTAACCAAGTTGATGGTGTTAGTGATTGCACGGTGGAGTTGGTTTGGGAGCCGCCGTGGACACAAGAGCGCATGACGGAAGCGGCTCGCTTGGAGTTAGGAATTTTTTATTAATGACTGAAACTTTATGGCAACCTTCTGCTGCTATCGACACATTGCGCGAGCGTGCGCAGTTGCTACAGCGTATTAGGGCCTTTTTTATTGAGCGCCATTATCTTGAGGTTGAGACGCCAGTCATGGCTCATTATGGCGTGAGTGATCCTTATTTAGTGAATATCAAAGCGCATTTTCGCAACACACCGTATTATCTACAAACATCTCCTGAATACCACATGAAACGTTTGCTAGCGGCAGGTAGCGGTCCTATCTTTCAATTAGCCCGTGCATTTCGTGACGATGAACTAGGTCGGTGGCACAATCCAGAGTTTACTTTATTAGAATGGTATCAACTGGATGTCGACCACCATGGCTTAATGACGGAAATGGATGCATTGTTACAACAAATGCTGCACTCACAACCTTTGCTAAAAATGACTTATCAAGCGGTGTTTCAAGAAGTATGCGCACTTGATCCTATATCTTGTACTGTCGAGCAATTAAGGGCATGTGTTGGTGCTCACGATTTGGCAAACGTTTTAAGTATCGATGAACAAGATAAAGATCAGTATTTGTTTTTATTAATGAGTCATGTGATTGAACCGTGGCTTGCTAAAAAAGAAGCGCCGGTGGCGGTATATGATTTTCCGTTATCGCAAGCGTCTTTGGCTAAAGCGGCAGGAGATGTGGCACAACGTTTTGAAGTGTATTATCGCGGCGTAGAATTGGCTAATGGGTTTCATGAGTTGACTGATGCTCGTGTGCAAGCACAACGTTTTGCCCAGGATTTAGAGAAGCGTGAACAATTAGGTGTTTTTGTGGGCGAGGCTGATCCTTGGTTGATACAAGCCTTAGAACAGGGCATACCCCCTTGTAGTGGTGTGGCTTTAGGCATTGATAGATTATTGGCTTTGGCTTTAAACAAATCATCTATATCAGAAGTAATTGCTTTTGATATTGCGCGAGCTTAATAAAATTGCGAACTCAATTAGAATGTGTTTTCAATTGAAGCTATTATTTTTAAATAATCCTATGTCTTTATCGTCATTGCGAGTATCGCAAATTAAGAGTGCAGCGTATTGAAGCTGCGCTCTTAATCGACTAGTATTTAGCATAGTTTTTACAGCAAATAAAGTCCACGAGTATACTGCAATTACGGTGCGTACTGATTCAAGTCATAATGATTGAACTCATTTTGTGCTTGCTCTATCAGCTGTAGCGTTTTAGTGGGTGCAGAAAATAAAGAGTAATGACCGGTTCTACTCCATTGCATTACTCCTAATACAGCACCGATTACCGTCAGTGTTTGCAGGATATTAATAAATATTTGTGTATAACCGCGATGCTGTTTTGCCCATACCTTTGCCTGCTCTAGCTCTTCGATACACTCATTTTTAAAATGAGGAAATGCTGTTTTTCTTTCCTGCTCATTTAAAGCAAAAAATAATTCTGCTTTTTCTTTTAGTTTTCTATATAAATGAGATGTAAAAACTGCTTCAACTACTTGTTTATTCATATAAAATTCGGCCGTTTTTTCACGAAGTACGTTGATGTGTTGCGCAAAAAGTAAATCAATACGTACATTGTTTTCACTTGCTTTAGGTAATTCATTTGGATGTACAAAATCTGCTGTGGCAACCGCTAAAGCTTTTCTATCTTCTTCAGAATACGTGCGAGCAAGAATTTTTTTTATTATTTCGTTGATAGGTGTGGGTTCAATATTTTTAATTTGTTCATAAATTATTTCTTGCTCAATATACAAGCTTATATGCTCTATTTGTGCTTCTTTATGCAAAATAAGCTGGCGTATTACTTGGGCAAAACCATTATATAAACAATTACCATCTCCTATTGTACTCATTGGCTGTTGGGCTATGACAAAAAAATGATGATTGGCAATATTGTTTAAATGAACGATTTCGGCGTGTTCTTCGGGCGCACGATAATAAATATAAGGTGTACCTATTGGTTGATGTGTTTGCGGATCTTCTTGTTGACAAGAAAAGGTTACGTCTAAAAGCTCGGCTAACGCACCGGCTTCAATATCTGAGGCGTAAACATATGCTTGGCTTTGATTAATAAGAAAGTTTTTGAGGTCTGGCGCATCACCCTCTTCAACGGTATCTAAGCCGGCAAAAGCGAGATTATACTCCCTGTGTACCGCTTTAGTATATTCGCTAGCGCCCTGTCTTAAATGTTCGATGGTACGGGCACGCAATAGGGGGGCTAAAATAAGTTGGAAGTCTTGATCGTCTACTTTATGCAAAAGATTATCATAAGCTTGTTGAAAATTAGTAGCGGCATAGCCTTTGCTTTTAATTGCTTGGACAAGAGCATTTTGCGAAGTTTGATCTGCAAATAAGATTGATTGTAGTTTATCTGGTTGCATGAGCTCTCTCCGCCAAAATAAAAGATAATAACATAGGGCGAAAATAAGTCAATGGATGCTTTAATTGCCCGGTTTGGTTGGTCTTTGTTGTTATTCAAATGCATGCCATTTATGCTCTGCGATAATCGAATAAATTTCGTTATCACCAATAACAATGTGATCCAGTAACCGGGTATCAATTAGTGCTAAGGCTTCGCGCAGACGCTCTGTGGCGGCAATATCTTGATAGCTGGCATCAGATAACCCTGAAGGGTGATTATGCGCTAAAATCAGAGCTGCTGCATTGAGCGCTAATACTCGTTCAATGATAGGGCGAGGATGGATTGTGGCGGCATTAATAGTGCCAAAAAATAATTCTTCATAGGCAATAATACGATGTTGATTATCTAAAAATAATGCGGCAAATGTTTCGTTTTTATAATCGCGTAAACGTTTTTTGAGATAAGCATAGGTTTGACGTGTATTGGTAATTTGTATGTCTTTTTTTAAATAAATAAAATCGCTGCGACAACACATTTCTTTTATTGCTTGCAACTGAGTATAACGTGCCATGCCCAGTCCTGGAACTTGCAAAAATGCCTGATATGACGCGTTGAGTACCTGACGAAGATCGCCTAAATGGTGTAATAAATCATTGGCTAATTGCAAACAATTTTTTTTACTGTTTCCTGAGCTGATAAAAACGGCTAATAATTCCGTGTCTGATAGACTGTGCACTCCTTGCGTGAGTAATTGTTCACGCAAAAACAGTGGCTGCGTTGTTTGGACCATCCTTGTATATTCCTTTATTGCCAAGTTTGTGTTTTGATCAGGGTTATTCTTATCAAAAACAGAGTGCTATGCAAGATTTTATTAATAAAAAAATTCTTTTAGGCGTTTGTGGCGGTATTGCTGCTTATAAATCTGCGCTACTGGTTAGAGAGTTAACACGACTAGGCGCACAAGTACGTGTGGTGATGAGTGCTTCGGCGCAACAATTTATTACTCCTTTAACCATGCAAGCATTGTCAGGTAATGAGGTGCGTACGCAATTATTTGATTCGCAAGCGGAACGTGCCATGGGGCATATTGAATTAGCGCGTTGGGCTGATTTGCTGGTAATTGCTCCAGCCTCTGCCAATTGTTTGGCCAAAATGGCGCAAGGAATAGCCGATGATTTGTTGTCTACGTTATATCTGGTGGCTGAAATCCCAACCTTAGTGTGTCCGGCGATGAACCGTAGCATGTGGGCACATCCCGCCACACGCGCTAATTGTGCGTTATTACAGCAACGCGGCGTTATATTTATTGGGCCGGAGGAGGGTTCGCAAGCTTGTGGTGAGCAAGGTTTTGGTCGAGTGAGTGAGCCCGAGCAGATTATTAATGCCTTAAGGCACTATGAAGTGCATCAATTATTAGCAGGAAAGCAGGTGGTGATTACTGCCGGACCAACCCAAGAAGCACTTGATCCGGTGCGTTATTTAAGCAATCACAGCTCTGGTAAAATGGGTTATGCCCTAGCGTGTGCTGCGGCTATGGCCGGTGCTCATGTGACTTTAATTAGCGGTCCTAGCGCATTAGAGGTTCCTGCGATGGTCAATCTCATTCGTGTACAATCCGCACAGCAGATGTATGATGCGGTGATGAATGCATTGCAACCTGATTGCGTATTTATTGGCGCTGCTGCCGTTGCCGATTACACTTATGATGCGCCGGCTCTTAATAAAATGAAAAAAAATAAACAAGAAGAACTCACGCTGCATTTAAGCAAAACTCAAGATATTTTGGCTGCAGTGGCAGCACGGCAAGAAGCGGCTTTAGTGGTGGGATTTGCCGCTGAAACAACGGATGTGCTCCATTATGCACAAGAAAAAATGCAGCGTAAAAATGTCGATGTGATGATTGCTAATCAAGTAGGAGGTGGGCTTGGTTTTGACTGTGATGAAAATCAAGTATTAGTACTAACCAAAGAAAAACAAATTGAGTTACAATTAACGCACAAAATGCGTTTGGCTGGCCAAATTATTGCATTATTAGCCGCAATTTTGCCGCAGTCCTCTTAATAAAATACAAGGTTATAATGATGTCCTATCCTATTCAATTAAAAATTCTTGACTCGCGTATTGGCGAAAGTATTCCTTTGCCCACCTATGCAACTGCGGGTTCTGCTGGTCTTGATTTACGTGTATGTATTAATGAGCCATTAGATATAGCCCCGCAGCAAACAGTGTTATTGCCTACTGGCATTGCAATTTATATTGCCGACTCGGCTTTAGCGGCGGTGATTTTACCGCGCTCCGGCTTGGGACATAAGCACGGTATTGTTTTGGGCAATTTGGTGGGGCTTATTGATTCTGATTATCAAGGTGAGTTAAAAGTGTCGTGTTGGAATCGCAGCCAAGAGGTCTTTACGATAAATCCAGGTGATCGCATTGCGCAATTAGTTTTTGTACCGGTGGTGCAAGCGGCATTTGAAGTGGTTAGCGACTTTATAGAAACAGATCGCGGCATTGGTGGTTTTGGTAGCTCAGGGAGAGAGTAATGACGTATCAACAAAAACAAGTAACACGCTCTGCTTTTAGAGCCTACGATATTCGCGGCATTATTGGCAAAGATTTGGATGAGGATTCATTCTATAGTATTGGCTTAGGGCTTGCTTATTATTTAACTGAGTTAAACCGCCAAGACATCTATCTTGCGCGAGATGGGCGCTTGACCAGTCAGTCATTGGCTAGCGCTTTAAAACAAGGTTTATTAGATAGTGGAATCAATGTTATTGATTTAGGGGAAGTAGCTACCCCCGTGATGTATTACGCTACCCATACGCAAGGTTTAGACAGCGGTTTAATGGTTACGGGAAGCCATAATCCTGCTGATTATAATGGCATTAAAATGGTTTTGGCGGGTAAAACCTTAACTCAAGACCATATTGCGCGGTTATCAAGCTACATTCAACAAGGTCTTAGGCTGCATGGCCAAGGTCAAGCGCAGGATTTGTCGGTGTTAGGCCATTACATGCAGCGCATTATCGGCGATATTAAATTAGCACGTCCCTTAAAAGTCGTGGTTGATTGTGGTAATGGTATTGCCGGGCCCGTAGTGCCACCGGTACTAGAAGCACTGGGTTGTGAGGTCATTCCCCTCTATTGTGATATTGATGGCCGTTTTCCTAATCATCATCCAGATCCTACGGTGGAAGCCAACTTAGTTGATTTGAAAGATGCGGTACTAAAACAGGGCGCCGATTTAGGCTTAGCATTTGATGGGGATGCGGATAGATTGGGCTTAATTACTAACACCGGCGAGATGATTTGGCCGGATCGGTTAATGATGTTTTATTCACGCGCATTATTACAAAATAACCCGGGGGCGACGATAGTTTTTGATGTGAAATGCTCTAGCCACTTAGCCGAAGTCATTCGTGCTGCGGGTGGGATTGCGCGAATGTGTCCAACCGGGCATTCCATTGTCAAAGCCGTAATGCGGGAAGAACAAGCCGTGTTGGCAGGCGAGATGAGTGGTCATTTGTTTTTTAAAGACCGCTGGTATGGTTTTGATGATGCCTTATATAGTGCGTGTCGTTTATTGGAGTTAATCAGTGCCAGCTCATTAGCGGTAAGTGAGCAATTTGCTGTTATTCCTAATAGCGTGAATACGCCAGAAATTAAAATTGAAATCAGTGATGAAGATAAATTTTTATTCATGGAGCAATTTAGTCAAGGTGCACGTTTTGCGCAAGCCAGACTCATTACTATTGATGGCTTACGGGTAGAATTTTCCAGTGGCTGGGGTTTATTACGCGCATCGAATACCACACCATGCTTGGTTGCGCGTTTTGAAGCAATAAATGAGCATTCTTTGGCGGAAATTCAAGCACTGTTCCGTGTGCAAATGCATTATTTCGATCAAAAGCTTAATATTCCTTTTTAGAGCAACGTAGATAAAAAACAATCGAAGTGGTATTCTTGTGTGCATGGCAGCCGTGCGTCAGAGCAGTTGTCTTTTATAATCGTATGCCCGCTATTTATTTGCGGGATGTCAAAATCTGAACGGGTAACAGCCTTTTATTTAATGTGCTTTTAAGGAGATCTTAATGCTTAAAAAAGAATTACATACTTATAAAGATCTAATCGACTTTATGAATGGAGTACAAAGCGAAATAAATCGATTGAGAAATGGGAATGAAGAGTGTATGTTGAAGAGCGGTAAGGTATGGACATTGCAAGAGAAAAAAATTAATTTATTAGAGATGATTAATCTAGGGTTTTGTCTACATATGACCGGGCTAGTTACCAGTTCGTCCACACCTAGTAAGATCAACTATTTTTTGCGTGAAGAGCCTCCTTCTGCTCAACCCTTTGATTTGTTAAATTCAAACCAATTTAACAAATCTCTTGATTATATTAAAAGCTATGCGAAATTTTATGGTCCTTATGAAAACGCAGCAAAATGCATTGACAGCACCTTAGGCACGCATCAAAATTGGTTTAAATGGTTGCTCAGCTTTTTATTTCCTGCGCCAAAATCTAAGCAGTTTATGGATGGGTATAGCTTATTTAAACAACCTCATTCTGTTGTGAGCGAGCCTCAGTTCAATGAACACATAAGGGAACATGGTTTGTGAATGTAAGCGAAAATCACGCCATTTTTTGCAGGGTATAAAGCATTAACTCTAATGGCTGTTGATTTTGTATCCGCCCTGGGACTAATTCTTGCCTGATGACGCTTAAGTTGTTTTGCGCGGCAAGTGTGGCAATATAGTGTGGGTTATGGCTAAAACGCGCACTGTATTGCAATTGCCAGGGGTCTTCTTTGTTTACTTCGCATGTGGCAATAAAATACGCATTGGGGCTTAGATGCTGGCTAATTAGGACGATTAACTGTTCTAAATCACCCAAATAAGGCAGGACATCGGCAGCAATAATTAAATCATATGCTTGTGTGCTATGTTGCAAGAAATCGATGATATCTTGCTGTGTTAATGTGTCATAAATTCCTTTTTTTTGCGCATTAGCGATCATTTTTTCAGCAATATCTACACCGGTTAATTGCTTGCTGTATTCACGTACTACTGCCCCACTTAAGCCGGTACCACAGCCTAAATCCAGCGTTTTTTCTACGCATGTAATGCTTAACTGTTGCAATGTTCTACTAATATGGCCAGGGATAGAATAGTTTAGTGTGCCTTGCATGTGTTGATCATAATAGAGCGCGTAATTATTAAATAAATTTTTCGCATATTCGGGTACACTCACACTTTCTTTTACGCCACAAATTGCATGCAATAAATGTTGGCTGATTTTATCATCGGGATTAATAACTAAGGTTTGCTCTAGATAGCCTTTGGCCTTATCGCGATTATCTAACTTGATGTGTACGGCTGCTAAATTATTTAGCGCTGGTGCATGCGCCGGATTATGGCCAATTAATTGCTCAAATAAAAGAATGGCTTCATTAAGATGACCTAGGGCCATTTGCGCCACGCCTGAATTATATAAATACTCTTCATTATTAGGTTCTGTTTGTAATAATACATCATAATGCATCAAAGCATTTTCAAAACGGTCGTGGTGCATAAAGGTTGCGGCCAGATTATTACGTGCATCTAATTCGTCGTTATCAAGGGCTAAGGCTTTGGTGAAATAATCAATTGCCGTTTGGTCTTGTTTATTTTTTAGTGCAATAACGCCTAGATTAACCAAAGCTTGTACATGCTCTTCATTAAAGGTTAATACCTGTTTAAATGCTTGTTCCGCTGCCTCTAAGGATTGAGCGTCTAAGTGAATAATACCTAAATAAAACCATGCATCCATGGCATCAGGGTTTAAGCTGAGCACATTGTTAAATTGCGTTTTAGCCGCCTCTAATTGATTACTCTTTAGTAATAAAAGACCTAAGTTAAAATGTGCTTGAATAAAATCAGGTGCTGCATGCGTGGCTTTAATATAATGACGTAATGCTTCATTATATTGATTTTGTAGGGCATACACGTTGGCAACATTATTATGTGCTTGGGCGTATTCGGGATTAAGCTCTATGGCTTGTAGATAATAGTCAATTGCCAGGGCAGGTTGATTGTTTTGTTTATAGGCATTGGCCAGATTATTTAAAATGGCTGCCTCGGGATGGATGGCCTGTGCTTGTTGTAAAAAATGAATGGCTTGTTCCATTTCCCCTTTTTTTGCATAGGCTAAACCAAGAAAATGCAAGCACTCTTGATTGTTAGGCTCTTTTGCCACAATGTGTTGATACAGGTTTATTGCTTCTTGATAATTGTGAGCCATTAATTGTTGTTGGGCTTTTAATGCGTATTCGTGCAATTCATTATTCATAAGAGTGAGTCATTAATTTTTTTAGTTGAGTAAGTGCTACTGCGCGATGACTGATTTTATTTTTTATAGTAGCAGATAATTGGGCGGCGGTGCATTGATAATGCGGCACAAAAAAAATGGGATCATAGCCAAAGCCGTGCTCCCCTGCGGGTTTAGTACTAATAACGCCATGAAAAACACCCGTGGCAATAAGAGGCACGGGGTCTTGTGCGTGTTTTACTAACGCTATGGCGCAATAAAAATAGGCCTCTCGCCTTGCGGGCTCAAGGTGGCGCATGTTCTCTAGTAATAAGCTGATATTTTCTTCATCACAAGCATTGGGGCTGGCATAACGAGCGGAATAAATACCCGGTTGGCCATTTAAGGCAGGGACAACTAGCCCGGAATCGTCTGCAAGAGCAGGTTTTTTGCCCTGTTCACTGGCATGACGTGCTTTAATTAGCGCATTTTCAACAAAGCTGAGCCCTGTTTCTGCCGCATCTGAAATATTGAATGCTGTTTGCGCAATGCATATAATAGGGCTTAATAAGCTATTTAACTCGGTAATTTTCCCTTTATTACTGGTTGCTAAAATGAGTTCGTTCATTTGCTTTGTTCCAAAATTTTAAACGGGTTATTCTAATGCGAATAAGTAATTATTGTGTAACATTTTTTGCATAAACTGTAATTATAGATTACAATAAGAGGGATTTTAAGTACGTTGACTTCATCATGCCTATCCTTCATCTTTTTGCTCTATTACTTGTGGTTTTTGTTTGGGGAGTAAATTTTCTTTTTGTAAAATATGTCCTGCATGACATAGCTCCCTTACTATTGTGCGCTTTACGTTTTGTCTTGGCCAGTATTCCGTTTATTTTTTTTGTGAAACGTCCTGCTATCCCGTTAAAGGCTGTTGCTAATTATGGCTTGTTTATGTTCGCCTTACAATTTGCTTTTATTTTTATGGGGATGCATATAGGAATGACTCCGGGTTTGGCTTCTTTATTGATGCAAGTACAAGTGTTTTTTAGCATGATGTTTGCTGCTATTGCTTTTAAAGAACAATTGCAATTCACGCAAATTATTGGCGCGTTAGTGTCGTTTGCAGGCATTGGAGTCGTAGCATTACATTTTGATCAACACGTCTCCTTAGTTGGTTTTTTATGTGTTTTATGCGGCGCGGCCTCCTGGGGATGGGGGAATTTAGTGGCAAAAAGGATGGGACAAGTTAATTTAGTTTCACTACTTACCTGGGGAAGCTTTATTGCTTGTGTTCCGATGTTAGTGTTGTCGTTACTTGTTGAAGGGCCCGCACAATGGGTTGCGGCTTATCATCACGTCAGTTGGCCTGATGTAGGAGCTTTATTTTATATTGTTTATATTTCTACCTGGGTTGGCTATGGCGTGTGGAACTGGTTGTTACGACTTTATCCTGTGGGGGTAATCGTGCCTTTTACGCTATTAGTGCCAGTGGTTGGATTAGTTAGTTCGGTTATCGTCTTAGGTGAATCATTTCCTTTATGGAAGCTTGTGGCTTGTTTATTTGTGATTGGCGGTTTGTGCATTAATATTTTTGGTGCGCGCTGGATACGCTTACGAACGGTGGCGGAGCCTGTATAATGTTAAAAAAAATAACCTTGTGTGCTGATGATTTTGGTTTTAATCATGATGTGTCGATGGGCATATTAAGGTTAGCCCAACAAAGGCGTTTATCCGCAATCAGTTGCATGGTTAATATGCAAGCCTTTGCAGCACTTGCGCCGCAATTAATTGCTTTAGCGCCGTCTGTACAAATAGGATTACATTTTAACCTTACCGAAGGTTATTTTTTATCACAAAAGAATAAAAAGTGTTTTTCTTTGCCTGAGTTATTATTAAAGACGCATGCTCGTTGTGTGTCGCGTGCAGTATTGCAACAAGAGCTTATTGCTCAGTTACATTGTTTTAAACAGCACATGGGGCGTTGGCCTGATTTTATTGATGGTCATCAACACGTGCATCAATTTCCTGTTATTCGCTCTATTTTGTTGGATGTTTGTCAGGAACTATTACCTAATCAATCGTTTTTCATTCGCTCCGTGTGGCCTATGTATTCTGTAAAGCCATTTCAGATGAAAGCACACATTCTCACCTATACTGGTAGTAAAGCACTGCATGGCGTATTAAATAAAAACGCACTATCTCACAATCCGTGTTTTGCCGGTATTTATGATTTTTCCGCTAAGAGATCGTATCGTGAATTATTTGTTCAATGGGTACGAGCGGTGCCAGATAATACGCTGATTATGTGTCACCCAGGAGAAGGGCTGGCGGTTAATGATGGCATAGCTCAGGCTCGTTGCAATGAAATGACTTATTTTTCGAGCCAAGAGTTTATTGACGATTGCGAGCAAGAGCAGGTACGATTATTTTCGTGAAATCATTCATTCTCAAATGATTCTTTAAAACTGTGTTCCTCATCGAGAATATAAATAGGGCGTTGTTTTACTTCATCAAAAATGCGGCCAATGTATTCACCTACCACACCAATAGCAAACAATTGCAAGCCACCAAATAAACTAATAGCGGTGACTATTGTTGCCCAGCCAGGGGTTTGAATACCGAATAATAATGTGTTTAAGATAATCCAAAATCCATACAAAATAGCAATACAGGCCACACCAATACCACCTAGTGCTATCATCCGTAGAGGAAAGGCGGTAAAAGAGGTAATTCCGGTTATTGCTAAATCCAGTAAGGAGTAATAACTCCATTGCGATGTACCTGCTTTTCTTGGTGGTGGCTCATAAGGAATTGCTATTTGTTTAAATCCCACCCAATTATATAAGCCTTTCATGAATCGATTGCGTTCGGTTAAATTTAATAGGGCCAATACTACCTTGCGGTCTAATAAGCGAAAATCGCCAGCATGTGCTGGTACATTAATTCGATTCATTTGTGAGGTTAATGAATAAAATAGCTTGGCACATACACGTTTAAGCCAAGGCTCATCGGTACGATTTTGTCGCACTGTATACACCATTTCATAGCCTTCTTCCCATTTTTTAATAAATTCCGGGATAAGATTTAGAGGGTGTTGAAAATCACTATCAATTAAAATAACAGCATGCCCATCTGCATAATCTAAGCCTGCACTAATAGCTTGTTCTTTGCCAAAATTACGACTAAAGCGTAGATAACGAATAGGCATTTGTTCTTTATAACTGCGAATTATTGTAGCGGTATTGTCTTGACTGCCATCGTCTACGATGACTATTTCATAAGCATATGGTGTTGCACGAAGAGTTTCATTGAGTGCACATAGAAACTCGCCAATTAATGCCTCTTCATTATAGACTGGTACTACACATGAAATAAGCCTTTTATCTTTTTTAGAGTAATGCATACCAGGAAATGATCCTAATGTTAATGTTTGCCCGCCTTCGCGAGCATGACAGAAAAAGCGCTCAATTTACAAGCAATTATTATTTTACTATGTTCATAATTATTAATTATACGGCATGAATTGTTTTTTTGCTGGGAGAAGTGGATTTATGTTGCGCGGTTGCCGATTTATGTTGCGCGGTTGCCGATTTATGTTGCGCGGTTGCCGATTTATGTTGCG
>CAZSAO010000004.1:42958-53714 GCA_964605275.1 uncultured Legionella sp.
CGGTTGCCGATTTGTGTTGCGCGGTTGCCGATTTGTGTTGCGCGGTTACCGGTTTGTGTTGCGCGGTTACCGGTTTGTGTTGCGCGGTTACCGGTTTGTGTTGTGCCGTTACCGATTTATGCTGCGCAGTTACTGGTTTGTGTTGCGCCTTTGATTTATGCAATAGAGCTAAGGCCTTTTGCGGTATCGTTATGGGGGTGTGTTGCATAAAATAATCGTAAATAACGCGACTGGTTAATGCAATAGAGTGAGAGCGGCTATAATCGCTTGCTGATTGTGATTTAACATATACAGCGATTGCTATATGTCCTTGATTTTGAGGTAAGGTAATAACGCCCACATCACTTGCAAAACGGTATAAATTTTTTGATCCTGCATAGCGTAAGTATCCTGGTTCATCGATAGACCAGGTGCCTGTTTTGTGGGCTACTTTGACATTTGCCGGTAATAAACCACGGATTCTGCTTCTTCCTGTTCTACACTCTTCCATAATGCTCATAATTAATTGTGTATTTGCTTCAGACAAGATTTGTTTTTTTTGTAGTTGTACTAAAAACCGTGCCATTTCATCGGGGGTTGTAGTATCCCGTGCGTCTGTTTGGAAACGTTGCCACGAAGAGGCTTTTTGTGCGAGCGGCACGCTATTGAATATTTTTTGCCATGACGCAACGGGTCTGTATTCATTTAACAGACGGTGATCGACATGGTTTGTATCTAAAAACATTTCTAATATAGAGCGATTAATCGCCATGTTTTTAAAGCCCAATGCGTGGATATATTGGGTGACATATTGAGGCCCTTGCGCCATATGTAATATAGTATCACTGGCACTATTATCGCTACGAATCAACATGTGGCGTAAAAGCTGTTGCATGGACATATCAATTTGTTTTTTTTCAAAAACATAATGTAATGAGCCTGAACCAGGAACAGAGTTTTTCGTATTCATCTGGATGGTGCGTGCTAATGAATCTTGTTTTTGATCCACACGATGAAGAAATGCCACGGCAATGGGAACTTTGATAGTACTGGCCATGAAAAATCGTTGATTACTGTTGTGCGCGATTTTTTTATTATTTTCTATGTGAATAGCACTCACACCAATCGTTGCATGATTTTGCTGTTCAATGGCTTGAATTTGTTTTAGTAGTTCTTGTTCGCTAATTGCCGCAAAAGAAGAAAGGGAATACGCACAGCACAGCAATAAAGCTATTGTTTTATTTTTAATATTCATAACGTACGCAGTCCATTTATTAAAGAATGATTTTTATCCTGACCTTAATCCAAGAATAAACATACTCTCTTAACGGATAAATTGAGGGTCGGTGAAATAAATGAGTATTACTTAAGCAATAAGCTGATTATACTGATTTATAATTTTTTTAGTGTAACGGATAGAGGGTGTGACTTGCAATATTCTATTGCAAGTCTGGAGATTAATTAATTTTTATTTTAACAAAAACGAATCTGTTGTTGGTGATTTGATGAATTTGGATTAGCTAGCCATACTTTTTTAAAAAAATTAATTGTATATTGACGCCCATTAATAAGTGAGTCTTGATCTTGATTGTTAGTTGATATGAGAAAGTGAGCGGGGATTATATGTCCATTAGTATTAAACGCATTATGTACTGCTGTAGCATCAACATGGAATTTATGCTGTTTAGGTATGTCATTAAGCCATTCGTTCTCTATCGGCGTTAGTGATTCTTTTTGCGCCTTTTTTTTAATAATACTGTTGCGTTTTTCTTTTATTAAAGAGTAGATTGATGCTGTTTTGTGTTCAATGAGTTTATCGTCAGTAGAACGTGTGCCCTGAGCGTTTTTTTTCGATCGTACCGTCAGGTAATCACGAGCATGAGGCGGTATGCTTGTGAACTTATTGTCTACATCTAAATCCCATTGGGCAGAATATACAATCGGTTTAAGAATTATTTGAATAGCACCATAACCGACTAGGCGTAGCCAAGTTAATGGATTAATAAATGATGCATTTTTGGCTGGGGAGACCATACCGCCAAGTAATGCGGTAGTTGAACGAAACGAGCGAGCATTAAATAATTTTACTGGAATTTTTTCTTCGTGCAATGTTCCTGCCGTGTACGTTGCGATGTTAGCTCCTAAACATTCCCCCAGCAGTGCAATGTGTTCGGGATGTGCTCCTAAATTTAATAATCGTTCTACTTGCGCGTGTGTGTCGTTATAAAGATCGTGTTGATTGGTTATTAAGCCTTGACTTAGGCCAATACCGCGATAATTAAAGGCAATTAGAGTCGCATTGGTTTGTTCCGCCAAAATACGATATTGTTTTAGCCAATCTATATAGTTCAAATTACAGGGCATGCAGGTGATGATAAAGCGTCGTGTATCCATATGGCGCAGTTCATCTTTTAATTGTTGCGGACGAATTTCAACTGAATCGAGCAGGACGTCATCAGCAGTACGCAACGTATAAAAATAAAGAGTGTTTTTATTTTGGCGAAAATCGAAATTAAATTTTTGTTGCAGTTTTTCATATAATGTATCTTGTTGTTGCATAGAGAGTTGCTCTAAGCAACGAAAATGGATATGTGCTGGTTTAATCTCTGCTAGGGCTATTGTTTTTTCTATTAATGTGATTAATTTATCGGTGTAATATTCTATTAAATAATCACTAAATAGTTGGTCTTTTTTAAATAAACGTAAAACGGGATTAAAAATTTTATTAGTTATTTGGGCGGCAAGAGGATTATTTATTAAAAAACGATGCCAATTAAGAATGATTCGTGTAAACCAATAATGTTTAGGGATGACATTCACGATAAATATTTGTTCAGAAGTCTTTGCTGCCTCTGATGATTGGTTACGTTGAATAATGAGGGTTTGATTTTTTTCTTCTTTGCGAAAGAGCGGATTAATAAAAAAATAACTTAGAAAACGCCCCACTATTGTTTGATACACATAATAAGGCAGCAGTAGGAGATGTTTTATTATGTGCTTTATTTGCGCCCAAGTGTTTTTCTTATATGTGTTATTGTGATAATACCCTTGATCGAATTGATTGGATGATATAGTCATAATAGTCCTCTCACTTATCATAAGATAATGCACCGTTAAGAAGATTGAATTGTAGGTTATAATTCTTAAGTGAGTATTAAAAAATAGTTATGTTTGCTAAATGTTTTGTATGCCCCCATAGTATTCTACTATAATCCTTTTTTTTTGAGCAAATTTTTATGTATTCTCTTAATTGGTCTTATGCCTATGGTGTGCCGCAATCGCAAGCATGCATTAAAACTACCCCGCATGATTTTCAGGTACATGAGCTGTTGTCTGAGCCCTTTAGTGGCGAAGGAGAACATATTGTTCTGCACATTGAAAAAAAAGGATTAAACACGGAAGATGTTGCCCGCGGTATTGCCCGTTTAATTAATAAACCCGCCAAGTTAATTAGTTATGCAGGATTAAAAGATAAGCAAGCGCTTACGACACAATGGTTTAGTATTCATGCACCGGGCGAGATTATTGCTGGCGTTGAGCAGTTAAGTGGTCCGGGATGGCATGTTATTGCAAGTAATCGTCATAATAGAAAATTAAAAACGGGTTTTTTAACAGGTAATGAATTCATCATTCAATTACGCGGCATAACCGATTATGCTGATATTGAGCATCGTTTAACGCAAATTAAGGCATCTGGTGTGCCTAATTATTTTGGTGAGCAGCGTTTTGGCCGAGAGGGCGCTAATTTATTAAGAGCGCATGAAGTCTTAGTAGAAGGACGAAAAGTAAAAGATAAGTTTCTAAAAGGGATGTATTATTCTGCTGCACGCTCTTGGTTATTTAATTTGCTTTTATCGCACCGGGTACAGCACGGGACATGGAATCGCGTACTTGCGGGTGATGTGATGCAACTTAGCGGTTCTCATAGTATTTTTGTCGCCGATGAAGCTGATGCCATACTCTCGCAGCGCATTGTTGCTAAAGATGTGTCACCAGCGAGCCCCTTACCTGGCTTAAGTAAAAACAAAGTAAAGGAGGAGGCGCAATTATTGATGAATGAGTTATATGCGCCGTGGCAGGCTTGGCTTGCAGGTTTGGAGCAACAGGGTTTGGAAGAAGCATGGCGTGCAAATATCGTACATCCTCAACATTTGCAATGGCAACGTAATGAAGACGGCATACAACTGCGTTTTTCTTTGCCTCCAGGTTGTTATGCCACGGCGATATTGCGTGAGTTAGTATCTTATGTCGGTGGCATCCCCAGTTATTAATGTAAGTGTTACTTATTAATTTCTAGGCAGTACGTGAATCATTATTATTATGGTTCTTCTGGCTCATGCGGGCATGAGCCAGAAGAACCGCTGATGCAGCTATTTGGAGCTTAATGGTTGTAAGGCGGAAGGGGGTGTTGTTTCGGCTCCTGGAAACTTCAGCACGGGAGCCGGATCTTTTAATGCGTCGGATAAACTGATGAAGGTGTAACCGTTTTTTTGATACATTTCTAAAATATCACCCAATAAATAACTATTAAGTAAGTTAGCATGCAATAATAAAATTTGTTTTCCTTGGGCTGATTTTTTTTCGGCATTAAGTGTTTGTTTCCAAATATAAGCTAAATATTTGGGTTTTAATTTTTGGATATATTGCTCACGTGCACGATAAGGTACTTTATAAACGGATTCATTAAATTGAAAGTCTTTACTATCAATGGTTACCGGTGCCACGGTATAACCATGTTCTCTCAAATAATCGAGTACTAGCGGTTTTGTTTGTTTTGTTCCTTCGGCAAGATAAGGGTAGCGAAAATATTTAGGTTGCGTGAATAAATCCTGCAGTTTTTTATCGGCCTTATCTACATCGGCAATGTATTGTGGCGCACTCATGGCATTTAAATTGTAATGCGAGTTTGTATGATTGCCTAACATCAATCCTGCTGCTTTAAATTGTTCCAAAAAAGCCCATTGACCTTTTTGAATACTACCGGCAATAACAAAGCCGGTGGCAGGCACCTTATATTGGACAAAGGCATTTACTATTTTAGTAAAGCGCTCTATAGAGCGTTCTTGATTTGCTGGTGTATTCATTTTAGATGCGACCAGCGGTAAGTCATCAATGGTAATGGCAATTTCGCGTGTTTGTGCCATTAAGGTGGATGATAATAAAAAAAGGGAAGCACAAAAGAGTTGGCGCATCGATAATCCTTTATCTGGTAAATAAATAGTATGCCATAACTTATTCATTTTAAAAAAATACATTTAAAAATGTTGGCTATAATTAATTTACTTGTCACTAAAAACTTATTAGCGATAAGTATAAGAGTTTAACACCTAATAAGGATAGTGTATGGACAGCAAAAAAGTAACTGTGGAATATGATTCCCCATTATTTAAAAGAAACTGGGGTTGGTTATTAGGTTTAGGTATTTTGTTTGTATTTTTAGGCTTTATTGGTTTAGGAATGGTTGTTGGTTTAACTTTAATAAGTATTTTATTTTTTGGTGTCTTACTTGCGATTGCGGGCGTTGCGCAATTTATTGATGTTTTTCGCTCTAGAGGTTGGCAAGGAGCTCTTTGGCATGCGTTTATTGCCTTATTGTATTTGTTTGCTGCGGCCATTGTTATCTATGATCCGCTTTTAGCTTCGGCGGTGATCACGGCAATGCTGGCATGGGTTTTAATCATTATTGGTATCTTGCGCATTGTTATGGCGTTTCGCTTGCGAGGCGTTAAGCAATGGGGCTGGTTATTGCTGGCGGGTCTTGCGGCAATTGTATTGGGTGTTCTTATTTTATTGCAATGGCCCTGGAGTGCCTTATGGGTAGTTGGCATGTTCATCGCTATTGAAATAATGCTGAATGGCTGGAGCTACATTATGATGGCTTTTGCGTTAAGACAATCCTAATCCTTCTTAATTGGCAGCAAAGCGAATAATTAATATTCGCATTTGCTGTTCTTTTTGTGATCATTTTTGTGTTACAATGTTCATTATTTGCCTTGGTGTGATTTAAGGAGCGATCTTCGTGCATACAATAGAATCAATGAGCCACAGCGTTTTAATTAAAAATACCAAGTATCTTCGTGCAACGTATGAACTGCAAATAAAGCATTCTTTAGAGAAAAACTATCAAGCGTTTAAAACGCAACTACACCGTGTTTATTTGCAGCAATCGAATCAAATAAGTACACAGGCACAAAAACTGCTAAAAGCCTTTCGTGATAAACAAAAAGTAGAGCTAGAGCAGATACACGCGCGTTTCGAAAATGAAGTACAGCAACAAAGAATAACGGTGCTTGAATCATCCGATAAAGCTCATGAAACACGTTCTGTTCAACTTAAAGAAAAACAGGCAAAACAATTAGAGCAATTTATTAAAACACAAGGTATTGCATATAATGAGTGTGTAACCAGTGAAAAGCAACGTGAAGACATGTTACTGGCTCAGTTAAAAAAGCAATACGAATTAATTTTGCTTGACATTGGACAAGAACATCAGCGTATTGTTGATTTTTTGCAAACCCCTTCTTTTTTTAATCAACACATTCATCCAGGATTAAATGCTATAGCGCACGCGGTAACGTATTTTTTTTCGCATCACTCCTGGGCTATACAGGATGAGCAATTAATACATTATTGTTTTGATTGTCAACAACCCCAAAGCCCATGGGCTCCGTGGTATAATGCATTGTTAAGACAAATAACGGAATTGCCCTCTTTTATGCAGTATTCTACTCTTGATGAATACAGTGCATGGAGCACTCAAGCTAAGCCGTTAGAGTCGACATTTCGCGCTTGGGAACACTCCTGGTCCAATGCAGTTCCTACACCATCCCTTAGTGACCGAGATATGATGCTGTATTTGCAGCATATCTTGTATGCTAAAAAGCAACTTTCTTTCTTGTATGCAGGCAATCAGCGACAAGGAATAAAAAGTTTATCTTATCGTGACAATGCAAATACGCGCCATGATGTGGATTTATCTTTTCATCGTGTTGATTGGTTGCGCGCCATAAATACCATGTTGCCGTGGTCGTCTATGGCAAGTAGTTCGGATGATGCGTTATCTTCTGTTTTAGCGCTATCGTTAACAGAAGTTAAAAATTACTGTGCGCATCAACAGATTCGTTTATTCATTGTCAATGCAGCATCAGAGCAAGATCCTCTTTGGTTCGTAATGCAACGTCTATCTTCTGGCAAATGGAACATATATCTTCCTGTGAGCGAAGGACTTTTTAGCCCTTTGACTCAACGTTTTGAGCAGCACATGCCGGCATTATCGGGCGTAGTTACTATAGAAGCTATTGAACGAGTCTCTTTAGCTCAACATGGTTTAGAGAAAAATCATGGCTTAACATTAGAATTGATTTGGCATAGTGTATTGGGTGCGCGTATTTTGCCTTTTTGTTTGGGTATTCCTGGTGTAACACATACCCTTTTGTCACATTATCGCCATACTGTTCCTATTTCTTTTTTATTAGAGTCTACCTTATCTTGCGCCCTGCGTGAGCAAGAGGATAATAATTCGATTTATACTTCGCGCGAAGAAGTGGCGTTGCGTTATATCGCGCGTAGTTTTTGGAAAGAGCATTCTAAGCTGCACGAAGCCTGGATAGTTGCTAGTAATCGACTCGCTCATTATAAAGAAAGTCTTAATTTTACGTTGAAGCCAGCTACTTTTTCTTTGGGTGTTTTTTCCTTTGGCAATAAAAATCGTGCATGGGCTTCATTTGCTCATAGCCAAGAGTTTCTTTGTGCCATTGATGCACATGCTATAACAATAGAATACCACGAGACTAAACCACCGGTGATTGCTATTTCCTCTGTTTATTCAACCGTTGGCTCTAAGCTCTCACTTAATAAATATGATTTTTTCTATCTTATGAGCTTGGTGTATCAGCAGCAGGTACAACGAGTCGATTGTGCTAGTGATGCCGCAGCGCTAGCGCAATGGAGTAGACATTGGTCTGATGAGGATGGGGAGTTTCTTGTCACAAAAGGGCAGCTCAAAGAAAAAAATCCAACGCAACCCGCGGGGTTAAGAAATTTATTAGATTGCAATATAACGTTAACCACAGTGACCGGCGTAACCACTGTGTTCCCTGAAGTGTTGAAATATGCGGCAGCATGTGCTGCGCGCAATCGCTTAATGAGTACTGGTTTTTCCTCTAACGCGCTGAATGCCTCCAACGCTATGAATGATTTATGGGACGAAACAGGAACACGTATGGTGCATGTTTTAGCTCCCGTGGCACAATATAGTGAAGAAGAGTTACTGGCTTTTTGTTCGGAAGTAACGCACTTTACTGGGGCTCAAAGTGCATCGGGATGGATGGGGCGAGGATGTCCTGATGAGAGAAGTGAAGCACCTAAACATATATGGCCCTTTGCGCAAATCGCACCAATGGGTAGAAGAGGATTAAGCGCATTGTTTAAACAATGGGAACAAATGGATGTTTTGTTACCTGCGCTAACGTTTGATTTAAATTGTCATTATCTAAGCGCTGCTGAATATCTTGAAAGCGTGTGTCAATATGCGCAACTGCATGGGCAAAAGAAGTTGCCGCGTATTAATTTAATTATGCCTTTTGCGTGTGGACAATTGCCGTTGGCACAGGTAATGGGTTCATTATTAGGGGCTTTAGATAATCGTGCACCTCAAGGCCCTTATACCAATGCCAATGCTCTTTTTCTTTATGAAATGCAGGTGCAACCAGTGGCATTGCGGCAACTCTTTTTAAAGAGTTTATTGCACGAAGTACAAAGTAAAAAAATTATCACTATGGTTGTTATTCCCTCTTTTGATGGGCGCGTTAGCATACAAAATGCAGCAGAATGTGAGGTGCACGATCTGTATCGCCAGTTGCAAAATGCTATTTTAAATAATCGACGCATGCAGCAGGTTATACAGTTACAATGCGCAACACAGCAATTAAATGCCTACCTGAACGGCCAAGCGTTACCGCCGATTAATGCGGTTTTGGCTGTTAAAGAACAGCTTGTGATGCCCGCCTCTACAGAAGAAGCCCAGTATGTGATTGGAGGGGGTGAGCATGGAATTCAACAACAACTGCAGCAGTCCCAACAAAAGCAGCGACAAGTCACCCAGCAGCAACATATTGAGTTGATGAAGCAAGTAGAAGTTGAAGAAGAAATACAAATTTTTAATTATCGTGGTATAAATAAAGTATTGTGGACTAGAGAAACTATTGACCAGGAAGGGCTAGGTTATTGGAATAAACTACCGTCTGATGTGCGTAAATGTTCAGGCTTTAATGCTCAAAGCAAAAAACCGTTAGCGCAGTTATTTAATTTATGGGTAGGAAGTGCTCAGCAAACATCGCAAATTGTACATTATATTGAGGCGGAAGCCGGGCTAAAAATAATGTGCCATGCCGGTGTTTTTCGGTTTGGTTTGGCACACAATAATTTACCACCTGGATTTTTCCTGGCACGCAAAGAAGAGTTGTTGGTATTATGTTTTGATGAACAAAAAGAGCGGGCAGAATTACAACATTATGCCCGGGCAGTTGAACAAGGGTTAGTAACACCAAAACAGGCTAAAAAAATAATATTGCCTGAGGTACCCCTACCACAAGAAATGCCAGGTGGTGATGACCGACAATTTGTTATCATGCCTATGACTTTGGCGGCCGAAGACGTGAAACCAGGGTATTGGCGCCATTTAACGACTTTGGCAACGAAACAAAAGGGATATTTTGCTACTGCCCGTACTATTTTACATGAAAGCGCGCACGCTGATGCGGCTCTTTTAGATGCTCGTATTCAAGCCTCTTTGCAAGCAAAGACGTTTAAACGAAGCTGGCAGCCAACTGCTGCAGAACAAGAACAAAGTGTTGCGCATATACAACAATGGGCGCGAGGCTTTATACCCGATCCTACGTTTGTTAAGGCATTGTTTTTATACGATAGAACCCATCAAGTTTTGCCTACAGAACAAGTTAAAAATCACTTACAAGCATTTGGCCAAATTACGCATGTTTATGATCCGGTGGCCGGGGCAAAAGAACAATGTGGCTCGTACTTGTTCATGCGCTTAGCAGAACAAATGGTATCTGTATTTCGCCATCAACCTGAATATTTATATATTTGGCGTGATCGCTTGTTATCTCCGGTTAAAAACTGGACCTTTTGTTTAAGTCGTCTTGAAACTGAAGCCATGGTACATAGTCTGCGCGTATTAAACGCGAAACACACGCATGCTGATTTTTGGTGGCGGTTGGTTGATGCGCATGGTGCTACTGTTGGCCCAATGCACTATGCGCCATTATGGGCATCATGTTATCAATTGTTTGAATATATTGATGAGCATGAATTAATTTTATCGGCAACGGTGCTACAGCAATGGACTCTTTTAATGCGTCAAGAGCCCATTAATGGGCAAGTGCTTATTGAAAGGATATTAAGTGTATTAAAACAAATTGCTCGTTATGCTGTAGATGGAGATAGTGCACAGCATTATCAGCAAGATATTTTAAATCATTTAAATGAAATTAATTGGCATCATGATGGTTTTTATTATGCGTGTTGTTTAGAAGGGCTTGTGGGTTATTGGGATAAAGATTTATTGACTCAGGCCTTTAATTACAATAGTGCTGTGCGTGCATCATACATCCCCTCGTTTGATGATTTTCATTATGTGAATTTACGAATTATACCAATTGCTTTAATAAGTCGGTTATTATTTGTTCATCTGCCATTTCAGAGTTTGGTTTTAAAGCAGGCACTTGCACGTCTTTCTTTTGGTACGATTTACAGTTAG
>CAZSAO010000004.1:53724-87354 GCA_964605275.1 uncultured Legionella sp.
AATATACCGCGGTGTTGCGCTATCTTGCCCGTTATTATGCCCATGATGCCGTACATTATTGGACTCAATATAAACCCTTTTTTCAACGTTCATGGTGGCTCAATGCATCTATTCAAAGTTGCACCAGCCAAGAGCGATTGCCCCTGCTGCGCTTATTAATTAAAAGTTTAGTTTTAGGTCGTGATAAAATAAATGACGTGTCTCTGGCGACGATACAACAGTTAGTTGACCAAAGCCATACTCAAGCCCTGCAAGCATTAGTTAAATTAAGCAAAGTATGTTCTATTGACAACCGCAGTGCAAAAGAAAAAATATGGCCGTTGCGTTTTGCGCAATTGCCACAGTTAATCTCTGCCTTAGCCGCACCTCAATGTCATCATATTTTGGCACAATTAACTCCGGCTTCAGAACAAAGCCTGTTGTTGATAAAACATGCGGCTGATGCGTTATTGTGCTTTGAATCGGCTTGTTTTAATCAAATGCACCATGGCATGCAATCCGCGCAACAGTGGTTGGCGTTATGGTTTGTTGCGCAGCAAAGCAAGCCTTATTTGCGTATTTTTCCCTGGTTAATCGGCGTAGATTTTACTCCTGAAATGCATCAGACGTTGATGGAATTAGAAGATCTGGGAGGGCGCGAATACCAACGGTTAAAAAAGCAAATGAGCAGCATTATCTTTGCTCGTAGCACTTATCTGCCTGATGTACATACAATAATCAATCAATTGGCTTTGCCCACTATGGGGTTTATGTCTTTTCTTTCTTTTGCATCTAAAACGCTTAGTGTCGAAAAAAGAGAGGAATTTATCAATGAAGCTGTTGAGTTAGGGTGTGGTATTGTTGATCAGGGATTTGGTTTTCGGATAATGACCGAAGACGAGTATGCTTTTTCTGAGCAAACATTTCAAAAGTGGTTAGGAAAAAAAGCAGATTACTCTATTAACAACGCATTATTTGAACAATTTATTCGCCAAGTGGCTATTCCGGAACAAAATCCGCATCAGTTCGAACAGCTCATAGAACAATGTGTTAGCGTATTATCGAGCCTTCATAATAAACCTCATTATAATGAGTTGGGCTTGATTTTAGGCACGTTGCTGCAGGGCGTATCTTCCTCTAGCGCTCATGCGGATGAATATTATTCCTTACCTCAATTATTAGCGTGGCTGCAGGCATTCGCACAGGCTATCACTCGAGGTGATGAGCAACATTTTCCTGTTCATTTGCTAAAGGAATTAATCCATGCACCTGGAGCGCAACATGTAAGTCCTGGTTTAATAAAAGCGCTGCCGCGATTACATGAGTGCCAGAAACATATTCAAGAATCCTCTTATAAAAATCAATGTTTAAAATTAAGTGCCTCCTCCTTACCCAATCAATACAGCGCATTAATTGTTCGCTTTATGGTGCATTCTAAGGAGCTAAGTAGCATGGCTCGCACCATTCAAAATATATTTGAAAATCAGGCGCTTTCTAAACCGTTGCGGGCTTCTTTATATGAATTCTTGCAACAATCTACTCTGTTAGATGGCCGCTTTCCACTTAATCAACTTCAAAAGTGGTTGTCTTATTTTTGCCAAGCAACGGCAAGTCGCATTGATAAAGTCATGCATGAACAAGCCGTGTTGGATTTAATTGCTTATCTAACACAACAGGTTAAACCCTTAGTATCTGTTTTAGGTGTTGAACATAGTGATTGGCGTCTTCCTTATGCCGCAATAGATAATTTATGGACGGCACTTCATCATGAAGATAAGAGCTGGCTTTCTTATGTTGGGATGAAGAGTCACGAGTCGTTGCAATCAAAACTAATTATTATTGCCTATGCTACAGAAGGCTCATTTATTATTTCAGCTGATATTAATCTGTTGTGGGAAAAAACAGATGCGCAGGCACGAGTGGTACTACGTGACTATTATCAATTGGGTGCCCGATTATCGTTAAGTACATTGCTGCACTTGCTAACTGTAGATGCTGATTATGAATCGTATACGTCTGAGGTGATGCAAAAACAATTGCATCATTATGAAACAGTAATAAGAGCAACGGATGCTAGTGGTATTTCTAAAAGAATATATTCAGTGTTAGAACGACAAGAATTAATTCGTGTTATTAGTGGTTTTGAGCGAAAAGGGCATGGCCCTTGTTCAGCAGAAGAACAAAAGAACTTATTAAATTTATTTTATTATCTGAATGAATACAGTCAGTTATATTGTTTAGATTCTATTGTTTTTTCTTCGTTGCTGGTTTTATGTAATGAAGCACAAAAGGATGTACTTAGCGCGTTACATCGTGAGGATGGCACGGAACTTTTTGCTTCTGCTCGCTTATTAGCGTGTTTGCGTGAAATAGAGTTGCGTCGCGATGGTAAATGGTTGAATCATACGCAAACTTTGGCATTGCTCTATGCTGCACGTTATAATGATGAGCGATTGCTATATCAAATACGCACCGGCCAAGGCAAAAGTATTTTTAGTCTTCTTCGTGCCGCATTTTTAGCGTTGCATGGCTATGAGGTTGATGTTTTTAGTGCGAAAGAAAGTTTATCTCATCGTGATTTTTTAGCGGCGCGCCCTTTATTAAATATGCTTAATATTCCTATAGGTTATATTACCCCTCAATCGGCAGTTGAAGAGTATAAACAACGTGGGCAAGATGGGCGAAATAGAGTGCCGTGTGGTGCGGTTAACTTTGCCACCATGGGTAATTTAATGCTATTTTTATCGCGTAATGCTTGGATAGATAGCCGAAAAATTAAACTTAATCCTGCCCATCGTATTGCCTTTCTTGATGAAGCAGATCATATTTTGCTTGATGATATGACACAGTTTAATCTACCTGACCCAGGTTTAGAATGTGATGCCTATAATTTTGATGAATGGGCATATAAAGTGGTCTATCAATATTATTGTGATGTGCTTGCTTTAGATAACGAATTTACGCAGCACAGCAAAATTTCTCGCCAGCGTCATTTAGATGTATTAAGCCAACAATTAGTTTCCTTGCATACAATGGCCTCAGAGCATTCGACTTTTTTCCACGATTATTTATTACCTCTTATGCATGAGGGCGCTGACAACAAACAAGAGGCGTTGATTAAACGCGATGAGTTTTTGGTTTATTTATTAAAAGCGGCTCACGCAGCTTATACCATGAAAGAGGGCGTTGCTTTTTGTTCGGCAGTGGCACAACGCCTCATTTTGGGGCAAGTCATTTCTATTCGTATTATTCAAGTAATGATTAATAATCAAGTGCAAGAAGGAGCCACTTATAGTGATGCGGTCCATCAGATGCTGTGTATTCGTAAAAATGAAGAAGTAGCCCGTCTTGGTGGTATTCCTAATTATTTTGTTGAACCTGAGTCAAAAATTATTTTATCGCAAAATTGTCGCTCCGGATTAAGTAATTATTATCATAAGTTTGAGGGGTGTACTGGTACGGCCGGAAATAGTCAAGAACTAGAACAATATAACAATATGTATCAATTAAAGCATGTAGTGAAATTACCCACGCATGAGCTTATGACAACTGAGTTTAAACCTACGGTGTATGCTGCGGGGTTTAGCGTGCAAACACAAGAAATTGCCAAAATAATGGCGCAGCATACCGTGGTCCAGCCGATGCTTATTACCTGCCAAGACGATAAACAGGTGCGACGTTTTTATCAAGCGGTCTATGCAATGTTGGATATTAATAATGCGTTATTAACTCTTTGTGATACGAATGATACCGGTAAAACGGAGTCGGAAATTGTACCCCTTGCCGGCTTAGTGGGGCAGGCGGTGTTTAGCGCGCGGATGGGACGAGGCACAGACATTCAACCTAAAACCGAAAAAGGGCTTTTTGTTTTAAGTACTCATTTGGCTAGTGCCAGAATAACCAAGCAAGAACGTGGTCGTCAGGGACGTAATGGCGCAGCAGGTATTTATCAAAGTATTGTTGATGTAAATGAATTGCTTAATGAATATCAAATTTATGCCGCGCTACCTCAAGAAAAGCAACGCCTTGTCGATTTGCTTATTTATGAAGAGCAGCATCTAGCAAAAAAAATAGCCAAGCATCAGCAAAAAGGCAGCACTAAATGGGATTGGTTAGCGGGTGAGCAGAATAAAACAATACACGATTTTTATTTAAAGGCGCGTGTGTGCATCCAAATGCGCCAACAACTACAACAACAGCAATATAAAGCGTTACGTCGATATGAAGCACTGATTGCCTGGATGAGTTTAGCCATAGAAACCTTATTGCGCACCTATGAGTCCTCGAGTGCACAAGACATTCGATGGTGGAAACAATTAAAATCGCAATGGGCTGTATGTCGCGCTGCATTAGATACGCACTGGCAACGTTATTTGAGTCATGCAAAAGGGGGCGATGAAACACTACAGCAGCAACATTGGTCTGCTTGGGTGCACAATGCAGCCCTATTATGGGACAACATTATTACTGTAGTGAAAACCAGTACCAATAAAGATATCAAAATGTGGGTTAATCGCTATGATGTGTGCGTGTTATTAGCGCAGCATCAATCCTCGCCTATTGATGAAAGCCCCTTAAAGTTAATAAGTTCGCCAATTAAGAGTATTTCATCAGTTGCTCATTTGGATGATATTATTATCTTACAACAAAAATGGATGGAACGTGCTGTCAGTATTCGCTCTCGTTTGGCGCAAAATATTTCATCGCATGAGATGCGCGACTTTCAACACGAATTCGATGAGCTTCATACACATGGCTTACAACGCTTATTTATAGCGTTAAAACAAGTGCAACCTCAAGAAGCGGATTTGTTTGTCAGTGATAAGATTTGGGAGCAATTACTATTGCTTTTAGATAGTGATTTATGGTTTATGATGCCTAGCAAACAAGCAGGTTCTATATTGGTTGAGCAATGGTGGCGCTATGCGCAGGAAATTGCTCTAGCGTTACCACAACAGCTAACACCGCAAATATTGCATTGCCAGTTTGCTCCCTTATATCTACTTAATCGTGTTTTGGGTGGTACTAATAACGGCATACCCGATTGGCTCAAGGTAGTGCAAAAACCCTCTTTTTCTCTAGGTGATGCAACCGCCTATGCCTATTTAACCTCCTTTATTACCGATGTAGTATTGAGTATTGATAGCGATTTTTGGTTACAACATGATGAAAGTGAATTGATGTCATTACAGCAATTTATTGAACATTTAGCCGCTGTTTTAGTACGATATTATTGGGAACCACTGCATAAAGAAGGGTTTATTGCCAAATTAAGGGAAGCAGTGCTTTGGAGCAAGGAGCGTTCACAACGAGGGTTTGTCTTTGACGTATTGGCTAAAGGATTCCCAACCCTTGAGTCGGTACATGCATTGGTGCAGATGATGCAACAAAATGCGTATAACTCAAGGCAGGTGGTCGCATTTAAAGATTATCTTAATGATAATATGGTTTTGTTACGTCAAAAGCAGTTCGCAGTGCTATTGCCCTTTGTAACGGATTTAACTTTAGGTGATATTAATCATCTTAATGAGCTACCCAAAATAGATATTTTTGGTAGTGATAGCCAACTAAATCAATTATTTTGGGGCTTTTTAAGTCAACGACGTCCTTTAGTAGCACAACCAATCGTTGCATTGTCACAGTTAATTCAAGAGCATTGCACGACCGATGAGCGCATTCTTATTTTAAATAGTGCGCCTTATTATTCTATAGAGCAATTAAGTCGCAGGATTACGCAGATAGTACAATCTAATGTGCTGCCTAGGCAGTGGCATGCTTTGCTTGAATCGGCCCGTTCTTTTAATCAATGGCAAGCCGCACAACATTATATTCACAACGCATTGATGTATGCTCATGATGAGATAGACACGAGCGCTTCACGTTGGCATCAATTATATGAGTCGTTGTCTCCACATAACGCTAAAATTTTATTTACTTTAATCCATGAAAAAAATCTTAGCGGTACTTTATCTGATTGTTTATTTACGCAGTTAGCGACCCGTTCAAAAGCATTGTTAGAACCTTGGGATGTCAATGCTTGGGCCTTATACATTGAAGAGTTGAGTGTATTAGATACGCTATCATTGGCCTGGCAACATGCCTTGAGTGCTGCTTGGACGCAATTACCGCAAGACCAAGAGAGGATTTCCTTTTTACGCTATCTAGCGCCATTAATGAGCAATGATGCGCGCGCGCTACATGATTCCTGTGCTCAGTGGCCAAGCTCTTGTTATCAACTGTGGCTGCAAGGAGCAAACAAAGAGGCGGCCGATTCTTTTGCTCTATTGGTAAAAACATTATTGCGCGTGCAATATTTTGACTCTAGTGATTCACGTACCACTTTATTTATTCACGTGATCCAGAATTTATTGGAATTTAAAGGCGATGCCCGCTTGTGGAGTGCTCTGGTGCAAGAGAATGTGCATTGGCTTAAAATATACGCAATGCTACCGTATTCTTGGGGGGATATCTTAGCGCCAATATTGCGCGATGCGTTTGTATTAAACGTATCAAAAGAGCAGCAATGGGCTAATTTATTAACGTTTTTAACGCAGCATCCAACGAATTTTGCCAGTGCGTCTTTGTATGGATTTGCGCAAGAATTGATAGCTTATTGGCTCAATCCTTATTTAGAATCCTCCAAGGAAGAACATCTTCTTGATTTTGAGCAACTCAAGCAGCGAGGACTTGAACATGTAGTACGTATTGCCTCGGTATCTTGTGCATTGAACTCCAGGCGGATTATTATTTTGGCTTATTTGCAAAGCTCTATGTCGTTAAGTTCGCGCATAGAATTATTGCTGATGCAAGAACAAATAATAAATGTAATAGCTGAGTTTCCAGACTCTTGGCAGCCGGTGTTGGAAGAGCAAAATAGAGCCATTTTAGCGCAGAGTTCTTTGGAGTTAGTGCAAAAAAGAGCGCTGTTTTTATCTTTATTGGCAGAAGAATCTTTTGACGATATGGGCGCATGCGCGCAATTTTTAGAGCATGTATTAAACACCTTGTGGCAAGAGACAAAACAAAATCGTGTTAGCAGCGTAGACGCGCTGCGTGTTGCAATAGGGGATAAGCTTAACGTGTTAACGTTAGTACACGATGCGGCGAATACCCCTAAAGAGCGCTTTATCATGGCGCAATATTATAAGTGGGCCGATCAAAATGACAGCACACAGGAGGTGAGTTTATTTAACGCATTTATTACATACATACCCAATGAATGCACCGAAGACTCGTGTGCTGCATTATGGCATGGTGTGCAGGGTCATTTATTACGGCTTGATGAATATGATAGCTCGCGCTCTTTAAGTAACGCGGTTACCTTAACGATGCAAGCACAACAAGCCGCACAAAATCAGTCATTGCATTCATGGTTTAATTTGGCGCAACCTAATACCCGACGTATAGAATTGATGCGAGGAATTCAACATGGATATATTTCTTTGGGTGCAAAACAGCATGAGGCGTGTTGGAACTATGTACAACAGATGAGTGATAGTGCCTTATTAAATCAACCTGTGGCCTTAGATATGCATTATCACCAACAAGCGTTAGCCGGATTCAAGCGTTTTTCTGCGTTACTGTGCGAACTAAATAGCATTGTACATGTTACAGAACCACTAAACTCGCTCACTACTCCGCAAGAATCGTTTGCGCATGATTCTGTAACCTCTTTAGCACAACAACATCAATGTGACTTTCAACAATTAAAACAAAGTTATGAACTATGTTGGTGGAAAAATAGCGCGCGCGCTAAGCAAGCGCAACAATTATTTAATGGAGTGACTGCTCAAGAACATTCGCTTACTAAAGAGGACTATTATCAGCATCTTATTCGTCATATTTTAACGGTGCAAAAGGACATTATTCATTCGGACAGAGCACGATTTGTGACGTTTAATAAAAAAGGGTATAGCCGTTTGTATGATGTTAGCATCAAAATGTTACTTCATGTTGCTAGCCAATATCTTAGCGAAGAATGTAGTGACTTATCATCGCGTACCGAGCGGGTGCATTTTATTAAAAAGTTGTTGAATGATTCTTTGCAGGCGCATCAAGCAGTACACCATAGTGCAAGAGGATTATTTCAACCTCAAGCAATAGAGCAAGATCCTGCGATGCGCTATTTGCAGGAGATGATAGAGGAATTAGAGCACTCCCCAATAAGAGATGCTAATTACCCCAATTAATTTGCGTGAGATGAATGATGAAAGAACATACAATGTTAGTAGAGCACACCACCAATGATGTAGCCGGGCTTGATGCGGCAGTATTAGCAGGCGGGCGCAAGATCACTCAACATACAGAGCAATTACGGGCGCGATTAGGGCAGTTGGAGCGCTTGTCAACTCATGCGCCACAACGGGTGCAGCAGACTTTAGAAGAAGTACACTATTTATTATCGCAAGGATTATCGTGTTCTTATCTTTTGACTCAATTAGAGCAACATCATGTGCTTTATGAACATACTTTAGTTTATGATCATCTGTTATTGCATGATTTACGAACCGCTTTAGAACCCTTGCAGCAATGGTTTGCACGGTATCCTAAAGAGCGATCAGAACAATTATCTTGGCTTGATTGGTTCTCTCAGTTCCCCTCCCCGCATGATGGCGCGCTATTTTTTAGCTTGTTATCGCAGGAGTCGATTGCAACTGTTGATGTGCAATGGATGAAACGGTTACTGAATGCTAAAAATGGCCTATTTGCCCATTATGCACAACAAGGAACATTAAAAACTCTTTTGCATTGCATCGTGCAATGCCAACAAATACCTTTGAATGTGCATGCTTGGTTAGAGCCTGTAATTATAGAGGCATTAAATACTAAAGTTGCTGCCTCGGTGCTAGTACGCGCGCTTAGATTTTTATTAGAGCAAGCCCCCGAGTTATTAATAAGCAATACTTATTTATTAACATTATGGTGGCGTTTTGTCTTAGCAAATACATTTGATGATGAAGTGTTATCCATTTCTTTGTTGCATTTATGCAATAACAGCGCTATTGCTCATCAACACGTATTGACCTTACTTAAGGGGGCTCAGAAAAAAGAGCGCTCTATAGAGCAATGGCACAACGCAATTAAGTATTTGCATACGCTGAATTTATTTCCGAAGCTTTGGCGAAGTAGAGTGGAGAGGCACACCATTGCTCAATTTGGCGATGCTTATTTTGATACCGTGAATCTGGCGTATATCAATAATTTAAAAAAAATAGCGTGTATTGTGCAACAAGACGAATCATGGGGTAGTGTGCCGGAACGTGAACAAGATGCTTTGTTGATTTTATTGCGTCATTCTCAAGCGGAGCAATGGGTTAGTACATTGGTCTCTTTGAAGAAACTAACTTGTGAATATACACTACTCTCTTATGCGTCAATTATAGAGTGTGCCGCAGCACATCCTCAGCCACAAAAATATTTAGAAGCGGTAGAAAAAGGAATTGATGCATGGTCGGCTTTATCGCAAGAGCGGCAAGTACTTATTGCGCAATTAATTTATCATGATGTGAGGAATGCTAGTACGTGTATCCGTGCTTTTGCTTTTTTATCATTTTTTGAGTATTTGCTTGAGCATGGGGTAGTCGAACATGCTGCTATTCGTGCGCATTATGCGGTTTGGCAACAAAAACCTTGGTGTTCAGCCACGCAATTTATGGAACAAGTAAAGGATTCATTGAACTTACAAAAGAAATATCCCGCGTTAAAAAAAGAAGTAATAAATGATATTGTGTCTGCATCGCGAGATAAAAAGCAATTTCTAAAAGAGTTTGTGATGCCACAGTTGTCACAAAGTGCAGAGATTGAATGTGTATGGACTGCTCTTAAAAAACAAGATGCATTAAATAATAGAGCATCGTTGCAGCAGCTCGTTGCTTTGCAAAAAAAGGTAACGCACGCAAGCGATGAACAGTTGTTTGCAGCACTAAATTTTGATGATAAAACACAACATTCTTTTCGTCGTGACATGCTGCGTGGTTTCGTGCAAAAAGAACTGCATTTGGATGAGAAAAAAAAGGAGCGATGGTGGTTGTTTTATTATCAAGCTCTAGCCCAATGGTTAGGCGCTATAAACACCGATTCCTCTATAGTATTAGATAATCATCATCATCGTCGCGCGATTCAATCATTGGATAAAATAGTGTATGCCGTAGATGATTTAAGTGTGATATGCCACTCGGAAGCCATCGCAAAATCAGCATGTATTTCTACAACATTACGCGCGCAGCTGCAAGCCTATCGTTGCTCATATAATGCTAGCTGGTGGCGTAGTTATGATAGGCGTGTGTTGGCTGACAAGACTCTTTTTTCTTTGCTTAATGGGGCAAATATTTCTTATACGACTTTATGCAGCAGTCTTATTGAGGTGATGGATAAAGTGCTTACCCAAGATGCACCGTATACTAAACGTAATAGCAAAGGATACAGCCGACTTTATGATATTTGTATTCAACTGTTATCGTTAACCATTCGAGACGTTCTGACTTATGATAGTGGCCAATACAAAGAACATTTAATCCATATTAAGCAGTTATTGAATCAACATCAGCTCTTAATTAATAACCTCGATTTAACTGTGCCTGCATTTCAGCAGATGCATGAGCTGATTCGAGCAATGGATTCGCCTAATATTAATGCTAACGCCATATCTTTGGGCTTGCAATAAAAGATGGGCAGATGTCAGGGCAAACGCATCTAAACGAACATAATTGATTCAAATCGCCTACGTTCCGGGCTTTAGGTCAGATTCAGTAATAGATTCATTGGGATTTATCTTTTGTTGTAAAAACCTAATAATATCGTCTTGTTGTTGCTCTTTAGCATACATGATGGGGGTAAGTCCGTGTGTATTTTTTATGTCTAAACATTCTGGTTCATAGTGAACATATAGCGCAACTCGCTCTAAATCTCCTTGATTAATATGGAAATAAATAAAATGCTCTTGATTGTCAATCGCACTAATCGCACGAGCTCCTTGTTGTAGTAATAGTTGAATAATAGGCTCATTCATCATGCCATAGGCTAAATCAAGAGAGGGATAATCTAGATCTGCTAGATGAACATAGCTATTGATAAGTGCTTTTTTTTCTTGGACTAAATAGCTAACGATGTCCACTTTTTGATTAAGAATGGCAGCATTTAATGGTGTTATTCCTTGTTCATTTGGTTTATTAAGCAGTGTCTCGTTAATATATAGTAAAAGGCGCACGCCCTCGAGATAACCGCGCTGAATAAAGTCATATATCGAATCGCCATCAATTTGAGAATGTATTTGTTGGGCGCGGGCATTGGCCTTCATGAGTAACTGGCAGACGTTAAAATGTCCATTTTGGCAGGCAAAATCAAGCGCGGTGAATTGTTTTTTTTGATACATGAGATTCACATCAACACCGCATTCAATCAAATGCTCAACAAGAGTTATATTACCTTCTGCGGCGGCCCTTAATAAAAAGGTAAAGCCGTCTGCATCTATTTTATTTAAAAATGTAAGATTAGGTTCTGGGCAGAGTAAAGGTGAGCTATTTTCTATTAATGTTTTGCAATACACTCGTTTTGATCTGTTGTGAATTAATGCTTTGTTTTTAAAGAACGCCACAGAGTCTTGTTCGCACGTTCTATCATAAAATAAAATATCTTGTTCGCCAAAAGCGTCAATTAACTGCATGGCAATGTAGTGTTCTATAGTGGTTTTTTGCCATGAGTTAAGTTCTTTATTTTGATAACGGCCGGAATGAATATATAACGTGAGATGGTGCTCATTTTGTCGCAACCAACCCGCATAATACACCGGGCTATTATGTTGGGGCATCGTTAAAGAAGGATGACCGTATCGATCGTTGTGATCAAAATAAGAATGTAATGAAGGGGCAATTTTTTCTGTTAAACGCGTATTTTTTTCAGATTCGGGCGCATTTTTTATTCCCAGCGCTAAGATTAAGTCCTCTCGTAATACCCATATTCTTGTCTCATTTACTGCTAATAAGGGACAATGCTCAATATCATAATAAGCAGGATTGATGTATTGTTCATTATCATAAGTGTTACGCGCCCGCGTTTTTGGGGCGGCCGTAATAAATTTTTTAATTAAAGAGTAGTCTGTCATTAGCCACGCCTTTTTTATTTTGCTGGATTATTTTCATTGGCCTCGATTATAAGGGCGAAAATAATCAATTTCTGGGCCTATAGGCACAATTTGAGTAGGATTTATCATGGTGTGACTAAAATAATAATGGCGCTTAATCTGTTGCATATCTACTGTTTGCGCGACTCCAGGCCATTGGTAAAGTTCACGCAGATAGTGTGCCAGATTAGGGTAGTCTTCAAGACGTTTTTTATTACATTTAAAATGACCGTAATACACCGCATCAAAACGAATTAAGGTGGTAAAAAGGCGCCAATCGGCAAGAGTAATGGTATTGTCTATAAGATAGCGCTGTTGTGCTAATAGTTGCTCTAGTTTATCTAATGCGTTAAATAATTGATGATACGCCTCTTCATAAGCCTCTTGCGTGGTGGCAAAACCACAACGATATACGCCATTATTAATGGTGTCATAAATAAAGGCATTCATCGTATCAATATCTTCTTTTAATTCTTGCGGATAATAATTGGTATGATTATGCGTTAACTCATTAAATGCGTCATTGAACATTAAAATAATTTCTGAGGATTCATTGTTGACAATGTGCTGTGTTTTTGTGTCCCATAACACAGGTACCGTAACGCGTCCCGTATAGTTTGGGTCATTTTTTAAGTACAGTTCATATAAATAATTACAGTGATTTAGCGTATCGCCGCTGCTGTTTTTACTCGTATCAAAAGTCCAACCCTGCGTTAACATATCGGGGCTTACGATGGATAAGCCGATGTGTGGTGTTAAATTTTTTAGCTGGCGCAGGATAAGAGTTCGATGAGCCCAGGGGCATGCTAGAGAAACGTATAAATGATATCGCCCACTTTCGGCCTTAAATCCCTCTAATCCTGAGGGGCCAGCAGTGCCATCAGCGGTAATCCAATGGCGCATTTGTGCTTGTTCGCGCTGAAAAGAACCCCCATGTGCTTTAGTTTCATACCATTGATCATGCCATACGCCATCTACTAACTGTCCCATGATAATACTCATATATTGATTTGATTAATGTAATTAAGTGTAGCTTATTTTTCTTGAGTTACAGAACAATCTATGTGTTGTTTGTTTTGTTAATATGGTCTAAATATATAATATGGCGATGTGCACTATATACCCATCGATGTATTGATTTAAAAGAAGGAGTTTTTATGGAGCATTCGCTGCCGTTAATTACCACTATTGCCATGGGATTTTCTTTAGCGTTGGTTCTAGGATTTGTTGCGCTACGTTTTAAGTTGCCTGCATTAGTAGGTTATTTATTGGCGGGGGTGTGTATTGGCCCCTATACGCCTGGTTTGGTAGCTAATGTGGATATTGCGCAAGAACTGGCCGAAATAGGGGTGATGTTGTTGATGTTTGGCGTGGGGTTGCATTTTTCTTTGAGCGATCTAATGCGGGTGCGAAAGATTGCTATTCCTGGCGCGATAGTGCAAATGGTTGCAGCAACCTTGCTTGGTGGTGGTGCTGCTATGATGTGGGGATGGAGTTTTGGTAGTGCTCTTATTTTTGGTCTTTCCTTGTCGGTAGCCAGTACGGTTGTTCTTTTACGTGCCTTAGAAGAGCGAGGCGTGCAATCATCTGTTAATGGTCATATTGCTGTGGGTTGGCTTTTAGTTGAAGATTTAGCAATGGTAGTGGTCTTGGTTTTATTACCCCCATTATCTTTTTGGTTAGGTGGTGCAAATAATAGCAATGAGCCGCAGCAATCGCTATGGTTTATTCTTATTTTAACCGTGCTAAAAATCTTGGCTTTTCTCCTTATTATGTTCTTTGCTGGTCGGCGTTTTATGCCGAAAATTTTATGGCATGTAGCTCAAACTGGCTCGCGGGAATTATTTACTTTATGTGTTATTTCTGCGGCCATCAGTATTGCCTATATTGCCGCGAAATTATTTGGCGTATCTTTTGCTTTGGGTGCTTTTTTTGCTGGCATGATTATGCGTGAATCCTCTTTTAGCCATCGTGCAGCAGAAGAATCATTACCGTTGCGAGATGCTTTTGCCGTGTTATTTTTTGTCTCGGTCGGCATGTTATTTAATCCGGCAATTTTAGTAGAACATCCACTACAGGTATTAGCTGTGGTGGGGATTATTGTGGTTGGTAAATCTATTGCTGCATTTATACTCGTTTTAGCATTTCGCTATCCGGTACACACCGCCTTAATTGTCTCGGCAAGCTTAGCGCAAATTGGTGAATTTTCTTTTATTCTTGCAGAGCTAGGCATTCGCTTGGGGTTATTATCAGAAGAAGGGCGTAATTTTATATTGGCTGGCGCGCTCATCTCGATGGCTATTAATCCATTAATATTTAAACTTATTTTTCCAGTTCATGCGTGGATTAAAGCACATCCTAAGATAACTAAGCCATTTGTTCGTGCGAACGATCCTTTAGCTGAATTACCTATAGACACGCATAATGAATATTTGGCGGGTCAGCTTGTGATGGTGGGTTATGGGCGAGTGGGGCGGCGTGTGGCACAATTATTATCACAGCATGCTATTCCTTATGTGGTAGTGGATGAAAATCGAGAAATTATTGAACGCCTGCGTTCGACTGGTATTGCGGCGGTATATGGTGAGGCGTCTGAACCTTCTGTGTTGATTCAAGGTCATATTGCGCGCGCTAGTATGTTAATGATTGTTATATCGAATACCGTTGATGTGCAAAAAATGATACGTTGCGCGCAACAGATTAATCCTGAAATTGAAATAGTAATCCGCTCGCATAACGAAGAAGAGGCCTCTTTTTTACAAAATAAATTAATCGGTAAAGTATTTTTTGCCGAGGGCGAAATTGCGCGAAATATGGGAGGGCATGTATTGAATCGTTATGGGAAAATAAAAAAATAATTAAAAAATCTGTTGGGCCATTATGGCCCAATACGTTTTTTATGTTAAGAATAGAGTGAGCTGCGTACGGCTTCAAATCGAGCGTTATCGCGGGTTTGCATTTCTTCTTCGGCTTGTTCTCTGCGTTGTTCTTTTTCTTGTTGTTTTAATTGTTTTTGATATTTCATCGTATTTTGAGTTTTTAATTCTTGTAAAATAGCGGCTAATAAAAGATCGCTATTGGATTGCAGAGTTATTTTTTTATCAAAAAGCTCTAATTCGGTAGGTTCTTTTCTTCTTAAGGTACGAGTTGGTTTTTGTTCAAAAAAGGTAGGTGTTGCTTGCCTTATTTGATGAGATTCTGCTTTTTTAGTTCCATTATTTACAGGTGTAGTTGTTTTTTCTTTACTCATTTTGCTCTCCTTGTCTTGATGAGTTTTTTTCATACGTTTTTTTATTTTTATAAAGACATGGTCTTATTGTTAATTAAAGAAGAAGAGTGAGGATTCAACAAGGGAATTTTGCATATAATTAATTTGTCTGTGCTATTGGAGAACTATTTGTTTTATTAGTTATAAGATTAGGCACGATATAGTGATAGAGCCCGTTGAAGTGAGAATAGTTTGTGATGGGGGAAATAGGATCTCGTGCTGTGTGCTAAATGGTGGGCACAAACAATATAAAATACAAAAGGCTTTATTCGTTATGATGTTCTCATTTAATCAAATAATGATAATTGAATACCTTCGTAACTAGCTTCTTGTTTTAATTTAACCCCTATCCCTAATAAACGCACGGGAAGATTTTTTCTTGTAAACCCTTCTTGTATTAATTGCTGGATAATAGCAAGATCAATTTTATGATGAATGCGTTCGACTGTGGTATGTTGGAAATCATTAAATTTTAATTTTACAAATAAATTATGAATTTCAATAGGCGCTCCGGTGCGTTGTATGCGTTGTTCTAGCCTATCGAGAAGTTCAGGAAGTGCTTTTAAGCAGGCATTATTATCGGGCAAATCTTTGGCGTAGGTTTCTTCAACGCTAATGGATTTACGAATGCGCTCAGGATTAACGGGGCGCTCATCAATGCCGCGTGCCAGTTCATAAAGACGTTGGCCCATTGCGCCAAATTTAGCGCATAAATACTCAAGAGAATAGTGTTGCATTTCAGCGCACGTTGTAATATTTAATGAATGGAGCTTTTCTTCCATTTTAGGTCCGACACCGAATAATTTACGGACCGGTAATGCATTAATAAAAGCGGCGACTTCTTCCGGCTTAATGACTTTTTGACCATTAGGTTTATGCCAATCACTGGCAATTTTAGCTAAATATTTATTGGGAGCAATCCCTGCACTTGCGGTGAGTTGTCGTGTTTGTTGGATTTGCGCTCGAATAGCTTCGGCCATCCAGGTGGCGCTGCCTTGATATTTTTGGGTGTGGGTGACATCAAGATAGGCTTCGTCTAGGGAAAGCGGTTCTATCAAATCAGTATATTGGGCGAAAATAGCGCGAATGTATTGGCTTTCTTGCTGATATATTTCCATGCGCACGGGTTGTAACACTAAATGCTTACATAATTTCAATGCTTGTGCCGTTGGCATTGCTGAGCGTATCCCAAAGGCGCGTGCTGCGTAATTACACGTGGCAATAACGCCTCGTTGCTGCGTATTTCCTCCTACCGCTACGGGTAGATTGGCAAGTTCGGGAAAATCACGCATTTCAATAGCAGCATAAAAACAGTCCATATCGATATGAATAATTTTTCTTGAAGAACTCATGGCGCTTTATTTATCTGCACAGGATACAGTCATTGAGTAGTATAAGTGGCATCATACACATAGATCAGAAAAAAGATAAATATTTTTGTGCAAAAAATACGTACAAATAGGATATAATAATTAAGGTTTGAGTGCATAATGTTTTGTTATAAGTGAGTAAGCAATGATTGAAGTCGGTAAATGGAACACATTAAGAGTAGTTAAAGAAGTGCCTTTTGGTATTTATTTAGATGGTGGGCGATTTGGTGAGATTTTATTACCCAGCAAAGCAGTGCCAAACGAGACACAAATAAATGATAAAATCGAAGTGTTTCTCTACTTTGATTCTGAAGATAAAATTATTGCCACCACCAAACGTCCCCATGCTCAGGTAGGACAATTTGCTTTTTTACGAGTGATTGATGTTAATCCTGTGGGTGCTTTTCTTGCCTGGGGTTTAGATAAAGATTTATTAGTACCCAGAGCGGAACAACAACGACCGATGGAAGTAAATAAATCTTATGTGGTTTATGTAAAACAAGATAATCAAGAACGTATTATTGCCAGCTCTAAATTAAATTACTTTTTAGATAAAACCCCACATCAATTCAAAGCAGGGCAAGAGGTCACGTTGATCATTGATGAGCCAACCTCTTTAGGGCATAAGGTCATTGTTAATAGTACTCATTGGGGTTTAATTCATGCCGCAGATACTTTTAAGCATTTAAACTATGGTAGAACAATGCAAGGATACATCAAAGCGGTGCGTGATGATGATAAAATTGATGTGACTTTAAGACAAATGGGGCAAAGCGGCGTGTATGATTTAGCCTCGCGCATAGAGACGAAGCTACAAGAAGAACAGGGCTTTTTAGCACTGCATGATAAAAGCTCGGCTTTGGATATTAAACGTATGTTCAGTGATAGTAAAAGCAATTTTAAACGAGCTATTGGTCAGCTGTATAAGCAAGGAATAATCTTGATAGCTGATGATGGTATTCGCTTAAAAAAGAAAAAGTAAGATTGGTAACCGTTCATAGAGCATGGCTAAACAAATACTCGAGCGGCCATATTTGAGCTCATATTGGGATAAAGTCAGGTAAAATGAGCGCAGCATAGGTGGCTATGTGAGCACCATTTTACCTGACTTTATTTCAAGAGGAGCCAAAGATGGCCGTTCCTTCAACTAGGCTGAACACTTACGAACCGTGTGCATCTGCCCGGATTAGGCGTACTGCTAATCCGGTGTTTGGCAACCCCATTAGTTGCGATAAAATTACTGCGTTGTTAAATCAATGCGTAACTCCTCATCCTGAAGCTTAAATGTTTTAATGCCTTTATTATTCAGATCAAGTTTGCTCATATCGATCATTTGCACTGTAGCGTTAGTAAATGTTTTAACGTAATAAATAAGATTTTTAGCATCTACTGCCACGATCCATTGCGTTTTTTCATAACCATCACTATTACCACCATAAGGATTGCTGGCTGACAGTTGAACCGCTCCAGGAGGTATATCAAAATTATTTAGTAGATGAAATGCTGTTGCTACTTGTTCCGCTGTGGTTGCCGTAATTGGTGCTGAATTAGCATAAAATAAAGCACGAATAAAACGAGAGGGCGATAGAAAATCGCCCGGCAAGCCATGTAATCCACTACCGGAAGAGGGTGGGGTAAACTGCATGCCATTAATCGTTAAAGGTTTGGCTTCTTGCGGTGTTAAATTGGCATACAAGCCGATATTGGCGAGCTGATAAGCAAAATTTGGATCATTGGTCATGATGCCGGTGGGATTATCATAAGTAAATAATGTGCCATTATTATATTCAATAACTAAGCTTTTTCCTTGGGCGTCGTGCAACGTCATATGTACTGGAATGGTACTGTTAAAGGGTTGGTGCCCTGTTTTATTAATTAAAAGATGTTGGAATCCGGCTTTTACCTCTTCAACAGTAGCAAAATTGGTTAGAGCATAAGTAAGCATTTCATATGAGGCAATGGAGTTATGGGCATCCTTAACATTAACGTCTTGATATTGAGCGGTATTAGGAGCATACAATAGCCCACCGCTCATGCCTTTTTCATTTATTCCATCGACCAAAATAGGTAAATTGATACCGTTCATGCCGATTGCGGCATATTTAGTTAACCATTTTTTTCCTAAGGCATCATTAACTCCCGTGCCTTGATAATTAAAACTTCGTGGTATGGCTATGGGAGTAGAGTGTAAGTCCATGCCAAACTCAAGTGTTCGACCATAAACATAACCCCCATCATCTGCTTTAAGAATAAAAGAAGTACATGCTTGGATAGGCGTAGCCAGAAGAGAGATGATGCCTGCTGTAAAAGTTAATATAAAACGAGTTTTTTTCATATTTAAGTCCATAATAAATATTAATAAATTAATTGAGTTTGATTTTCTGGGGAGAATTATTATGTTCTCCTGGAATTAAAAAGCATTTATTTAATAACTGTTCTATAAATGAGTGTAGTATTTATTTGAATAGAACGTGCGTTTAATGTAACAAAAACAAAATGTTAATGCGCTAGGTGAGAAATAAAAATATGATGAATCCAAATTTAATTGAAGTATTAATACCTCTTATTGAGGTTCAACAAAATGAACATTATTTTATTTTTATAGTTCATGGGGTAATTGAGGACATAGAAATAGGCTTTAACTTATTTATTGCAAAGACATTGCGGCCTTTTTTGACGTTATCGGCAACATCCTCAGAGATGATACCGTGTGAAAATAGTGAGTGGGATCCACAGGGAGTTATTTGGGAGTCAACAGGTGTACCTACTGTTAATTTCTTTAATATGATGTGGCAATGGAATACAGGGGCTATCAAAGATTATGTTGAGTTTGATACTGCTTTTTTATATAGTTCAGTGCAACAAGATCCATTGTTTCCAAATAATTTTGAGGGAACATTTACTGACCCAAATGCAACACTGTTTAGTTTGAAAATTGAGCATGTAGTGTCGCATGAGCCATTGGTTCGATGTCAATTATTGCTTGATATTGATCTGGAGCAAAATGTTATCTGCGTATATGAAAAAGATACTGAGTTTAGAGAGGGACTTTTGCAAACATTTTCAATTTGAGGAGCTAGATAAATGAGGTCATTATTAAGTAGATCGAAATGGATCAAAAAGAACGCCTCAAATCTACACTTTTGTTACTTTCAAAAAAGAATCAAAAAGCATGTCTTTTAAACTAAAAGCGGTGTAAAATCCCTAGGTTAACATCTATTTTGGATAAGGTTTATGTTCCTTATCGAGAGGTTCGGCTGAATGGATCTATGTATAACGTACGTGAATTTAATAATAATGAGGCTTAGCGGAAATAATAGGGATTTTATTTAGAGTTCTCCTTGGGATAGCATCAGCGCTGGAATGGACTGAAGGAGCGTAAAAGTTAAATAGTATACTAATTTATTGTAACGGGATTATCAGCACAAATTTTGCCGCTTCATGTGAAGCGCATGGTGCAAAAGGAGAGAGTTCATTGGAGTGAATTCCCGTTTTTATTTGAGGAAAAAAGAGGAATGAGTAATTGGCCGGTTTTTTATGATCCTGCGAATAGACGGTGGCGGTTTATAAAAGCAGGCATTATTGTAGTGTTTTCCTTTTTAATCGCATTATTTTCCCTGTTTGCGATAAATTTATATTCTTATTCTTTTCAGAGCGTATCGACAAAAGAAGGGCGTTTTGCTCAATCTATTAGTCAAACAAATAGGGGGTATTCGTTTCTTATCGCCGAACTTAGTGCTCGTGGTTACCCTATTGAAGTGTTCTCAGGTACGTCTTTGCCAATTAGAGCTTCTGCAAGTCCTTTAGCACAAGAAACTAGGTTCTGGCAGCATGCGATTAATGAGCTGTCTTTGCATCTTTTATGTTTAAGCCTGGCTTTGATTGCTTTGTTATTACTGATTTGTCTTGTATACAGCGTAATTCAAATCATTTTACTGTTTACCCTTGTGGGCTATCAAAAATTTAAAACGCGCTCGCTAGTTTATGCCTACCAGCCACAATATTCTGTGGCGGTACTTATTCCTGCTTATAATGAGGGCAAAGTGATTCTGCGCACCGTTGATTTATTGCTGGCATCAACTCACCCCACAGTATTTGAAATTATAGTGGTGGATGATGGTTCAAGTGATAATACTTGGACTTTATTACAATCCCATTATCAAGATAATAAATTAGTACACTTAATTCAGCAGCCAAATCAGGGAAAATCAGCTGCTTTAAATAATGCCATTAGTCATACAAAAGCGGATATTGTGGTGACCATTGATGCGGATACCATTGTCTCGAAAATGACTATCATGGAATTAACCAGTCAGTTTATAGACGAGCATGTTGGGGCTGTTGCAGGTAATATTAAAGTAGGTAATAGAACGAACTGGCTGACAAAAATGCAAGCTGTTGAGTATATTACAAATCACAATTTATTGCGTCGTGCTTTTAGTGTATTAAATGCCTTAATGATTGTGGCCGGTGCGACCGGAGCATGGCGGCGTGATTTGGTGGTTCGTTTAGGTGGATTTCCTGAAAATACCTTAGCAGAAGATGAGGATTTAACCTTAACAATAAGAAAAAGTGGGTATGCGATTCGATTTGCCGATAAGGCAATTACGTATACCGAGGCTCCTGATACGATTAAGCCCTATATAAAGCAGCGCTATCGTTGGACTTTTGGTGGATTTCAAGCACTTTGGAAACATAAAGATATGCTATTTAGGCGTCGTTATGGCTGGTTGGGATGCTTAATATTTCCCAGTACACTTATTGGCATGTTATTGATTCCAATAATTGGCCCGTTGATGGATATTTTGTTTTTATTAGTGCTGGGCGTATTAGTGTTTAACCAGATGACTCATCCTTCGGGAGAGTTATTTGTTCATCTAATGACGGTCTCTATTTATTATGTCCTGTTTATTTCCATTGATTTTGTCTTAGGGTGTATGTCTTTTTTCCTCGAACGAGGTGAAGATAAAACCTTATTATTGTGGTTGATACCACAACGCTTGTTCAGTCGTTGGGCCCTTTTTTACACGACGATTAAAGCCTTGCATGCGGCATTAAAAGGACATGCCGTGGGTTGGAATAAATTTAACCGTACAGCAACTGTGACCACTACGTGTTTAGACGAATAAATTTATATAAAGATATTTTTAATAATGGAATAATTGTTTATGAATGATATAAAAAATAATACCGAAATCCCCATTTCTTCTTCATGTAAGTTATTATATGAAATGCTTGGTCAGCAGCCAGCAACATATAAATTTAACGTAATACTGCCGAGTACAATAATAAATTCGGATAATAATGCTAATAATTTGTTAAGAGCTTATATTGCGTGTGAAAAAGGTTTGGAAATTAGCCCATTAAAGAGTACGTCGCGATACTCTATCTTTGTTTCTCCAGCTGAAGCGCAAAAACATACTGAAGAAGTAGGCGTATTAAAAAAGCATGGTACATTTTCTGCTAAATAGATCGCATGGTAATGGTTGCTAGAGGTCTATTGGTGTTGCTTACTTCAAGATTAACCTATTAGGAACAGAGCAAAAATTAGATCCGCTCTTCCTCGCGCACAGCGTGTGGAAGAGCGTTAGTTTTAAATAAGGTTCTTTTTTTAAGATTGTGTAAATAGGGAATGAATTTTATTGATTTTATAAGCGAAGAAACAGCAAAGGGATGTGCAAAACACCGGGGGCTAGTAGTAGGGTAAGAGGCACTGTAGCAATTAATTGTTGTTTTTATGATAAATAATACCCAATGCTAAGAAAAGCCAACCGAGAAGGAATGCTAATCCACCAATAGGGGTGATAAATCCAATATTTTTAATAGTGCTTAAACTTAACAGGTATAAACTGCCGCAAAAGAGTCCTATTCCTGCAATAAAACTAATTCCGCTCGCTCGCACCCATTTATTGGTTATGTGAAACATCAGCAACGCCACCATGCATAAGGCAAGGCTATGGTAAAATTGATATTGCACGCCGGTTTTAAAAACTTCTAATTGATAGCTACTTAATACCGTTTTAAGTGCGTGGGTACCAAATGCTCCTAAGATATTTGCAAGGAAGGCGGATATGATGCCACTGAGTAAAAATATTTTTTGTATTTTAGCTTGATTCATTTTGTTCTTTATTCATCCGAATATTATTTTATTCATTATGCTGTATTGGCGTCACTATTCCAACCACCTCCTAGGGCTTGAAATAATGCGGCGGTGTCGGTGAGCTGATTTGCTTGCGCTTGAATTAAATTTAATTTGGCTTGTTGGTAGCTTTGTTGATTAATGAGTAAGACTGAGCTGCTTGCATCGCCTAAGCTAAATTGCTTGCGCGCAATACTTATACTGGTGAATGCGGCGCGTTCGGCATGGCGTGCTGCTTGTATTGCTACCCCATCCGCTTGTATGGCTTTTAGCGTGTCAGCTACATTCTGATATGCATTAATGACGGTACTGCGATATTGTGCCGCTGTTTGTCTATATGCAGCTTCTGCTGCGCGTTGGCGATGTTTCAACGCACCACCGGCAAAAATAGGCTGAGCAATGACTCCTGCTAAGGCCCAAAAACGCGTATCAGGTTGCAGTAATGCCCCTAAAGTGGTTGCTGCTGTCCCTAAGTTACTGCCCCCAATAGTAAAGTTGGGTAGGCGATTGGCAATAGCTACGCCGATAAGCGCATTGGCTGCACGCATTTGCTCTTCTGCTGCACGAATATCGGGGCGTTGCTCTAAGAGTGATGAGGGAATTGTAATAGGTAGTTTTTTTGGTAAATGTAAGCTACTAAAACGAAACGTTGGTGTATTAGGGTCATCAGGAAAACGGCCGGTTAACGCGTTAAGCAAATCACGTTGTATTGCCAGTTGTTTTTCTAAAGGAGCTAAGGTTGCCTCTGAAGCAGCCAAAGCACTTTGTTGACTTGCTACATCAAGAAGTGCGACATCACCTAAGTTTAATAGTTGTGTTGTGATAGCGAGCAGTTTCTTTTGGCTGTTAATAATATCATGGGTGGCACTAATTTCCTCTCGTAAAGCAGCCTCCTGGATTGCGGCACTAACCACATTAGTGGTTAGTGTGAGATAGGTGGCAGCCACTTGTGCTTTTTGAATTTCGGCTTGTGCCATTAATGATTCGATTTGCCGCTGGGTTTGACCAAAAACATCAGGGGTGTACGAAACATATACTTGTCCGGTATATAAAGAGTACTCGTATTGATTATTTGCTAAAACACTCGTTAGAATTCCTGCCGTTTTTTGTACCGTTGGGGCAAAGGATACCCCAATAAAAGGAAATAAAGCGCCTTTGGCACTATAGGCTAACTCTAACGAATTGCGCAATGATTCTTGTGCTGCAGCAATGTTTGGATTGGTGTTTAGACTTGCGGTTACTAAATCATTTAATGGTTTGGATTGAAATAAAGTCCACCATTGAGCAGGAAGTTCTTGCTGTACGATAAAGGTTTGTTTTGTTTTATCGTTTTTGTTTTTTGTGGCTAATGGTTGAGCGATATAACGCTTAGGCAACGGCATTGATGGCCTTTTATAATCAGGGCCTACGGTACAGCTGGTTAAAAAAAGAGTACATACTCCTATACGCCATAAAGCACTCATTTATTTTTTCTCCCCAAACGAAACCCTGAATCATGATGTTCTAAAGCGCGGGTTAACGCATAGTAATAAGTAGGTAAAATAAATAAAGTTAACAGCGTTGATACGGCTAAGCCACCGACAATAACGGTGGCAAGACCTCTTTGTACATCGGTTCCTACGCCTGTGGCTAATGCTGCGGGTAACATACCACACGAGGCTACTGTGGCGGTTAATAGCACGGGGCGAAGTCGCTCGGTGGCACCATTAACAACGGCTCGATAATCCATGCGCACCGTGACTTCGCGTTCGCCATATTCATGGGCAATATTACTTTCCCCAGTTTTATATTCCAACTGCGCCAGCTCGCTTAGCGGTATTTGCGCACCGCTGGGGCTTTTAATAAATAACTCACCTAAGGATTGAATGCTGTTTTTATACGATTTAGGCAAACGTGCGGTGGCATTATAAATACGATTTTCCACATAAATAGTAGTAATTGGTGCGCCACCAAGACTTGTTTGAATCAGATTAGTTACATCCGCGACATTAATTCCATAGCGCGCAATTTTATCGCGATCAATAGTTACTCTAATCTGCGGAATAGGAGGTTCTTGGAATAATGATGCAGAAGCGGTTCCGGGAATCGTATTTAACACGGCAACAATTTCATTACCAATGCGTCGACACTCGTGTAAATCGGTGCCATAAATGCGTAACGCCAGAGGACTATGGGCTCCGCCCACTTGATCATTCACTCCATCAATAATGGGTTGACTGATGCCAATAGTATAGCCAGGCATTTGCGCAAACTCTTGGCTTAATTTATTAATTAATTGTGCTTTTGTTTCTTTATCGGGCCATTGAGCATAGGGTTTTAATCCTACGGGGGCTTCAATATGCGATGGGGTCCAAGGATCGGTACCGTCATCATTACGTCCCACTTGTGTCACTATATAGGATATTTCAGGGTGTTGTAGCATTTTTTGGCGCAAGGTTCCAGCCATCTCATTAGCTTTTTCCAGTGAAAGACCGGTGGGTAATTCTACTTGCAACCACAAAGAGCCCTCATCTAATTCCGGAAGAAATTCACGCCCCGCTGTTGCCCCTAAAATAACCACCAAAAGGAGCGTAATTACCCCAAGAATATACGCAATACTGGGGCGTTTGAGCAATGCTCGTAATAGTTGTTGATATTTATCGGTTAGCCAAATTAACGGGCGATTATGATGTATTTTTTGTGGTTTGCGCAAAGCGGTGTAGCTTAGGCCCGGGATAAGTACTAAAGAGCAAATTAAGGCACCAATCAAGGCAAAACTAACGGTGTATGCCATGGGTGCAAATAGTTTACCTTCGGCATGATCAAAAGCAAACAAGGGTAAATAAGCGGAAATAATAATTAAGGTAGCAAAAAAGATAGGGCGCGCTACATTATTAGTGACTTTTAAAACCTCATCAATGGTTAGAACCCGATTATGATGTTGTTCACGCTGGCGTAAAATAGCTTCCATTACTACGATTGAACCATCAACAATAACACCAAAATCAATGGCTCCTAAAGAGAATAAATTAGCGGGCATCTGAGTTAAATTCATGAAAATAAAAACAGATACCAAGGCGGCAGGAATGGCTACGGTCACGACTAAGGCACTGCGAAAATTACCAAGAAACAACATCAATACCGTACACACCACGATAATTCCTTCAATCACGGTATGGGTAATCGTGTGAATAGTTAAATGGACTAGATCATCGCGATCGATATAAGGAACAATGCGAACCCCCATGGGTTTAAGTTGGGCTTGTAAACGCTCAACCTTTGCATGTAAGCCTTTTAATATATTCCCTGGATTTTCTCCTTTGCGCATTAAAACAATACCTTGGATGGTATCGGGATTATGATTTTTACCTAATATTCCTTCACGCTCTTTATGGCCAAATGTTAACTGGCCCAAATCGCGAATAAAAATGGGAATATTTTGTGGTTGTGCTACCGCCACAGAACCCAGATCTTCTAAGCTATGAATTTGCCCCATCCCTCTAATAATATAGCTTTGTTCTCCACGAGATACGCGTCCGCCACCGGCAAAAGAAGAGTTATTGGTAATTGCATTAACTACATCACTAAGACCAAGTGCATAACTTCTGAGTTTTTCTGGATTGAGCGTTAATTGATATTCCTTAGTAAAACCGCCGAAATTATTTACTTCAGCAATACCCGATACTTGTTTTAGGGCGGGCATAACAATCCATCGTTGAATTTCAGACAACTCCATTAGATTTTTGTTATTGGACTCCAGAGTATAACGATAAATTTCACTGCCTGAACCGGTTAATGGATCGATGGTTGGTTGTATTCCTGGTGGTAAATTGACGCTATTAAGTAATTCAAATACTTGCGTGCGGGCAAAATATTCGCTGGTGCTGTCTTTAAAGACTAAGGTAATTAAGGATAGGGCAAACGTGCTGCTGGAACGCAAAACCGATAAATGAGGTACCGAAACTAAGGCACGTTCTAATGGGATAGTGATTTGTTGTTCTATTTCTTCCGCCGCTAAGCCTGGAACTTGCGTGGTAATGGCAACCATTACATCATTGAGTTCAGGATAAGCTTCGATAGTCATGCGCGTACAAGAAATATAACCATAAATGGCAAGGAGAATAGCCGCTCCCCAGACTATCTGGCGTCGTTGAAAACAAAGAGCAATTAATTTATTAATCATTGATTAATATCCCACCACTCATGACTACTCGATCACCTGTTTTTAATCCCGCGCTAATTCGTACATTCTCACCATCTTCTGGACCTAAAGTAACATTACGTTGGCTAAATACCGACGGAGCTGTTTCCACATAGACGGACGTGCTTTCATCATTCATTAAAATGGCGGATAAAGGAATAATGATTTGTTCTTCTTGGGGGATGTGTGTTTTGATTGAGGCAAACATATTGGGTTGTAGTAGATCTTTTTTATTCGTAAAAGCAATACGGGATTTATTGCATCGTGCATCAGGCTCTATAATATTATTAATAAACGTGATAGAACCATCCCATACTTTTTGGCGGTAGGCTGCCAGAGTAACTGCTACTTTTTGTCCCTTAGCTATTTGCGCAATAAAATGTTCAGGGATACAAACCGTTACCCAAACATCATCAATATTAGATAGAATAAATAGTCCTTGCGTCGCATCATTAATATAAGAGCCTACACCGAAATTAAGCGCAATTATTTTACCATCGATAGGCGCTTGAATGTCGAGTTGTTGCTCATCGTTTGCTCCTAGAACACCCAAAGCTGTTTGCGCCCGTTGCAGTTCGGCGCGCGCTTGATTGTAACTATTTTGCAATAGCTCCACATCTTTAATCGAATTGGCTCCGGCACGATTTACTTTTTGTGCACGCTGTAATGCTTCTAAAACTTGTTGTAATGTACTTTGCGCTTTGATTTTATCTGCGGATGCTTGTACTAAATCAGAAGATTGCATTTGCGCTAAAATTTGTACTTTTTTAACTGTATCACCAAGTTTAATATCCAGGCGAGTAAGATGTCCGGTGACCGGGGGAAACAAGGTGATGGTTTTGCTTTGATCGGCTTCGACTACTCCTGGTAAAACAACAATATGGGGTGCTTTAGTAGCGGTTACCGTACGTACTAATAAATGGGTACGCAGTGGCGAATCTTTAGGAATTTGGATGAGGGTTCCTGTACGAATTAATAGCGGTGCGGCAGATTTTTTTTGTTTATGCGTTTTGATAGTTAACCCACTGATTAATAGGATACTGAGAATGATGATGCCAATAATGATTATTTTTTTTGTTGTTGAATAGGGAGATTTTTAAAATAAATGAGGTAGGTTTGTGCGCTAGAGCGCATTCCTTTCAAATAATTTTTTATGTTTTTTAAATCCAATTTCTACGTCCTGTGGCTTGTCCACAGGATCCAGTAACAGGGCAAGATCACTGGATACCGCGCATAAAGCCCGGTACGTAGGCAATTAAAACTGTTTTAAACCATTCATGATCTTGCCCTGATTCAGCTAACAAGACTTCACTGAATACTTTTAGTGATATAACATAAACTAATATTTTTTCATGCAGTTTTATTTTATGAGCAAGTATATACATATAATAAGATTAAATTTTAGTTGTTGTTACGAGCATGTTGCCGTAAGGATAAGGGTATTATGACCAATATCATTAATCTTAATAAAAAAAGAAAAATTAAAAATCGAATAGAAAAAGAAAAAAAAGCATCAGAAAATCGAGTTCAGTTTGGCAGAACTAAAAATGCAGGGCTCAACAAGAAAATAAACGTGAGGTACGCGCGTTAGACAATCATAAGTTAGATAAAAATGAAGGTTCGAATGATGTACAATAGTGCTTATAAACACTATAAATAAGCATCTATAGAGGAATTAAATATGCATGAAATCATCTGTCCCCACTGCATAAAGGCATTTAAAGTGGACGAAGCGGGGTATGCGGATATTTTGAAGCAAGTTCGTGATCAAGAGTTTGATCAGCAATTGCATGCTCGGCTTGAATTGGCTGAGAAGGAGAAGCAAAATGCTGTGGAGCTTGCCAAGAGCAATATCAGAAATGACATGCAAAAACTTGCTTCAGATAAGGATGCGCAGATAAAAGGATTGAGCGCAAAATTAGATGCAGGCGCGGTGGCGCAGAAACTAGCCGTTACCGAAGCTTTAAAAATAATTGAGAAAGAGCGTGATAACCTTGCAAATGAGCTGGAAAAAACGAAACTAGATAAAGAAGCTGCTTTGAAACTTACCGAGGAAAAGCTTGGCGCTAGCGAATTTGCTAAGAAGCTGGCTGTGGCTGAAGCACTTCGCCGCGTTGAGCACGAGCGTGATAACCTTGCTAACGAGTTGGAAAAAACAAAACTTGCGAAAGATGCTGCTCTGAAACTAGCTGAGGAAAAGCTTGGCGCAAGTGAATCGGTTAAGAAACTGGCTGTTGCTGAGGCACTTAGCACGGTTGAGCGAGAGCGGGATGAATTAAAAAATAATTTAAAACATATCGAGCTAGAAAAGCAACTTTCGGAACAATCGCTCAAAGATAAGTATGAAACACAACTTAAAGATCGCGATGATGCGATTGAGCGATTACGCGACATGAAAGTTCGTCTTTCAACTAAAATGGTGGGGGAGACTCTTGAGCAGCATTGTGAGATAGAGTTTAATCGAATTCGCGCCACGGCCTTCCCTCATGCTTATTTTGAAAAAGATAACGATAGCAGCTTGGGTAGCAAAGGTGATTTTATTTTTCGTGACTTAGATCATGCGGGTACTGAAATCGTTTCAATCATGTTTGAAATGAAGAACGAAATAGATACTACTGCAACAAAGAAAAAGAATGAGGATTTCTTAAAGGAGCTCGATAAAGATCGCATTGAAAAAGGCTGTGAGTATGCGGTGCTTGTTTCAATGCTTGAACCTGACAATGAATTCTATAATTCCGGGATTGTTGATATGTTCTACCGGTATCCAAAAATGTATGTGGTTCGACCACAATTCTTTCTTACTATAATTACCCTGTTGCGTAACGCGGCGATGAAATCGTTAGAATATAAGTCAGAACTTGCCCTGGTTAAATCACAAAATATTGATATAACAAACTTCGAAAAAGATTTGGAGCAATTCAAGTCCGCATTTGGAAAAAACTATGACCTTGCCTCTAAAAAATTTCAAGTAGCAATTGCTGAAATTGATAAATCAATTGATCATCTACAAAAGACCAAAGAAGCGTTGCTGGGGACTGATCGAAATCTTCGCCTTGCAAACGACAAAGCACAGGACGTAACCATTAAAAAGTTGACAAGTAAAAATCCAACGATGAAGACTATATTTGAGGACCTTGATAAAAAAGATTCTTAATTGCCTATATACCGGGCTTTATGCACTGTATTCAGTGCTCTTGCCCTATTGCTGGACTTTGATTGATTGAATTTAAATCACTCATGTAGCCCGGTTACGTAAGCTAATGTCTGGTTTTAGCTGAACTATGGAGGTATTTTGAGGCAATATCATCACCGCACCGGCACACTCGCCACCAATAGCCGCTAATAAGGCAAAATCATTTTTTTCACTGATACCCAATTGGCGAGCAATAGCGGTACGCATATGGGCTTCAGGCAAAAGACCACTAAAAAATGGACGGCATTGTTTCATTGAATAAGGTTTTTTTTGAACGGGAAGGGAGTGGGATAAGGAGCGATTATTCTTATTTTCCCGGTACTCATCATTATAAACAAAAGACATATCTCCTTGCGCATCAATACTTAATAGGCCTACTAGTAGTTGGTTAAGATAGACATCTAGTTTATGATTTCTCATGTTCGCCATTAGTAGTAGATAAGTTGAATTGAATCCCAAGTACTTGTAGTGTTTTACCAATTTGGCAAGTGGGCTTTCCATTTTCCAAATCAATAATAAAACGTAACCCCGTTCCAGCCGTTAAAGCTAAATCTTTTTGGGTAACATTAAGTTCTTTACGAATAGTGCGAATATAACGCCCTATATGTGCTGGAGATTGAATCATCAATGTTCTTTGAATGTTCCCGTACGGTAATTTTATATCCTTCTCGGCGAAAATTCCATAAAATATTACCGATCGGGAATATGAAGTGAGACCCTAAGGAGACAGTTTTACTCTTGAAACTCGCCAAAATATTTCTGTCTTATGCAAAAGATGATTTTTTATTTATGAGTAGAATTGCTTAAGCTTAACGATTAAGTATACCTGCATATGTACTAAAGCGATTACGTAAGTTAATGCAGCAGGTTGCCAATTTTTGGCTGGATCATATGAGGGAATATGAGATATAGGAACGTAGTGGAGAGGGGGCATGGTCATTAAAAAGTCATGTTAAAAAATTTCAATTTTCTTAACATGAGTATAAGAATCGGAGTAATGTATGTTAATCATTAAGGCCTTGTTTGATCATTTCAAGCATAGAGAACGCATGAGTATATTCAATTTGAGAGTGAGTCATGGAAATAGCTAGGCTATCTATTAAGACGAGGTCATCAAAGAACTCTTTAAGACGTTGATTAGTTTCTATCGATAGTTCCTTAAAATCTCGTCCTAAAAGCCGACATCCACTTAAAGTATAATCAAAGTTTTTCTCTAAAAGATCTTGATGCGTTCCATTAAGCCTATTTTGATCATCAAAATCAAAGTAGTTCGAAATAATATAAGTAAAATCACTGGAGTCTTTGGTTGCCTTTCTCGAACGCCAGGAGAATAATTTTAACAGTGCCAAGCCTAAGGGGGATGCTACTTTTATAGTAAGCTCTTTAATAATATTTATATCCATCGCTCTGCGGTAGGCATCATCGAATCCAATGAGGCTTAATTCGATATCATATTCTGGCGGCCATTTTAGATTAAGATTCTCATTTTTTATCTTACCGAAAGGAAGGATGTCTAGATAACCATATTTCGTTGATTGAAGTCGGTGTTCATTTTTGTGATGGACAACAAAATCGCTATTCTCAATTAGGGTATTTTTAATTTTATAGAACTCTTCCCAGCTTTTACAGCAGATAGCTATATCTGTATCTAATGTTGCTCTTTGAGCCTCTTTTTTACCAAAATATTCTAAAAGAATATCTCGAGCTTTAGCTCCAATTAAAAAATAAGTACAATTATTGATAAGGGTAATTTCATTTATCAATTTAAATAAATCAATATGTTCCTCTGATAAGTTACTCCATTTGCTTTTTAATGAATTGGTCATAAATAATTTCTGCGGTTTCTTGGTTACGTTCGTCTGATGAGTTTAATAAATCGGCATAAATCAAAATATAAGGTACAACATGGTGTTTGTATCCCTCTGTATCAAAATTCCAAAATTTTTTAATTAGCTCAATATTCCCGTTAATATTTTTCTTTAATTGGTATTTATACTGTAATAATGGCAATTCATTATCTGCATACAGCGTAATTATTTCTGGTTTTAGATATTTAGTTAACTTAGCTGCGGCTATTTCCCCTCCCCAAAGAAAATTATAGTCTATTGAATTTGTTTCTTTTAATTCATCAACATTATTACTGTTAAATTTTTCGATCATTAATTTGGGGCGTACTTTTTCATTATATCCAATACACCATTTACTTAATAAATTTTCTTTATTAAGTAAATATTTTTTCGTATGATTTTTTTCAGTTACATACCCGTATTGTTCTAATATTGAAAAAGTTTTACTTACACTCCCAAGAGCTACATTGCTCATTTTTGCAATATCACGGTAGTTATGGTTTAGGGCATTTTTAATGGTTAGTAATGTAAAAATAATTTTTATGCTGGCAACGCTCAGAGTGAAAGATCTTGTCTCCAATTGCTTTGATTTCTGAGATGCTTCACCCTTAATTGAGATATAGACCGGATCCGTATTTATAAACATATTTCCTGAGAAATCTATATATTCAATATTAGCATCTTGCAATTTTGCAGCAAGATTTTTATTTATATGTTTGGTAATTAAGATACTTTTTTTATTTAAATGATGCATATGCTGAATTATTGCACCCACATTTGTTTGATCAACATTGCCGATCATTTCAGTATTAAAATTAAGCTCAGTATGAGGTTTAATATGGAGATAAAGTTGATTTATTTTTTTGTCATATCTGCATTGAAATCCTAGCTTATCTTTAATATTAGATATCAATTGTTCAGTATTCATAGCTGCTTACCATGATTCTTTTGTTCATAATTATAGTATGTTCATTAAAAATGAACAATATTTAAAAATGAACAAATAATATTCCCTGCGAGCCATGGAAGAGACGAAGACGAGGGGGCCAGGACGGCCAGGGCTATCGGAGGCATACTTGTTGCGTTAGCCGTGGAAGGCAAAATCAATCACGAGGTAACGACACTATCGAACCTATTGATTTAAATATTTTATTTTTATGTGGAAATTATAGTTTATTGTGTTGTGGAAATCATAGTCTATTGTGCTGATATAAATTGTGAAAATATCACTATTTATATAAAAATTAATTAAAACAAGAAGTTATTTTCGTCTATTATGGGTTATAGCTATCCAAAAAATGAAATGTTGATGTTAATTTTTTATTAATGAAAAAGTAAAGGGTCAAAAGGGACATATGGTAACCCTTTATAAATACTGAGTAAGAGACGTCCCTAATTCCCTTTTCTATTAGGGACGAGTGGGACATCAAACCTGTAATCTCTTTTAATAACTCACCTTACGCTCCCCCTTGCTTGATAAGTAACTCACCTTACGCACGCCCCTTGTTTCGTAACTGAAATTAATTAAAATTCTTC
>CAZSAO010000005.1:0-2979 GCA_964605275.1 uncultured Legionella sp.
TCAATTTTGAACTTTTATTGCTTAAAAAATGGCTTTAAATTGAGGACACACCCTAATATAAGGGAATATTTTTTTCATCATCATATCCTTTTGATTATCTATTATTAGTTTAGTTGAATAATTTATTTAGGGGGGATTTGTTGCTCTTATTTTTTCTAAGCTGTTTCAAAAAATGACACAAAGGGCCGGTTTTAATTGAAAAAGTATTTTAAAATGCTCATGTGCTTCATGTACACTGCATTTTTAATTGATTTTGCCTTGTTAATAGTTGTTTTCATAAAGGTTTATTTAAATTACATTTATTTTATCGTTTTAGGGGAGATAAACATGAAACCCAGTACATTGCCCACGAAGATTCAATACTATTTTAAAATAATTGAAAGTCCACTCGGACCTCTTCGTTTGGTTGCTAGTGATAAAGGACTAGCCGGAATTTTATGGCGTGTTGAACGACCCGGAAGAGTTAATTTGGCGCCGCAAAAAGAAGACTCAAACCATCCTATTCTTCTTAAAACGCAACATCAATTAAATGAATATTTTATGGGTATGCGAACCTCTTTTGATGTGCCCTTGGATTTTCAAGGTACCGCGTTTCAAAAAGTGGTTTGGAACTATTTAGTTCATATCCCTTTTGGTGAAACGCGAAGCTATGGCGAAGTTGCAAAAGATTTAGGCCGACCTAAAGCAATGAGGGCTGTGGGTGCTGCAAACGGTCGAAATCCTATTTCTATTATAGCGGGATGTCATCGTGTCATTGGTGCTAATGGTGCATTAACCGGATTTGCAGGTGGTCTTGAGGCCAAGTCATTTTTGTTGTCACTGGAATGTAAGAAAGAGAGCAAAACAATTTAAATCACGAATTACATATCTTCTTCAACGGAATTATCGGGTGTTTGAGGAAGAGACTCTCCGGCGATGGAGCGTTGTTCATTGGCCCATTCCCCTAAGTCAATCAATTTACAACGGGCAGAACAAAATGGTTTAAACGAATTATCGGTGCGCCAAGTATTTTTGGCATTACAGGTGGGGCATACTATATTTTGCTGAGTATTCATCTGTTACTAATCAGAGATAGGGTAGAGTGAATTTATTTTAACCGTATTAGTTTGTAAAATATAGCACTATTTATTACTCCGCCAAACGTCTTTATTGGAGCAAGTGCATGAGTGGTTAATAGTCTACGTAGCGGGGCAAACGCATCTAAATTTTGAACACTAAACAGCCTACTTTACCTACGTGCTGTGCTTTATGCACAGTATTCAGACGATGTTGAATCGAGATTTGAACTGGATTCCGCGCATAAAGCGCGGAACGTAGGCGGTTTGAATTAATTATGTTCGTTTAAGATGGTGAACATTTTTGTTTATACAATGTTTTGAGACATGCTTGCTATCAGTTCATTATTACAGGTTCTTGCAGCATCAATTTCTTGTAATAGTTGTTTTATACGTGGACTATTGAACATTGTATTTTGATTGTTTGTATGGCCAATAGAGATGGTATTTTTATTTTCAGATACCGCACTTATTTTAAGTTGCGCGCTCATTTCAACTATTTCATTGACGCTTTGCTCATAACGTTTTGTTGTTTGTTTCATTTCATTTTGAATGTCATCTAATTGCGCTGTTTGCTCTTTTAACTCGGTGAATACGGCGTTTAATTCGACTCGTTTTTTTTGTAGTTCATTTTGGGTTATTTCTATTAAGTTATTTTGCACGCACTCTTTTTCTTGTAACTTGGCGCATAATAAAGTAAGCGTTTTCTCGGTAGAGTCTAATTGATGTTCTATTGATTGCAATGAGGTTATTTCTGCATTTAAATGCTGATTTTGTGCGTTTAATTCGTTGACCTGCTCTTCAAAATGATCGTTTTCTTCTTTAAATCGATTTACTTGTTGTGCAAGCTGCTCACCAATTTGTTCTAATAAGCCAATAATAGCGCTTAAGCCTGCAGCAAGACTGGATATGCCCGCTTTTATATATTCCATACTAAGGCGTGTGTGATTCGCATGATCATCTAAAACAATACTGCTGCTGATATAGGCTGCGAGTAGAACTATGGTAATAAAGTAGCAGCTAATAAATTGGGTGAGTATGCTTAAAATAAGGAGCGGAATAAGGATGCTTGCCCCCAATGCAATTTTTTTCCACAACGATAAATTACCCCAAAACGTTGCTGCACGGGATAATCTACTCGGATTATGCGTGATGGCATCAATGAGTTTATCTAATTCTTGTTGTATGTGATTTAATTGTTGCTCAGAATTTTTGATGTGCTCTAAATTTTTTAACTCATGTTGCTGAGCAATATCTTGAGAGTTTATTGCATTAACGCGTGCAGATAAAATAGTCGTTGTTTCTGGTTTCATGCTCACTCCTTTGTCATGATTGAGGTATGTACGCGCCGTAGTAATCCATTTGGCTGAATATATACGTGTCACTAATGAGTTTTCTACTTTAGGAACAGAAAAATCAAGCGGCCTAAAATACCGAAAACGCATGAGCCACAATTATAATCGCTCCGTACATATGGGCGCTAATAACAGCATTCTATAGGATAAAATTAAAGCAGTCATGTTTTTATCACTATTTTATAAAGAATAATTTGAATTGATATCGCGATTAACGCACTATTACTTTTTGCTTATTGCACCTAGGGTGATGATGTTACGAAAAGGATGTTTTGTTTTATTTTCATTAAGTCTTTTTTTAATGATTGCCGCTTTAATTATTCCGTTAACTCCTAAAATGCCCGCGCATGGGATTGATGCATCTTGGGCTTTAGCGCTTAATGAAGCGGTGGGGCAGGGACTAGCTTTTGGTCGTGATATTATTTTTACGCTAGGCCCTTATGCCGCTATTTACACTAAATTTTATCATCCAGCGACGGATGGTATGATGTTATGGGGGAGTGTGTATCTTGCGCTAAGTTATTGGTGCTGTTTATTATTAGTGATTCATCGGGGTAGCTGGGGTTGGC
>CAZSAO010000005.1:2989-11874 GCA_964605275.1 uncultured Legionella sp.
CCTTTTCTTATGCAAAAGATTCTTTATTGTATTCATATCCGCTGTTACTGGGGCTCATTATTGTTAATTATTTACAAAAAAAAATAATTGATGTTAATAAGGCAACACCTTTTATATTGGGAGTACTCTTTGCTCCCTTAGGCTTATTAATACTGATTAAAGGTTCTTTTTTATTATTGTGTTTGGCGGTGATGCTATGGAGCGCTCTGATTTTAGTTGTGTATCAACGTTATTGGGAGGCCGTATGCATTGTTGTTGCGCCGTTATTATCGCTGTGCTTTTTTTGGTGTGTAGCAGGGCAAAGCATCACTACATTAGATTCCTACCTTTTAACCTCGATACACATCGCGTCTTCTTTTACGGAAGCGATGTCGGTAGATGGGGATTATTCTGAAGTGCTGGCGTATTTCATGGCTAGTTTGGCTGTTTTTGGTTTGATTGCGCTAAAGGTCTCGCCAACACGATTGAAAATATATTTGGGCGGATTATTATTTTTATTTCTTTGGCTTTCATTTAAAGCAGGGTTTGTTCGTCATTTTGGTCATGCATTAATTCCTGCAACATCACTGCTTATAAGTGCGTTATTATTACCTTATGTTATTAATAGCCGCTGGACTATAGCTACGCTAATACTTGCTGTGTTGGCTTTTGTTTATATTGCAGGACACTACACGATAATTAATCCATTAAAAAATATGCAGTCTACTTATACCGCGGCATATTATGGCTTCGTGTATCGGATGAGTGAGCCGCAACGGTTGAACAATAATTTTTTGTTAAGCATGAATTTTTTAAGAGCCCGCTATGATTTTCCTTTATTTGCTGGAGGTTGTGATATTTATTCTTACGATCAATCTGATTTATTGGCATCAGGTAATCAATGGGCTCCTCGGCCTGTTTTTCAAAGTTATTCCGTATTTAATGCGTATTTAGCGCGTTTAAATGCTCATTATTTATTAACGGAGAAAGCGCCTGCGACTATTTTCTTTAAAATTCAACCGATTGATAAGCGTTTACCCGCATTGGAAGATGGAATGAGTTGGTTCAACTTATTGCGTGCATATCACCCTGCATTTTGGATTAAAGATTTTTTAATCTTAGAAAAAAATAAAGAACCAACGCTATTAAAAAAAGAAATAACTACAAGTAGTGGAGTTTTAGGTATGCCGGTGATGCTTCCTCCGCATTATAAGCCTATTTTTGCGATTTTACAGCTAGAGCCGACCATTTGGGGGCAAATTAAGCGGTTTATTTTTAAGCCGCAACCGTTAATGATCACATTAAATTTAAGTGATGGCAGCCAACAACAGTATCGATTTATTGCGGCTATGGCACACGCGCCTTTTCTTTTGTCACCGCTAATTGAGAATACTAATGATTATTTTTCTTTAAGTAACAAAAAGATGATTTTTAATTTGAAAAATGTCAAGTCGGTCACTATTGCACCATTATCCCCTGAAACTATGTTTCACGATTGGAAGAATAGCTATGATATTCGCTTTATTTCTATAGGATAGCAGGTCATTGAATGGTATTATTCACGTTCGCATACTAGAAAAATAATACTGTTTTTATTTAATTAAAGTAAAACAAAGACGATATGTATTAAACTTTTGCAATATTTAATGTTTTCTGTTACATTAATTTCGCAATTTTTTAATTATGCGTGTCGCTAATGAGTTTTTGGTATTTTAGCTTAATATTCATTAGGTATTCGTTTATTTATACAAGGATCAAAAAAATGATAAAGAAATTAACAGCCTGCTTCTTATTTTTTTTAAGTAGTAGCGTTTTTGCTTTAGCTTGTCCTACTGCTTTATCTGTAGATCACCCCGCATTTTGCAGTTCGTTTAAAACTGCTGCTGTATGTCATTGCACGTCCTCTGGCTTGCCCGCTTCAATGTGTCAAGATATGAACGCACTTTATAATCGTATGATTAGTATGTTTGGTTCCGTTGAACGAGCTTGTGCTTATCAAAAGCATACGAGCGCTCAAGTATGTATGGACAGCTGGAATTGTTATCGTCGTGGTGGAGTTGTATCTGGAAAAGTATGCAGTTCTACTGGAAATGCATGTCAATAATATAATGGATTCACGTGGGCTTGTCTCAAGGAGCAAGCTCGCCGTAGGTGAAAATTGTGATTAAAAAATATACGTGCTTGGTTTTTTCTTTTTTAGGATTATTTTGTTCTTCTGTTTGGGCAATTAGCGCTCCAGAGCGCCACCCTTTTTATATTGGCGGGATAGTGGGAGCGGGGAGTACCACCTGGTATGGATTGGTACCAACAATTTCCAACAAAAATGAGGCTATGAGCGTGGCTACTCCGCTTGAAGTCAATGAAGGTGGCGGTGTTTTTGGTGCTTTGCTGGGTTATGAATTTAGTCCTTTTTTTGCGATAGAGGCTAATTACTTAAAATACCCAAGCGCTTATATAATTTTTGATAAGTTCAGCATATTTGCTCTTGATCACGACGGCGGGAATAATTTTAAAAGTAATACAGAAACTATTGGTGTTTTAGGTAAGATTATGGTTGCCGTGCCTAAGACGCACATAAGATTTTATTCTGGTGCTGGAGTTGGTGGATTACACCGTAAAGATATTTTAAATGATGGTTGGCTTGCTACACCGATGTTTAATGTTGGCTTCATTGCGCCTGTTTTAGATAGAGTAACTGCAGATATCGCGGCAAATTATACTGCGGGTTATGGTGAGTCGCAATTAAAACCTACGGAAACGTACTTTCCCTTTTTATATTCTGTAACTTTGCGTTTAGCATATCATTTCTAATGATGTGCTATTGCTTTGTGCAAAAAACGTCATCCTTAACACAGTGAAGAATCTTCTCAACCCGGTACTGAGCCTGAGTCAGGAGATCACTGTGTTCAGGATGACGTGGTGTTTTTCGGGGTGTTGCTGCTTTTTTGCCCGCGCAGTGCGCACCGGTATATATTTAAAAGGGTACTTGATTCTAATCATTTTCCTTTTGATTGCTTTTTTCGCTAGTTGGCGCCAGCGGTTCCGTATCCTCTATTACATCTTTAATTAGATTTTCCTTGATAAATACTTTGGGTTCATTGCCATCCATTAGACGAGTAATATTATTACGATGTTTGAAAATAATAACGAATGCCATAAACATTAAAAAGGGAAATATATTTTGCTGATGGGTAATAAATAGTGCATAAAAAGGAGCTAAGACCACGGTTATCATCGACGCTAAAGACGAGTAGCGGAAAAAATGTGCTACTAATAGCCAGGTCGCAATAGCTAATGTTCCGACAATTAAATTTAAGCCAACTAACGCACCTATTGCTGTTGCGACTCCTTTTCCGCCTTTAAAGTTAAAAAAGGCCGGATATATATGCCCAAGAACGGCGGAAAGCATTACTAAGGATAAGACCAGAGGCGTTACATTAAAAAATTGAGCGATGACTACAGGAATAGTTCCTTTTAAAAAGTCGATAAAAAAAACAATCGATGCGTACTTTTTCCCAGCTAAACGCAACACGTTAGTGGCACCTGGATTACGAGAGCCTTCGGTACGAGGATCGGGTAAATTAAATAGACGACAAACGATAACCGCTGAGCAAATAGAACCGACAAAATAGCTCATTACAATTAAAAAAACAGATAAAATCACGTTATACTCCTTTAAATAATTAACTTGTTCTATGTTACAAAAATAAAGCCTGTAAATCATTAGTATAGCGTCTTCCTAGGGAAGTAACTTGCCATGCTTCATTATTAAGGTCAATTAAGCCTTTGGTTTGTGCTTCGTGTAATTTAGGCTGTAATAGCTTGAGATCTAATCCGGTGCGCTGTGAAAACAATGCTAAAGGAATAGGCTGTTGTAAGCGTGTGGTATTCAACATAAATTCAAAAAGAAGCTCATCATGCGCAACGATTGTTTTTTGTGCAAGAAATGGTTTGTCGGGATTTAAATATTCTTTAGGTTGGGTGTATTTTTTGGTGCGAGATATCGTTAAGTTATCGGTTAATTTCCCATGTGCTCCGGCACCAATACCTAAATAATCACCAAAAAGCCAGTAGTTAAGATTATGTTGTGCTTGTTTATTATCCCGGGCAAAAGCTGATATTTCATAGCGGTTATAACCTGCTGCCGCAAGAAGATTAAATCCTTCTTCCTCCATGATGAATGCATCATCTTCACAAGGAAGAGGGGGTTTTTCTTTGTAAAATAGTGTATTTGGTTCTATGGTTAATTGATACCAAGATAAATGCTCGGGTTGATAACTTAGTGCCGTTTGGAGATCGTTTATTCCTTCCTCTATGCTTTGGTTGGGTAACCCATGCATTAAATCAAGATTAATGTTATCAAAGCCTGCCAATCGCGCGGATTCGATGGCGGCATGAGCTTGTTGTTCGTCATGAATACGACCTAATTTTTTTAAATGATTTTTATTAAAACTTTGAATGCCAAGAGAAAGGCGATTAATACCTAATTGGCGGTATTCACTAAATCGTTGTTGCTCAACACTGCCTGGGTTGGCTTCCATCGTGATTTCAATATCGGGTACAAAAGAAAGATGTTTGTTTAACTCGTTAAATAATAGCTCATAGGCTTTGGCCGAAAGCAGGCTAGGAGTGCCGCCACCAATAAAAATCGAGTGAATCGGGCGCGGTGAAATAGAGAGGAGGTCAGCGCGCAAATCATTGATTAAACAATTAATGTATTCTTCTTCAGGAAGTGTTTCTGGGCTTTTATGTGAGTTAAAATCACAATAAGGGCATTTACGAATGCACCAAGGGGTATGAATATATAATGATAGTGGCAGCATGAGTATTTTTAGACTGGCGTGTTTGATGGGGCAATAGTATCATAACCCTTGTTTGGTCACAAAACAGGTAATCAATGGGCTATGCGTGAAAAACCTAAATGTATGAAAAAATCAGTGATTGCCTCCTCGCGCTTATTTCGTATTGAGGAAATGGACTTAGAGTTCTCTAATGGCGCAGTTCGGGTGTATGAGCGTATTTTAAATAGAGGGCATGGGGCGGTGCTGGTTGTTGCGCTCACACCTGATAATTCATTATTATTAGTACGTGAATATGCGGCAGGTCTTGATAAATACGAATTAGCCTTTCCTAAAGGAGTGATCGATAGTGGCGAGAGTGCGCTTGAGGCGGCTAATCGAGAGCTGCAAGAAGAAACGGGTTATGCGGCGAACGAGTTGCATTGGCTGCGTTCCATGAGTTTGGCTCCTGGCTATTTTGGTTCACAAATAGATGTTGTAGTGGCGCATGGATTATATCCTTCCACTCTGGAAGGTGATGAGCCCGAACCTTTAGAAGTGATTGCTTGGCCTTTGGATGATATAGAACAATTATTAGCACAACCTGATTTTACCGAAGCGCGCAGTATTGCTGCGTTATTTTTAGCACAAAAGTGGTTAACTAAGAGGATAAAACATGAGTAAAAAACGAGTACGAGTAGCTATTACCGGTGCTGCTGGGCAGATTGGTTATGCGTTATTATTTCGTATTGCATCAGGTCAAATGTTTGGCGCTGATACAGAAGTAGAATTAAATTTATTAGAATTAGAAGCGGCTCTTCCTGCTCTAGAAGGCGTAGCAATGGAGCTGGATGATTGTGCGTTTCCTTTATTAAAACGCATTGTTTGTACTGCCGATATGAACAAAGCAATGGAAGGCGTTAATTGGGCTTTATTAGTGGGCTCTGTGCCACGTAAGCAAGGAATGGAGCGCTCAGATTTATTAAAAATAAATGGTAATATTTTCACCAAACAAGGTTTGGCGATTAATGATAATGCCAGCGATGATGTGCGTGTATTTGTAGTAGGTAATCCTTGTAATACTAATTGTTTAATTGCCATGCATCATGCTAAAGATATTCCTAACAATCGTTTTTATGCCATGACTACTTTAGATGAGCTAAGAGCACGTACACAATTAGCGAAAAAAGCCGGTGTTGATATTACGGCCGTGAGTGAAATGACTATTTGGGGCAATCATTCAGCAACGCAATATCCTGATTTTTATAATGCTAAAATTAATGGTATTTCTGCGGCTCAAGTAATTAATGACGACCAATGGTTGAAAGAAACATTTGTTGCGACTGTACAGCAACGAGGTGCGGCCATATTAAAAGCTCGTGGTTTATCTTCTGCGGCCTCTGCTGCTAATTCTGTTGTGGTGGGTGTTAATCATTTAGTAACGGATACAGTGGCTGGTGAGTCTTATGCTATGTGCCGTGCTTCAGAGGGTGAATACGGGGTAGATAAAGGTTTAATCTTCTCTTATCCTTGCCGGACTGAGCAAGGCGTTATTAAAGTTGTTGAGAATTTACCGCTCAATGCTTTTGGTCAAGAAAAGTTCGATCTGACATTGAATGAACTAAGACAAGAGCGTGATATGGTAGCGCAGTTAGGTTTGTTAGATTAAACATCTAAAGCCCCATTTTGGGGCTTTAAATAATATGTATTTGTGCCAAAGGGTGAGCGTTAGATTTGAATATAAACGTGTTCTTTTTTGACAAACGTTTCTGCACTCAGTTCATACAGTTATTCGTATTTTAGTGGTTCTGGTTCTGTTTCTGGGTAGAGTAACGTTTGCATAAATACATTGTCTTGTTCATAGTCTTTGTTTTGATACCGTTGAAACAAGGAGCGTGTGTCTAAAATTCTCTTTGCATTAGCACAACGCAATAAAGTAGAAACCGATCGGCCATAAGACAGTGATTCATTTATTTTATCTATTTGTAATTCTATTTCATTAGAAGCAATAGGCGCAGCGGGAAGATGATTAATAATTGCTGTGGCCAGTTGTTCATCGGTTAAATAAAGTATCAGTACACTACTGGTTATTTGTTTGAAGCATTCGTTGGAATGTAAAATAAAATTCAATAAAAAATGCGTATTTTCATTTAAATATTCTTTTAATTTAGTTTTAAACCCACGCTCCTCTTGATTTTCTATTAATAATTGAATTTGTTCCACTATTGATAGTTGCTCATAAGTTTTTTTATTTTTTGCTGATAACCATTGAATTAAATCATTATTTTTTTCGCTATGATGGAATGTTTGAAATTGGACTGTAGCAACAGAGTAATAGGTTAATTGGGTCCAGTCGATAGCAGGTAGGTCATAATATTGTCTTTCTTTATCTAATGATTTCTTAAGTTGCAAAAACAGTTTTTGTTCTTGTATGTTACTTAAAGCACGAATATTTAATGTCCGCAAAATATTTTTTTGTAAATATAAAAAATTATGTTCCGAAGGAGTATTTATGTAGGTATCAAAAGACTTTTTTAATGCTCGAACTTCAGGATACGAATAGGTTCCATTGCGTGTAGGTTGTAATTGGAATAACGTGTTTAACGTGTCTAATAACGACGGATGCGGGTCTTTCATACATTACGTCCTTAATACAGGCCCTGTGTTAAGTATAGTTCATAAGTACGATAGTTCAATGGACGATTGAGCCAAGGTAAGCATATGAGGGATTTAAATTAAATCACTCAAATTTTTAGTATAGGTTAAGGCCAATTACTCTGTCTTATGGCTTAGGGCTCTTTTTAATCATACATGCTTTTGCCCTGAGATTTAGCACGCGATAGCAACACATTTCTCAAAATAGGCTAAACTGTTAAATGAAATAGAGAAAAAGTATATTAATCACAAAAGGTGAACTATCATGAGCAATGTAAAAAAAATAATGACCTTTGCTGTATTTGTAACTTCTTTTATGATGTTAACTTCGTGTAGTACGATTAAAGGTTTTGGTAAAGATGTGACTCGTACGGGGCATGATATTCAACGCGCTGCCAATTAAATAATTAATGGTTCAGCTTAGGCTGAACCATTAATTATTTGTGTTACTTTTATTCCTTAATCACCCCACAAGCAATACGAGCCCCACCGCCGCCTAATGGGGGTGTATCACTGTAATTATCGCCATTGGCATGAATCATGACCGACAAATCATTTAAATCACTTAATTTTAAGTGTGGTGCTAACGTTGGGGTTTTTGCTTGCCCATCATCGGTTACATACAATACGGGTAAATCACCTAAGTGGCCGTTGTTATATGGGCCTTTGTGGTTATTGGTGTTTTGCGGGTCAAAATGAGCGCCTGCATCGTTTCCATGATCGGCGCAATTGGCGTGTTGATGCAGATGAAAGCCATGTAAGCCTGCGGGTAAGTGCTCGAGATTTGGTGTAATTAATAAACCCGAAGGTGTTTCGCTAAACACCACACTGCCGATTAGCTCTTGTGTTTGCGTATTATAAATTGAGGCAGAGCGTTCTGCGGCATATAGTTGCGTGCTGGCCAGCAATGAGGCGAGTAAAAAAAGATTTGTTTTTTTCATTTGTTCGTCCTTGATTTGAATATTGGTTAGCATAGGGCAACCGCATCTAATAACTTAAGCGTGTACCGCAAACGTTTTGCGCTTTATACGCGAAATCTAGTTTCGGACATGATACGACATTTTATGCTCAAATTTTAGATGCATTTGCCTTGTTGTTAGCAAAGTATAGCTGGTAATTAGGACTTGTTTGCTGTGCTGCATGCTTTTCGTATTTAAAATCAAAACGTTTAAAGCCGGCAGTTAAAAAGTGGTTGTACTATCATAAGGGAAGTTTATACTATTATGAATTAGTTATTGATTATAAGAGGCCTCATGGATCTGAGCAGAGTAAATCATCCGTACACATCATTATTTCAACCACTGAATTTAGGGTTTACCCAACTTAAAAATCGTATGCTTATGGGATCAATGCATACAGGTTTGGAAGAAGATAAATGCCTAGATAGATTGGCGCACTTTTACCGCGAGCGTGCGTTAGGTGGCGTGGGGCTTATTGTGACGGGTGGTTTTGCTCCTAATCGTGCCGGACGCT
>CAZSAO010000005.1:11884-22759 GCA_964605275.1 uncultured Legionella sp.
TGCTGCTAAATTAACCAGCAGCAAAGAACAGCAACAGCATGAATTAATTACGCATACCGTCCATGATGCAGGCGGTAAAATTGCGCTGCAAATCTTACATGCCGGGCGTTATGGTTATCATCCTTTTATTGTGGCACCAAGTCGTATCAAATCGCCAATAAGTCCCTTTACTCCTTGGGCTATGAGTCAAGCGCGGATTAAAAAAACCATTCAGCATTTTGTGCGTTGTGCTCGATTAGCCCAAAGAGCGGGCTATGATGGGGTGGAGATTATGGGCAGTGAAGGCTACTTAATTAATCAATTTATTGTGGCTCATACCAATCAACGACAAGATGAATGGGGGGGCGACTATACTAATCGCATTCGTTTTCCTCTGGCTATTGTGCGCGGTATTCGCGAAGCGGTAGGCCATCATTTTATTATTATTTATCGTTTATCGATGCTCGATTTAATTAAAACAGGTAGTAGCTGGGATGAAGTAGTTATTCTTGCCAAAGCTTTAGAAGAAGAGGGCGTTACTATTATTAATACCGGAATAGGCTGGCATGAAGCGCGTATTCCTACTATTGCTACAATGGTTCCCCCTGCTACTTTTACTCCCGTGACACAAAAACTAAAACCTGAAATTACTATTCCTATTATTACCTCAAATCGTATTAATACTCCTGAGCTTGCCAATCAACTAATTGAAACTGGGGTTGCAGATATGGTCTCGATGGCTAGACCCTTTTTAGCAGACCCTCAATTTGCTCTAAAAGCACAACGAGCAGAGCCTGAGGCTATTAATATATGTATTGCCTGTAATCAAGCCTGCCTTGATAGAGTCTTTGTTAATAAAACGGCGTCTTGTTTGGTGAATCCTCGAGCGTGCAATGAAATGGAGTTAGTTTATGAGGTGACTTCTGCGCCTAAACGAGTGGCGGTAGTAGGTTCGGGTCCTGCGGGCTTAGCGTTCGCTGCATTAGCGGCAGAACGTGGGCATCATGTTAGTGTTTTTGAACAAAAGGTTCAGTTTGGTTGCCAATTTAACTTAGCGTAACAGATACCTGGCAAAGAAGAATTTCAGCATACCTTGAATTACTTTACCTATCAATTGCAAAAATATCAGGTTGCAGTGTATCTGAATACTCAGGCGACTATGGAACAATTAATGTCTTTTGATGAGGTGGTTCTCGCTACCGGAATTAAGCCGCGTATTCCGCATATAGAAGGAATTAATCATCCCAAAGTAGTGAGCTATTTGGATGTGTTAACGAAAAAAGTGGACGTAGGATCGCATGTTGCCATTATTGGCGCCGGCGGTATTGGTTTTGACGTGGCTGAGTTTTTAACTTCGACCTCTTCTTCAGCGAATGAGTTTTGTGATGAATGGGGAATTGATGTTAGCGCACAACAGCGCGGTGGGGTGAAACAAGCCCTAATTACTCCTAGTCCAAGACAGGTTTATTTATTACAACGGAAAAAGGAAAAATTAGGTCAGCGCTTAGGAAAAACTACCGGTTGGATTCATCGCTTAAGTTTAAAACACAAGCAAGTTAAAATGCTTTCGGGCGTTGATTATCAGCGAATTGATGATCATGGGCTGCATATTCTTGTGGATAATAAAGCACAGCTTTTGCCTGTTGATACAATTGTGATTTGTGCAGGACAAGTTGAGGCTAATGAATTGTTTATGCCATTAAAAGAGGCGGGCACATCGGTGCATTTAATTGGTGGGGCATATAAAGCATTGGAGTTGGATGCTCGACATGCAATAGAGCAGGCAACTCGCTTGGCTGTGATTATATGATGTAATTATGATTGTAATGTTATTGTTTGCTCATTATTGTATGCATTATTTTCTTGCGATGATGTTTCCATTTCTTGCCGCCCTTTTTGCACTAAGGCACGAAAGTCATTACTGTTTTTATGTGCGAATGTTGGCTGATTGAGATTGTTATCTGCTGGAAGCATTGTGTTGAATTCAGATATTTCGTCGTTAAGATCCGCAATTTCGTCTTCTAAAACGCAGACTTGAGCCGTTAATCGTGTTTGTTGCTTGTTTGATTGTAAAAAATTCTCGCGAAATAAGAGTACTTCCTGTGCTAAAGGTGTTAATGGATCCGCAATTCTTTCGGTACCGTTCATTTTTCTTTGATTTTGTTTTAACTCAATTTCCAGACGTGTTCTTTCCTTAATTAAAACGTCCTCTTTACTTTCAAAGTGCGCTTCAAAAAGATTAAGATCCTCTTCAATCTCAGCCCACTCATCGCCTATATTTTTTTGTGCGGCAAGTAATTCTTGATTTTTAGGAGCTTTATTTAGCTGCTCAGTTATTTGATTATCTGCATCTTCTAGTATTTGTTTTTTTTCTTGCAGTGATTCTAATTTGTCGTACAGTGTATCTAACTGTGTGTTAACTTGGTTTAAATTATTTTCAATAGTGGATATGCAGCCTCAATTTGTTCCGTAAAAAAACGGCGTTGGTCCTCTATTTCAGGAGTTGATTGTGCTATTGAATTAATGCTTGCTGCTAACTCTGCATTGAGCTCATTCCAAGTATCAATTTCAGGAGAAGTATTTTTTGGCATAATCAATCACCCTTGCTTTTAATGTGACCTTGTTGTTAATTTATAGAGCATAAAATACTCAGAAGCAAATGTTCGGTGATATTTATTAATCTGGCTAAGCTAATAGATTATTAATAAAAAGGATGCAACAAATCTACAAAGTGGTATAATGCGCGAGTTGAATACCAAAACAACGGGATTTAGACAAATTATGAGCGCGATACGCTCCCAACGTTCTGCAAGTACATCAATAGCCCCTGGAATACGGCAGGAATCGATGGTGATGCACGATTTGGGAAATTGACTAGTAGAGAGCGGTTGGATCTTCTAAAATATGCCTGTTCTTTAAACAGAGGGTACATGTCTGCTTTAAAAAACAACAATAAGAATTAAAATTCTTACAGATTCTGTTTCTCACCTTTCAATATAGTTCATTTTTTTTCACTACTTATAAATTAAGCACATTATTTAGCTTTTTGTTGCGTGTTAATTTATTTTTAATTCAATATGGATTTTATTTGTTCTATTTTGTCTTTGAAATTAAAGCATTTTTATATAGAATATTTCGTTTTTTCAACATATTTTACAAATAACGTGCAAAATATTGTTTATTTTGTTATTATAATGATCAATTTTTATATATCTTAACCTCAATAAAGAGGTTGGATTTATTTTACCGCAGGAACTTTATGACTCAACCTATGATTCAAGACGCTACAACGTTCGCCTCTTTTAATTTTTCTCCTTTGCTTAATAAAGCATTAGAGGATATGAAATTTGTTACACCGTCGCCTATCCAGCAACAAACAATTCCTTTATTGCTTGAAGGACGTGATGCTATTGCATTAGCACAAACCGGTACCGGTAAAACGGCAGCCTTTGCTTTACCTATATTGCACAACTTAGTACCGACTATTCAAGGTACTCAAGCATTAATTTTAGCACCTACTCGAGAGTTGGCGATTCAAGTTGCAGAACAATTTGAATTATTAAGCGCTCATATGCCTAATGTTACTATTGCTGTTTTATGTGGTGGGCAAGATTATGCGCGCCAATTAAAGCAATTAAAAGGTGGCGCTCAAGTTGTTGTTGGTACACCAGGTCGAATTTTAGACCATATTGCTCGTGGTACTTTACCATTAAATAACTTACGCACGTTTATTTTAGATGAAGCTGATGAAATGTTACGTATGGGCTTTATTGAAGACGTGGAAACGATTTTAGCTCGTTTACCTGAACAACGACAAATGGCACTGTTCTCTGCCACCATGCCTTATCGTATTCGTCAAATTGGTACTACTTATTTGCAAAATGCGGCTTCTGTTGAAATTAAAATGGAAACAGCTACGGTTAAAAGTATTGAGCAGCGTTTTGTTTTTGCTTCCGGTCATCAAAAATCAGATGTATTACTGCGTATTTTAGAAGTTGAAGAAACCCAAGGCGTGATTGTTTTCGTACGCACGAAGAGTAGTACGGAAGAAGTGGCTGAATATCTACAGCAAAGTGGCTTGCGTGCTATGGCTATTCATGGCGATATCACCCAGAACTTACGTGAACGTATTATTTCCCAATTCAAACAAGGCGTGATTGATGTATTAGTTGCTACCGATGTGGCTGCTCGTGGTTTGGATGTGGAGCGTGTAACGCATGTTATCAATTATGATATGCCACATGATAATGAAACTTATGTGCATCGTATTGGTCGTACGGGAAGAGCGGGACGTTCAGGTGTTGCTATTTTATTTGTTACGCCAAAAGAATCACGTTTAATTAATAATATAGAACGCCATACGCGCCAAACTATCGAAAAAGTGGCGATACCAAATGATCATATGATTCAAATGGCTAGACAGCAGCGTTTTATGAATAATATTTCCAGTCGTTTAAATCATGAAAATCTACCTTCATATAAGCGTATTATTGAAGAATACATGAAAGATAATGAAGTGGATGCTGCAGACATTGCTGCAGTTTTAGCTTTATTAGTGCATAAAGATTTACCTTGGAAAAAAGAGATGCCAGTAATTAAAACACCTCGCACTCCGGTTAAAGACGGACGTAGTGGTGAGCGCTCTTTTGAGAAAAAAGGATTTTCTAGTGATCGTCGCGGGGCTGAAAGAGGCGATAGAAAAGACTTTTCTGCCTCACGTGGTGATAGAAAAAAAGGATATGATGATCAGCCACAAGCGGGTCAAGATTTATTCCGTCTTGATGTAGGCAAGTTACATGGTGTAAAACCAGGTAATATTGTGGGTGCGATTGCTAATGAAGCAAGTTTACAAAGCCGTCATATTACCGGCCTTAAAATTCATGACGAACATTCGTTTGTACGTTTACCTAAAGGCTTATCGAAAGATGTAATCCGTTCGTTGACTAAAGCATGGGTATGTGGACGCCAACTTAATATTGCATTAATGACCAACGAAGCATAAGTTCTTTTCTCATTCTTAATGAACCCCACGGCTACATCGTGGGGTAATTGCACAATCAAACATCTTTAAATATAATCAGTCAGGTCTTTTGGTAAAAAACTCAATCAACTATTAAGGGCATACATGAGGCTATTATTAACTTTAGGTGCATGTTTTTTGGCACATTGCATTAACGCCGCACCGCTGCACAATATAGTAGTGTTTGGTGATAGTTTATCTGATAACGGCAATTTATATGAGCTGATGCAGCATCAATTTCCCCAATCACCTCCTTACTATGAAGGACGTTTTTCAAATGGACCGGTTTGGGTCGAGCAAATAGCCGCCTTTTACTTCCCTAATACAGCAACAGAGCGTCTTTTTGATTATGCTGTTGGTGGTTCAGGAGTTTTAGAAGAGGAAGATGATGATGATGTGTTATTGACGTTTAATAAGCAAATTAGTACTTATTTAATTGCACATCAAGATAAGGCGAATCCTGATGATTTATATGTAATATGGATTGGTGCTAATAATTATTTAGGTGATGTGGAGGATCCGGAGCAAGCGGTTGGTGCGGTAAACTCTGGTATTGTCAAAGGATTGCGGCTTTTAGCAGAAAAAGGCGCGAAACACGTTTTAGTTTTTAATTTACCTAATTTAGGTAAAACGCCAATGGCTATAGAGTTTGATGCCGTGTCAAGCATGGGCTATGTTTCTGAGCTTCATAATGAACGTTTGCGCCAATCTGTAGTGTCTTTAAAAGAAACGAACCCTGAAACCGAATGGCTGTATTTAGATGCAGGCAGTATTTTTGCTGAAGTGATTAACCATCCTGCTAATTATGGTTTTGTTGATGTAACTCATGCGTGTTCTAATACCGTTGCTAATGCAAGTATGCGCCATTCCTTATTAAAAATGACGGCAAAAGTAACGCCTAAAGCACAAACTAATGCCTGTGATGGGTACTTATTTTTTGACTTAGTGCATCCAACGGTATTAGCTCATCAATTAATTGCGCAAAAAGTACGTGAGTTATTTGATGAAGAAGGTGTTGTATTCGCTGAGTAATGAATCCTACGTCCTGCGACTTGTTCGCAGGATAATACCTGAAATAAAAAAATAGAGCTCAGCAATCAAATATTTCCTCTAAATTGATGCGAATTGTCAGCTTTTAGTTACTTCCATCCTTTGTTGTCACAAATTAGCTCATAAGCTTTTCGTATTTGATGCGTTTTTTCATTTGCTATTTTAATCATTGCTTCAGGTAGGCCTTGAGCGATTAGTTTATCGGGATGATTTTTACTCAATAGCTTTCTGTACGCACGTTTGACTTCAGTCTTTGTTGCAGCTGCACTTATATTCAATAATAGATAGGCTTGCTCTAGTGAGGGAGCTGATGAAGAAGAGTTTTGATTTGTTTTTTTATAATATTAGTGTTGCTGTTGTGATTGTTGCTGATTGGTATTAGATGAATTCGTAGAGAAGTCTTCATAAAAACGATGCTGTTGCTGAAGAGGGGCAAAGCCTAAAGTTGCAAAAATAGTATTGAGTGCCTTTATTTTGTTCGTGGATAGTCCGTCAACTTGTGCTGCTCGATATTGAATATCAACAAATAATTTTAATAGCTCTTGTTTGTTACTGCATACTTTTCGTAATTCTTGCAGTCTAAGATCTAGGCGAAAAGTGGGTTCTTTTCCTTCATTAAACAGTTGCTTGGCAAATTCCTTTTGTTGCTTATTTAAACGCATTTCATCCATCATTTGTCTGGCCATTTCAAGCTCTTGCTGTGAGACACGGCCATCTGCTTTGGCTATACGCCCCATGGCTGCAAAGGTGGTTTCAAAAAAAATTTTTTGTGTTATCTCTCTTTTTTCAGCATGATAGAGAAAATGAGGATTAGTAAAATGGCTCATTAAACCCTTATCAAAAAAATTACCTATGATTAGGCCAAACAACGCACCCACGGGGCCCATGGATATATAGCCAAGAAAGAGGCCGATAATTTTCCCCCACCAGGAGGAGATGCGAAATAATTCTTTTAAGGTCATGTAGTTCATTGAGCAAATGATTTATATGTTTATAGTATAGCTTTAATTGGCTTGAATCTATCGCATCTCATGCCTTTTTCCATATATACTTGGATATTTTTTAACGTTGGTACTGCAATGCGCTGCATTTATTCTGCTGTTTTATATCTTTTATCGCCTTTTATTCTTCTACGACTTTGGTGGAAAGGACGAACTCTTCCTGCATATCGAACGCGTATTGCGGAGCGTTTTTGTTGGGATAAATTACCTTCATCCTCAGTAGATGTTTGGGTGCATGCTGTTTCTTTAGGAGAGGTAATCGCCGTAACTCCATTGATTGTTGCGCTGTTAGAACAAAATTGGTCCGTTCTTATTACCACAATGACGCCAACCGGTGCGGCTCAAGTAGCTTCTCGTTTTGGTGAACGGGTGGTTCATCGTTATGTTCCTTATGATATGCCGAGTGTTGTGGCGCGTTTTTTTAAAAAAGTTAAGCCGCGTTTGGGCGTGATTGTCGAAACAGAATTATGGCCTAATTTAATTGCTAAAGCGCATGCTGCTCATATTCCTTTAATGTTAATCAATGCGCGTTTATCGGAACGTTCTTTACAAGGCTATCTAAAAGCCAAATTGTTCTTTGCAAAAATACTCAATCAATTTAGTGCTATTGGTGCGCAAAGCATTGATGATGCGCAACGTTTTATTACATTGGGAGCCGATCCGCAGCGCGTATGTACTTTAGGTAATATGAAGTTTGATTTATCTATACCAACGACGCTTCGTCAATTTGATACACTGGATGCCTTATGGGGTAATGGCCGCATAAAAATTATTATTGCCAGTACTCATGAAGGCGAAGAGTTACGTATATTAGAACAACTAAAAAAACTACAACAGGCAATACCAAAGGTATTGTTGTTAATTGCCCCGCGTCATCCTGAGCGTTTTCAAGAGATTTATCACTTGGCGCTACAACAAGGCTGGCATACTGGCTTACGCAGTAATCATTTGAGCTTAGGACCAGAAAATGAAGTGGTTATCTTAGATTCCTTAGGCGAGCTATTAGGCTTTTATAATATCAGTGATTATGCTTTTGTTGGCGGCAGTCTGGTGCATGTAGGGGGCCATAATGTTTTAGAACCTATAGCGATGGGGACTCCTGTCTTTAGTGGACCATATGTTCATAATTTTAAAACGATTTGCCGTGATTTATTGCAAAAAGAAGCAATGATTGTGGTGCAAAATGAAAAAGAGCTTGGTGACGAATTAATCAAGTTGCATCATAATCAAAAGTTGCGAGACGAGATGATCGCACGTGCTACGCAATTTTTGGCAGAAAATAAAGGCGCTGTGGAGCGGCATTTACAGCAATTAATTGCATTAGCTAAAAGAGTTAGGTTATAAATTTTATAACCTAACACAAAAATCCATTAAATATTCTTTGATGATATCGCCTTGCACTAACCAGGGAAAATGGCCTGCGTTAGCAATACTTTTATTCGTTATAAATGCGTTTTGGTAATAAGAATTTTTTTGGTATACGTTTGCGCAAGTAAGAGCGTTTCTCTCTGTGCTGATGGTCAATGTGGGCAGCTTCGGATACCAACGGCATTGGTAATCGCCATAGAAATGCCTCAAGGCGTATAGGTATGTTTTGCTATTAAACGAAAATGTAGCCAGCAAGGCATTCGCCTTCTTGAGCTCTTCGGGAGTAAAACAATAATATTTGTAGGCCTGCCAAAACGCTTGATATGTTTTATTTGAAGGATGTAAATGATAGTGTGCCGCAGCAGGCACGAGATCGGGCAATTGATACTGGTGTTGCATTTGTGCAATAAGCGGTGAAAAGTCATTGGTCAGTGGTACATTGAGCAAGACTAAACCCTTTAAAAGGGATTCTAGTTCAGGTGTATCTAATACCAACATACCGGAAAAACCATGAGCTATTATAATCGGATTATGTTGTGTTTGGATTAAATCAAGCAATCCTTTTTTCCAATAGCTTATACTGAGCAGCCCTTCATTATTCGTGCCATCTTGGGGGAAGTCCGCTAATAATGTATTACCAGGTAGATCTAAATAATGCGCGAATGATTTGAGGTAATCACAACCTAGCCCAGGACCATCGGCTAAAAAAATCCAGGTACGATTTTTTTTATTATTTGTATTAATGGCAGTAATTTTGTAATGATAGGTGGAGTAGTACATAAATACCGTGATGGTTAATGAGCAGATATAAGAGATATCTGCTCATTAATTATATACAAAAAATGAAGGTACTTTTGTACATTCATGTGACACATCTAAACGTACAAAGCATGCATTTGCTTATCGATTAAGCGCCTTGATTTTGTCGCTCTTTAATTTCAGATAATGTTTTGCAATCGATGCATAGAGTGGCCGTGGGTCGAGCCTCTAAACGTCTTAAACCTATTTCGATGCCGCATGCTTCACAATAACCAAAATCGTCGTTTCTTAAACGCTCAAGTCCATCTTCAATTTTCTTGATTAATTTACGTTCGCGATCACGGGTACGTAATTCGATGCTGAACTCTTCTTCTTGGCTGGCTCCATCAATGATTGACGCCAAGCTAATAATATTTTTTCAATATGAGCTAACTGATGCTCATTCATGTATTCCTCACCTTCTTTTTCGAAGTAAGGCATGATTCCCATGTTACCTAAAGTATCACTTTTCACGTTGTATGGTCTCTCATTGCTGTTATCAAATAAATATTCAGTCATTTTAACCTCCACTCTTAACAGAGAATAGTAATACTGTTTAAAGGGCTAGATAGTGTAAAATGCAGTCATATCATCCACTGAGCGTTCTAGCTTAATCAGTAGAACAGGCGCTAAGGCTATTATAACAGTATTATGATGCTTTCCAACCACCACTTACCCTATCTTGCCCTGTTAAATCTTGCCAACATTGTACATTACCGTAACGCAATTTATTAAGTATAGCTCTTATGGAATTTTTTTGATCATAACCATGTTCCATGAGAAGCAAGCCATTAGGCTCAAGGTAGCTCTGACTTTGACTACTAATGAGGCGTAAATCATCTAAACCATCGATGCCACTTGTTAATGCACTAATCGGCTCAAAACGCACATCGCCTAGTAATAAATGAGGATCATGTGCTGCAATATAAGGAGGGTTGCTAATAATTGCATGATAGGTTTGTTGGGGCAGTGCGCTAAACCAATTGGAGTGATAAAAACTAATGTTTTTAATATCAAGCTTGAGCGCATTAAACTGAGCCATTGCCAGTGCTTCTTCACTTTTGTCACACGCATGAATATGCCAGAGCGGACGCTCACTGGCTAATGCCAAGGCAATAGCCCCACTTCCTGTACCTAAATCTAAAACACGCAATGCTTTGTCTTGAGGGAGCAATTCTAATGCTAATTCTATTAATCGCTCGGTTTCATGGCGGGGGATAAGAGTGTGTTGATTAACCGTTAAGGGCAGCGACCAAAACTCACGCTCTTTGGTTAAATAGGCAATAGGCATGCCCTCGGCACGTTGCTTGATTAGTGCAGCGTAGGTGGTGCTTTGTTCGGGGGTTAATTGCTGTTCTGGAAAAGCAAAAAAATAAGCACGATTTTTTTTTAAAAGATGTGCTAATAACAGTTCTGCGTCAAGACGTGCATCATGTGGCTTGGTTTGTGCCAGAAGTGCCACAGCCCAAGCCAATGCGCTACCAATATCATTCATGGCGGCCTAATTCAGTAAGTAATTCGGCATGATACTCACGTTTGAGGGCATCAATTACTAATGATAAATTTCCTTCCATGACATCATTTAACTGATAAATAGTTAAGTTAATGCGATGATCGGTTAAACGGCCCTGGGGGTAGTTATAGGTTCGAATTCGCTCT
>CAZSAO010000005.1:22769-69464 GCA_964605275.1 uncultured Legionella sp.
CAGAGCGATCGCCGGAACCCACTAATGATTTACGCGTTTGTGCTTGCTCTTTCTTTTGTTTGCTTTGTTCCGCATCTAATAAGCGTGATTTCAGTAAGGACATCGCTTTCGCACGGTTCTTATGTTGCGAGCGTTCATCTTGACATTCAACTACTACACCGGTGGGAAGATGAGTAATACGAATCGCCGAATCGGTTTTGTTCACGTGTTGTCCACCCGCGCCAGAAGAGCGATAGGTGTCGATGCGTAAATCTTCAGAATTAATTAAAATATCATCTATTTCTTCTACCTCGGGCATCACGGCCACGGTGCAGGCAGAAGTATGTACCCGACCTTGTGATTCGGTAGCGGGAACACGTTGTACTCGATGCGCGCCTGATTCAAATTTTAATTGCGAATACACCGCATTACCACTGATACGAGAAATAATTTCTTTATAACCGCCGTGTTCGCCATGGTTTGCACTGATTAACTCCATCTGCCACCCTTGGGTTTCGGCATAACGGCTGTACATTCGATATAAGTCACCGGCAAAAATAGAGGCTTCATCGCCACCCGTTCCGGCTCGAACTTCTAAATAAATATTGCGCTCATCATCTGGGTCTTTGGGAATAAGGTGCCATTGCAGTTGATTGTCTAGCTCTTCAATCTGCTGCTGCGCGGGCTCTATTTCTTCGTTTGCCATTTGCGCCATTTCTTTGTCATCACCGGAAATAAGCTCTTGCAATGATTGAAGATTTTCTTGAGCATCAATATAGGATTGATAGCATTGAGCAACAGGATCCAGCTGCGCGTATTCTTTCGATAAGGCTTTAAACTGTTCTTGATTGGAAATCACTGACGCTTCAGACAGTAAACGTCCTACTTCTTGAAAACGTTCTAACATGTGTTGTAATTTTAACTCAAGAGATTTCTTCATAGGATACTTTATCTGCTGTTGTATTAAAAAGATAAGAGGCGAGTGACAATAAATCTTCTCTATCATCTACCGCTATTTGGCGTAATCCCGTGGTAGGGTAGTGAGTTAATTTATTAATTAAGCGCTCTGAAAATTCATGTAAAAGTTGTTGTTGGTCTTGGCCTTGTGCCATTTTTTTTAGTGTTCGCTCTACTTCTTTTTGTGCTAAAGAGTGCATTTGTTCGCGATAATTACAAATGACTTTTTTAGCCTTTAAAGAGCGGTGCCAGAGAATATAGTTCGTTAATTCATGCTCAATTAAATGCTCGGCTTGCGAGGCGGCATGCCGACGCTCATCCATGCCTTTGGCAATCAGGAGATTTAAATCATCGACATTATAAAGGCTGACTGCAGCCAGTTCACCAACATTATTTTCTATATCACGAGGTACGGCTAAGTCTAAAAAGAACATCGGCTTTTGCTTTCTTTGCAGTAAGGCATGTTTTACTAAGCTTTTATTGATAAAAGGTAGGGGACACGCTGTTGCAGAAATTACGACGTCCGCATGGGCTAAATGTTGCGGAATATCACCAATTGATAGCGCTTTACCACCAAAATTTTGCGCAAGCTTTTGTGCATTAGCAAGCGTTCTGCTGGCCACCATAAAGTGATGGTTGCCTTGTTCGTGCAAATATTTAGTCACTAATGTGGCGGTTTCTCCTGAGCCAATGAGAAAAATATTGAGCGGAGTATTATCGGTAAAGGTTTGATTAATTAATTGTACGGCGGCATAAGCAATAGAAATCGGATTACTACCAATTCCGCTGCGCGTGCGTATGCGCTTTGAGGCACTAAAAATATATTCAAACACCGAGCGCAACTGAGTCTTTGCGGTGCCTAAAGTACAGGCATGTTGATACGCTTGCTTCATTTGCCCTAAAATTTGTGGTTCACCTAACATCATCGAGTCTAAACCACTGGCTACTCGTAAGGTATGTTTTACGCCTTGCTCTCCTTGATGAAGATAAAGAAAAGGAGAGAGTGATTCTTTTGATAGTTGGTGTTCATGGGCGAGCCAATCGATTAAAACAGCAGGTTCTTCGGTATAGCAATAAATTTCGGTGCGATTACACGTGGATAAAATAGCGGCTTCATTGACCGCGGGTAAGCTGATTAGATTATTGAGAAGCAGGTCTTGTGTAGCGGGCACAGCAGCAACCTTCTCCCGCACGGTAATGGGTGCGGTTTTATGATTAAGTCCACAAGCAACAAACACCATAAAAAAATTCTCTAACTCGTAATAATGAAAAACTGAAGAGAATATTGTATCGCACAATCTTAAAGAGGTCTATTTTTGTTTATTCTTAGATAAGAATGATTCTCATTTAACCATGAAAACAATCTTTATTCAAGGGTGTTTTGTATCTGATGATGCGCGCATTTTTTTAACAGAAATAATAATTCGCACTAAAGATTTTTTAAAATTGGCCGTCAACAGGTGTATACATGTCAAATTAATTGGCATAAGGCATAACCTTTTAGCAACGGAGGGGGCATGGATATTATTCTTCAGGGGCAACATGAGGGCTGTGAGGCGCTAGCCAGTTTAGAGCGCGTATTGCAATTATTTAAAGAAAAGTATCATATCCAAGGATTTCGCGAGATTCATCTTAATGTCACTTTAATAAATGATGAGGGGGATGAGGTCGAGTTGGTGGATACAGATACAAATAAACCATATCGAGTCTTTAAAGTATTAAATGACTGTTATGAATTGAATGAACATAAAAAGATTCCTCTATTGCGTTTGGTAGTAGATAATACTAAATAAATGATGTTTTGCGGATTGACGCAGAAATTTCTCCTAAGGATGCGAGATGCTTGTTGCTCTAGTGGCTATTGTTCTTACTTTGTTTTTGGTTATTGGTATTCATGAAGCAGGACATGCATTAGCTGCGCGCATTTTTAAAGTCAAAATTAAGCGAATAGCTATTGGGTTTGGTCCTGCAATAGTTAAATGGCAGAGTAAATCCGGTTGTGAATGGGTGATTGGTGTTTGGCTCTTGGGAGGGTATGTTCATCTAAGCAATACGCGAAATAGTAACGTGCCGTTGGAGCAGCAAACCTATTGTTTTGATAAAAAACCAGTAGGACAGCGTATTATTATTTTATTGGCGGGAAGCGCTGCGAATTTTATTGTTGCTTGGTTGGCTTTTATTGCCGTGTTGTATTGTGGTATGTACTATAAAATGCCGCAAATAGCGCAGGTGCAAGCCAATAGTATTGCGGCTCGTGCGGGGATTAACGCGCAAGAACAATTTATTGCCATTAACAACCAAAAGACTCCTTCTTGGCAAGCGGTAGGGCAAGAGCTTATTATTGCTTGGGGACATCGGGAGGTGCCTGTTACTCTTAAGCGTGTTGATGGAACAATCCAGCTGCGAACTCTTGATTTAAGCGGAATAGCGTTTGCTTCAGAATCACATTCGTTATTAGAGCAAATTGGTCTTAGCATTAATAAAGCAGCACCGCAACAGTTATATCGTGCTCATTCTTTGCTTGATGCGCTACATGCTGCTAATCAAAATATAACGCATCTGATTTATTTCTTTTTTAATACGATAAAACAGCTGGTTTTGGGTGTTATTCCTCTATCCGTGCTATTAGGGCCTTTAGGCTTACTTGTGACCTCTATTAACTCATTAACGCAAGGCATAGTCGTTTTTTCCTTTTTTATTGCTCATCTAAGCGTGGCTGTAGCCGTACTTAATTTATTACCTCTGCCTAGTTTGGATGGCGGTTCTATTGTGTATGCACTTGTTGAAAAAGTACGTGGCACCGCCTTATCGATTGCTTGGGAGCTATTACTTTATCGATTGATGCTGGTTGTTTTATTTCTCTTGCTGGTGCAATTAGTTAAAAATGATTTAATCCGTTTTTATGGCTAATCACTTAGACGGCGCGCGCGCAACACCAAATATCAATTTGCTCGGCACCGGCCTTTTTACATTGTTTGGCTAATTCATTGGCGGTAGCACCAGTGGTTAGAAGATCATCTATCAAGGCAATATGGGTGTAAGGCAATGGGTTGACACGAAATACTTTATTTAAATTATTCGTTCGATGCGCTTTATTTAAATAAGCTTGTGATGCGGTATGCGTTATTTTTTGGCACGCACTTAAATCATAGGGGATATTTAATTTACGGGCTAAAAAACGCGTTAAAATAATGCTTTGATTAAATCCTCGTGTATGTATTTTTTTCCTATGCATGGGCACGGGAATCAGGCATTGCGGCATCCCTTCATTACTATTTAAATAAGCATTAAGAATGAGTTGGGCAAAAAAAGAGCCTAAATAAAGGGCTTTTTCATATTTAAAACGATGCAATAAACTACGTAATGGGTCGACAAATTGATACGCGGTTATTGTTTTATCAAAATGAGGGGGCTTTTTAATACAGTTACCGCAAACAAAATAAGTGGTCTCTACTAAAGGATGCGCGCAAACGCTGCAAGAGGGACCTAATGCGGGTAATAATGCAATGCATTCATTACACACCGCATGCGGATGAGTATGAAATTGTTTACATAAAATGCATACTGTCGGCAGACGCAGACTCTGTGCTATACTAAGCAGCTTCAGGCGCATGAGCGTTGGATTCCTTAATTTTTCCTGGTTCTTATAATGGCCGTCATCAATGAAATTAGCAAGAGCTTTGACTCAAAAGCACACTCTTATGAACACACAGCGAAAGTATCATTAGAAGTAGGTACGCGCTTGTTAGAACGATTACAGTATTTAAAAATTACGCCCAAATACATTCTTGATTTAGGTTGTGGCACCGGCAGGTTTTCTCGTGAGTTAGCCGCACTGTATCCCAAGGCGCATATTATTGCGATTGATGTGGCACCTAAAATGCTGCTTCAGGCGCGTAAAAAACATACTTGGCGAAGAAAATGGTCTTTAAGTGTGGCCGATATGCTGCATTTGCCTTTTGCTTCGGGATTATTTGACTTAGTGTTTGCTAATCAAGTGATTCACTGGGGTAGTCCTCTTGAGAAGGTAGCGCGCGAAGTTAATCGAGTAATGAGCCCTAATGGCTGCTTTATGTTTACAACCCTAGGCCCTGATACATTTAAAGAAATTTCTAGCAGTTGGCAAGAAGTTAACTCATACGCTCATGTGAATACTTTTCCTGACATGCATGATGTGGGTGATTGTTTGTTAGGAGAATATTTCATTGATCCAGTAATGGATATGGAATGGTTGACTGTGCATTATGAATCGCTTAGTGCACTGTTGCATGGGTTAAAAGCGCAAGGGGCAAAAAACATTCACGCAGCGCGAAACCCTGGGTTAATGGGTAAAGAAGCCTGGAGTAAATTCACGGAAAATTACGAAATTTTGCGCACAGAACAGGGCAAATACCCGCTTACCTATGAAGTACTTTATGGTCATGCGTGGAAAGGTGTACAGCAAAAAACAGCGCAAGGTGTTGAGGCTTTTATTCCAGTGAGTAGTATTAAAGTTCGTAACCAATAGACTAATTTTCAGCGACTCGGTTAATTTCAACTCATTGAAAAATAATACCTATTTTCATAAATTCTGTAAATCACGTCATCCAGAACGCAGCGAAGGATGTCCTGAATCAGGCTCAGTGCAGTATCTAGAATCCTTCACTGCGTTCTGGATGATGTGGTTTTTCACAGGGAAGTGCTGACTAATTTTGATATTAATTGATATTTAAATAGAGCTATGTGAAGATAATACTCTCAATTGGGTTTTAAAATAACGTTGATGAAAAAGATTCTTTTAATGATAAATTTAATGTTGCCAATATATGCTTATGCTGGCATGTTATCTCCTGAGCTAGAAAACAAACTCACCCAGCTTGAGAAACCAATTAAGGGCTTCCAAACCCCTCATCCATTAAATATTCAGGTCTATTTAAAAAGTAATCGTGCCGACCATGTTCGTTTGAAAGCGCATAATTTAGGTATTGAACTGGTTTCTATTCGCTTCATGCCCCGATGGATGGTAGGTACATCACATGCAAATCGTGCCTTGTTAGCAAAACTTGCTGCCGATGACGATGTGGATTTAATTTCATTGCTTGCGCCTAGTTATGAAGAGCTGGAAATAAGTACGGCTTCAATGCTATTAAGGCAAGGAGATGAATATCCTTTGCCTATTTCCAATTGGTGGGATGAGGGGATTACTGGAGAAAAAACAGTCATTGCTATCTTAGATAGTGGTGTTGCTGATAATTATACCAATGCCAATGGTCAAAGTTTTAAACGTCATGATGGACTTCGCAATAAAAATTTTTACGTCAATCGGAATGTTGCATCGGGATTTAATAACTATTTAAATGGGGTCAGAACGGCGCATGGAACGGGTGTAGCATGTATTTATGGCAATGAGCAAAATGATAGACGTGGTGTAGCGTTTGGAGCAAAGGATTTTTTAATTACTATAGCGGGTGATACCGAAGCCGATGAGACGGATTGGGCTTTGACTTTAAAAAATCTGGATTGGTTATTGTTAGATGCGAGTCATCCAAAACCCAATGTAATCAATTACAGTTTTGGTAATGGTGATGTGTATTGTGCGACGTGCAGCAATGATGAGGACTGGTCTGCTGTGGCACAAGCAGTGGATTACATTGTTAATCACTATCACATGACCTGGGTTAAGTCGGCAGGAAATAAAGGGTGGATTGCTCCTAGCGATGTTCCACATGCCTCTACTTTATCCATTCCAGCAGACAGTTATAATGCCATTGTAGTTGCCAATATGAATAATACCTTAGTAAAAACAGAGCATTCATTAGTAAAAACAGCCAATCGCACGATGCATACCATTCAAGCAACCAGCAGTCGTGGACCGACCTTAGCCGGGCGACGTAAGCCCGACATAACCGCCCCTGGGAACGATACGAGAACGTGTGCGCCAGATGTGGCCGTGTATGCTGTTCCTACAAATGCAACATTTAAGCCTTATACGGCTATGATGCACTATGATTCGATGAGTAAAACGCGATTAATGGGGGGGACCAGCAGTGCCACGCCCAATGTGGGCGGAGCCGCGGCTTTAGCTTATGATTTTGGTATTCATTCGCCCAAAATGATTAAAGCATTATTGATTAATAGTGCGGATGCATGGAGCGATAATAATCAACCAGGTCCTGGAGATAAAAATTCTTGTCAAACTGATTTACCTAATTGCGGCCATCATCAAGTCGAAGGGTCTCATTGGGATCGCACCTATGGTTGGGGGTATATTAATCTTGATAAAGCTTATTTATCCCGATATTTTGTTTATGAGAAAAAAATAAGCACGCAAACGCCTGTTTGTTATGAACTTGAAGTAAAGGCCAATGAAAAAATGACGGTGGTGTGGGAGCGTCGTTTTGCCTCAAATGGCACACCCTATCAGTTTACTCCTATACGTATGGAGTTGTTTAGCGCAACAGATGGCGCATTAATTGACGTGGATAACAGTCTGATTGATAACGTATTGCAAGTGGCAAATAAAAGGCAGGAAAAGAGCGCTCCTGCAGATTCGCCCGTAGAAAAAGTTATTTTAAAATTATCAATTCCTAGCGAAATACAAAAAATAGATGGAGTCAATGCCGAACCTATTGCCATCGCAACCACTTCCAGGTTAAAACGGCAATATAAATGCCGACAAAATACAATTAACTAAATAGGTCGTAAGACTATTGGAGCACGAAAGTTACTTCCTTCTTTATGTGTTGATGGGCTAACGCGCACTGCTTGGGCTAAAGGATAATGAGCGGAGGCATCATCAGTCGATCCTATTGTTGAGCCACTCTGTGTTGTATTATTGTGGTCTGATGAAAACACGCCAAAAATCAATCGACTCCACGTAGAGTGACGAAGTACTTCTACTTGTCCACGAAATGCAGGTGAATGAATTTCCTTATCAAGGAGTTGTTGTAGTAGCGTTGCAAAAGGAGGTTCATACTCATAATTGTCTTGAGCATAATTTGATCTAAAATAAATAAGCTATTGTATAATTGTCGGTATATATTAATTACAGCGACTAATAATACAGCTGGAATATACAATGCTAACCCCAATCCAAAGCTAATTATAACTCCGACAAAACGACCGGCTACATCGCCAAAAAAGTTAAATATAGCAGTCATAGGATGCAATCTATTTCCATCAATATCATAAATAAAGTTATTATTGCCTCATGATGAGTAGTTTTTTTAAAATAATGCGAAATACGATAGTGTCGCTACCTCGTGATTGATTTTAGCCTTACATGGCTAAAATCGACTCGAAAACGCGATAAAAGTACGCCTTGGGCGGCCCTAAGGCTACTAGGTCTGCCTTCCCATGGCTCGCTGGAGGAGTTAAAATCTAACAATTTAACTGCATGTCTTTATGGAGAATATTGGCATTTAAATATTCATCACTACACACTATAAAGCCTAACTTTTCATAGATGAGCTATTGTTCGCCAGATGATTGTTTTCGGAGTCTGATATTGCGAGCCATACCTTTTGTAGTTCTTGTAAATCTTTAATTTCTTGATGTTCCGATACTTGCTCTTTTAATAAGTGTTGAACGGCTTTTGATGTTCGATTAGCAACACTTAATTGACCAAAGAAATTGGGATAATATTTTTTTACGGTAATTATCTCTTTGGTTATAGGTTCGGAGATAACCGTTGGTTCGAACTCTCCAATATAAAATGGAGAAAGTTCATCAGATGGGCTTTGTTGAGTTATTATTTCTCGCCTGAATTGTACTTCGGGTTGTAACATATGAATCATAAATTGTTCTTGTTCTTCTTTACTTAATTTGGGTAGGATATGCGTATCAATAATTTTAATTTCATTACCATTAGAATTCTTACTCAAAGAAATATTAATTAATGGCTCATGAAAATCTTTTATATCCTTATCTTGTAATTGAGTTAAAAATAAGTCTAGCTCTGCAAAATGGAAGTTTAATGCATATGATAATAGTTGGGGACGTAAAGTTATTTCTTTAACAATTTGAATTTCATCATTATTGAGCAGGGGCAATAAAGTGGGTATTAGGGGCATAATGAGGTACGGATTGTGATTATGATCTAAATTAATAAAAAAATTCAATATAGGCTTTATGAATAGGCGAATATCTTCTGGATTAATTAATTGAGCTAAAAGATTTTTTATTGCAGTGAATAGAGTATTTACGTTTTCGTTACGTTTAAGATTGTTTAGTTCATCTAATAAAAAGTGAAGATATGTTTGAATGTCTGCTTTATGTAAATAGGGATATATCTTATCTAAACAAGTATAGGTAGGATAAAAATTATCACCTCTCTCAAATTCTTTTTGTAACTTGGCTATTAATTGGAGAAAAAGTGGGTGAAAATCTTCATTTTTAAGTCTAGATATTAATTTATCTTTTAAATTAAGTGTTAGTTTAGATATTAATAAAGAAATAAAGAGTAACGTATTGATATAATCTGTGATGGTGTTTGTTGAAGAGGTTAACCTTGTTAATACTGAACTGATAAAATCTTCGGTTGTAGTCTCGCTGTAACATGGTAAAAGTTTTGCAATGATTGAGCATGTATTTTCGCATCTGTCGCGATCAGTGCTATAGGATGGAAAGGGTTGAATCAGAGGGGTAAAGATTAGCGTTTGGTTTTGTTCTCGTGTTAATTGAGGAATGAGTAATTTGGTCGGTAATATAGCATCTTGATTAAGATTACGGGTTAATATTTGTAAAATAGGTCGAGTTAATATGGTGGTGTTTGTTGCTTGATGTTCTAGAATGAACGCAGCGATTTTGAATAAAGATTTTAATGTGACTGTCTTTATTTCAGAACTAGACCGGTAAGCAGGAGTTAATATTAACGTCAGTTCTTTTGCTACATAATTAATTAGTATTTGTATCTCGAACTTTAGGATACCGTTGGATTTTATTAAGTTTGGTAAAAGATTTTCTATTGTTTTGAATAGAGTATAATTTTCTATACTCCGCCAATACGAAGTATCAGGTTCACTCAATAAAACTTGCACGTATGTTTCAATGTCCGCTTGGTTTAGAGCTGAATGGGTAGTATTTAATTTAGACTCACAATCTTTATTTAATAAGCTAAGTAATTGTCGCAAAATCTGCTGTAGATGGACATCCCTCATGTTAGGTGCTACTAGAGGGATGAGGTCTTGAGCGCTTTCTATCAGACTTGGGTCAGTGGTTAATTCTTTTATTAATCGATTACCAAAGGCTTTGGCTACAGTATTATCGAACTCGAACAGTTCTTTGATGATATTGGCCAAATTATGACAACGAGTGGATTTGAGGCGTTTAATAAGAGGTGTTATGATTAATTTTGAGATGCGATCAGTTGGTAATTGAGAAATAATTAATTTTGTACTTGGAAGGGCATTTTTATTAGATTTCTTAATTAGTTCATCTAATATTGGTTTAAAGAGCGCTGATTTATCTATATTTTTTTGTTCTAAAATTATAGGACTTATTTGTAATAGATCATTTTTTCTCGCATAAAGGCCTGTTAATCTTTGCGCCAAAAGAGCAACTATTTGTTGCACGTGATCGGTTGCTAATTGAGGTAATATTGTCTTGAATGCTTTTTTTACAGCACTAAGTATCTTGGGGTCATAAGGAGGGTATATAAGCTGATAAAATCGGCCCAGTTCTACGTATTTACCACTACTTGGTTCACGAGTGTAATTGAAGTCAATAAAATCTGAGCAAAACTGTTTATATTTATCTGATTGGTTCAATGAATCATATTTGCTTAATTTACTTTGCACTAACTGATCATATTCAAATTTACGATAGGGCAACGAACTCTTATTGTGATTGCGGAAAATGGTTAAAGGCAATTTGTTTTCTGTAGTGTGTAGTGCATGAGCAATGATGAGTTTATGTTCTAGGGTAGACGCAGGAGATAGCATCGTTTGAGTTAAAATACGAACAAATGTTGTATCCAGCTCTAAAACCATTTTAAATAATTTTAAATCATTATAATGGTATTTGAGATAATCCATTTGATATTTAATATCGTTGTCTTTTTGCCGTGAGAATAATGCAATAAGAATGGATTGCTGTTCTTCTAAAGGTAGCGTGGGAAGTCGGCTCAACTGTGCTAGAGCACGCATTAACTCGCGACTTGATAAAAACTCTAGAGAGTGCGGAAAATGGATTAAAGAGGCTAGTGGTGTAGTATGCATGAGAAATAGTCGCTTAGTCAAATTCAGATGAGTTTTATTTTAACACAAAGAGTTGTTTTTGTCCGTCTCCTTGGGTTTGTAATTTAAATAAACAATAATGGAAGAAAGAAATTTATACCAATTGAGATGTTACAACTTACCAACTCACCTGCATGTCCTTATGAAGAATATTGGCATCTAAATATTCTTCACTACACACTATAAAGCCTAGTTTTTCATAAAATGGAATCGCATAACTTTGAGCGCCCAGCACAGCGTTATTTATTTGCCCATTGGCGCGAATAGCTTTTATGATAAAGTTCATGAGCATATGCCCAAGACCTCTTCCTTGATAGTCATCTAAAATAGCCACACGCTCAATTTTCGCTTTTTTTCCCAGATAACGAACACGTGCTGTACCCACCGGAAGTTGATTATAAAGTAGGAGATAATGTTCACTGTGCTCATCCATACCATCGACTTCTTCTGCAAGCGGCACATTTTGCCCTACCACAAAGACTTGATAGCGAATGGCAAGGCAACAATCTATCTCTGTTGAAGTAGAAACATTTTTTATTAAAACATTAGGATTTGCATTCATTCTTTTGAGGAGTCCGTGAGATAAGCTAGAGTTGAGTTCGTTGCTGTAATTGTAGGGTTAACGATTCTAATACTTGTGCGTTTACCCCAAAAGAATGAAGGCAACTTAATGCGTGTTGATAATGAGTTGTAATTTTTTCTTTTAATTGTTGTTGAGAAAATAAAGTGGCATAAGTTGTTTTTGCATTTTCCTGATCCGATGATCGCTGTTTACCTAGATGTTCTTTAGATGCATATAAATCCAGATAATCATCTTGAATTTGAAAAACTAAGCCTAAGTGATGAGCATAAGTAATTAATTGTTGTGCTATGGGCGTATCAAGTTTTGCGCTGGCAGCTAATACCATAGTAAAACAAGCGGTGATTAATCGTCCTGTTTTTAATTCATGAATGTATTGAATTCGCTCTTCACTTAATGATGGGTTAGTTAATTCCGATAAATCAAGGCTTTGTCCACTGATCATTCCTTGTATGCCGCTGGCTTTGAGGAGCTCTTGGGTTACGGCTATTATTCTTGGTGCAGGGAGATGTGGTGTTAGGTCGTATAACAACAGTTCAATGGCTAAGGCTTGCATGCCATCGCCGGCTAAAATCGCGCTGGCCTCATCAAATTGTTTGTGACAACTTGGGCGTCCTCGACGAAAATCATCATTATCCATGGCGGGTAAATCGTCATGAATTAAAGAGTAACAATGAGTTAGCTCAATTGCTGCGGCCAATATATCGCACACATCCAATGGTAAATCACACAGCTCTCCGGCCATATAAACTAAAAGAGGTCTTATTCTTTTGCCACCAGGAAATAAGGCGTGTTGCATGGCCGCTTGAATTAATGGCGCGGGACTTAAGGTACGCGTTATTGCTTGGTTTAAGAATGCTTCATGGCGTTGCAAATACAAGTCAATCACAGTTTGAATCATCCTTAAGTATTTGAGATTGTGTTAATACTTCTATTTTTTGTTCTGCTTGCGTTAAGACTGTTTGGCACGTTCTTGCGAGTTTAATGCCTTTTTCAAATTGTTTGAGTGATTCTTCCAAGGTCAATTCTCCTTTTTCAAGCTGTTTGACTATTTGCTCCAGATCGTTAATTGATTGTTCAAATTGAATGGCTTTACTCATATGAAGAAGTCCAGTGTATTGATGAAAGAGGAATTATACTGAGTTCAATACTAAATTAGCAATGGATGAATGAGGTGCATTGTAAGTTGTTGACAATTTAGATTTCGATGACGAAATACACTTTATTGTATTTTAGTGTGTGAACTCTGTGTATTAAAGAATAGTTCCCGATCCTGCAAACAAGTCGCAGGACGTGGGATTATTAGGAAATTATATTTATTTTGAAATTAAATGAACAATGAATGAGATTCGCTGCAAGAGCGTTACAGCTGCTGTATACTTATTTTTTTTAAATTGAAACGGATGCCAGTTCTAAATAATTTTTTATTTTTATCCCCTCTCCCTCGCGCGTAGCGTGGGGGAGAGGGTTAGGGTGAGGGGGTAAAAAGCTTTTTTCCTTAAAAAAAAGAAATTTATTTAAACGCCCTATCCCTAATTCTCCAATCAACATGGCGTGCAAGGTGGATAGGAGCCGACGGTGAAGTTATTTTGAATTGGCCTTTAATGATTAATTAACGTAGGTAAAATGAAAACAAAAACTCAATTTGTATGTTCTCAATGTGCGGCTGTTTATAAGCAATGGGCGGGGCAGTGTGTGCAATGTAATGCCTGGAATGCGATTACTGAAGAAGGTGTAGCTCCTAAAACATCAGCACGTAGCGGCCAATGGGCCAATCAACGCTCAAGCATTACGGCCATAAACGATGTAGTGATTCAGCAAGAACAACGGCTTAATTGTGGTTTAAGTGAATTAAATCGCGTTTTAGGTGGTGGTCTCGTTTATGGCTCAGTAGTGTTAATTGGTGGTGATCCGGGGATTGGGAAGTCCACTTTATTATTGCAAACTTTAGCCAGTTTATCCGTACAAGAACCTGTATTGTATGTAACGGGTGAAGAATCATTACAACAAGTAGCTATGCGCGCGCAACGTCTAGGATTACCCACAGATAATTTACGTTTACTAGCAGAAACACAGGTAGAAGCCATTATTGCACAGGCGCAAAAAGAGCAACCTAAAATTATGGTGATAGACTCCATTCAAACTATTTTCACCGACCTTATCAGCTCCGCCCCTGGTAGTGTGAGTCAAGTGCGAGAAGCAGCAGCTCAATTAGTGCGTTATGCCAAAATGACCCAAACGTCTATTTTTTTAGTAGGGCATGTGACCAAAGAAGGGGCTCTTGCTGGTCCTCGGGTATTAGAACACATGGTGGATAGCGTTTTATATTTTGAAGGACAAAATGACAGCCGTTTTCGCGTTATTAGGGCGATAAAAAATCGATTTGGTGCCGCCAATGAGTTGGGGGTTTTTGCGATGACCGATAAAGGATTAAAAGAAGTAGCTAATCCTTCCGCCATTTTTTTATCGCGCCAACCCGAACCCACGCCAGGCAGTGTAGTGATGGTTACTTGGGAAGGAACACGCCCGATGTTGGTGGAGGTGCAAGCTTTAGTTGATGAGTCACACGGCCAGCAAGCCAAACGGGTTAGTGCAGGTCTTGAACATAATCGCTTGGCTATTTTGTTGGCGGTATTACATCGGCATGGGGGCGTTGCCATGTACGATCAAGACGTGTTCATTAATGTAGTGGGTGGAGTAAAAGTTACGGAAACGGGTAGTGATTTAGCGTTACTTGCTGCCGTGGTATCGAGTTTTCGTAATCGTGTATTTGATACCGACACCATTATTTTTGGTGAAGTGGGCTTGGCTGGCGAGATTAGGCCCGTTCAATGTGGGCAAGAACGGATTAAAGAGGCGGCTAAGCATGGGTTTAAACGCGCGATAGTTCCTTATGCGAATGCACCAAAACAAGGCAGTAGTGAATTGATTATTGAGCCGGTGAAGTATTTGCGCGAAGTATTAGAAAAAATGTAATGGTACATTATTGTTAACGAGGCATGGATTTAATGCTTCGTTAACAATGAACGATATTGCTCCCGCGACTACGTTACAGCAAGCCGTAAATAATTGCCGAAATGGCAACCAGCCCAATACAGGTAACAAACACATTACTTAGGTTATTTTGGTATTTTTTCATAGCCGGTACGGTCGCAATGGCATACATGGGCATGATAAATAATAACAGGGCTATTACTGGCCCACCTAAGGTTTCAATCATGGTTAAAATATTGGGATTTAATGTGGCCACTAACCAACACGTACTGATCATAAATAAGGTAATTATTCGTTGAATCCATTGATTATTTGCTGCATTAGGGGAGGCTTTTAATGATTTTACCAAGATACCATGTAACCCTTCTTTAGCACCAAGGTAATGTCCTAAAAAAGATTTAGCAATAGCAACAAATGCAATAATTGGCGCCAGATAAGCGATAACCGGCGTATTAAAATGATTGGCTAAATAAGATAAAATAGAAATGTTTTGCATTTTGGCATCTAATAAATCTTGTGGCGATAAACTAAATACACAACTAAACACAAAAAACATGACCGAAAAAACCATGAGCAAATGGCTGTATTTCATAATTTTAGTACAGTTTTGTTCGGCGCGATCTCCATATACCTTTTTTTGACTCACGGCAAAAGAGGAAATAATCGGGGAATGATTAAAGGAAAAAACCATTACCGGAATAATGAGCCATAAAGTCATTAAAAAGCCATGGCTGCCTTCTTGCGATTGTAATACGTTGCTTTGAGAAAAAATCGCGCTATTCCAATGAGGAACTAAATACAAAGAAAGAAAAAATAAAGTAGCGGCAAAAGGATAGACTAATACGGACATTGATTTGACGATAATATCTTGCCCCAAGCGCACTATCGTCATGAGCAGTAGAATAAGTATAATCGCCAATAAAGCGCGCGGAGGTGGCGTTAAACCCAATTGATTGAGCATAAAACTTTGGGTGGTATTCGTTAAAGCCACACTATACATTAATAAAATAGGGTAAATAGCAAAGAAATATAATGCGGTAAGTACTCTGCCTGCCGTACAGCCAAAATGTTCTTCTACTACTTCGGTAATATCATTATTTTTTTTGGCACTAGATAGTACAAAACGGCAAAGCGCACGATGCGAATAATAAGTCATAGGAAAGGCTAACAATGCCATGATAAGCAGTGGCCATATTCCATGCAAACCAGCATTAATAGGAAGAAATAAAGTACCGGCGCCTATTGCTGTGCCATACAGACTGAGCATCCAAATGGTGTCTTGTTTTTTCCATGTACTAGCACTACATTGTTGCGCGGAATTAAATGTAGGTATTACTTTTGCTTCATCCAACGTCATGAAATCACATCCTTAATTTATCGCATGTTTTATTTAATTAACGCTATTTTTTATTAAACAATGTGGGTTTAAATCATATACAACTACTTTTGATAATGCAAGCAGGGCTATTTTGGGCGATTTTTGGTCAGTTTATGTATGATATCTCTTTATGCATTATAATCAGGTTATAACGTCATATACACACTCTTATCCACAGAAACTGTGGATAAGAGTGTGTTGAAGATTATTTCATATAATCGTGAATCACGGTGCCATAAGGCAGGGTTAAATCCGATTGGATATGTACCGCACTGACTACCTTACGTACCGGTAAGCATGCAACAGGGGCTAAAGCATGATGAGCTAACTCTAATTGTGCCGGTCCTTGCCAGGCTCCTTTCACCGTAATATCGGTTAAATAATACTCAACCAATTCACAAATACGGGTTGTGCCATCCACATGCGGAATGATTTTTAGTAAGTAGTTCGGTGCACGTAGTGATTCGGTGATTTTTTTATGATCTATTGATTCATATTTATAACCCATAGTTCCTGTGGCGATTCTCACGGGCCCATAATCCAAAGTACCTATTAAGGTTTCATTCACCACTTGCAGTTTCGGCATGGCCAATTTTTTAGGAAAGCCCCAAATTTCCCGACCACTGGCAATAGGGGGGTGATCGTCTAAATACATAGCATGGGAGTAGCCCCCTAATGTACCTTGAAATCGTACGGGAATGACTTGTCCTGATTCGGTGTAATCACCAAAGCCGGTGGAGTCTGGCATACGAATGAATTCAAACTTCACTAAAGGTTCGGTGACCTCTAGTGGTTGCGGCACGATTTCTTTTAATAGTTCTAGATCGGTTTCATAGGTAATAATTAAATATTCGCGATTGGTAAAGCGATACGGGCCGCGCGGATAGGCGGGACTATTAAGGGGCATGGCAAATGCTTGTTTTAGAACTTCTGCTTCATTCATAATCACCTTCCTCTGTGATGTTAGCGGGTGACATGTCATATACAGCAATGCCATCAGCCGTGGTAATGGGTTGCATCCAAGGTGCTTTTTTTAGTGCTTTTTTACCGTCGTGATAGCCCTTTTTGATGCGTTCTTGAATTTCCTTATATAATTGTAACACTTTATGGAATTTGCTAGAAAACTCAATATCTTTTTTCCTTTGTAGCACCTCATCTAAACTACTAGGATTTAAACCATAAGAGTTAAATAAATTGACCATAAAACATGTTCTTTTTCTTGATGACCAAGCACGTAACTAATGGGGGTGTTATTAGAAATACCGCCATCCCAATAGAGCTTGCCATTTACTTCAACAGCAGGAAATGCCGGTGGCAAAGCACCGCTGGCCATAATATGTTCTGGACCAATTTTTTCTTTTTCGGAGTCAAAATAAATTTTTTGCATTTATCCGATCAAAATCAACAAAACGCTCCAAAGTGCTACGCAACGGTGAGGTATCATAATAGCTGATTAAATCAGCGGAATGATGGGTGCCAAACTCTGGATAGACACAGCGTGGTGTAAAAAAGCCAGGCTGACCAAAAAAAACCGCGGAATGAGCGGAAAGCCAATGCTCTAATTTTCTAAACGAAGTATCTTCATAGAAAGATGTTAGTGATTTTGAGGCAGGGGTAATAATACTGTCCCAAAACGCATACATTTTTTCTACACGCAGATGCTCGGGATTACCCGCCGCAATGGCCGCATTAATCGCACCAATCGAGGTGCCGATGAACCAATTAGGAAAGTAATTGGCGTCATCTAGCGCATGTAATACCCCTGCTTGATAAGCACCTAGCGCCCCACCTCCTTGAAAGGTGCAGGCTATGTATTTATAGTGCGGCTTTTTCTTGCTTAGTCGTGCCTTGGCCATCAAAATTACTCCATAAACCAGCCGTGGCTTACGATTAATGATTGGCCGGTTAGCGCATTGGAGGCAAATGATGCAAAAAATAAAGCAGTTTGTGCCACATCATCGGTGGTGGTGAATTCGCCATCAACTGTATCTTTTAGCATCACTTTTTTAATAACATCTTCTTCACTAATGCCTAATTCCTTGGCTTGCTCGGGAATTTGTTTATCAACTAAGGGAGTACGAACAAATCCAGGGCAAATCACATTGGCACGGACATTATGAGCGGCTCCTTCTTTGGCAACGACTTTGCATAGACCTAATAACCCATGTTTGGCGGTGACATAAGGTGCTTTTAATACCGATGCTTCTTTGGAGTGGACCGATCCCGTATAAATAATACTACCGCCTTTGCCTGCATACATATGCTTTAATGCCGCTTTTGTTGTTAAAAAAGCGCCATCTAATTGAATAGCGAGCATTTTTTTCCAATCAGCAAAAGCCAGCTCCTCCACTGGTGAAATAATTTGAATGCCGGCATTGCTTACTAATACATCCAAACTGCCAAAATGAGCCACCGCGGCATCAATGCCCTGATTGACTTGCTGTTCATCAATCACATTCATGGCTACGGCCATTGCCTCAAAGCCTTGCGCTTTGATTTCTTCTGCGACCGATTGAGCTTCATTAAGATTTAAATCAGCTATGACTACTTTTGCCCCGGCTTTGGCATAAACAAGCGCAATTTCTTTACCTATACCGCTTGCCGCTCCAGTAATTAATGCGACTTTATCCGTTAATTTCATCACGACCGTCCTTAGTTTGGAGAATTAATAGCTAAAAGTATAGCAACACTTTTTTATTTCGGTTAAGGAAAAGGGCACTGTAAATATAAAGTGCCCTTTTGAAGAGAGATGATTTATCGCTATTTAGTTTTGCTTTATAAGCATGACTTAGCGATATCCGCGGCCATGGTAATAATTGCCATAGCGATAACCTCCACGATTAAAGCCAGTATTGTAATAATTAGTGCGATAATAGGCATTACGGTAAGAATTGCCGCCATAATAACCGCGGCCACCATAATATCCACCACCATAATAAGCATTACGGTAGTACCCGTTGTTATAATAATTTGGATAACCATAGCCATAACCGTAACTTTGGCCAATAGAGTTACCAATGAGGGCCCCTGCGCCCGCGCCAATTGTTGTGCCTAGTGGCGTGCCTCCAGAAACGGCATAACCTACTCCTGCTCCTGCCGCAGCTCCTGTTGCAGTACCTACTTGAGTGGTGGTGCATCCTACTAAGCCCGCAGTACTAATGCCGACAACTAATGCAGTAGCGATTATTTTCTTCATAGTGATGTCCTTTCATTTATAATTGTTCCATTAAAATTCTAGTACAAAAAATAAATAAAAAGATCGTTTTTTGATCATTTAGTGGGGTGGTTAGATAAAGAGTTGCAAGGATAAATTTACTCGGAGCCTATTTTTCCAGTAGTATAAGAGAAAATCACCTATAACAATGAGGCACCTATGTTTAAAGGAAGCATTGTAGCATTAGTTACGCCGATGAAAGATTACCAAGTAGATGTTGCTCAGTTGCGCGAGTTAGTTGAATTTCATATTGCGATGGGAACTCATGGAATAGTTGCGGCCGGAACGACGGGTGAGGCAGGAACGTTATCGCATGGAGAGAAATTACTGGTCATCAAAACGGTGCTTCAACAAGCAAACGAGCGTGTTCCAGTCATTGCAGGCACGGCGATGAATGCAACAAAAGAATGCATTACTTTGACTGCTGAAGCAATGGAGTGTGGTGCGCATGCCGCATTGATTATGACTCCTGCTTATATTAAACCAACGCAAGAAGGATTAATACAGCATTATACTGCTATTGCGCGGGCAGTACCGATGCCGATTATTCTTTATAATGTGCCTGGTAGAACCGCATGCGATTTATTGCCTGAAACAGTAGGGCGATTGGCTAAAATTTCTAATATTGTGGGTATCAAAGAAGCAACAGGACAAATAGAGCGATTACACGACATTATGCATTCTTCAGAAGGGCGCATTGATGTATATAGTGGTGATGATCTGAGTGCCGCGCAATGGTTGCTTGCTGGCGCGAAAGGAGTTATTTCCGTAACAGCTAATGCTGCGGCTAAGTTAATGGCAAAAATGTGTGACTCTGCCTTAGATGGGGACAGCACGAGCTGCTTGCGCATCCAAGAGCAATTAATGCCGTTACATGAATTAATGTTTGTTGAATCTAATCCTATTCCGGTAAAATGGGCAATGCAGCAAATGGGATTGATTAATGGAGAGTTACGTCTTCCTCTTACCCCTTTAGCTCAGAAACATCATCAGGCATTGAATGAGGCTTTAAAAAATTTAGAGTTGATGTAGTTTTTTGTATTTTGGCTAAGTGTTTATACTTGTCGCTAATGAATTTTCGGTATTTTAGGCGACTTGATTTTTTTGCCCCCAAAGTAGAAAAAGATGCGGAATAGTTATTCTATTCTAAGTCTTTTTCTACTTTGGGGGCAAAAAAAGCGATAGCATAAAAGCCGAAAATTCATTGGTGACAAGTATATATGTCATGCTCGCGAAAGCGGGCAATCATTTAAGGATTGTTGTGAATAAGTTTTATTTATTGATTTTAAGCTGTTTGGTGGTGAGCGGATGCTCTAAATACGCAAGTAATGCGGAGAGTGTTTATTTACAAAGCCGTAATGCTGCTGTAGTTGATGTTCCACCACCGTTGACGGGTTCCAATATTGGCCATTTTTATGATTTACCTGAGCAAAAACAACAAGCTAGCGTATCTATTGAACCTCCCTTAGAATAAGAGTACGCTTATTTTAATTACTGCATTTTACCAGCTAATAAGGAGATTATAATGGCGTCATCAGAGTCCGCTGAATTGCTCATTATACAGGAGTTGTCGCAACGATTGGTTGAAGCGCAACGACAAATCCGCATTCTTGATAGTGTTAAATGGGATGATGCAATAAAAAATGAATTTTTTAAAAATAAAGCGCAGCAATTACCTTTGGTAGATAAAGAATATTACCGTCAAAAACCCCTGCCGTTTAATGCGGCTGAAAAGCAAGAAGAGTTTCGTTTAATTTTACGTGATGCGCAAAATCAATTAGGGCAATATTCTACGGTTACTCGCCTTATTCGCCGCCAATGCGAAGAGTACAGCCGGGCGAGTCAGATGCTAGATTCTCGCGGAACGCCAGCGTTTAGTGAGTTATCAATGGAATTATACGGTAGCCCCAACGATGTGTTTTATGCGGGTGGACCACGCATGTCAGAAATGGGCACATTACTTTTTGATGTGCTGACTAATTTAAAAATACAATTAAAATCCGAAGCTGATCTCAAACGTCACACCCCACAACAAGCACAAGAACTATTACAAGAACGTCTTGGTCATTATTTTAATAAGCATCCCGGCAAAGTAACCGTGATGATCAGTGATGGTATGGTGGCTGATGCATCAGCAGGTGCTGACAATATAAAGCTAAGTCAAAATGCGATGTTTAGTGATCGAGATTTGCGTTATTTAGAAGTTCATGAAGGTTGGGTGCATGTGGGTACTACGTTAAATGGGGCGATGCAGCCTTATTGTTTCTTTTTATCCAAAGGTTCACCTTCATGCAGTGTGATTCAAGAAGGTTTGGCGGTAATTACCGAAGTAGTGACTTTTTCTTCCAGCCCTGAGCGGTTATTAAAAATTACCAATCGAGTGATTGCTTTAGATAAAGTGCGGCAAGGAGCCAACTTTATCGATATTTATCGCTATTTTCTTGAGTGTGGTTTTAGTGACGCTGAAAGTTATAATCAATCCGTGCGGATTTTTCGTGGCAGTACTCCTACCGGCGGCGCTTTTACCAAAGATTTGTCGTATGCCAAAGGATTTATTTTAATTTATAATTATATTCGTTTTGCTATCAGTCAAAAACGCATTAACTCTATTCCTTTATTGTTTGCGGGAAAAGTAGTGCTCGACGACTTACCCCTATTGGTTGAGTTACAAGAGCATGAGTTATTAACACCACCCGTATATCTACCACCACCTTTTTGTGATCTAACGGCTTTAAGTGCTTGGATGAGTTTCTCTTTATATCTTAATCAATTTGATTTAAATGAAATTCAAAAAAGCTTTCGCTTTTTACTGCGTTAATTTTAAGCGATTTGTTAAGGTTAAATTAATAAATTTAGCGTAAAATTATAAAGATATGATGGTCTTTGGAGCTAATGCGTATGTCTTATCAATTATTATTAAGTGTGATAAAAGGATTAGATACAGATGAGCGCAATGCTAATGGTATACCGAACGCGCAACCTGCATTAGATGCCATTTTAACTAAGACTTCTTTTGATTCCAGCATCTTAGAATTGCACAAGCAATTTTGGATTGCTGTAGGTTTTAATCCGTCACAAGAATCCTATGTCGCAGAAGAATACAATGAAGCTGCTTTTAAAGAATTACAACAAGAAGCTGCCACACAGCGTGTACGATTAAGTATGGGCAATGTTGTGGATGCGGTACTTATTAATATGCTAAGACATAACAAGCAGCAGTGTTATGAGTATTTACAGCAACGTAAAGAGGACTTAGATATTTTGCCTCTGGTTGTATTCGAACAATCTCCTGAGCTTATAGCCGATGATTTATTGGCAAAAGAAGCACGAGCACATCTACTCGCACGCTTTATCGCAGGAATTAAATCAAAAGATAAAAATTTAATTGCCTGGCATGCCTTTATTGCGGAGGAGGACTTCGAGGCGTTTAAACAGCGATGTGTCGATGATCAATGGATGAAATCTAATGAATGGCTTGATGTGGCGTGCATGCAAGCAATCCAAGAGGCCGCATGCCCAGTAGCCTTAACATTACAAACGCAACACTGTTCTGCTTTTAAAACACATAAAGCGCATAGCTATTTATTAAATGCACTTAAAGCACACCCGCTACAAGAGTGTCGATATCTTTTAAAAGATGACGGTCATGCATTGTCGTTATTAATGAATACTACGGCACAAGAGCGAATTGTTTCTGAAACAGGCGGGAAATGTACGCCTGAGGATATCGCACACATTATTGCAGAAAATCGTCGTAATGAGCGCGTACAACATATTCATAATGCTGCTTTAATACAAGCACTAGCGTCTAAAGATTTAAGCAATATACAAATAAAACGTATTAATACGTTATTTAGTGCTTTTGAGGAGGAGCATTTCGCCGATAGATTGGCGCGAATAACCGATATTACTTTAAATCATGAAGATATTAATCGAGTTATTAATTTGCATAAGCAAAATGCAATGCTACACGTTGCCTACGCTCAAAAAAATAACTCTCCGGCCCTAAAGAGCATGTTGAGTGTTTTATTACGGCAAGATTTTAATGGCGCATTGAGCATTGATGATAGTGAAGAATTAAATAAAAAGATTAATCAATTATTAGATCAAGCACTGCAAAAACCAGACTATGATAAATATTGTTTTACACAAGCCTTAGCTAAAATTCTGCATGTGGCTAATGATTCTACGACACAAAAAAAATTACAAAATCAATTAGATACTCTTTTGTCGGCTGAACATTATGAGCGAATTGTCCAACAACATCGTAAAAAACAATGGGCAAGTTATGATAAGCATTTGCTTTTAACGACGGTGAATAATGCGTTTATGGCGTTAAAAACGCAACAAAATGATTTATTAAAAACAGCCAGCATGATGAAAGCGGTACTTGCTACCGATCAAAACGGTGTGGTGTTTGAGAGCATTACAGAACCTAATATAGATTTTGCTACTGATTTGCGGCAAACAGAAACGGAGCTTTTTTTAATTGCCGATCAATTACAAAGAAATATCAATGCGTTAGATGATATTATCATGAGTATTCCGCAGCAAGCGGACGAACAGATAAAACAGTGTCGTGCAATGTTATTAGCAGAGCAACACCAATGGATGGAGCAATTAACGCAATGCCAAACGGCACAGACTCAAGTAAACACGGCGTTAATCGAGCTGGAGCGTATTCGTGCTAAAAATGAGTTTTATCTTTTTGCTAATCGTGAGCTCGCTGCGCGCTCTATTTCTGAGTCTGAGTTGCAAGAGACCAAACGCAATAAAAAAATAACCAGTGCACCATTAACAGACGAGCAAATTCAAGGTCTTACGATAGAAACAGAAAATAAATCGAGTGACATCGTTAAAAAATCGCCTTTTGCGAAACATACATTATATACGTTTACTGAATCGTTTGGCGGTACCCGCAATGCAACAGGTTTTTTTGTGCAAACCATTGATCGTGACCATCCTACCAACGGTGTGCCTGTATCCAAAGTAGAGTTACTCCAACCTCCTCTAGATGTAGTGGCAGATGAAAAGGGGGATAAGAAAATAAAGGGGGATAAGAAAATATATGATGTCCCGATGCATACTAAAGTGAATTTGTATTTTGATATGGCTTTAGCGTTATTAGTTGCGGAAGAGGGTAGAGCGCCCACTAAAGATCGGCCTATTTATATTTCTAATGGCACAGCGGAGCAACAAGAGTGGATTTGGACCGCATTAGTTTTATTAGGTGAGCAAAAATTTAATTTTAGCCCTGATGCTTTGGTCGTTAAAGGACGGTTATTTTCGCCGGAGCAAGTAAAAAGTAAATCGTTGTTTTTCGCGGCTGATTATAATAACAACTCAATTTATAAGCAGATTCATAACAATCCCGAAGCTAAAGCCGCATTAGATGCTAAACTAGAAGAAGCAGATAAAATTAGTGCGAAGTTTACTAATACCAATACTCAAACAACGAATATAATAAAATCAATTGGTCATTTTAAACAAGAAGTACAACAGATCAAATCAGTTTTAGAGCATACCCAAGAAATCATCGGGCGCGATGGCATTGCTGTTGCGCATACTAATACAAGGACTGCGCAGTGAACACACAATTAGCAATAGGTGTTTTTGATTCGGGCATGGGCGGATTAACTGTATTACGCGCCTTAAAAACACGCCTACCTAATGAGTCGTTTATTTATTTAGGTGATACCGCACGTCTTCCTTACGGTACTAAAAGCCCTGATACCGTAAGGCAATATGCGGCACAAATGGCGCGTGTTTTAGTAGAACGACGAATTAAAGCCTTAGTTATTGCGTGTAATACGGCAACGACGGCCGCACTTCCTCATTTGCAAGCCTTATTACCTGATATTCCAGTAATAGGTGTTGTGGCTCCCGGAGCTGCGGCTGCTGTGACGGCGACTAAAAATCAGCGTATTTTTGTATTAGCAACTGAAACTACTATGGCCTCAAAAGCCTATCATCAACTTATTGTGCACGCATTGCCCGATGCGCACGTTCATGGCCAGGCGTGTAGTGTTTTGGTAGCCTTGGCAGAAGAGGGCATGGTTGATAATGCGGTTGCTCGTGCCGCATTAACACATTATTTAGCATCGCTGCATGATGAAGATACTATTGTTTTGGGATGTACTCATTTCCCAGTATTTAAATCCTTATTGGCTACTTTATTACCCTCGAATGTTACGGTAGTTGATTCGGCACAAGCAACCGCACAGGTGTTAGAGCAACGATTACAAGAGCTTGGGTTATTGAATAAATCAGGGAGTGTTGCGCCTACTCATTACTTGGTTACCGACTCAATGCAACGTTTTCAACATGTGGGACAAATTTTCTTAGGGACTCCATTACATTTACAACACATTGAATTAATTTAAATTAATAGCAAATAGTTAGAGGATGGTTTCTCATTAAGAATTGTAGTAGGGCAAACACATCTAATAGATTGATTTAAGACCACCCCGCCTACGTTGCGCGCTTTATGCACGGAATCCAGTTCGAATTTCGATTCAATATCGTCTGGATGCTGTGCATAAAGCACAGCACGTCGGCAAAGTAAGTTGTTTTAGTGTTCAAAATTTAGATGCGCTTACCCTGGGAATTGCGGATATAAATTGCTTTATGTAGTATTTTCTGTTATTGTTTTGCATCAATTACGTAGAGTATGGTGCTTGACATATAGTTCAGGTGGCGATATTCATCAAATTTATTTAAGAGAGTCGTGTTATGAGAGAATCTATTCATCCTAATTATGTAGCAGTTAAAGTAACTTGTAGTTGTGGCGAAGTTTTTGAAACTCGCTCTACTTTAGGCAAAGATTTAAACATTGAAGTATGTGCTATGTGCCATCCTTTTTACACGGGTAAACAAAAACTAGTTGACACTGGTGGTCGTGTACAAAAATTCCGTGATCGTTATAGCCTACGTGCAAAAACTGCAGATAACGCATAATTTATCAGTACTTATTTATCATAAGTTCAAAAAAGGCACAACAATATTGTGCCTTTTTAATTAAGTCTGTACTTAATGACCCTAAGTTAATTCTATTTTCCCTTCTTGCAAAAGTGAAAAACTGTTTATGCTCTAAATTAGTGCCTAAATGGATTCTTGTCTTTGCGTAAACGATATGTTTTCTTAGCGTGATTTAAGTCTTTAATCATTCCGTAATTAGGACATGATTGCTTACAAATAAAATTATTTTTACACTTGGGTTAAGATGATATACTTGTCACTAATGACAAGTATATTCATCTTCAACCGGCTATTTTTATTTTAAACAAATGTTAAAAATTACAGATTAAAAGAGAGAACTCGTTGTGGCTGATGATATTTTTAAAAAACGTGTACTGGATTATCATGAATTTCCTATTCCAGGCAAACTCAGTGTTCAACTGACTAAACCTACTAACTCTCAAGATGATTTATCTTTAGCTTATACCCCTGGTGTGGCTATTCCCGTTTTGGAAATAGCAAAAAACCCGGAAACAGCCTATCGTTATACTAATAAGGGTAATTTGGTTGCCGTAATTTCTAATGGCACTGCGGTATTAGGATTAGGTAATACTGGTGCATTAGCCAGTAAGCCGGTGATGGAAGGAAAGGCCGTTTTATTTAAACGATTTGCCGATATAGATGTATTTGATATAGAAATTGACGCGGATGATTGTCAATCGTTTATTGCCACAGCAAAACGTATTTCGCCGACCTTTGGTGGAATTAACTTGGAAGATATAAAAGCACCTGAGTGCTTTGAGATTGAACAAGCATTGAGTGAGCAGCTAAATATTCCTGTGTTCCATGATGATCAGCATGGTACCGCAATTGTGGTTGCAGCAGGATTATTAAATGCTCTTGAATTACAGCAAAAAAAATTATCTGAAGCTAAAATTGTATGTATTGGTGCAGGAGCTGCAGGTATTGCATCGATGCGGCTATTGGTCGCTTTAGGTGCGGACAAACAAAATATGTTGCTCCTTGATTCAAAAGGCGTCATTCATGCCGGACGTACTGATTTAAATGCTTATAAATTTGCTTTTGCCCACACCACTTCTTGTCGTACATTGGAAGATGCACTAGTGGGGGCCGATGTATTTATTGGGGTGGCGAAACCTGATCTGTTAAATGCACAGTTATTAAATTTAATGGCAGCAAAACCTATTATTTTTGCTTTGTCTAATCCTGATCCGGAAATAAAACCGGAAGTAGCGCATCAAGTTCGTGATGATTTAATTATTGCAACAGGGCGCAGTGACTATCCAAATCAGGTAAATAATGTGTTATGTTTTCCTTATATATTTCGTGGCGCTCTTGATGTGCGTGCCACATGCATCAATCAACAGATGCAAATTGCAGCAGTAGAGGCGATTCGTCAGTTAGCACATGAGCCTGTGCCACAAGAAGTAAAAGATAATTATCCGGGTGTTGAGCAATGGGAGTTTGGTCCAGATTATATTATTCCCAAGCCAATAGATCCTCGTTTAAAGGCAAACGTATCAGCAGCCGTTGCACAGGCTGCAATAGCAAGCGGTGTGAGTCAAATTATCACCGAATAAATATAACTACCAATACTTCATCTATTATTAAATGAGGTACTGCTGGTCTGTTTAGGAGAACATTTTGCATATAGATATAGAAAATCGTAAACATTTTGCTTTACTCGGTTGGGTTATTTGTGCTTTAGGAGCCGTTTTTTACAGTTACGAATACTTACTGCGAATTGCACCAAGTGTTATGGAACATGCCTTGCGAGAACATTTTGATCTTTCCGCTTCGGGTTTTGGGATGCTTTCATCTATTTACTATCTCGCGTATGTACCTATGCAATTACCCGTTGGTGTATTGTTAGATCGATACGGTCCTCAACGACTACTCACTTTTGCCTGTTTAGTGTGTGTGATTGGTACTTTTCTGTTTACCGGCACCGCTAATTTCTATATTGCAGCACTTGGGCGCTTTCTCGTAGGGTTAGGCTCAGCTTTTGCTTTTGTTGGCGTATTAAAATTAGCAACTATTTGGCTTCCTGAAAATCGCTTGGCTATGTTTGCAGGTATGACTTCGGCGTTAGGGCCTATTGGGGCAATGCTAGGCGATAATTTTTTAGAGCATTTTGTTAGTCTGTCTGGTTGGGTTAAGACTTTAAATGTTATTGGTTTTTTTGGAATAGCACTCACTGTAATTTTATGGTTTGGTATTCATGATAGAAAAGGCAAGCATCGTCAACATGGAACAGTTCCTAATTTAAAAACAGGATTAATTGACTTAGGGATTATTATACGCAACAAGCAAATTTGGATTAATGGCATGTATGGCTGTTTAGTGTATTTGCCTACAACTGTTTTTGCCGAATTATGGGGTATTCCTTATTTAATGCACGCTTATGGTATGTCTGCCCATGATGCTGGTGTTGCAAACTCATTACTTTTTCTTGGCTTTATTACTGGAGCACCGGTGATGGGCTATATTTCTGATAGATTGGCACGTCGTAAATTTCCTATGTTTTTTGGTGCTTTGGGTGCTTGCATTGTGATGACGATTATCCTTTATTGTCCTGGCTTAAGTATTAAAAGCATTCAATATCTGATGTTTTGTTTAGGCTTACTATACAGCTCTCAAGCAATTGTGTTTGCGGTGGGCAAGGAGTTAAGTCCTGATGAAGCAGCAGGAACGGCGATGGCAGTGACTAATATGATAGTAATGTTAGGCGCTATGTTTTTACAACCTTTGGTAGGTCATTTACTAGATTATAGTTGGGCAACCTCGGATCATAGTGCAGCGGCTGCGAATATTCATAAATTATATACAATTGCTGATTATCAATTTGCATTATCTGTGATACCGTTAGGGATATTGACGGCTGCATTATTAACCTTTTTCTTAAAAGAAACTTATGCTCATGCAAACAAGTAAGATGTCTAATAAAAAACAATTGGCTTATGGAGCACTCATTTGCTTTGTAGGCGCTCTTTTTTATTGCTATGAATTTGTCTTGCGCATTATTCCTGGGGCGTTGCAAAGTGAGTTAAGTGCCGCATTAGGGCACATTTCCGCATCAACTTTTGGTCAACTCTCGGCATTGTATTATTTTGCCTATTCGCCCATGCAAATGCCCGTGGGTATGCTGATGGACCGCTTTGGTCCCAGACGGCTGCTTACTTTTGCCTGTTTGTGTTGCACTTTAGGCTCGTGGATGTTCACTTTAACGCACTCTATGTTTTTAGTTGGATTGGGGCGCTTTTTAGTAGGATTTGGCTCTTCTTTTGCTTTTGTTGGTGTTTTATCTTTGGCCTTGCATTGGTTGCCTAAAAAGTATTTTTCTTTAGTCGCAGGCTTAATTACTACTTTGGGCATGTTAGGTTTAGTTTATGGTGAAGTAAAAATTACCCAGTGGTCGGAGTTGATTGGTTGGAACCATGTTTTATTAGTTATTGCATTGATTGGTTGCATCTTAAGTGTTCTTACGTTGCTAATTGTACGCGATGGTCCAGTAGGCTATAAACCCCATAACAGTCCTTTGCCTGAGTTTTTTAATAATGTATTAAAAGTATTAACCTCGCATGAAGTATGGCTTATTGGATTTGTAGGTGCTTGTTTGTATACCTCCTTATCCGTTTTTGGTGAGTTGTGGGGGAAAACTTATTTAGAGCAGGCACATCATTTAACTAAAGTAGAAGCAGCCAAAACAGTATCTGCAGTATTTCTCGGTTGGGCCGTTGGTGCACCTCTTGTTGGTTATATTTCCGATTATACCGGTAAACGCGTACTTCCTTTAATTATTGGTGCGGCCGTATCTCTTATTTGTATTAGCTTAGTAATTTATTATCCTAATCTTTCATACGTGCAGCTCAATGGATTATTATTTCTTTATGGTATATTTAGTGCCACTGAAATTATTGTTTTTATTATGGCCAAAGAAAGTTGTGGTATCGCTTTATCGGGCACCGTATTTGCTGCAACCAATATGATAGTGACATTGGCTGGTGCTATTTTACAACCGCTTGTAGGGACATTACTCGATACCTTTGGTGATAGTAATATTATTAGTGGTGAGCATATTTATACTATCGTTGATTATCAAATCGCATTGTCTATTCTACCTATTTCTTTATTATTAGTGATGATATTAGGTTTTTTCATCAAAGATAATAAATAAAATTATAGCTGTGATCTTATATTAGTTTATGACCTTTCTTGTTATCTGTTTCCATTAATCCGCACATTGATTCGCTATGACATGGTTTTTCACCGGAATTATTGATAGTTAGCGCATGTACAGGATTATAAAATAATTTATTAGGCGAGATAAAATGTTAAATATTACTGAGTTAGGTGCTTTAGTTCATTTAAAAAGACAATATGAACGCGATGAGCGCGCATTTCAAGAAATGGATTATGATAATAAAATTAAGCTGCTTATTGAGGATGATAGGCGCAACGAAATAAAGCGAATTCTTAAGCAGAATAAATATTATTACTTAAAATCTTATCATTTAAGTTCTCATAATAACAGACAAATAGATTTATATGCTTGTTCGCTTTTAGATAATAGGTCCGAATTATTAATTAGCGAAATAAACTCATTTAATCATTTTCACCATATCCAATCTTCAAATCTTCATTTTGTTTCTGATTATTGTCGAGAGCTAGAAGTTGCCTTTATCAGATTAAAAAATAGTGAGGCTGATGCATTGCAACAGCAGAAAGAATTTCATACAACACGTTGTATTGACAGTAAAGAAAAGTATCGACGTGCAATGTGGCATATTCTTGAAGGTATTAAATCAAGTTCGCAACAGACGCGCTATGAACAACTAACTATTGCCGATAGTCTGGAGGGAAATACTATTGGTCATATGTGTTTTCTCGAAAGATATGCTTTAGATTTTTATATGATTGTATATAAAAGCTTAAATAGTGCTGATCAAGTGCGAGCCTTGCTTATCCAGAATCAAGAGGGGAAAACTATTTTAGGTCTGTGCAATAATTATTATTTTTGGTCGTTTTTACAGGACTTAGATACTACTAGTGTTGCAATAATATTAAACGACAATTCTAATTTTGAGACGACCACTGCACGAATGTTTGAAGTGCAATTTTTATTAAGATACATGAATGCAGTGAATCAAATATATCCTAGCCCATTACTGCAATATCAACTTTTTTTAAAGCAAAATAGTAATGGTGATACCCTAGGACATATTATATATTCTCAATCGGCTGGTTCAGACGAATATTTGTATTTTTTAAGGCAATATACAATGATGTATCAAAGCCTTAAGGTGCAGCAACAATATGCTTTGCTAGGTATAGGAAATAAAAAAGCACAATCTGTGTTGGAGTTATGTACGGCAGAGATTTTTTTAACTTTGATTAATGCATTAGATTCTCAGATGTTAACTGCTTTATTAAGAAAGAATAAAATTTTTCATACCATGATTTTTCATATGAAAGAAAAGTCATTTATTACAAAGTTTTGGCATCTATTAGAAATAAAACTAGGTTCGTCATTAGTTACTTTATTTGATTCGCTAGAGCAAAAGGTAGCTATTGATAAAGCATTTATCACTGGCTTACCGGCAAATTTACTGATTAAATATCTTCCTATTCACCAACGTGTACTTAAACAGCAAACTATTACATGGATGCATGGTCGACTTTCTGCTGCTCCGGATTATCACCAAGATACAGCTGCAGAGCGAGTTAATATTATGCTGTCGTATTTAGAGCTTTGTACTTTTACACCGGAGGCAATGTATTCCTTAGCGTGTGTTAAAAATTTGAAAAAAGATATTTGTAATTATTTATTAAAGTTACCGCAGAATCAAAATACTATCAATTTATTACAAGATATTATAAATAAACAAGATTTTTTGAGCGCGTTTTGTTGGCAAAAGCGGTGGAATGTAGGTTCCATGTTTGCTGTTGTAAAAACTGAACCTGCAACGATTACTAAAATACGTATTCGTTTAGCAGCAATGCAAGAACAATTCGATGAACCTTCCGCTCCTCCTTTAGCCGAAGCAAGATTAATTAATAAATGATAAATTATTTTTATATAATTTATTCAAATTTTCAAAGGGTTATTAATTACTTATCTATAAATGATATTAAGGTAGTGCATTCTTCCTACTGCGTATGCTAAGTTATTTAGGACATCCCTTAATACTTGAGCGTGCCATGATTAGCATTAAAGATTTGGATAAGTTATTAATGTTAAAAAAATTAAATGATGAGCAAGAGTTATCGTTTAAGGAAATGAATTATGATGAACAGATTAAAATCATAGCAGAGGATGAAAAACGTCGCGTACTATCTACCATTCTTGCGCAAGCTAAATATAAGCCATTACTTGAAATGGATCAGTGGTGGCATGAAGGAAAAAGACTAAATTTCTACGCCTACTCTTTGCAAGATAATCGAGAGGATGCATTATTAAATGCGAGAAAATTATTTAAAATCAAGTTCATCAGGCCGGTATTAATTAGTGATTATTGTCGTGAAGTGGCTGTTGCATTTGCAAAGTTAGTGAATCCTGAATTAGACGAGATAAAGAATAAAAAAAGGATACATGAGATAACTTGGCTGAGTAGTAGAACAGCATATTATTCCAAACTCAATCAAAGCATTGAAGATATTGCCTCCTGCTCCATGGCTGATTGCTGTAAGCAATTGATGATCATTGATAGTGTTGAAGAACATACTATCGGACATTTGTGTTTTGCGGAAAAACGGTTCATAACTCAATATTTAGAGATATACGCTAAATTATCTGCAGCGCAACAATATCGCATCCTATCGTTATTTAATAAACAATCACAATCCATTTTAGATTTATGCGGCTCTATTCATTTTTTCTCTTTGGTTAAGTCATTGGAACAAACAGCGCTGTCTGATTTATTAACACGTGATAATATCTTTGACACAATTATTTCACATATGGAAAACGAGCAATTTTTACATGATTATTGGCTATTATTAAAAGCACAATTTAATGATTCATTGGCGGATTTATTTCATAAACAAGAACACAAGGAGAGAGTTGATGAGGCTTTTATTCGCTTTTTGCCCGCTGAGTTTCTTATTGAATATCTCCCTGTGCACAAGGCTCTTTTTTCACCGCAAAATATTCATTTTATGAAGTGTCGATTGGCGCACGATCCCGATTATAAAAAGGATGAGCCACAACAACGCGCTGAGATTATGCTGACTTATTTAAAGTTATTTAGCTTTAACTCTAAAGCATTGCATCAATTGGCGTGCATTAAACATTTGAAAAAGGATGTGGCTAATTATTTATTGGCTTTACCTGAGACAGATGAAAATAAACAGCTATTAGAAGATATTTGTGCTGGCAAAAGCTCCTTGGGCGAATTTTGTTGGCAATGGCGTTCTAGCATGCCTTCAATGTATCGATTATTTTCCTCAACATCAGAACCTGCTGTACCTACAACAATTAAGAAGATACGTCTTTGGCTATCGATGATGAATGAGCCATTGGTTATAGCTTCTGCACCATATGAGTTAGAGGGCGTTGCAGAAGAACAAGAAGCTGTGGTGGTTGATGCTGTGGTGATAAATTAATATCCTTTTGCAGAATTAACTTGTTTTAAAATGTTTGTTTCATTTAAGTGAGTACTAAAACAGTGCGAGTAATTCTTTTACGGGTTGACGTAAATGGCTTTGACAATTGATCCAGCGTGCCACAGGAAAGCTTTTGATCGTCGCTTGGGCATAATGGGTGCGGGTAAACTCGGTGTCGTGGTTGGAAATGATCACGCGAATGCCTCGGCCTGCAGCTTCTTGCGCCAATGTTGCCAGCTCAATTTGATCGGTTTCACTAAATTTTCTAGTGGTTTAGTTTGTTTTTCTATGGGTACATAGGGTGGGTCGCAATAGATAATATCGCCGGTTTGTGCCATAGCAAACGTATCGCGAAAATCTTGATGAATGAATTGAGTCGAAGTACATTTGTGGTAAAAATACAGCATCTCTTTACGCGGAAAATAGGGTTTTACATATAAGCCAAAAGGTACATTATAGCCTCCTTTGGAGTTGTAACGGCATAATCCGTTATATCCGTGTCTATTAAGGTAAAGAAATAACGCCGCACGCTCTGTTGATGGCGTTAATTCATTAAAACGTGCGCGCATTAAATAATAATATTCTTTTTTATTGGTATCAGCGGCAAAGTACTGCTCGCAATAATCAATAAAAGCAGGTCCTTGTTGTTGTAATGAGCGAAAAAGATAAATGAGGTCATTATTTCCCTCAGCCATCAAATAGGCCGGATAATTGGTATTCATAAAAATGACGCCCGAACCGGTAAAGGGCTCTATTAATCTTTGGGCAGGTGAAAGTGTGCTTAATACTTCGTGTAAACAGTTATATTTGCTTCCTGCCCATTTGAGAAAAGCCCTATTTTTCGTCATAAAATATCAGAATAATTTTTTACGAAGTATCGCTTATTTTAGCAAAAAATAATAGGGCTACTTGTCGTCATTAGGGTAAACGTACCTAAATTTTGAACATACAATGCCACACTATGTTGGATACTTGATTCCGCGCATAAGCACGAAACATAGGCGGAATTAAAGCAGCTAAAATATAATCGTTCAGAGACAAGCGCTTGAACAATCATTTCTTGCGCTCAGGTTCAGTACACGTATTCTTTTACGGATATTTTTTTATTCCTTGATAAGGCAGTGTAGTCATCTCATTAAATAATGTATTTAGTGAGGGCTTAAATAGGCCAATACCATATCCTGCTATATTATCTGTTTTAGTAAAGCCTAATGCATTTTTAATCCAATTTAAAATCCCTTTTTTTTGTGCGACATGCTTATCTTTACGTATGTTTTGTATCGCCTCTATCCAATGATTTTTTGCTTGTTCATTGGTATGGACATTATCTAGTTTACTTAACTCTTGGTGTAATGCGTGCAGCTTGGCTTTAGCAGGATCATGGTTTTTCATCGTCAATATAATACGTTCTAATTCTAATACGTATAAATCTTGCTTTGCAGTCAGATGATTTTTGAATGTCTGCGCAATGTAGGAGGAGGGATTAATCAAGATCATGTTATTTTTTGAACAAATCTCTAAAATATTTTGTCTGTCTTTCCCCTCCAATAAGGCTATTTTAGGCACTACAAGATGTAACGCAGGATGCTTGATTTTGAACATCAATGTAAGGGCATTATGATTTTTCTCACTATAAATGAGATGCCGAGCATCATTTTTATTAAGGATGTGCATGATCGCGGTTTCATCGTTTTTTTGTTGAACCGCAGAAAATAACTCTTTTTCACCAGAAGCAATAGCTGATGGCACATCAGTTGTGCGCGATGACCTTAGTGATGAGATGATATTTTGTTTTTCGCGCACCGGATTAAATGAGGGATGTTTTTGTATTGCACTAAGTGCATCAAATAAATTAGCAGAAGCCGTGTTTAAATGAATGCTCTTATTATTTAAAGGCAGCAAAGTATGCATGAGTGAATCGGATGCTATTTTTTTTCTAAATACCGTTAAAAAATCCTGCCATAGGTCATTTATTTGATATTGTTTTTCAACGGAATGAGGGTGCTGTTCAATACTTATAAGAGTTAGTAATTGCTGATGTAAATAATGGAGATCAGCGCGTTCCTTAGCATTTAATAAGGGCGTGTTTATCTTGTCTGCTAATTCCATCAGCAAGAATGAGCGTAAAGCGTGAGGTTTTTTTTGTAGATCAGCGGCTAATTTTATTTTATTAAAAGAGCGGTGTTGCTGCATGCATTGGATAATTTCATTTTGTTCTGTGGGCTTGAGTTGACTAATTGACTCATATAAAACGGTGGCAGGTTCTGGAGCGTGATTGAGTTGCGTTACCCATTCTTGCGCGCTCATTCGTTCTACATCTATTATTAATGCTTCTATAGTTTCATCATTAATTACTTGACCATTATATAATGCTTGATTCAATAGCGTATGATCATGGATTGGGTGAGCAAAAGAAATTGCTTGCGAGGCGGTAGGTACCTCAGCTGGGAGTGCGGTTACTTCTATGGGCTCTTCAGGGGGGGCGCTAGGGCTAGTTTTGTTCTCTGTATTGCTGTTAATTAATTCAGCAATTTGTTGTTGTAATCTATTTTTATCAAGTTCATTTAGCGCAGTACTTAATTTATTTTGCTCTGCTAGAGACAGGCTACTCATCGTTTGCTCAATAATATAGTCTTGTTGCGCTTGAGAAAAAGTTTTGATTAATGCGACCATAAGTGCTAACTGTTCTTGATTGTGCATATTAGCGCCGTGAGTCATTGTGAGAAAACAATGAGCCAGAGGGGTATGCCCGTCTTTTTTGGTTATGAGATAGTGTAGTTGTTGAGCATGAGGCAACGTAGAGGGCCTATCTGCAAAATGTTGGCTAAATAGGTGATAGTTTTTCTTGTTAGCATGCATGCGTTGATGATGAGCAAAATTGTTTTTGAGCTGGCTAATTAAACGAAGCATGCTTTTATTATGGATAAAGTTTTGTTCTGCTTGTGCTAAGAGTGTGGGTATATAGCACCATTTTTGTTCCTCATGAACACAATGATTATACTCTATAAAGAGAGTGCGCGTTTGTACTGCGGCACGTGCCGCCTTGGCATTTTTAGGAGCTAATAATTCATATTGTTTTAAAGTGACAATTAATTGAATTTGATGTAATGCATTGCAGATTACTCCAGAGCGCTCACTGTTTTGATCTACTATTTTATCTCGTTGTTGTTCATGGCATTTTATATTGGCTAATAAGGGGGACATATTTAAATCGTGATTAATTATTTGGATTTGTTCTTCTGGAGAATGGGCCATAATCCATTCTAGTATTTTTAAGTGTTTTTCAGGATAAGAAATTACCTCGCTTAAGAGGTTGCATTCTTTATCGTCTCGTTGCCTGATAATAGTAATTTGTTCGTCAATAGTTAATGTATTGATTGCACGTAACAAGTGGGGAATGTTACTCATTGCTAGAGGATGACGTGTTGATCTCATTAAGATGTTCACCCCATCATAACGCGCTTGTGTTAAAACGGTGGCGTATTCCTTGGTGGCTAAAATGCGCATAAAGTCTAATAAACGGCTTACCAGTGATGCATTTGCTAAAGGAATACACAGCAAAACATTACGTCTTTGGCGATCAGTTTGTGTTAAAATAGTGGTTTGGTCTTGCACCGCAAAGCACTTAATTACTGCTAATAAGTCGTCAAAGCATTGAGGGCGATAAGCGGCAGCAAGCATCAACGCATTGCTGCCCTCAGAATCTGTGTGTTGTAAAATGGCGCTTTGTTCGTGAATAGTTAACTGTTTAATCGCGCACAATAATGGAGCAATTGCTTTTGGATGATATTTAATCGCATAAAGAAAAGGATTATCGTCCTTACTTTTTTGCTTAAAATGGAGGATTAGTTGTTCTGCTGTAGACGATTTTAAAAAAACATCTAATTCATTGGTTGTTTTTGATGCACTAGTTAAGAAAAAACCACAAGAGCTATCACGTACTTTTTTTTGCTCGCTTGGATTTAATTGTGCATAAATTTTTAATATGTGTTCCATCTTAGAGTGCGTTATAGTCTTTAAGGCATGAATTAGTAACCCCACTACATCTGCGCGAAAAAGCATAGCTAGAGGTTGTGGATTTTGTAAGCGTTGGGCTAATGTTGCCGTTGTATTGGGGGTCGCAGATAATAAGGTATGCAAGGGTAATTTAATCGAGTTAAAGAATGTCTGATGTCTGTTTTGGATGTGCTCTATTATCCGTGTGTGTACTGCTTTATCAGAGAATGATTGATTGATTATCTGGGTTTGCATTTCATGAGTGAGCGTTTCTATTACCTCTAATAGAAGAGGAACTAGTGTGGGATGATACTGTGCCGTGAGCATCAATGCATTCCAGCCGCTTGCATCCGTTTGTTTAAGAATAGTGGTTTGCTCTTCTATATTTAGTGCAGTGATGAGTGGTATTAATGAATCGAGCGCGTTTGGGCTATAACGGCAAGCTATCATCAATGCATTCCAGCCGCTTGCATCCGTTTGTTTAACAATAGTGGTTTGCTCTTCTGTATTTAGTTCAGTGATGAGTGGTATTAATGAATCGAGCGTATTTGGGCTATAACGGCAAGCTATCATCAATGCATTCCAGCCATCCTTGTCATTGTGTTGTAATACAGTATTGCGATCTGATTTACTCAAAAAGTTAAGGGTATCGAATAGATCGGATAAATTTGCTGATTTTTTCACTATCGCAACTAATAGCGCATTTTTTCCTTGTTCATTTAACTCTTGAAAAAGTAGATGAGATGCGCCGTGTTGCGTTGCATCTTGAATAATTAGCGCAAGAACATGGGCGTCTATAGGTTTTTGTAAAAATTCCAATACCCGTCTATAAAGGGTTTCTCGCCAGTTAGCAGTTAAAGGATACGGTAGTTTAATATCTTCTTTCGCTAATAAGGGCTGTATTTTTTGATAAAATGCATGGTCATTTAAGTGGGTATGAACAAATTGGGTAATGCCAATGTCGGGTAAGGATTCTTGCATGACATCAATTAAATTCTCGGGAAAGATTTTTTCTATAGCATTAATTAAATAGCGCATAAAGAGAGATTCCTTTTTAAATTCCATTAAAATGACCAGGTCGTTCTATTTTAACACAAAAAGATCTTGTTTCCTTCTTTTTTGGGTTTTTTGTGGAAAGCAAGATTTTGATTATGGGATTAATTAATCACTTTAATTCTCTTTTTAGTGCGATAAGAAAAATGGTTGCTACTTTAACTCTAAGAAAGTAATATGAATTTTTAGGGGCTGGTGACATTTAGTCTTTTAGAACCCTACGTCCCGCGACTTGTTCGCGAGATCCAGAAATGTTGCCCAATACGCACACTTCACATACTGAAATAGAACAAAATAGATCTCGCGAGACGTCAAAATCTCAATGGTTAACGGCCATTAGTGACAAGTATATTGTCGCACCCATTTTACTAGTATTTATTACTCATTCAGATTGCAGAGGTATAATTGCTTGAATAGTTATCGTGGTTTCAATAAACGACTAATGTGCTGTGGTATTTTATGTGGTATTAGCTTAAGTATAACCGGGTGCATTAATTATTTTGGTTTACATCAAAAACAACGCTTAAAGCCCGTCGAAGAACTGGCTACAAAGAACAGTATTCCTGAGGATAATGGGCATTGGCCCTCTACGAATTGGGCAGTGCAATTTGATACGCATTTGCCACAATTAATTCAAGAAGGCCTGGAGAATAACCCCGATTTGCAAACAGCAGTGGCTCGTCAGCAACAAGCGCAAGCAATTGTAAAAGAAGGGCAATCGGCGCTTCTACCACGTGTTAATTTTTACGGCCTAAACTCTCGTAGTAAGGCGCTTTTAACCACCTCTCATTTATTACAAAATTTAGGTGTTGGTGCTTTAAATTTTAGTTATGAGCTTGATTTTTGGGGAAAAAATTACGCGCAATTGGCCCAAGCATTATCGAATGAAAAAGTAAGCCAAGCAACTCTTTATCAATCACAATTAATACTCTCAACATCTATTGCGACGACTTATAATCAATTGGATTATCAATATCAATTGCAAAAAGTATTAGTACGTACTCGCCAACAAAGGGCATTACTGAATAAAATTACCAAGGGATTATTAAGTAGTGGCTTAGCGACTAATGTACAGGTATATCAAGCGATGAATACTTATGCGGATGTAAGTACGCAATTGGTAGGCATTAATGGTGAGATAGAAAAGACGCGCTTACAACTTGGTGTTTTGTTGGGCAAAGGACCTGACCGGGGATTGAGTCTACCTAATCCTCATTTTGCTTATTTAGCCGCGCCTAAATTACCAGATAAATTACCGTTGCATTTATTAGGTCGTCGACCTGATATTGTAGCCGCACGTTGGCAAGTGGAAGCTGCTTTACATCATGTAAAATATGTCAAAGCGCAATTTTATCCTGATGTTAATTTATTAGCACTGGCCGCTAATGTGTCGTTAGGAGCGGGTGCATTATTTCGCGATTCTAATCAGCTTTTGGCTTATGCCACCGCAATTTCTCTACCTTTATTTGATGGCGGATATTTACGCGCACAAGTACAACAAAACTATGCAATAGTCGATGAAAAAATAGCCACTTATAATGCGGCAGTGAATCAGGCTTTAGGAGAAGTAGCGCAGCAAATTACGATGATTCATACGGCTGATGCACAATTAAAAGTACAAAAAGTGGCGTTAGAAGCAGCAGGTAAAGCTTATTTCTTAGCGCGAAAACAATATGAATTGGGACTAACATCACAACTCGTAGTGCTTAATACAGAAACACAATATTTAGTAGAACAACAAGCTCGTTTGGAATTGATTAAAGGGCGACGAGATTTGCAAATTGCATTGATTAAATCATTGGGGGGCGGTTTTGAAGAGCGCTTTTTACCAACACCAAGAACGACCGTTACTCCCAATCATATTTTAAAAAAGGACGAACATGTCTAGTGAACAACCTAAAATAGCTAAAGCACATTATAATCCCAAACAAAAAGCATTATTACTCAGAGTGACGGTGTTTTTTCTGCTACTTGCTGTATGTTATTTTATTTATTGGGTCGTTTATGCACGTCATTATGTCACTACTGATAATGCCTATGTGAGCGGTAATGTTATTCCGGTTACCTCATTGGTGAGTGGTACTATTATTAGTGTAACGGTCAATGATACCTCTTTTGTGCAAGAAGGACAGACATTAGTTTTACTAGACGCGACAGATAAAAAAATTGCTTATGCGCAAGCGCAAGCAAATCTGGCATTGGTTATTCGTCAAACAGAGCAATACTATATCAAAGATAAAGGCTTACAGGCGTCTATCATTGAAAAAGAGTTGAATTTAAAACAAGCGACTACCGATTATAAAAGACGGCAACAAGCCATAACCATTGGTGGTGTTTCAGCCGAAGAGCTCAATCATGCACAAGATCGCTTTAAAATAGCTTCTAGTGTTTTGACCACAACCCAATCGGATTGGAAAGCCAATAAAGCCCTAATCAACAATGTCAGCTTACGTGATCATCCTAATGTGATTCAGGCGATTGCTCAATTACGAGAGGCGTATTTAAATTTAGTTCGCACAACGATTAAAGCTCCGGTTTCTGGTTATGTTTCGAAACGGGCGGCGCAAGTAGGGCAAATGAGTGCTCCAGGCACCTTTTTGATGGCGATAGTGCCGCTTAGTGATGTCTGGGTTGATGCAAATTTTAAAGAAAAACAATTAAGAGCTATTGGCAGCGGCCAACCGGTCACCTTGACTTCGGACCTCTATGGTTCATCAGTAGTATATCATGGTCATGTAGCAGGCTTTTCCGGTGGTACGGGTGCGGCTTTTTCTTTATTACCGGCGCAAAACGCCACCGGAAACTGGATAAAAATAGTACAAAGATTGCCGGTGCGTATTGAGATAGATCCCACTGAATTAAAAAAGAATCCTTTGCGTATAGGCTTATCTATGGAAGTACGCGTTGATACCGATACTAAGAAAAAGCCGTTAGTGGCGGTGATCAGTAAAACGGCGAATGATACGGCTATTTTTAATGACCTAGATAAAGGACTTGATGCGGTGGTTGCTAAAATTTTTAGTGATAACGTGCAACTAAAAAGCGATGATATAGCACCAATCATGCCCACTGCAGGACAAAAACCTTAATGGATAAGCCCAAACAAGCATTGCCTCCCTTGCAAGGAGCTCAATTAGTTTTAGCAACTATTGCGGTGGCTTTGGGCACCTTTATGATCATTCTTGACTCCTCAATTGCCAATGTGGCTATTCCCACTATTGCGGGCGATTTAGGTGTTTCGGTAAATGAAGGCACGTGGGTTATTACTCTTTTTGCTGCCGCTAATGCCGTGTCTATCCCTTTAACCGGCTGGCTTACGCAACGTTTTGGCCAGGTACGCTTATTTGTTTTAGCTATCTTATTGTTTGTATTTGCTTCTTTTTGCTGCGGCTTTGCCCCTAATTTAGAGTTTTTACTGGCCGCCCGAGTAGCGCAAGGTTTAGTTGCTGGTCCTTTGATTCCTTTATCGCAAGCCATTTTATTAGGCTCTTATCCGAAAGAAAGAAGCTCTTTTGCCCTTGCTCTTTGGGGAATGACCGCGACGGTAGGGCCTATTGCAGGACCTGCATTAGGTGGGTGGATTACTGATAATTATCATTGGAGTTGGATTTTTAATATCAATATTCCCATTGGTCTTTTTGCCGCAGCGTGCACTTGGTTTATTTATAAAGATCGCGAAACACCTACTATGCGCTTGCCTATTGATAAAATAGGATTGATTTTACTGGTTATTTGGGTTGCCTCCTTACAAATTATGTTGGATAAAGGCAATGATTTAGGCTGGTTTGATTCAACGCCTATTATTATTTTAGGGTTAATTGCGATAGTTGGTTTTGTTTATTTTTTAGTATGGGAATTGACCATTGCCAATCCAGTTATTGATTTACGCTTATTCATGAGTCGTAATTTTTCCGGCGGTACCATTGCCATTTCTATTGGTTATGCCCTTTTTTTTGGTAGCTTGGTTTTGTTACCGCAATGGATGCAGCAGTATCTTGGCTATCCTACTATTAACTCGGGACTGGTGATTGCACCGCTTGGTTTTTTTGCCGTGATTTGTTCACCCATTATTGGTCGGTTATTGCCCAAGATTGATCCGCGTATTTTAGTAACTATTGCTTTTTTACTTTTTGGTCTAGTATTCTTTTTGCGCTCATTATATACCGTTGATGTAGATACGTGGGCTTTGGTAGTACCTACGCTAATTCAAGGTATTCCCATGGCGATGTTTTTTATTCCCCTAACCGTTATTATTCTCTCCGGTCTGCCGCATGAGCGTATTCCTGCTGCGGCTGGTTTATCTAATTTTGTACGGGTATTTTTTGGCGCCATTGGGACTTCGATTGCCACAACGGTATGGACTAATCGTTCTATCTTTCATCATGCCCGTTTAACCGAACAAGCAACCCCTTATACGGTCAGTTATGTGGAGTTTCTTGGTCAGATACATAATTCATTGGGTGTAGGCCCAGGAACGCAACGAATGATTTTTAATAACATGGTGGATGTGCAATCGCATACATTAGCCATAGATGATATTTTTTTCGTAACCGCGATTATTTTTATTTTACTTATCCCTTTAGTATGGATTACCAAGCCGGCCGCAGTAGATGCCAAAGAAGTGAGTGCGGGGGCGCATTAATTTTTATTATTACTTAAATTAGGAAGATAACGTGAGTACCTTATCAACAATTAAGACTGCTTATAATTTTACGTTTCATACGTTGAACAAGCACGAACCGCTGCCACTATCTACTTATCAAGGAACAGTATTATTAATTGTCAACACCGCATCACAATGTGGTTTCACCCCGCAATATGCCCAATTGGAGCATTTATATCAACAATATAAAGAGCAAGGTTTAGTGATTTTAGGCGTACCTTCCAATGATTTTGGTACACAAGAACCAGGATCAAATGCCGATATCGCTCAATTTTGCCAAATTAACTACGGCGTTACGTTTCCACTGAGCGCTAAAGAGCACGTTAAAGGGGCACATGCACATCCTTTTTATTTATGGGCAAAAACAAAACTAGGCTTTTGGTCCGCGCCAAAATGGAACTTTCATAAATATTTAGTGAATCGAGAAGGTGAGTTAATAGATTATTTTTTCTCTACTACCGCACCCTCATCTCCTCGATTAATGCGTGCGCTTAATAAGGCTTTGAGTGACGCTTCATAACCGCCGCAGTCATTCTTGATATACAAGTGATTGCTCCACTGCTATCTACAATTTTAACTTCCCATATTTGTGTAGTACGGCCTAAGTGAATGGGGTGTGTGGTTGCAGTGACTATTCCTTCCTTCACTGAACGAATGTGGTTGGCGTTAATTTCAAGTCCTACACAATAGAAATGCTCTAAATCTATTACTGCGTTTGCTGCGGTACTGGCGATGGTTTCAGCTAATACCACATTAGCGCCGCCGTGTAAAATACCTATAGGTTGTTTGGTGCGCTCAGTAACGGGCATGGTTGCTGTTAAAAAATTATCACCTACCGCAATAAATGTAATACCAAGAAAATCAGATAAGGTATTTTTTCCTCGTTCATTGAGTTGCTGTGTTGAAAACTGCTGAAACCAAATACTCATTATTATTCCTTTTTGCTGGCATGTTGATTTTAAAATAATAACCTAGTCACATTTTAGTATCATTTTTAATAGATAAGTATATACAAAAAATGATTATTTAAACGGAAGGCGGTAAAATCGCAACCCCTATAATAATCGGCTCTTTATAGCCAATTCTTTGGTATTGTTGTAATGGCAAAATAATTAATGCCGGAAAACGTTTTTTCACCGACTTTATTAGATGAGCATACCGCGCACCATCTTTATCCCAGGCATAATTATATCCTTCATCCCAAACAAAAAGAGCTCCTTGTTCTTGTAAGGCCTGTGCATTAAGCCAGGGATTTTCATTATCTTGCCAGTTCAAGTACGGTTTGGGTGCATCCGTCATATAGGGAAGTGTTAGAGCTACTAAATAATTAGAGCCGGCAATATAAGGCAGGGGGCGATGATAACGTTCATGCCATAATTGGGTTAGTGAGGAGGCTATGGCTTTATTAGGAATTGAGGCATCATTGTAGGGGCGTGCCATGGTGGTGAGATGAACCATTCTGATGATAAAAAGCATCGAACTAAATAAAACAAGGCTAAGCATAACGCGCTTGAATGCTGGTTGCGTTATTAGTGGTTTTAAATAGCCAAGGAGTATTATTCCCATTAGGAAAAAATAAGGGGTTGCCCAACGAGCGGTAAAATAAGTACCGCTATAAGTGCACAGCAATACGGTTAATAAAAAAGGGCCTAATCCTATATAGATAAGAAATCGTTGTGAAAAAGAAGTAAGAAGTTTCACGGAGTGTTGTTCTTTATACAATGGCCACGCGATAAGAGCGCTGCCTAAGGTATTAAAGCATTGTGTTGCTAAAAATAATAAAGGATAAAAAAGATGTCCTAACGCTGTGTTTGTATGGGTGTATTCGGCCGAAGCGTGTGCAGCATAAGTAAGCGCAATAAAATCATGTTGATACAGCCACCATAAATGCGGGCTAATGAGCAGGAGAAACAGTACCATAGCCCAATAAATGCCCGCATGTTTAAAGCTCAACCTGGCCTGTTTGTCGCAAAGGCATAAACTAAGCATCACGATGAGCAATAAAATGACTTGGTACTTAGTGATTACACTGAGCCCTAAAAATAAAGCCGTAAGTAGCCAATCATAGATTTTTTGCTGTATTAACGCCCGATAAAAAAATAAAGTAGCCAGAGCCCATAGCGGTGATTGTAGGGTATCGGGGGTGAGATTAAACGAGTTGATGTTATAAAAGAGCACGCCATCGAGTATTAGTGCGGCAATTAATGCGTGCGCTCGCGGCAGTAGATGGCGTGCTAGCCGCCAAACAGCAAAAAAAGTAACACTATTTACTACTTGAGCTAATAAATAAATAGACCAATCGGCACTGTGAAATAACTTAAAAACAGCCGCACTAAGCCAGGCGGTAAGATAGGGATGCTTGTGGTAGCCTAATTGCCATTGCAAGCCCCAGGTTATTCCTTCTAAGGTATCATGCGGCAAGGAGCCGCGTGCCCAATAAGGACCTAAGGTCCAGCATAGCGTATGAAGCGCAAGAAACAGCCAAAAATAAATAGAGAGCTTTCTATCGTTTTTAATCGTGTAGTGCATCATGATGTTAATAAAATAAGGCAATAGCTAATAAACACACGGCAATTACACTGAGTATCCCTAAAGTAAGGTTACCTCCTGGTAATAAATACGGCTCTTTGGCGGTGGCGGTACATTGTTTACGTCCTTGCCAACTCATGATGGCGGGTAATAACAATAATAAAATCACGCAACATACACCGGCATAACTCAGGGCATAAAGGTAGATGCCTGGATAAAATAATACGACGATTAAAGGGGGGAGAAACGTTAAAATCCAAGTATAAGTTCCCTGTGATCCTGTTTTTTTAAGTTTTAACCCATCGGCTAAAAAGTCAAATAAACCCAATGAAACACCAAGAAACGCAGTCAGCATGCAAATTGAGGTAAAAAAGTTAAAAAAACCGTTAATCCATGGGTTGGCTATAGCATTATTCAATGCATAGGTTAAGCCACTGGTGGCATGTTCGGAAGTCATTAAGGCGCGTAAGCCGTGTTCGCCATCACGTGAAATAACCCCCATAATTACTGCATCCCAAATGATGTAGCAAATTAAAGGAATGAACGAGCCAAATA
>CAZSAO010000005.1:69474-71104 GCA_964605275.1 uncultured Legionella sp.
GCAAACTCGGAACGATGGAAGCAAAACCAAATGATGTGATTAAAATCATTAGCATACCTGTTGCTTCTCGATAAGAGCCACCGCTTAGACCGGCAAGAGAAATATGCGGACTAATAACTAATACTAATAGAACATAGACGCCTAATTTACCAAACATTAAGCCACGATTCACATAATCAACAGAGCGAATACCTTGGTAGACAATAAAACCAAAGAGGCCAGTAAATAAAACAGCTGTAACCCAGGTCGGTAGGATAATATCAATTTTGGCTAATAAGGCATTAAATACATCGCTGCCACCGGAAATATAGGCAGCTAACAAAGTGTAGAGTAAAAACAAATAGGTAATCCAGGCAATAATTTGTCCAGGTACACCAAGTGTTGATTGGGCCATAGAAATCATATTACTGCCTGGTGGCAGGCGTAAATTAACCTCTAAAACTAATAATGCGCCAGCAGTCATAACCAACCAACAGGCAACAAGAAAAATCAGCGAATTGAGAAAGCCCACTTCAGCCGTTGAAACGGGCAGGGCGAGCATACCGCCACCAATGGATGTTCCTACAATAAGTAAGATTCCACCTAATAATTTAGAATGAGTCACGTTTATATACATCCGATTATACAAAATACATCAAAAATAACAGCAGTTTTAGGCACTAAATGTGCTTTATGAGCTGTTTATTACTTATTTATAGCAAAGCATTGTCATGCTCGCGCAGGCGGGCAACCATTTGGCAAAACTCATCAATATGTTATTCAATTCATCAAGAGGTGAATATAGTGCATAATTCATGCGCTAATAAGGCAACAGATAAAACTATAATTATTGCTTGTGACCAAATACCACCAGGAACTAAAAAAGAAGAGCTATATTTTTTGCGACCAAAATAACACATTAACGCGGGCAATAACAGCAATAAAATGATACATAGTATTCCTGCATAACGCAATGCGCTTATATACGCGCCGGGATAATAGAGCACTAGAAGTAGAGGCGGTGTGAAGGTGAGAGCAAATAATCCTATGCCATGAGCTCCTTTGCTTTGTACTTGTAGACCGTCGGCTAAAAAGCTGTACATGCATAATGAAACGCCTAAAAAAGCCGTTAACATGCAAATAGAGGTAAAAAAATTAAATAAAGCGCTAATGGTTTTATTATCTACCGTAAGCGATAACAGCTGCGCTAACTCACTGGTTGTATGTGCGCTATTGATTAAACCACTTAAGTTATTAGCTCCTGTTGTGGGTAATGAGCCAATAATGGCGGCGTCCCAAGCGATATAGCACATCAGCGGAATTAATGAGCCAATAAAAATAACTTTTTTCAGTTGTTTTATATCGTCGTCAAAATACTCGCGTAAGTTAGGCACAATAATGGCAAAACCAAAAGAGGTAATTAGAATCATCAGCGAACCGGTGATGTATTTTAGCTCACCATAATGAAGATTAGGTAGGGTAATAAAAGGGGCGATTAAAAAAAGCAGAATAAAATAAATACTTAATTTGCCAAACATTAAAAAACGATTAGCATAATCCACCCAAAAGACACCGCCATAGACAATTAAACCAAATAATAGGGTAAATAAGCTACTGGCTTGCCATTCATTGAGTTGCAATCCCAGTGTGG
>CAZSAO010000005.1:71195-71909 GCA_964605275.1 uncultured Legionella sp.
AATAAGGTATATAATAAAAAAAGATAACTAAGCCAGGCCGTGAGTAATCCCGCAGGCCCCAACGTTGCGCAGGCCATAGATACCATATGCTTGCCGCGCGGCAGATAGAGATTGGCTTCAAGAATAAAAAATGCGCCGCAGGTCATTAAAGCCCAGCAGCCGCATAAAAATAAAGAGGAATACCAAAAACCTGTTGCGGCATTAGCCACCGGTAGAGCAAGCATGCCCCCACCAATGGATGTGCCAACAATTAATAAAATACCACCAATAAACCGTGAATGCATGTACCGCCTTATTTCATATCTAAGACCGGCTGAGCTTCTTGCGCAACCAACCCTGTAAACCATTGGATTTCAATGCGTCGGTTATAAGCACTGCCATGAATGACTTCATTTTGACCTATAGCAAACTTATCGCCAAACCCTTGGGTTTGCAATTGCACGGAACGAATTCCATTAGCCCATAAATAAGTCATCATTGTTTCTGCTTGCGCTTGTGATAAGCGATTTTTATGTGCTTTCGCGCCCACATTATCTGTAAATCCAGCTACATAAATAGGTGTTTTGGGATAGTGCTTTAATAATTTCACAACATTGAGTAAATTAAACTATATGAAAAAAGTTATTTTTACAGAAATATTTTTAGGAACTGCTGCATTAGCAAACGCCCAGAAAGCTGAAGTTGCAGAAGCAAAAAAAATCTGGGAAGTCTATG
>CAZSAO010000005.1:71919-75647 GCA_964605275.1 uncultured Legionella sp.
AAACCAGGATACCCCAACTCATTTAATCGTGGACTCATAAACATAAAATATAAATCAGTAGGAATAATCAACGTCATTGTATCGCCATACTCTACGAATTGAACGCGCTGTTTTTTTAATTGCTTAACTATATATGGTTTGCGATCTTTATACAGGGTACGTACCGTACCTGCAGTTCCGCCGACGGCAGCACCAATTAAGGTCGAGGAGGCAAGACCTCCGGCTATAGCTGTACCCACAACAGCACCTGCTCCCGCACCTGATGCCGCATCCCGTCCCATGGAGTTATCAGGCTTAAAATTATTATATGGAGGCTTTAGGCAGCTGCTTAGAAAAGTCATGAGTAAAACAGCAACTAGCGCTTTTTTAGATTTGCCATAGCTAGGGACGCTATTATAGCTCAGGCCGTGTTTGATAAACGCGCACATCCTAGTGGCATCAAAAAACATATTCACTCCATTAATCAAAGGGTTATTCATTATTAAGTATCTTAGTACATTTCGCAATGTAATACATCACTTTAGACAATACGACACAAGTTTTTAAAATCGCAATAAGTACAAATAGTTTCGTTTAATGGTTGTGGGGGGCAATGACCTTGCTGTAACTCGTGTGCTAAAGAGGTGAGTTGGGTGCGCCAGTATGCTCTTGTATCGCTCCAACATTCATCTTTTTTAAGAGAGCTAATGCCCTTAATATCCGATTTGTTCTCACTAAGACCGCTGCACAGTATGTTCCCCGTTTTAATTTGCATGAGCATAATAGTATTAATTGTTTCATCAAGTAAGGCATAGAGCAATAACTGAGGTTCTTGTGGGCGCTCTTCATTCCAAGGCTTACTTGCAGGTAGGGTGCTTTTGTAATCAATAACCCAGGTGTTTTCTGCCACACTATCTAATCGGTCTACTCGGACTTTAATTTGTAAGCCGGCTAAATCAATAGTATAAGCTTGTTCTAAGGCATTAATCGTGAACGATGGGCGTTGTTTTTCCCAACGTAACGTATGCACAATTAATCGTTTTAAACGAATGAGTTCAATATCTTGTATCAGCGTAGCAGGCTCATCACTGCTTGTTTTTGTTGCATCATTGAGGGCGTTAATGATTGTTTGTTCAATCATTAATTCTAGCTCATGTTCGGAGAGAGTAAAAAGTGCGGTTTGACTTTGCAGTTTTTGCCAGAGCAATTCCATAATACGATGTAAGACTGTGCCTCGTTCTTTGGCATCGATTCCCTCCGTTGCTTGCGGCAGAGGTTTAGCCTGTAGGCGATGCTCCGCAAACGCCTTAAAGGGGCATTTGGCTTGATTGCTCAATAAAGCAGTGCCTCCTGTAAGGAGCTCTTCATTGATTAATGGTACGATAAACTCTTCATTGATTGACACTAAAACCGTTGCTTGTTCATTTTGTTCTATGGGAATCGAGTCGTAAGCTATATGGTGACTTATTAATGCGCTAGGAAGATTGGGATTATCACCTTCGAGCTTGGGATAACTAAGCACACTATTTTTACTTCCTTTTTGTAAACGTGCCAAGGTGGCATAAGCAAAGTGCAATTCACGAGTCGTATTGCTATGTGGCATGTCTAAATCACGCTGAATATGCGGCGGGATAAAGGGTGATAATTGCGGTTTGGCAGGCAAACAACGATCGGTCAATCCCATAACCCATAAGCTATCAAACTCACACCCTGACGCTTCCAATAAGCCTGAAATTTGAATCGGGGCTTTATTTTTTTGTGCTTGGAAAATAGTATCATGAGCTAATTGGCGCAATGCATTTAATGCCTCATCCACACTTAATACGTTATTTATTAGGGCTAATTGGCGAAACTCATCAAACAGCGCGGCAAAACGATGATAACACTGATATTGCAGAGAATTTAGCCCTAGATCACCCGGAAAGCCGAGTTCATTGAGTCGGTGTTGAAACAAATCTACCCACTCATGCGCTGAAGCCTGTTTTGGAAAGGCTGTAATATTTTTAATAAGCGCGGCTAACTTAGGTAGTGATGCGGCCGCACGTGTTGCAAAACGCGCTAAGGTAGTGTTTTGATAGATGGTTTTATTTTCTTGCAAAAAGCGAGCTCGCAGCGTGAACTCTTCTTGCGCCCCGGCAATATAGGGGGATTGTAGTAATAACTGTGCAGTATCTGGGGTGCATTGAGTATCTAATGCCAGCCAGTTTAGGGCATGAGAAACGAGCGGATAGTCTATTAACGGTTCACCCAGAGAAATATTAAAAGCTGACGAATCAAAATGTTGATGCAACAAACGTTTTATCGTTCTATTTTCTTGTTGCAATTCCGGGATAACCACACCTATTTTTTGTTCATTATGGGCAAGTTTTTCTTCTAGCCAATAGATTAGTTGTTGGTATTCTTCTTTTTTATTAGCGGCACTACATAGTTTTGCAGGGGATAATGCATGGGGTAAGTCGTAATGATACTGAGCTATTCCTTGCTCTCTAAAATGTGCTTGAATTGTTTTTTGTTGTGGTGTTAATTCATCAAAACACACCCAAATAGACGAGTGAATCGGCAATGGTTGTTTACTGGTTATGAAATAAGGAATGATCTGATGCTCAGAAATCGCGTTTAATTGGTTGAGCTGTTTATTAAAACTTTGCCACCAACGTTGAAATGTTTGCGTTTGAGGGGTGTAAGAAAAATCAATATGATTTGGATTTATATTCCATAACTCACAATGCTTCCACGATTCCATGACCGCATTTAATAATCCTGTATTGTACGTAATATGCGGCGTAGATTGAATTATTTTTTGCCATATTTGACGGCATTGTAGCGAATTTAAAATTATTGGTGCGGGGCAAAGAACATTATTAAATTGCCCGTATTCAAATAAATAGGAGACATAAACACCGTAGGGAATAGCACGTGGTTTTTCCAAAGTATTTTTTTTATACGTGTTGAAATAATCATCTAACAATGCGCTACTTAATCTATTATTGGGCGTAATAGCAAAAGCTCCTTGAGCTAAACGCTCAAGAAGTTCTTTTTTACTGTGAATAGATGACATGAAATTAAAAGCCTTTTAGTTATCTTTTGAATCTTTAATGATTTTTAGTGGTAACACTTGCGTCTCCACTGTTGATTCTTTGTATAGGTGTAAAATATCGTATACCAATTGGCCTCTTAAATACAGAGCGGCTGCACCAGACGCCAAAGCCAACAGCACACCAAATAACACATAACTTGCTGCAAGCACGGTGAGATAGAGGTATATCATGGAAAGAATACCTGTAACGGGCATGAATGCGGTGTGTTCCAAAATCATACAAGTGGTTAAACCAAAAGCAAAAAAAGGCAAGGAGGCAATAACCATGATAAAACCAGACCAAAACACGCGCTTTTTATAAGGTTTGGGGCAATGGACTATATGTTCACCAAAAAGTGCGCCGGTGCATCCAGCAACTACTACACCAATAAGAATCGCTTCAAAAAGTGGAATAAGCTCTTTTATTCCTATTAAGGTAAGAAGCGCGTTAATAAGAATCGTACCGACTACGGATAATAGGCCAAAATATATTCCTGCTAATAAGCGCGGATTAGAAATGGTTAATGCTGAATCTTGTTCTTCCATGATACACCTCGAATAGTATGTCTTTCTTAAGTGTAATTTTAGTACAAAAAAGGCAATAATTCCTTAGCCTAGTTCCCATTCAAAATAAACGAGTTTTATTTATCGTACCTTGTTATATGTAGCATTG
>CAZSAO010000005.1:75657-84290 GCA_964605275.1 uncultured Legionella sp.
ATTGAGGATAAAAGGACAAAGGAATTGCTTTTAAGTTATTAGTTTAAATGCATATTTTGTCCGATTCACTGTCATGCCAGTGAAGGCGGGCAACCATTGTTCATCTCTATTTAATTCACTAAAAGGCATGATTTGCGGCTAGAGATCCACTCAAACCTCTTTATTTCGATAGGAGGCATAAGCGTTACGAATATTTTCTAACCCCAATTCTCTTAATGTCTGACAGTTTTTTTCCGGAATTTGTTCTGTAGAACCATACGCTGCAATGGCTTTTTCTAAACTTTCTTCGCGCAAAATATGTAACATAGGATAAGGAGAGCGATTGGTGTAGTTAGTTACATCATCAGGATTGCTGTCGGCAAAGTAATAATCAGGATGAAATGAGGCGATTTGAAATAAGCCATCGTATTCTAATTGCTGCAATAAATCTTCGGCCAGTTCAAGTAAATCCAAATAAGCAAAAAAATCTTTAAATCCTTGCGAAAACACTAATAAAGTGGTTTCTATTTTGGCATGCTCTTCTAAAAAATGAATTTCAGCCATTAACTCCTCAAGCACAGAAGCTTTTTTTGTTTGATCACAAACGATTATTCGCAACGCTCCTTTGTTTACGGGTGCTTTAGCAAAAGGACACAGATTGTGTTTAATGACAAAAGATTGCACCCAGTCTAATGTAGTGCTGGCTATAAGCGTATTGTTATCCATTGAAGTAATCTTAATTGGGTTTTCTGCTAGTGTATCACAATATGAGGTAGATGTTATTCGCCGTATTATTTGGAATAACTGTGTCTTTAATGTTTTTGTGCCTAAGCGAAATGAATGAAATAAAGTTAATTAATGATCTGTTGGTGAAAGAAGATTATAGTGCCGCCATGAAACAAATTGATGTAGTCAAGGATTTGTTTGATGGCCCTTGGTTTACCCCGCCGCAAAATCACTAGCATCAATGGTTATTTAATGATTTACAGAGTAGAGTAGGCGAAGTATTGGAACTGAACCATCTTCATACCGTTGACGTTAGCTTATCAGTATAGTTATATTCCGCCACAAGAAGTGGGACTCATGAAAAATGTTATTGAAAATCAGTTGAACAGCTTGTTTAAGTTGTATGCAAAAAACACTATTGATTTACAAGAGCCGACTTTGTGCTCGTTTACAGATATGACTTCATTTATTCCGTGGAATGGAGAGCACTATCCTTTTGCAACGGATCAACCTTATACTGGGATGTAGACAACGATTTCCGGCCAATTTCAATTTGTTGAAAAATAATATATATGTTAGTAAATGAACAAGTATTGTTTAATAAATGACTTTAAATTAATAATATACCCCAGGGTAATTGCATTTAAATTTTGAGTTTATAAATACTATAGTGATGGCTTTATTAAATTTTTTCTGTGCTAAATAAACACAAAGAGTGCGCTATGTACGAAACTAGATTCCGCGCATAAAGCGCAGAACGTAGGCGGTGTGGGCGTAAATTAATTGATTAGATGTGTTTGCTTTGCATATGCCCTAGGGTTTCTTTCTATTTCTCTGTTTATTAGTTATAAGTAGGTTATAATACGAGCAAAGAACGTAACGCGATGAAAGTGAACATAATGCAAATAATGGAAAAAGTAGGGCAAATTTTATTGAAACTAATGGGATGGCGCACAGTGGGGGCTCTGCCTGAGCGTGAACAATACATTATTATGGTAGTGCCCCATACCAGTAATTGGGATGTAGTTATTGGTTTATGTACTCGTTTTGCTTTAGGTGTGAAAATTCATTTTTTAGCGAAACATCAATTATTTTTTTTCCCCTTAGGTCCCATTCTTAAGGCATTGGGGGCCGTGTCGGTTAATCGTTCGAGTAGTGCGAATCGTGTAGAACAAACAGTGGCATTATTTAATCAGCAAAAGCAGTTAAAATTAGCCATTGCACCAGAGGGTACGCGCAGTGCGGTAACTCGTTGGAAAGAAGGTTTTTATCATATGGCTTGTGCCGCGCACATGCCTATTGTCATGATAGGCTTTGATTATGCAACTAAGGAAATACGCATCCAAGATGCATTTTGGCCTACAGAAGATAAGAACAAAGACTTTGCTTATTTTGTTAGTTTTTTCAGAACGATTCATGGCAAATACCCCAAAGAGATTCCTGATTATTGTGAAAAAAGTGTGACTAAATAAAGATTGGGTAACTTAGGGTTTTTGTTGTTAAGTGAGTTCCTTCTCCCGAGTCGGGAGAAGGTGCCCAAAAGGGGCAGATGAGGGAAATTTAATTATAAAAACATATGGATAAATTTGTTAATACTAGTTACCCGCATGTAAACGTGCCTCTAACAAAGCTAAAATCGCTTTTTTCTTAATATCTGACATCTGAGATGCTTGGACTAAGTTTAAGCAAAAAGAAGTGAATGCTTTTACTTGCTCTTGATTACTCAGTTCTTCAATTCCGCTAAAAGTGTCTTTTTAAAATGGCTAACTCTTGACGCACTTCCTCGAGTTGTTCTAATAAATCAAGAGCTAAAGCAACACCTGGTAAATTCACTCCCAAATCTTTATTAAGGCGAAATGCCGATTCCATGCGGCGCTTATCTTGTGGTGTCATTTGAAATGATTGGGTGTTTATCGCAGGATTTTTAAATAAGCCATGCTCAATCATTTCTAGGAGCAATGCTTCAGTAATCTGGTATTGAGCGCATACTTGAGTGACGCTAAGTGACATATTTTCTTCAATAACCACACCAATTAAGAGTGATTCACTATTCATTTTATTATACTCCTAACGATTCGCGAGGATTAAAGGGCATCAGGCTCGCCATTTGTTGATATAATTCTTTGGCTGCATCTGATGTGGCGTTGGGGGTAATAATTTTTAGTAACACATACAAAACCCCAGGAGTTTTGCCAGGCAATCCTTTATCTTTAATCCGTAGTTTTGCCCTCCTTGCGAGCCCGCAGGAATTTTTAAATCAATTTTTCCTCCTACAGTGGGAATAGTGATTGTGGCTCCTAAAGCCGCTTCCCAAGGGGCAATGGGCAAGGTTAAATAAATATCATTGTCTTTGACATCAAATATTGGGTGTTTAAGAATTTCAATCGTCAGGTACAAATCACCTCGTGCACCACCTTGTGTGCCTAGTGCTCCTTGCCCTGCAAGACGAATTTGTTGCCCAGATTTCATGCCCGCAGGAATTTTAACTTTTACACTGCGCGTGCCGGCCCCCTCGCCATCTACAGAGGGTAAGTCGATATTTTTGTTGGTACCAGTACATGCTTCCTCCAAGGTAATATGTACCTTGCCCTGATAATCACGTCCCGCTTGAGGGGCTGATTGATAACGACTATGACCAAAAATGCTTTCAAATAGATCGGCATCAAATTCAGTGTGAGCGGAATAAGGGTTATTGCTATAATGCTGATAGGATTCATGTGGTGCATGTGCGTGCTGATTGGGCCTATCACGATTTTGCAATTGATAGTCGTACTCAGCCCGTTTTTTTTCATCTTTTAGTGTTTCATACGCTTCACCCATTTCTTTAAAACGCTCTTCGGCATTGGCTTCTTTACTGATATCGGGATGATATTTTCGTGCTAAACGGCGATATGCCGTTTTAATTTCTTGTGCGGAGGCTTTGGGGTCAACTCCCATGATTGTATAATAATTTTTATCCATAATGACTCTCTGTGCGTATCCTCTTACTCAGTATAGTATATCTTCAGGATTCTTCTCTTTTTTTTACTAAATTCCCTGTTAAATTATTAGGATAAATGATACAGTTTTTGAGAGTTAAGGGATGACAATAAGAACATAGGGATGCGTAACAACTCATGGTTCACTTTTTTATTTTAATAATGTGTCTGGTGCTGAGTTCTTGTATGGTAGGCCCTGATTATAAAGAACCAACAAAACCCATCGCCCCTAATTGGGCCCATAAAAATGCTTCCGTTAAAGAAGCACCTTATCGCAATATGTTGTGGTGGAATGTTTTTCACGACACCAATCTTACTGCACTGATTCAACAAAGCTACGCTCATAACCTATCTCTACAAGTAGCCGGTGTACGGGTATTACAAACACGTGCGCAATTAGCGCAAAGCGTTGGCAGTCTTTATCCGCAACAACAATTAATGGTCGGCAGTTATAATTATAACCGTATTGGCGGAACGAGTTTACAAGGCGTGTTACCACCAAGTTTTGACACCGCACTTCTGGGGTTTTCTGCCAGTTGGGAACTTGATTTTTGGGGCAAGTATCGTCGCTCTATTCAAGCAAATGATGCGGCATTTTTAGCCTCTGTTGCCGCATATGATAATGCACTACTTACGCTAGTGGCAGATGTAGGTAAAGCGTATATTAAAATACGTACTTATCAAGAGCAAATTAGAGTCACTAATACCAATATTAAGGTGCAAAAAATGGGCTTGCGCATTGCTCAGGCACGTTTTAATGCAGGTGAGGTCAGTTTGGTCGACGTGGAGCAAGCAAAAGCAGAACTGGCGCAAACGCAAGCCTCCTTGCCTCCTTATTTGAACAGTTTGCAAGTACAAAAAGATGCCTTGGCGGTGTTATTAGGCACGGTACCTAATAATGTTGATGCCTTGATAGAAAAAAATCATGCTATTCCCAAAGCGCCTTATTCTGTTGCGGTGGGTATTCCTAAAGAAACCATAGCACGAAGACCTGATGTACATGAAGCACGATTGCAAGCGATACAACAAGGTGCGGCTATTGGGGCTGCCAAAGCCAATCTTTACCCGGCTGTTTCATTAACAGGCTCCTTTGCTTTTGCTTCGAATAATATTAATGGTGCTTCTTTATCTGATTTATTTAACTGGTCTAATTTAAACGCACTTGCCGGACCTAATTTCTCTTGGCCGTTATTAAATTACGGACAAATTACCAATGCGGTACGGGCACAAGATGCGGCCTTCCAGCAAGCTTTGTTAAAATATATTAATGTGGTGCTGCAAGTACAACAAGAAGTACAAGATAATATTTCAGCATACACTGAAGCTAAAAGTGCGGTTTATTATTTGAATCAAGCCAATAGTGCTGCGACTAAATCATTACAGTTAGCCATTGTGCGTTATAAAGAAGGGGAAACCGATTTTACGCCAGTGCTTAATGCGGAACAACAATTATTAAGTATTCAAACCTCATTAGTTAATGCGCAAGGCGATATTCCTTTAGCCTTGGTCGCATTATACCGCTCCTTAGGTGGCGGATGGCAAATTAGAGGAACTAATGATGTGGTGCCTGCCCATATTAAAGAAGAAATGGCGGCACGTACGAATTGGGGTACTTTATTGAAACAACCAAATCATCTGCCGCCGGTGACGAAAGAGCAGCGAGTGCAGCAATTATATCTACCCAAATGGTAATGGCATGAACATACAACACTATTCAACAAAGAAAAAAATAGCGCTAGGAATGGCGGGGCTACTTGTTGTTTTTATTTTATATAAACAATTTAAACCCAAACAAGAAATAACAATTCCTCTGCCTTTAGTCACGGTGCAAAAACCCATCGAACGTGAGATGGTCGATTATGTAACGCAAACCGGAACAACCGTTGCCTTTAATTCGGTGAATTTGGTAGCACGAGTGGCAGGCTATTTAGATGCAATTAAATTCACCGATGGTACCTTTGTAAAAAAGGGTACGGAATTATTTATTATCCAGCCGCAACCTTATTGGGAGCAGTTAAAGGCGGCGCAAGCCACTGTTGCGATGAACAAGGCGGATTATGAATATTCTAAGCAAGAATATGCGCGTCAACAAACAATGTATAAGCAAAATGCTACTTCGTTAAATAACGTGCAAAAATGGTTGGCGAAGGAAGAGGCATCTAAAGCCAGTTTAGACAAAGCCATTGCTGAGGAAGTCAATGCGTCGATTACCTATAGTTATACGCATATGTATGCCCCTTTTGATGGTCGACTAGGTCGCCACTTAGTTGACGTAGGTAATTATGTGGGTAATGGTGAGGCGACTAATTTAGCAACTATTGAGCAAATAGATAAATTATATGTTTATTTTAATTTAAATGAATTGGACTTAATTCGTTTACGAGATGCGGCGCGCGCTAATGGATTTAAGCCTGAAGATCTTAATAAAATACCGGTTTATATTAATTTTCAAAATGGCAAAGGATTAAAAAATAAAGCCTTTTTAGATTTTGTTAATACGGGATTAAACGCCGCAACAGGTACGATGGAGTTGCGCGCGGTGTTAGAAAATAAAAGCTACCTGTTTGTTCCTGGTCTATTCGTGCAAGTAAAAGTAGCCGTGTCCTTGCCGAAAAAAATATTAACTATTCCCAGTACCGCTATTTTATACGATCAAATCGGTTCTTATGTTTTGATAGTTGATAAGCAAAACAATGTAGTGTTAAAGCATGTGACCTTAGGTAGTGTAGAGCAAGAGCATCAAGGGATTATTGAGGGTGTAACCAAAGACGATAGAGTGGTTGTAAACGGTATTCAATATGCAACGCCAGGAAACCCCGTACGCGTTGAGGAAGAACAAAACCCTACCCTTCGTGAGAACAAAGCATCATGATTTCAAAATTTTTTATTGAACGGCCTGTATTGGCGAATGTTATTGCTTTGTTTATCGTGTTTATTGGCTTTGTTGCTATTTTAGTATTACCCATCACGCAATATCCATCCATTGTACCTCCTACTATTCAAGTAAGTACTACCTATCCTGGCGCCAATGCAAAAACGCTGATTGAAACAGTAGCACTTCCTATTGAGCAGCAAGTCAATGGCGTTGAAAACATGCTTTATATGCAATCAAATAGCACCAATAACGGTACTTATAATTTGATTGTTACCTTTAAAATTGGCACCGATTTAAATTTTGCACAAGTCCTCGTGCAAAACAGGGTTCAATCAGCCATGGCGCAATTGCCAGAATCGGTGCAAAAACAAGGGGTTACCGTACAACAAAAATCAACGGCTATTTTACAATTTATTACCCTGACTTCCGAGCATGGTGAATACGATGGTTTATTCTTAAATAACTACGCCACCATTAATATGCAAGATGAATTGTCCCGACTTCCAGGAGTTGGCAATGTGATTATTTTTGGTTCGGGTAGTTATGCCATGCGTATTTGGCTTGATCCGAAAAAAATGTATGCCTATGAGTTAAATCCAAGCGATGTGGTTAATGCGATTAGTCGACAAAATAAATCGGTATCTGCCGGGCAAATTGCCTCACCTCCTACGTCAGGTAGTCAAGCGTATCAATTTACAGTAAATGTTCCCGGACAATTAGCGAATCCGGATGAGTTTGCTAATATTGTGATTAAAGCGGATTCTACCCAACCCAATCAAAATGCGAATAATAGTTCCAGTGCACGCATTGTGCGGATTAAAGATGTAGGGCGGGTTGAATTAGGTTCTTCGAGTTATAATCAGTTAGCTAAATTAAATAATAAACCCACGGCCGCTATTGGTATTTTTCAACTACCAGGAGCCAATGCATTAGATGTAGCCAATGAAGTACGTGCCACTGTTGATAAAATGGCGAAGAAATTTCCTCCAGGACTTAGTTATTCTATACCTTTTGATACCACCATTTTTGTTAAATCGTCTGTTACTGAAGTGTACAAAACGCTCTTTGAGGCCGGCGTATTAGTATTAATTGTTATTTTGCTCTTTTTACAAAATGCCCGTGCGACTTTAGTTCCTACAACAACTGTACCGGTGACCATTATCGGTGCCTTTTTTGCGATGTTGTTATTAGGTTATTCTATTAATTTATTAACATTATTTGCCTTAGTGCTCGCTATTGGTATTGTGGTTGATGATGCTATTGTTATTGTCGAAGGCGTAACCCAACATATAGAGCGTGGTTTATCACCCAAAGATGCTGCTATTGAAGCAATGCGCGAGTTGATAGGGCCGATTTTAGGGATTACTTTAGTGTTAATGGCTGTATTTATTCCCGCAGGATTTATGCCGGGATTAACCGGTTCGATGTATGCCCAATTTGCTTTAGTTATTGCGGCAACCGCATTTATTAGTGCGATTAATGCCATGACGCTTAAGCCTACTCAATGTGCGATGTGGCTAAGACCGGTGAAGCATGATAAAGAAAAAAATATAGTCTTTCGTGCGTTTGATAAAGTGTATTATCCCTTAGAGCAACGCTATGTACGTTTTATTGATACCTTAGTTCATAACAATAAAACAGTGTGCATAGTAGGTCTGTGCCTGGTTGCACTTGCTATTTTTGGGATTACTCGTATCCCCACCGGTTTTATTCCGATTGAAGATCAAGGCTATATGATGTTAAACGTGCAATTGCCGGATGGGGCCTCGTTGCAACGAACCGATCAAGTGCTGGAGCGTTTAAATAAAGATGTGGCGGCAATGAGCGGCATAGAAAATATCATTGCCATTAATGGTATTTCCATTCTAGATAATAATGCTAATTTAGCGAATGCCGGCGTTCTTTATATTATGTTTAAAGATTGGAGTGTGCGTGGCAAAGAGGAAGATTTGCTGCACATGTATCAAAAATTAAATACGCTGGCTGCTAAGACTATGGATGCCAAAGTATTAGTGGTTGTTCCTCCACCGATTCAAGGCTTAGGTATGTCGGGTGGTTTTCAAATGCAATTGGAA
>CAZSAO010000006.1:0-18810 GCA_964605275.1 uncultured Legionella sp.
AATTGGTAATAGCGCATTTCAGGGCTGCAGCCGCTTAACCAGCATCACCCTGCCAAACGGCATGACCTCAATTGGTTACAATGCATTTTGGAACTGCAGCGGCTTAACCAGCATCACCCTGCCAGACAGCATGACCTCAATTAGTCATGGCGCATTTTGGGGCTGCAGCGGCTTAACCAGCATCCGTATTATTGCCAACACCTCCGAGGATTTTGAACGCATAAAATTACTTCTTCCGGAAGACTTACGCCCCAAAGCCCATGATGTCATCAACGACCTTCGTGTCGAGATAGATGCGTTTGAGCAGCATATAATCAATACGTTAGCTACCGACGACAAACTGCACGAAAACGACCTAACGACTATCAAACAATTACAAGCCAAACTGGATAGATTTATCGACAAGCCCATGCATGAACCGATGCAACAAAAAATGAATGACATCATTACAAAGACAATGATGTGGTTTGTGGAGAGCAATCAGCTGCAAGAGGCCGTAACGTTTTTTATTAATACAACCAACCCTTCAAACAACATGGCTTTTGAATTAGTCAGCGCATTGCTAAACTCCAGTGAGAACTTAGACGAAGTATACCCATCCATCCTGCATTTATTTAAAAATCACGATGAAGATGAGGGCGTCCGAATGCTGCTTGAGCGCTCAGCGCTCAACATCTTATCTCGGTTATTCAGAGAAACACCCGCTTCCTTAAGCGATAAGCTCGCCGATTATAAGATTGACCGATGTCTACCCTGCTCGTCCATTCTGAACACCATCCGTTCAATCCAGGGGCTTAATAAGGACCTGCGAGAACTGTTTCTTAATACGGCAGAATCCTTGTTGCCCCACGAATTACGCCAACTAATCGACACCGCCCAACTTAAAGATACATTTATAAAACAATATGGCTCTACCAATCTGGTCACATATGAATCCATTCTATTACTCTCCAGCAAAAAAGAGGTCGATGCGATTTGTCAATACCAGCAGAACCCTCACGACAATGTTGCCATTGAGCATAATATGACAAGGGAAGAACTGACTCAAGGGCTTGGTAGTTTGGCTAAAAACGAAGAAAAAAGGCCAAATCAACAAATTGATCAGTACACTCTTTTAAAAGCAAAGATTGAATCTGAAATAGAACGGCTTGCCAAAAAAACAGGACCCAAGGCCACTAAAAAAACTGAACGGTTAATGAGCGCCTATATCAACGCTGTCGAAAAATTAAAAACTGATCCATCATTAGCATCATTAAATAATAAAGAAAAAGCAGCCCAACTCCTTCTCGCTATAACACCACAATTAAAAATTAATACAGGATTTAATATCCGCGAAGCAACATCTTATACCGAAGTATATCAAACAGCTATAGAGCTTGGCATTGTAAAAGGAAATCAATCTAGATTCTGTTTTTTTCCATTCTCAAATCAAAAACAGCCGGATTTATCAAACACAAGTACATTCAATTTAAAGTAAATACCACTCTTTAAAATATTGAAAACATAAGTGGGAGTTGCTGAAAAACTTGCAGAGGGTGGGGGTTTTGCACTATTCTTAAGTTATAGTCACTAAATGAAATAATACTCTTGAGCAGTGCAGCAAACAGTACCACAATGACCGTACCTTCTCTTAGTGCCAATGAATTAGCTAATTTATGTGGCGTACTACACTCTAATTTAATTTTTTTAGAAGAACAGCTCCATGTTGCCATAAAAATACAACAAGAGCATATAACCATTCATGGAACTTCTAGCGCAAATGTGGGAAAAGCGAAAGAAATAATCGCACTACTTTATTCTCTAACAAAAGAACCGATTACGACTCACATGCTGTCACAATTACTTAAACAACACGACCAACAGGCTATGACTCATCACATTAAATTATCCAGAAAATCTATTTCTGCACGTAACAACAAGCAAGCACTTTTTTTAGATGATATTGATACGCATGATATCACTTTTGCAGTAGGCCCAGCAGGTACGGGTAAAACGTATCTTGCCGTTGCCAAAGCAATCGAATATTTTGAAAAAGGGGAAATTCAACGATTAATTTTTGTCAGACCTGCTGTAGAGGCTGGAGAGAAACTAGGTTTTCTACCGGGCGATCTCGTTGAAAAAGTATTGCCTTATTTAAGACCTATTTATGACGCGTTATACGAGATGATTGGCTTTAAAGAAACACAAAAACTAATTCAAACGGATGTCATAGAAGTATTACCACTGGCATTTATGCGAGGCCGTACACTTAACGAATCTTTTATCATTCTTGATGAAGCGCAAAACACCACCACCATGCAAATGAAAATGTTTTTAACGCGAATGGGATTTGGCTCAAAAGCAGTGATTACCGGTGATATGACTCAAATTGATTTGCCTAAAGGAACCGATTCAGGTTTGGCAAACGCAGTACGCTTATTTGGGGCTATCCCAGAAATTAGTATTCATCAATTTACCAGTCAAGAAGTAGTAAGGCACCCTCTTATCTCAAAAATTATTGATTGTTATGAACTTGAGACCAAAGGACATAAATAATGACTTTTTACATCGATATTCAAAATGCATTAGACAATGAATTGCCAATTGCACAAGAAGATTTAATTCGCTTTGCCTCCATTACTCTTGAAAAAGAGCGTCCATCAGCAGAATTAACTATTCGCGTTGTATCATCAGAAGAAATGATTTATCTCAATAACTCTTATCGTAAAATGAATAAAACAACAAATGTATTAGCTTTTCCTGCGTTCATACCGGATCACATTGAGCTAGAGTGTCCTCTTCTTGGGGATGTAATTATTTGTCCGGATGTTCTTTTAAGCGAAAGTATTCAATTAAGCAAAACATTAAAAGAACATTGGGCGCTTATTGTGATTCATGGTGTATTACATTTACTCGGATATGATCATATCGAAGATACTGATGCGCAGGTAATGCAAACAAAAGAAATTCATCTATTAGCTGAACTTGGATATTCAAATCCCTATGCAAACGAGGACTATCATTGTGAGTAAAGAGGATGAAACAACCTGGTTTGCACGTTTAAAACAATTTTTACAAGGCGAGCCTCAAGATCATGAAGAGTTGGTTGAACTAGTACGTGATGCACAAATTCGCTCTTTAATTAATTCCGAGACCCTTGCCATGATTGAAGGGGCTTTACTATTTTCGAAAATGCGTGCTCGCGATATTATGCTGCCCAAAAATCAAATGGCATGCATTAATCAAAATGATGAATATCAAAAAATTATTCAATTTATTACTCAAACAGGGCATTCTCGCTTTCCCGTTACAGGCGATAATCCTGATGAAATTGTTGGTATTTTGCATGCAAAGGATTTACTTCGCTACCAAATTGACTCGATTGAACAATTCGATCTGTTTGATATTTGCCGTCACGTTACATTTATTCCTGAAAGTCGTCCCCTGGATAGTTTGCTCAGTGAGTTTCGTAGTAATAAAAATCATATGGCCATCGTGGTTGATGAATACGGTGAGGTATCTGGTTTCGTTACAATTGAAGATATTATTGAACAAATTATCGGCGATATAGAAGATGAGTTTGATGTAGATGATGATGCGTGTATTAAACATCATAGAGATAATTGTTATATCCTTAAAGCACATACACCTATTGATGAGTTTAATGAGCAGTTGCGCTGCGCTTTTAGTGATGAAACATATGATACGATAAGTGGTATTGTGATGAGTAAGTTTGGTTATTTACCACAGCGAGGTGAATCAATTATTATTGATGGTTTTGAGTTTAAAGTGATTAATGCTGACGCCAGACGGATAAGACTACTCGAATGTATCGATAAAAGAAATGAATCAAGCGATGAACAAGGATAGCGATGAGTAATAAAATTCTTATCATTGATGAAGATATTGAGCTCATTGCATTATTAACCCTTTATTTTCAAAAAGAAGGCATTGAATTATTTAATGCTCAAGATGGTGAGACTGGCATTAAAATGGCTCTTAATAGCCATTATGATGCAATCATTCTTGAAATAGAATTACCTAAAGTAAATGGGTTCGACGTCGTCAAAACTATTAGAGAGCATTCGCAAGTGTGTTTATTAATTCTTTCAAAACGCAATAATGAAATCGATGTTATTGTAGGATTTGAAAGCGGTGCTGATGATTATTTAACTAAACCATGCAATCCACAAGAACTACTCCTGCGTTTAAAATCTCTTTTAAAGCGCGGCCAAAGTAATTCCGAACATAAGCCACCTGTACTCGCTCAAAATGATATTACCGTAGATTGTGCAACAAGAACCGCCCGTATTGCAAGCACAAGCCTTGACTTAACTAATGCGGAATTTAATATCCTTGAAATGTTAATCAAATCACCAGGGCAAGCATTTTCTAAAGAAGAACTCACCGAATACGCTTTAGGAAGAAAATATACGGCCTATGATCGCAGTATTGATGTGCACATTAGTAATTTAAGAAGCAAATTAGGTGATAACGTTCATGGTGAGCCTATACTAAAAACAGTGCGCGGCTTTGGCTATATGTTTAACGTAGGTAATTCTCTTTAAGATAAATTTAAATATATTAATTTTATCTTAAGGTAAGTATTGTATACTCGTTCGTGAAGGACAAATACAACTGCTTCGTTAAGTACTTTTATATAATAGTTCGCAGAATCTGAGCGTTTCATGATATTAGGGTGAACATGAGCATAGAATCTATAGATGAATACGTTACACCAAGTGATAGCCCTTCTAAATATACCAAGAAAATATTGGATAAATGTACGGGCGCATTCTTTTTTATAGCCTCTATGGCAAAAGCCATATCCTATACGCTTCCTCCATTGATGCCTTTTTTCTTATTGAGCTCGGCTCTTTGTTATTTTGCAGGTTATTCTTTTTGGTTAGCTGCTAGCTTTTTTGCACCGTCCAAAACACCCAAATTTGATGAGTGGTACGGCTTTGCTGAATTCAAAGAACAAAGTGGGTCCGCCGCATTTTTAGGCATCACAGCAGCCTTAATAGCCTTAGCTGCCTTGGTTTTTCCTTCATTAGCTATCCCTGCCGCGTGGGCTTTTTTTGCAAGCAACACTTTTTGGGTTATTAGTGAGTATCATAAATTAAAAAATCCTCATCCAGATGATATAGATACTATTTCTAAACAAAAAAGCTATCTGTATTATTGTATTTGTATCGCAACAATTGGATTAGTCAGCGCAGCAGCTCTCACCCTCGTGGCATTTTTTCCACCTCTGGCATTTCCTTTATTTATTATTTCTGCAAGTGTCAATGTCACTGCAGGGATAAGCGCGTTTGCCTTTTGGTGTGATTATAATTTTGGAGGTACTCCTAATAACCTAAATATACAGCAAAAATCCAGCTATCAGACATTAATTTCTGGACTAGAACTCACTACATTGTCCTCATCTAAAACGCCAAAAGCTCAAGAGGAAAAAGAATGTTATTCTTATTCGCCATTATTTAGCCAAAGTTCCATCTCATCAGAGAACAATGAGCAGACTCTCGCACAGCAATTCCAGGACCATTTTAACCCCTAGAAAAATAATACTTTTTTTCATACATGTTACAAATAACGTCATCCAGAACGCAGAGAAGGATCTTCTAGACATCGCACAGGACCTGACTCAGGAGATCCTTCACTGCGTTCTGGATGACGTGGTTTTTCACTGGGATTGCTGACTCTCACGCACCAAATACTTGTCATAGCCCCCCCTAATTTAGTATATTCTCTTTTCATTTAATTATGGGTGGTATAATTCATCAAAAATACTGACCTTTAAATTGTGCATGCCGTTATTATATGCCACTGGACTATTTATGGATAAATTAATTACAAAAATGATTTTTAATGCATATACAGCGCTACCTAATGCATATGCTCCTTACTCTCAATTTAAAGTCGCAGCGTGTATTTGCACTGATGCAGGCACATTGTTTACTGGTGTAAATGTGGAAAATAGCGCTTATGGACTCACTAATTGCGCTGAGGCTTCTGCTATTTGCTCCATGGTTTCGGCAGGTGAACAACGCATTAAAAGTATTGTTGTATTGGCAGGAACAAATCAATTATGTCCTCCGTGCGGTTCGTGTAGACAAAGAATTTACGAATTTTCCACACCCGAGACAGTAGTACATTTATGCACTAAAGAAGCGGTTATTAAAAGCATACGTATTGATGAATTATTACCTTTAGCATTTGAATTTAAAACTTAACTGGATTACCAATGTCATTAAACACGCCTATCTCTGACGCTCATCGCGCTTGTGAATACATCAAAAATACGTACCCTAATTTTCAACCAACCGTAGGCATAGTACTAGGCTCAGGACTAGGACAATTTGCACAAGAACTACAAGATGCTCAGTTCATCGATTATGATGAGTTACCAGGCTTTCCTAAGGTTACAGTCAAAGGGCATGGCGGAAAACTAATTTTAGGGTATTGGCATGGTGTTGGCGTTGTTTGTTTACAAGGCAGAGCACATACCTATGAAGGCATAGAACACTACCAAACAGTAAAAAATTATGTACGAACATTAAAGCTATTGGGTTGCACTCATTTTATTGCAACGAATGCATCCGGCTCGCTTAGAGAAGAAGTAGGACCAGGTGAATTGATGTTAATTACCGATCACATCAATTTACAACCAAGTAATCCTTTAATTGGTCCTAATGATGATGAGTTTGGTCCACGTTTTTATCCATTAGATAATGCTTATGATAGTGACATGCGTTCGACTCTAAGTGCTGTTGCAAAAAAAAATGATATTAAACTTAATGAAGGGGTATATATTTCTGTCTTAGGCCCTCATTATGAAACTGCAGCAGAAATTCGCGCATTTAAAATATTAGGTGCTGATGCTGTAGGCATGTCCACTGTACCAGAAGTGTTAGTTGCTAATCATTGTGGCTTGAAAGTAGCTGTTATTGCTATGATAACCAATTATGCAACCGGTTTAAGCACTACTAGCCATAGCCATGATTCCGTTGTTGATGTCGCTGCAAATGCTGCTAATAAACTTAATACTTTATTAAAGCACTATATTCTTGAGTTAAAGTGAATTTCAATCATCATTTAAATAATGCATTAGCGCATTTAGCACATGATTATGCAAGCAAAGTTAGTACATATGAGTTAATTCATTGTCTTGATCTTACTCTATTGCAGAATCATAGTAGCAAACAGGCAATACAAGAGCACTACACATTAGCTCAACAACATCATGTAGCTGCTCTTTGTATTTACCCTAATGATTTGATTCATATTCCACAGCCTAGCTCTATTAACTTAGCAACCGTAATTAATTTTCCCCAAGGAACAGATAATATCGCGTTATGTTTGCAACAGATAGAACATGCTCAAAATAATGGCGCTTTAGAAATTGATTATGTTTTTCCTTATGCTATGTATTTACAAGGAAGGCAACAAGAAGCCTTGAGTCATGCAAAAAACATTGCTAACTATTGTTATATGCACCAACTTAAACTAAAAGTCATTATTGAAACAGGCGCTTTTTCTAGTAATGAATTACTCTATAAATTAGCTCTGGCTCTTATTGATCTAGAGGTTGATTTTTTAAAAACTTCCACAGGAAAAATTGCTCAAGGTGCTTCTTATGCGCATGCATTCACCCTATTAAGTGCATTGAAAGAGTCACAAAGTATATGTGGCTTAAAAATTTCTGGCGGTATAAAAACAACAACCCAAGCACAACATTATGCTTTTTTGGCAGAGTTTATGATGCAAAAACCAATTACTAAGCACTGGTTTCGTATAGGTGCAAGCACATTATTACATGAATTGTTATCTATTTAAGGATCATTAGTGACAAGTATATTAAGGACATTGCCTAAAATTTCAGCTAGAATAACTCTGTTTATCACTATGTTATGTCAACGGGGGCATACTTAAATATGATTAATAAAGCTTTATTAAAAAATTTAGCAGCATTAATGCTAGGATTATTGCTTGCAGGTTGTAGTAAAGAGCTACCTCCTGGAGAATATGATGTTGATGAAATTGGCAAAATCAAAAAGGTAATTCCTGGTACGATTATTTCAACTCGTAAAGTAAATCTTCATCATCAACATACTACACCAATGGCAGCACAAAAATCTAATCCTGATAGTTTTATGGATGGTAGTTATAATCAAACTCACGGAGTCGAATATGTGATAAAACTTCGCTCAGGAGGCATTATTTCCGTAGTACAAGCAGAAGATTTAAAGTTAAAAAATAAACAAAAAATTCTAGTCATTTATGGAAGAACTACTCGCGTTGTATCAGATAATGGCGGTGATTCCTATTAATTAGTCCATAGCTGTCTTATAAAAGGATTTATATTATGAAAGTAAAAGCCGCGGTAGCTCATGCTGCAGGACAACCATTAACTATCGAAATGGTTGATCTCCAACCACCGAAAGATACCGAAGTGTTGGTAGAAATTAAAGCAACAGGAGTATGTCATACTGATGCCTATACTTTATCGGGACTGGATCCAGAAGGCCTGTTCCCAGCCATTTTGGGTCATGAAGGAGCTGGGATTGTTGTTGAAGTAGGCAAAAAAGTAACCAGCCTTGCTCCAGGTGATCATGTAATTCCTTTATACACGCCAGAATGTAGGCAATGCGACTATTGTTTATCGCAAAAAACTAATTTATGCCAAGCCATACGCAACACGCAAGGGCAAGGACTAATGCCCGATGGTACCTCACGATTTAGCCTCAACCAAAAACCAATTCATCATTATATGGGTACATCAACTTTTGCTCAATATACCGTTGTTCCTGAAATTGCCTTAGCAAAAATTCGCCCAGACGCTCCTTTTGATAAAGTATGCTACATCGGTTGTGGCGTGACCACCGGATTAGGTGCTGTATTATTTACCGCTAAAGTTGAAGCAGGCAGTCGCGTGGTTGTATTTGGCTTAGGTGGAATTGGGCTTAATGTCATACAAGCCGCACGAATGGTCGGTGCAACGCAAATTATTGGTGTTGATATTAATCCTAATCGTCAACACATAGCAAAAAAAATGGGAATGACTCATTATGTAAATCCACACGACCTTTCCTCTGATTTAGTAGGCCATCTTGTTGAATTAACCCATGGTGGGGCTGATTATAGCTTTGAATGTGTTGGCAATGTCCAATTGATGCGACAAGCACTAGAATGCTGTCATAAAGGCTGGGGCAAATGTACTATTGTTGGGGTAGCACCTGCGGGACATGAAATAGCTACACGCCCGTTTCAATTAGTAACAGGTAGAGTTTGGCAAGGGTCTGCTTTTGGTGGCGCCAGAGGACGTACCGATGTGCCTAAAATTGTTGATTGGTATATGGATGGTCGCATATGTATTGATGATTTAATCACTCATATTATGCCCATAGAACAAATTAACCATGCTTTTGATTTGATGCACCAAGGTGAATCAATACGAACCGTACTTACTTTTTAGCAGCGCGTTTACGAGACAATCAATTATGAGCCTACCTTATAAATTAATCGAAACCCATCAATGCTATCAAGGCACACAAAGTGTTTATTCGCATTGGTCCGATGCTACGAAATGTATGATGCATTTTGGTCTTTTTTTACCACCTAACGTATCAGCAACAGCTCCCGTGCTTTACTGGCTATCGGGATTAACGTGTAGCGAGCAAAATTTTATTACCAAATCAGGGGCACAACGTATAGCAGCCCAATTAGGTATTATTCTTGTAGTGCCAGATACTAGCCCACGCCAATGCTCCAATATAAAGCAAAAATTAGATAATGTGGGTGAAGGTGCTAGTTTTTATCTCAATGCCACCCAAGATCCATGGAAGCAACATTATCAGATGGAGAGCTATATTAGCGAAGAGTTGCCTTTATTTCTCAACAACCAATTCGCAATTAGTCATGAGCGCTGCGGTATTTTTGGTCATTCAATGGGGGGGCATGGCGCATTAATACTTGGGCTAAAACATCCCCACTTATTTCATAGCATCTCAGCCTTCTCCCCTATCGCATCAGTACTACATTCTCCTTGGGGAGTTAATGCTTTAACGCATTATTTAGGCAACGATAAAGCAATATGGCAACAATATGATGCGTGTGAACTATTAAAGCAAGGTACTTGGCCTCATGGCGAGTTACTTATAGATCAAGGGGAGGATGACCCATTTATTACAGATCAGCTAAAACCACAATTACTCATTGATGCAGCGGCACAGGGCAATTTATCGCTAAAATTACGTTATCATCCTAAATATGATCATAGCTATTATTTCATTAGCAGCTTTATTGAAGAGCATTTAATATTTCATATCACCTCAAACCAGAACGGTCAGACAACGTGATCTATTTTATTAGATCACAACCACCGACTATCATTTGAAATAGATATGTTAAATTTTTGGAGCTTTGCTATAATTTTGGTTATCAATTTCTGATTCAGCACTACGCTTGTGAGATTGCCGCTGTTCATCAGGCAATACGTGCGTCTCGATCAATGGTTGATGAGCACGGTCTTGTTCTAAAAATACAGCTTTTTTCCATTCGTTTTGATAAATAACTACAGCAAATAGCCAAAGTTCATATAAAGTAAGGTTATTTAGTAATATATTTAAACGAAGATCAACCGGCATCTTGAAAAAAAATCCATAAGAGTTTCTGCGATTATCGTCAATAAATTTTTTTTCAATCTCATCAGATAATAATCGTACTAACTCCTTATTGTTCTCTTTTTTTCCGTGAAAATAATCATTAAATAAATCCAAATATTTTAACCCATACTGGCTAAAAAGTATCAAAAATTGTTCTTTCATCGCTGCGGAGCTACGCGTAATAATTAATCTTTCTAATTGAGATTGATTTTGCGTTGTTTTGGTGGATAAATCTTCTTTTATAGATGAAGAGAGCTGCGAATTATTTAGTGTAATTTCCAATTCGTCCACTGAAGAATGTTGTAAAAAATATTCACCGATAGAATCTATCGTTTGTTGAGTTACCTCATCCTCATGCTCATCCTCGTCAAGAGCACCAAGATTGATATCTAAATAATCTAAACTCCTATTAAACGCAATGATCTCAAAGAAATGGGTTCGCAGCGTTGCTATTGTAAATTCTACCGCTTCTGTTTCTATAGACAAATGATTTAGACACGAATGCATTTTAATTGCCTTTGCAACATTATCAATATAATTAAAACTATCCACTTCGTCTGGAACCAATGTCCATACCTGCAAATAAACTGTGGTCAAGTATGCATTTGCCATTATCTTGCTAATATCAATAGGACCAGAGTACAATAAATCAATATCAATGGTTTTTAATGTATTGTGATGTTGAATAAAATGTTCCATTTGATTTATTAATAAAGAAGGTGTAAATCGGCCTGAAAAGCTAAAATTTTCAAGCGCTATGAATTTTTTAAAATAATCACAAGGAGAACCAGCGCCCTTGATTAACAACAAGACTTTATTATCATCATCTTCTTCGAATACAAAACCATCAAAATTTAAATCTAGATTCGTTACTTTATGTAGATTGGGAAGCTTTTTTATAAATTTAAGCGTTCGTAAAATTACCTCTTGATCATTTACTTCTTCATACGAGTGAAAGTCAAATTTTAATTCGGTAAAATTCCATTTATTAATATTTTTCTCAATCTCAATCTCACATTTATCAAAAAAATTAATAATATCCGCCTGCTCTAGTTCACCCATGTCATGGAAGTTAAAAACCAACGCATTAGGAGATAAGGGCTGTTGTAGCTTACTAAACGTTGTGCGCAACTCTTCCTGTAACTCATTCTCATCTATATCACTATCAAAATTTATTTCTAGAATATTAGACATCAAAATACCACCAAGGATTAAAAAATAATCCAATTGTACTATTGTCAAACAGAAAAGACAATTGCTTTATTTCACTGATTTAATGTATTAATCATTTAAAGTGGTTATATGTAGTACATCGAAAATGATAATAGCTTATATCAACAAAATTATTTTAATACATGCACTATACTGCAATTAAAGCATCTTAATTATTAAAAATAATGCATCAATTAAAACATGTCTTGCAAGAAGCGGTTAATGCTCAAATTATTTCCGTTCGTCAATCCGAGCAATTGATTGAATTATTAAAAAAAACACCGCAGCAAGAACCTGCCTTTAATATTACCAATATTCTTTATTATTTAGGTGGCTTAATTGCCATCGGAGCGATGAGCTTACTCATGGGGTTAAGCTGGCAAATGTATGGCGCCCTAGGAGTATTTTTACTATCGTCCTCTTATTTTATTCTAGCATTAGGAATAACACATACATTCAATCAAAAAAATCTGTTTATTCCGGCCGGAGTTTGTGCCGCACTCGCCATTTTTTTAGTACCTTTAATGGTTTATTCCGTGCAAAAAATGCTGGGTTTTTGGTTTGATGACTCGTTCTATCACGAGCCCTCCCATAGAATTCAATGGCATTGGCTTAATATAGAATTAATAACCCTAATAGCAGCCTTTACCCTACTTCGAATATACCGCTTTCCTTTTATAATGCTGCCTATAAGTATTATTTTATGGTACTTAGCTATCGATTTAAGCGGTATGTTATTTAATTCTTATGACTGGGACTTATTAAACAACGTTTCTCTTTTTTTTGGTTTAGGGTTAACAATATTAGCTTTTATAATCGATATCCGCTCGGGAACATCAAAAGATTATGCTTTTTGGTTTTATATTTTTGGTGTAATTACATTTTGGGGCGGATTTACAGCGCAAGACTTACCCAATGAATCGAGTAAATTACTGTATATGGTGATTAATTTAGTCATGATTTTTTTAGGCGTTGTTATCAATAGGAAAATATTTGTTATTATAGGAGCACTCGGCTGCTCTTATTATCTAAGTCACTTAGCCTACCAAGTATTTAAAAACAGCTATCTATTCCCCATTATTCTTTCTTTTATCGGCTTAGGAATTATTTATTTGGGTGTGGCATGGCAAAAAAATGAGGTTTTATGTATGCATTATTTGCATAAAATTCTTCCACTATCAGTACGGCAATTTTTAAACAGTAAAAAGTGATATAACTCTAACATTGAGGCCCTGATTTATCAGGATTCATTATATTAGTATCAACTGTTTGTTCTTTTTTTTCAGTAGACTCCTGTTTAAAGAACTTTGATGGTAAATGAAGCTGCATAGGTGAAAGAGCTCTTTTCTCCACGCGTCGCAAAGGCTCACAAGAGGATTCTATTTCAATTACTGCCCCGCCGCCCTCTGCTGCATTGCTAAAATTTATTGTCGAGCATTTAGGTTGAGCAAAACAAGGAGTTAATCTACCTCGCGGCGATAAATCACACCCAGTGAGTACGCGTGCCATAATGCATCGCAGCCCTCGGCCAAAACCACCAAATAATTTTGGCATAGCGTAAGACTCTTGCAAAGATTGCTTAACACTGCCTTTACTTTTAAAATAATCATTTTTTGCACTAACGGAATTAGTGCGCTCTAAAAAACCATCACTAAACCCAGAGCCATTGTCTTTGAATAAAAACTTAACCCTATCTTTCTCAGGAGAGTACTCTATGTGTAACGTAAGAATAGCAACCGCCGAACCAGTTACTTCAGGCATCGTGCAAGAGCGTATAATGATTTCATCAATGGTATTTTTCAGAATTTCAATAAAATATTCACTTACATAATCATACGCTGGTGTTTTACATATACCACACAGCGCATCATCTGTGAAATGTTGGGCAATAGTCTCCATTACCAGCGAAAACAAATACTCACCTGTAAATGTTGACGTTACATGCCTAAAATGTGCATGTAACTCATCATAGTTCTTACTCTTATCATTAAATGCACGAATATATTCATTCAAATCAACGGTTATTATCACACTATTTTTTTCTTCTGAACTTATATCTAGGTACTCAGAACATAGAAGCATAATGCATCTCAATTAATGGTATTTATAATACTATTTATAGCTTGTTTTATATGGTAATGGGCAGTAATAAAAACTGTTACAAACGAATAAAAATTTTGTTCCTATAAAAGTACAATGCCACTAAAAAATTAATTAATAAAAAACACAACGAATAAGCTAATACAGCATTAGCTGGATTAAAATAAGAAAAACAATGTTCTATAATAAATTGCTTTAAATTTATAGCACCATCGGTAGTGTCTACTTTGTAGAATACTTGCATCCGAATCAATAGCACATGAAATACAAAAATAAATAAGGCGTTCATCCCCATTATTTTAAATGGCTCAGCCCACTTTTTATATCCTAAAATATCAATAAGAAAAAAACAAAAAGCAAACGTTAATAAAGAAAAACCCCCAGCCAATAGAACAAAAGAGCTGGTCCATAAATTTTTATTAATGGGAAAATACCAGCTCCATATCTCTCCGAGGACTAAAGAAATAATACCAATACATACCATCAAACATAATTTTTTATAATTAGTTAACGTTGTATTAAACATCAATTGCCCTATTAACACGCCCAAGAGAGTGGTCGCAATCGAAGGCAGCGTACTAAAGAAGCCTTCAGGATCATAGGTTTTGCCATATAAATGATTGGCGGAAAATAAAAACTGATCAAAATAAGACACCCAAGAATCCACCGGTGTTAGTTGACTCACACCATGACCGGGCACAGGAACTTGCGTCATTATTAACCAATAGCTAATCAGAATGCTAATAAAAATTAAACCTTGCGTTTTAATAGAGGTATTTAAATAAATAAAAGAGCAGATTAAATAACATACGGCAATACGTTGCAAAATGCCGTAATAGCGTAATACCGACAAAGGACTGAATGGAAAAAAGTTTAAACAAATTCCTATTAAAAACAAAATACACGATCGTTTTAAAATATCACCATATAAAGCGTGCCTATTTTCACCATTGTGTTGATGATTTTTCAACGCAAGAACCAGAGTAAGCCCTACGATAAAAAGAAAAGACGGAAAGACTAAATCAGCTAATGACCAACCATTCCAATCAACATGTACTAAAAGAGGGTAAGCCGACGTACTTAATTGATAATTAACTAAAATCATTAATACCATCGTTAGGCCACGAAACACATCTAAAGATAAAATTCGCTTACTCATTGCACACTTTAAAAAAACTTAAGATTATCACAGCGTAGCACAGCACAACCTAAAACAACAAAAAAATATGATTATTCGTAATAGGACACAATGCGTTAAAAAATGTGTTCAGCAGATAGTGCAAATTTAGTCTAAAATTAAAGCACTCTTGATGGATTGTTAAATACAGTTATTATAGCTGTGGAACATAAACTATGGATAATCACGATTTAATTATAGAAATATTTCCTAATAAAGAGGCCGCAGAGCGTGCATTTAATATCGCTGTAGAATTAGGCTATAAACCAGATGACATTAATGTGGTCATGTCAAAAGATTCCAGACATCAATATTACCCGGACCAATCAGAAGCAGAAATAGAACCAGCAAAAGGTTTAGCTTCGGGAGGAATTTTAGGTGGGACCATAGGCAGTACGATAGGTGCTTTAATTGCGCTGGGCACTAATTTCGCCTTACCTGGATTAGGCTTAATTATGGTAGGCCCTTTAGTCGCCTCAGGAGGGCTATCCGGAGGATTATTTGGCAGTTTAATTGGATGGGGGACTACTGAAAATACACAAAGCGCCTATGAAGAGCAATTAAAAAAGGGGAGATAATGCTTATTGTTCCGGCTAAAGCTGAAATACCTGCATTACGCGCAGCATGGCGCATGATAAAATAAGATTAATTTTAACATGCACCTGAGTTAAATAAGCACAACTCTTTTATGTAGGGATAAAAACGCCCCAATTGATGTTAAATAATGCGCCCCACATTAGTGCACCATAATAAGCACTCACTAAAAAAGCCTGAAAACATTGTTTGTCTACACGACGTTTAATTAGTTTTTGCTGGTGCATTAAAACGGCCGGACCTATTGCCCACAATAGATAAAAAGAGCAAGTCAAACCAGTGTTCCAACCGATAAACAACCACAAAAAGTGCATGCTCCAAAGCAATAATCCAATAATAAATTTATCATAATGTGCAAAATAAATAGCTGTAGATTTAATGCCAATTTTTAAATCGTCTTCTTTATCCGCCATGGCATACATCGTGTCGTACGCAACGGTCCATAAAAAATTAAGTATCAATAAAAAAATAGTATTAATATCCAAAGGCTTTCCTGATGCAACATACACCATAGGAATTCCCATCGAAAAGGCAATGCCTAATATAAGCTGCGGAGCATTAATAAAGCGTTTGCAAAAAGGATATATAATAGTAATTAATGCGGCAAACACGGCCCAAACAATGCATGAAAAAGGCAAGTAAAGTAAAATAGTCGCCGACATCATTAACAGCACGCCTAACAAAATAAGCGCCTCATCCAAATGAAGCTCTCCGGAAGTTAATGGGCGAAATTGTGTTCGGTGCACATGTTTATCTAAATGCCTATCGGCAATATCATTAATAACACATCCTGCACTTCTCATAAAAACTGTGCCTAGAAAAAAAAGAATGACTAATTTAAATGAAGGATGTTGATTATTTGCCAGCCATAGAGCCCACGCTGTTGGGTACCATAAAAGTGCAATACCAATAGGTTTATCTAATCGCATTAAACGATAATATGCATTCCATTTCATAACGTGATATCCAATAAATCCGGAAAAAAAATTTCAATTAAATAAAAAAACTCAGTATCTAAAAATACGTATTCTTTCACACGTACCCATAAAGTCGTATAAGAAGAAATAAAGGATTTCACCCAATACCATTCAAGACATGCATCATTAATAGGATAAATCAAACGGCGGTGCAAGCGTACTTTGGGCTCATTATAAATAAGATTACGAATAGATTCCTGTTCAAGTCTATTAAAAAAATTAGTATCTAATTGAAAACACGACTGAGAAATAATAGAGCGCGCATACCAATAATTTGTACCCTGGCTACTCATGATAATCGCACGCTGAAAACAAGGCTCATTGATTTGTGTCACAGCCCTACTCCACCAATCAGAGGCAATCCAACCTTGAGATAATAAATGCAATTGCGCATCACCAGTCAACTCATTTAATTTATATGTAATAGGCAGTTCATGATCTAGCCATTTTTTCAATGCCTCAGGAACAGGCTGCTCTATTTTTAGATTAGTGTTGCAAGTAGACAGCATAAATAGGTATCTTATTTATAGTTTAGTGTTTTATTATAACACGCAGCACTTGCAAGCCTATAGTTCCCTGACGCGTCCTAATCGATTCACAATTAGCGTTATTTTTTTATGACTAAAACGATGTTCTAAAATAAAACGTCCGTTATTTAATGCTCGGGTACTGCCTGAAATGACTAAAGAGTCTGCGCCATTTACTCCCTGCCAATCAATAATCCAATTACTTGCATGCCAATCCCATTGATGAAGCAGTGTGTTTTTTTGATCATGAATACTTAAATCGAATAAATTGATACCTGAAGACCAATCATTTGCTTTTATTGGTGTAAGCATTAAATCATGGTCCTCACTCAATGCTTTAATTCGCGCATACCGTAGAGCATTCTTTAGTTCATTAACCAAGCGATGTTGTTCATTTTTTTGCTTTAGTGGGGCAAAGGAAGAAAATGCAAGACAACTAAGAACACTGCCAAGAAGTAAAATAAAAACAAGCTCTAAAAATGTAAAGCCCCGTTGTTTTAACATAGGGTATGTTAACAATTGCTCCTCTCCGCCTACGCGCTTCGGCTTGGCCGAGGCATCCATGAGATCTTGATTAAGAATAAATATCTTTCTATAGATAACACCATCGTGGGTTCAGTTCTTGAATCAAATAATGTTTCATTATTCGCATCAGTTGTTCACACCGATAATATCATTGATGACATAATGGATTCATGTTGTCAATTTGAGCCCTTCCTGGATGCCTCGAACAAGCCGAGGCACGTAGGCAAGGGGCTCGTCAACACGCCCTAGTTTCAATCCAGTTTATTTTTAAATAAATCGAGCATAACAAATAATTGTTTTTTAGCCAACGGATACTGTAGCCAATATTCGAGCGAGTTGATTTCAACTAAATAAGATGCAGGATTAAGACAATCTAAATTATTTTTAGTAACGCCAAATGTTACAATATAAGGAGAGTAAGTCGAAATAATCTGAGTACTTGATTCTAATTCTCTTATCTCCAATTCAGCCGGTGAACAATTCAGGAAAAAAATAATATGCTCAAGCATTTTTTTATATTGAGGATTAAAAGAAGTAGCCGTAGTACAAATAAGTATTTTTGCGCATTCTACTGATTTTATTGTTTTGTTTTTATAAACCCAGGGAGTAATTCCCATTTGGTTTAAATAATAAAGATTTAATGCATTCGACATACAATCACGGTCAAGGTTAGATAGGCAAACTGAGCTTCACCTATTTTTTATATCTCTAAATGAGTACTCTAACAGTATAACTGACTATTCATTTTTTACATAACATTACATAGTTAACTGATTTAGCTTTAAATCTTCAGGTGCTATTCTCAGCTCTTGTTGTAATTCAAGAGGAATTTTACTTAATAAAAAGGGACGATTGCGCATTAAAGGTCGAGTTACAGAATTTACAGGAATTAATTCTTTTCCTGTTTTTAATTGCGTGACTATGCGCGTTAGCAAATAGTAGGTATCAATAATTGCTTGATTATTATTTTCAGGAGCGGGTTTGAAAAATGACGCGTTTGTACTCATCGAGGGCTCTCGATTAAACTTTGCTTTTAATCCATATTCCTTTCT
>CAZSAO010000006.1:18820-29380 GCA_964605275.1 uncultured Legionella sp.
CAATACGTTCAAGCTCTAATTTATATTGAGTCATTTCATCCTCATTCACAGGTAACTGTACTTTATTAACCAACGACTCTAACGGATCATTATATAAAAAAGAGAGGGTTCTTCGTGTACAATCTACTCCAATATTCAATGCAGCTAAAGTTTGATCCTTAAATAAAAATCCATCATGCCTCTCCCGCACTAAGTTCATTCTTTTATAAAAATCATATAATAATTGCTCAATTGGCGCTATCATTTTTTTTGTGGTTATTGAGTATACGTTTGCATTCTTCAGCAGCTTTTTTATACGCTCAAACTCTTCCGGCTTATTGGTATCAATGACAAAATGAGCATGACAATTCGTAGCCATTGATAATGCAATTGATTCAATACTCTCAGGAAGTATAACCTGCTTTAAAGAACTACATCCCTCAAAAAGATGTGTGTCAAGATGCTTCACTCCATAAGGAAATTCAACATACTCGATGTTGAAGCATCCCTTAAATGTAGAAGGGGGAATTAGATCTATTTTAGGTGAAAAAAGGGCTTTTTTAAGATTAACACACCCTAACAACATACCGATGCCAATTTTCTCAATTGTTTCAGGCATCGTAAATTCAACCAGATTTGTACATTGCGCAAAAGCATAAAAGCCTATTGATTGCACTCCATTTGATACATGAGCATGTTTTAGTTTTTGTCGTTTTTCAGCTGATCGTGCGCCTATATGCACTATATCACTAGACATCACAAAAGATTCTATATTTTCATCCACGCTAGTTAACGTACGCCCTCTTTTTTTATTTTCAATGTTCATTACACCGCCTAAAAACAAAAACATGCTTTACATTAACACAAAAAGAGGAGTAAATTAACAAATTAGATCGAAAATACACTTTTCCGGGTTTTTATTTTAGAAAAGGATAAAAAAATGTGGCTTCATGCTTGTTATGATACAAATTGGTAATATAAGAGCCCGGGATACTTTTAAATTGCTCAATAATTTTTAAATTTGTTTCCCCTTGCAATTTAATGGTAAATATAAGTTGTTTTGCTTTTCCTGATGCAATCCATTTCATAATAAGCTGATAAGCTCGTTCGGGATAGCACGCCACATCCGATAAAACCCAATCATACTCATGTTCGCAATGCATTGGATCAATAGCAAAAGCACTGTTTTGGCTGTAATGCACGCCAGGCAGTGCGGCGATATGTGCTGCCAATGGCGCTTTATCTACTGAGGTGACCTGACATCCTAGCGTTTGCATAACATAAGTCCACCCTCCTGGCGAAGCGCCTAGGTCCAAGGCTATATCACCTACTTTAGGATAGTCATGCAATAGCGTTAATGCTTCCCATAATTTTAAATAAGCACGGTTAGGAGGATTTACTTTGTCTTCCACAAAAGAACACACCCCATCAGGCCAGGCCTTTAAACGGTTAGTGCTAAAAAGTAGTGTATTATTATCAAGAAGACTAAATACACCAATACTTGGCAGAGGTGATGCCAGCGGAAAAAGGGCGTTTAATCCTTTATATTGACGAAGTTGTTGTTCAATTAATTTAGAGCGGCGCACATGAGATATGGGATGAAGATACCAAAATTTTCCCGCCGCTTTTAGTATATGTACCGCTTCAGAAATAGATTGAAAAGAGACAATCTGTGGCTCAAACCAAATATCTTGCGCAAAACATATGTCCTTATTTTGCACTGATGAAAAAAATAAATGCTCTTTAAAATAGCCTTGATTATTTAATTCACCTTGCAACTCGTGCACAAATTCTGGTTTAGCAACATACACCGCAGCTAATTTTTTATTAGATATCATCAACAACAACTTAACTCTTTATATAAACAAGCTAAATTATATCATTATTTATGTGATAGCCACCACCTAATGCTTGATAGACAGCAACAATGCTGTTGAGCTCTTCTATTTTGGCAACAGTACAATTAATAGCCGCTAAATCCACCCTAAGTTGTGCGTCTAACGATGCTCTTTTATCATTTAACCCAGTTTGATAACGAGCAAAAACAATATCATAATGGCGCAGGCTTGCATGATACGCTTGGGTTTGTTGAATGTACGCTGCATGAGTACTTTTATACTGCATTAAACTATTATCTACATCCACTAATGCGCTGCGTACTACCTGCATATAATGATAATAAGCCTCTTTTGCACCCGCTTTTGCCGCATTAATCTGTTGATAGGCTGCGGCATTAAACACGGACATTTTTACCGCTGCTTGCGCCAAGCCTAAGCCAGTACTTAATTTTAATAAATGAATTAGTTCTATGGAGGAACCACCCAAAACACCTGTTAGAGAAATCTGAGGAAAAAATGCAGAATACGATAAACCTATCAAGGCATGCGCTTTATTCATTTGTTCTTTCGCTTCAATCAAATCCGGGCGATTTTGTAATACATTAGCAGGCAAAGGGGAGGGAATTAAGTGCTGTGTAGTTAATTGATTTAATCGTCTTTTGGTTATAACTGGTCCCGGATCATTATCAGTAAGTAATTGTAAGGTATTTTGCGTGAGCACCATACCGTATTGAATCGAGGTTAATTGTGCTTCATTATCCGCAAGGGTCTGGTCTAACTGAGTCAGTGTCGATAGCGAGCTTGCGCCGTCATGATAACGAATACTCTCTAATGAGCGCAGTTGTTTTAAATGGTTAATATAATTTTGCTGCTGCTGATAATGTTCTTTTTGACCGAGCAGGGAAAAATATGCGCCTGCAGTTTGACTGATAATACTTAACCGCACTGCGTAATAACGCGCTTTTTGCATTTCTAATGAGGCATTGGCTAATTGTGTATTATTGATGTTCTCTAAAAAATTAACTGAGTATGTGGGTACAAATCCTGCATAACCCCCATTAATTTTTATGCTGTTGACTTGTGACAACGCACTGGATGCAGCTAATCCACCTTGAGGCGTAATATGACTGTTCCACCCTTGTGCGCTAAAACCATTAGCACTTATATTCAACGTAGGCAGCCAAACGTCATAAGCCGCTTTTAATTGCGCTTGGGCTTGTACTACAGTTGCGTGCGCCGCAAGAAGCTGATTATTATGCTCTAATGCGTGTTCAATTAATTGATTTAACGTGGGATCGTGTAACTTTTTCCACCAAAAAGTATCGCGCAATTCCGTTTTAGCGCCCTCTTTATTTATTGGTTGAACCGCAGAAGGTGTGCAACTCACTAAACTTATAAGACACCCAACAAAAATCATCTTAATTATTAAAGAAATATTCATGTTAATCCAGAGTAGTTCTAAATACTTTACTGGTTAATACGATAAGAATACCTGCAATAACCATAATAGGGATCATATTAGGCAACACCTGCCAAAAATCATTACCTTTGAGCATAATACCTCGCGTAATTCTCATAAAATAAGTCATGGGTAAACACGAACCCAATACCTTGGCCCACACGGGCATACCATAAAACGAAAAAATATAACCCGATAAAAATAATGAGGGTAATTGATAAAAAACACTAAGCTGCATGGCTTGCATCGGCGTGCTGGCAATAGTAGAAAAAATCATTCCCACCATCAAGTTAGCAATAATAAACGGGGCCGTGGACAAATAGAGCAAAAGCAAGCTGCCTTCGATAGGTATATGAATAAATAATTTGCTAAAAATCAACACGCTGGTAAGTTGCAGGTAGCCCAGGACAATATAAGGCACCACCTTCCCTAAAATGATCTCGGCCGGTAATAGAGGCGTGCTTAATAACAACTCCATGGTCCCTGCTTCTACTTCAGACGTGATTGCGGTTGAAGTTAACATGACCATTGTCAACGTCAGTAACACGCCAATTAAACCGGGCACGATATTAAAGGCGCTTTTGTTAGACTCGTTATAAAGTCGATGAATAACCAAATCCACACTGCGCTGTATTTTATTCGATAGGGGCGATTCTAAACCTTGCTGTTTAAACTGGTTAACTGACAAATCCAAGATAGGCCCGACGTTACCTAACGCACTGGCGCTGCTACCCGGATCGGAGCCATCAATCTCAACTAAGAACGGTGGTTTTTCTCCGCGAATAAATTGGCGTGTAAAATCAGCAGGAATGGTGATAGCAAAACTTAATTCTCCTTTATCAAGCTTTTCTTTTACTGCCCTCACATCATTGCTGGTATCTACAATAGAAAAATAATTAGAGGTCGATAAATTGCTGATTATGGCTCGAGTTAAGGGTGTGTGATCAAAACTAATAACTGCCGTAGGTAAATGCTTGGGATCCATGGTAATAGCAAAACCAAAGAGAATAAGGAGCATCACCGGTAAAATCACCAGCATCGCAATAGTGCCGCGATCGCGCATTATTAAAATAAACTCTTTGCGAATCAAGCCGTTGATGCGTTGTAGCGATAAATGCTGCTTCATTGCATTAGTCCAATGAACACCTCTTCAAAGCTAGGCTCTACTTCTTTAAAATGATACGTTACTGCGTGCGCTTGTAACTCATCTAAACGAGCAGCATGCATTGAGGAAATGCGTAAGTCATTATTGACAATACTGGCTAAGATATCGGGGTAATCGCGTTTTATTTGCTCTTGCACTGTATTTTGTGTTTCTTTATCAGCATCAACTAAAACTAAAGTCTTTACTCTTGAAAACGGAATTAATTGTTTTGTAGGACCCGAATAGAGCAATTGTCCTAAATTAATATAGGCCAAATCAGTACATTTTTCTGCTTCATCCATATAATGCGTAGTCACCAAAATGGTAGTGCCATCTCGGCGCGATAATTGATGCAAATAATCCCAAAAATCTTTTCTCGCTTTAGGATCAACCCCAGCAGTCGGCTCATCAAGAAACAATAAAGAGGGTTTATGGAGCAGCGAGCAAGCTAAAGTAAGACGCTGTTTCCAACCCCCAGATAAATTACCGGCTTTAATATGCTCATACGGTTCTAGCTCGAGATCGCTTAAAATCTCTTTAATAGCCTGCTTTGTATTCTCTACTTTATAAATATTGGCAAAAAATTGTAAGTTTTCATATACCGTTAAGCCATGATATAGCGAAAATTTTTGCGGCATATAACCAATATGATTTTTAATGTCGCCATGTTGCGTTTTAATATCATAACCTAAACACAAGCCCGTTCCTTGCGAGGGTTTTAGCAGACCACAAATCATACGAATAGTGGTGGTTTTGCCACTCCCATTAGAGCCTAAAAAACCAAAAACAGCCCCTTTTTGCACCTTCAATGAAATATTATTTACCACTACTTTTTTATCAAAAGACTTGCTTAAGCCATCAATTTCAATCGCGTACTCAACCATTAACGCGCTCCAAACTAATAGGCTGCCCTAAATGGAGTTGCTTTAAATCAGGGTTATCAATACGCCCTTCTACACGAAAAACTAAATTATGACTGTTTTCACGGGAATAAATTATAGGAGGGGTATATTGCGCCATAGAAGAAATATAATTAATCGTGGCTCGCCCTATCTGCTGTGTACCACTATAAATAGTCACTTTCTCTTGCAGCGCTGTATTTTTTAATTCAGGCTCAGGAATAAAAAAAATGACTTTCATCTGTTGTGGCGTGATTAAAGAGACAATAGGTTGCCCCGCTTGAGCATACTCACCTTGCACCAAATAACTATCAAAAATAATACCTTCTTGTGGTGCATAACCTTCTTTGCGCGAACGCTCCCATTCTTGTTCTTGAACACTCACCCGCTGATTTTTAATTTGTAAATCAAGGGCTGCTAACTTGTCGTTCAGTACCTCTAAAGAGGTATGTGCTACCTCTAAATCATTTTGACTGGCGGCATCTTTTTTTCGCATCTTGATGATTCGTTGGTAATTTAATACATCATATTCTTTTTGATGCTCTAACTCGTCTTTTTGAGCTTGAAGTTCTTGTTCTTTTAAACGACTCATCGTAACAGAAAAATTATTAGTTTGCTGCTCGACCTTAAACAGCAACTGGTTTTGCTGGATTACATCACCTCGTCGTACATTTAAGTGTGCTAAACGTCCGTTATAATTACTGGAAAGATAAATTAAATCTGCATCAATATAGCCATTATAGTGTGGTGGCTCTTCTTTGCACGCACTAAGAAGCATTACATAACATAGCAGTAAGATAAAACGCATTTTTAATTCAAGTAAAAGAAATATAAAACAGCATAACCTACTGTTTATAAAAAAGGAAATATACATGCTCCGTTATAATAAATGGATTTAACGAATAGATTATAAATATAAAATGCTTAAATACAGACTTTAGACAATAACAAAATACGACAGATCAAAACATAAGCAAAAAGTTCTTTTGTCTGTCGTTTATTGTGCTAATATGCTTTACTTAAAAGATACTAATCACTTCGTATTTAAATGACACAAAAAAGAATCCTGTTATTATTCATAAAAAATAAGTAAATTAATCGTCGCTTAGAAATGTATAATTGTCGCTAATGAATTTTCGGCTTTTATGCTACTTAGAATCGTAAAGATTGTCCTTCATCTACAGCTAAATGTTCATCAATAAAATGCAACAAGTTAGAATCCAATAAAGCATAATCTCGCATTGTTTTGCCGTGAATATCTTTAACATCACGTGGAATACTCATACTTAAAAGAATACCAATCATTTCAATTTTTTTATTTTTTACTGCATGATGCAATAAAGTTCGGTTATCTTGATCGACGATTAATGCCGAAGCCCCCTTTTGTATGAGAAAACGAGCACAATCCACGCTACCATTGATTACTGCGAGATAAAGCCCTCTAGGAGCTGTTATTAGTAGTTCTTCTCGAGAAAGAATAGTAAATAATATTTTTAAATCAAACAATTTATTTAGACCAGAGGCTTGAATAAAGGCGGAGGAATAATTAGGATTTTTAATATCTAAACTATAATCAATACATATGCTATTTTTTAATATTGCTTTATTTTTTTTAGGTGCATTAGCAAAAAAACCAAAGATTTGCGGTGCCATTTTGCCACACGCCCTATCTAAAACTTTTTGATTCGCATCAATTAATTGAGCACTAACCCCTTTTATATTTAAAAGCTCATATAATGCAGATACATCTTCCGGGTAAAGTGGTTTTTCAGCAAAAAGAATTTCAGATAATTGAATAATAAAACCAGCCATGCCAGGTAGCGCATCAGCGAGTATAATATCTTTAATTGCCAGTAAATAGGCATCAACAAAAGCTTGAGTATTATCAATCCGTTGATAATAAACTAACTTTTTATCTCTTAGCGCTTCAAGTGTACTTGCTATTCCAGTAGTTAGTACCAAAAGAGGTGATGAATTGACTATCAAATGACGCATTAGATTATTAGAAATTGTTTCCACATAATCAATATGCGGTGTCTTTTTAAAGGCCTCATTTTTATAAGCCGCATCAATTTGAAGATGCACTTTTTTAAAATCACCTACTAAAATATAATCTTGTTGATTAGTTAATGCCATAAATTGAGCAATTAGTAATATATCATCCTCACTATTTTGCCAGGCCAAATACATAAAGCCATAAGAGCATTCATTCAGTAACAACGGATGCGACTCACCCTGACGAGAAAGCTCTGTAATTTTTTTTATTTTTGGCAAACCTAAAGAATGTTCACTAAATCCCGCGACATTAATTAGAAGTTCATCTTGGTTATATAGTTTATAGAGCTGCGGTTGAATATGATTTAAGTAATTAAAATAAAAACGTACAGATGAAGAAGAGTAATTCGCATTCTTTACATGTAAGATTTTACAGTTAGGGGCAATAATTCTTTTTATTTTATCTGCATCAGGATATTTACATTGGTTTGCATCAATAAAACCAACCACCTTATACGTTATTGGATCAAAATGTTCGAGAGAAGACAACCCAATAGATTGATTATCGATTGTAATTCGCCCTTCTATGGCTTGCCCATATAAAGATTCAAACCGTCTTACTTGCTCAACACTACTTACAAGGAAAACATCCATGCCTTTCTCAGGCAATATATCCATTAAATCTCTTGCTATAGATCCAGCAAAAGCAAAATCTCCTTTCGCAAAATCATTTAGACAATTGGCATGCACCAAAAATACGCTTTTCATCTCAAACACTCAATACTTAAAAAAGCGCTTTAATTTATATTGAACCTGGATTAAAAGCAACTATCCAGCTCATTTAAAGGGCATGGTGAATCTCATTTAATTTTCCTCGTCTTATCTCCTTTCGTGAATCTCCTCTTAAATTATCCGCCCGAGAGCCTTTATTTAGAGAAGTGTTTTCTTGACGCGCCTCAAGAAAACACTTCTTTTTTTATTCTACATCCGCAAAATTTATTTGTTTAGAGTGTTCCACACTAAAACAATTTTTTTTATTCACCTTCAACTCGGGTTGTTTTCCCAATGTCATATAATGCCCTATCGTCTCATGTTGCTGTTCGTGTGCACATAAGACACCACTTTGCTCCAAAGAATAACTCATCGCGATTGGATTAGTAATCAATGCACGAATCGTTCGTTCTCCTTTACCAGGCATTCCTGCGTGCATCACCTTTTTATTGTCGATTAACAAAATATCCCCCTTCTTCCATAAACAAGAAGAATAGTTATCTCGCATCGATTGAGCTAATTGCTCTACTTCTTGCGCAGAAAAACAATCAGCTACTTTTTTGGTATCAAAGGAATGTGTTTTTTTATTAGCAAAATAACTTGATATTTTATTTTGTACAATTTTATACGATTTTTTAGGAGAGTTAAAAAATGCAATCGCTAATACAGCTGAAAACTCAATCGCATTGAATAATGCATTAGGAAGACGCCAAAAAAAGCGATGCCAAAACCAAGTTGTTCCTGGATAGGCACTAATAAAACATTTTCTTAATGCCGCATTAAGCGTTGGCAATTCAAATAAATTAAGTTGCAGTGCTTTTTCTTGCGTAATAGGATGCTCAAAAACACTAGGCTTGTACATTAAAATAAACCGATCATCCCCATCGCCCACTAACGGCAAATTAAAATGCCGGGCTAAGTCCTCAACCCTATCAGGGTCTATTTGATAACGACTGGCTACTTCTGATACCAACCATTTAGATACAAAAAAAGGTCTTTTTTCTAATTTATTTTTTAAATCATCGTTTAATTGCTGATATAGTTTTTGCGTGTTAATAATGCCTGTTTCGCCACCAAGCGCGGATGGCTCTTTACAATAAAAACTAATAAAGCCAGGAACATCAGCAGAGTAATAGTTCTCCGTATGGAATCCCCCTAAATAAAGAGTACCGCCCGTTTTATAAACCGAATTGGTATGTAATACATATTTTGAATTTTCAACAGTAACGCGCCCATTTTCCGACATAAATGCATCACTGATGCCACGAAAAGACGGAATGCTCAATAGTGCTTGTTCAAAATGCGCATCAGATGTCACATCAAAACCTCTTAATAAAACAGCGCCATACTGAGCTAAATCATCAATAATTTTTGTGGCATTGTGCGAGAGAAATTGAGTTAAGAACAGCATGTCTTTGGATTTAGACGCTTCAATCACCAAGGGCATTTTTTTTTCTTGTGATAATACCAAACGTTCTTCATCCGTTAAAAAGCGCGTAATTACCTCATCATATTTATTCATAATAAATCCATTATTATTAATGTAGCATTGATTTAGCGTCTTTTTAATTGTTTGTCTTTTTCTTAATAAAATCAACTGAAGTTGTATTTTTTTAAAAATAATTAATCATGTGGCAACTATTGATGTGATTGTAATACTATTAAAAATAGTAGAAATGCGACAAAAAGGAGCTATTACTTCTCAAATTGTCTTTTTTAAGGTACCATTACACTTCGCTGTATTTGTCATTTATTATTCTATATGCGCTTCAATCAATCATTTAAAAATACTCAAACTGAATCTCAAAGCCAACGCTTTAGATTACATTTATTGATTGCAGCCCTTATTCTTTTTTCATTAATTCTCGTCTTGCGATTGGCATTCTTACAAATAGCACAATTTGAACGCTATCAAACCCTTTCGCTAAAAAATCAAATGACGATTATACCTATAGCACCTCCACGAGGGGTTATTTTAGATAGAAACGGCGTCTTACTTGCGGAAAATGTGCCTGTTTATGTTTTAGAAATTACGCCAGAGCACATTAAAAATATACCCGAGACCATTAGCAAATTACGCACGTTATTACCGTCAATTACAGACGATGAAGTAGAGAGCTTTTATCGCAATAAATCACAAAATCGTTCTTTTATTCCTATTCCTATTAAATTAAAACTCACACAAGAAGATGTCGCCATTTTTGCTAGTAATCAATATCATTTTCCCGGAGTGAGTATTAAAGCGCGTTCGATTCGCCATTATCCCTTAGGGGAAGTAACAGCCCATGCTCTGGGTTATGTAGGGCGCATTAATATTCCTGAATTAAAGCAAGTAAATGCGGCAAACTATCGTGCGACCAACTTTATTGGCAAAGCCGGTATCGAAAAATACTACGAAGAACTGTTGCATGGCAAAGTAGGCTATCAAATGGTAGAAACCGATGTGCGCGGACGAACACTAAGAGTGATTAATAA
>CAZSAO010000006.1:29390-36409 GCA_964605275.1 uncultured Legionella sp.
GGGTGGCTGCCGCCTGCGGGCTGGATCCCGCCTGAACGCCGCCGCACTCTTCGCTTGTGGGCGCTCTTTGAATCGGTTATTTCTCTTGCAATGCCCTGCGCACCGGATGCCAGGGTCGGGCAAGCGCCGCAATCAGGAGCAAAATTATATCTGAGCATTGATTTAAGACTGCAACAAGCAGCTTATGATGCCTTGCAAGGAAAACGCGGCGCTGCGGTGGTGGTTGATTCGCATAACGGCGAGCTATTGGCATTGGTGAGCTCACCAAGCTTTGATCCCAACCTATTTGTAAACGGTGTAAGCACCAAAGATTATAAAATTTTATCCAATGCGCTTCAACGCCCCATGTTTAACCGAGCCGTGCGCGGTGTTTATCCCCCAGCTTCCACCCTTAAACCTTTTGTAGGCCTTGCAGGTTTAGATAAAGGCTTTGTCACCCCTTCGTCCGAAATTTATGATTACGGCAAATACAAACTACCAACCGCCAGCCATATTTATCGTGATTGGAAAAAAACCGGACACGGCGCTATAAACTTCAAACGAGCCATTACCGTATCGTGTGATACTTATTTTTATCATTTAGGCAATAAAATGGGAATCACCCATATTGCACAAATGCTCAAAGAATTTGGGTTAGGTAGTTTAACGCATGTAGATCTTCATGAGGAAGCCAATGGCATCGTGCCTAACATCGAATGGAAGCGAGCAGTAAAAAAAGCAGCTTGGTACCCGGGTGATACCGTTATTTCATCGATTGGTCAAGGATTTATGTTGGCCACACCCTTGCAAATTGCCAATGCTACTGCCACATTAAGTCAGCATGGTGTGCGTTATAAACCACACCTATTAATTAAAACAGTAAACAGTGATAATGGACAAGTCGAGCCGTATAAACCAATCCAAGAACAACAAATACAGTTAAACGACCCGATAAATTGGACTCTTGTTGCAGCAGCCATGCATAACGTCTTAACCAGCAATGAGGGAACTGGGTACCGCTTTGGTAGAAATCCCCCCTTCCCAATGGCAGGAAAAACGGGAACCGCCCAAGTACATAGCGGCAGACAATATGAAAAAGCACGTTATGAGGATATTCCTGAAGCGTTAAGAGATAATTCATTGTTCATTGGTTTTACCCCAGTAGAACAATCAGATATTGCGATTGCCGTAGTTGTTGAAAACGATGCTTCCGCGTCTATAGTTGCACGAAAAATTATTGATACCTATTATGCCATTCATCCATTAAAGCCCAAATCATGAATAGAAAATACAACCAACCCGTTTATCGTTTTACCAGCAAAGCCTTGCATATTGATGCACCACTGATGGCCTTATTATTTGTCTTAATAAGCTTTGGCTTATTAATCTTATACAGTGCTTCTAATGCCAACATGGCCATGATCATGCGGCAATCATTACGTTTGATAGTAGCAACGTTTATTATGATCATTTTGGCATTTATTCCCCCTTATAAGTACAAAATATGGACTCCGTGGATTTATGGTGTCGGACTGACATTACTTTTTGCCGTAATGTTGATGGGTAAAATAGGGAAAGGAGCTCAACGTTGGTTGGAGCTGGGATTATTTCGTTTTCAACCCTCTGAAATAATGAAACTCGCAGTACCCATGATGGCCGCTTGGTTTTTTGACCGTCAAAGTCATCCCAGCAGCTTAAAATCATTAAGTATTGCCGGACTCATCATTTTCCTACCCGCCCTACTTATTGCCAAGCAACCCGACTTGGGTACGGCAATCATGGTAGCTACCGCTGGTTTATGTGTTATTTTTATCGCAGGAATACGGTTTAAAATTATTCTTCTTATCGCCTTAATGATAGGAGCAGCAGCCCCTTTAGTATGGCATGTGATGCATGATTATCAAAAACAACGCGTGTATACATTATTAGACCCAGAACATGACCCATTAGGTACGGGCTATCACATTATTCAATCCAAAATAGCCATTGGTTCAGGCGGACTCATGGGTAAAGGTTGGCTTGAAGGCAGCCAATCTCATCTTAACTTTTTACCCGAACATGCAACTGACTTTATTTTTGCCGTGAATGGCGAAGAGTTTGGTTTTATCGGCGGATTTGCTGTTATTATTTTTGTGGTACTGATTTCATTACGCAGCTTAAGTATCGCAAGCAATGCACAAACAACCTATACGCGACTGCTGGCAGCAAGCTTAGCAATGAGTTTTTTCTTTTCCGGCTTTGTTAATATCGGCATGGTCATGGGGATTATTCCAGTAGTCGGAGTCCCCCTACCTTTAGTAAGTTATGGGGGAACGGCCATGGTAACCTTTATGGCAGGATTTGGCGTACTGATGTCAATCAGCACACATCGAATATTATTTAATAGCTTACGTTAGAAATTCGCGCAACCACTGTGCTTGATTTATGAGTACTGCGTTACGGTGCTAATTCACGCAGTAACGCAGCAACGGGTGCATAACTTCGGCGATGAATTGGGCATGGCCCTAGTTCTATTAATGCTTTTCTATGCGCGGCAGTTGGATATCCTTTGTGGCCAGCAAAACCATATCCTGGATAAAGCACATCCATTTGCTCCATTTCCTCATCCCGCAATACCTTTGCAAGAATAGAGGCCGCACTAATCGCTGGAATCAAACTATCTCCTTGCACTATGGCTTGGCATGGCATGGCTAATTGAGGGACATGAGCGCCATCAATCAATGCTTCATCTGGCTGAATAGGCAACGCCTCTACCGCTCTTTTCATAGCAAGTAATGTTGCATGATGAATATTAAGCGTATCAATTTCTTCTACTTCCGCGCGCCCATAAGCATAAGCTAGTGCTTGTTCTTTAATGAGAATTGCCAATTTGCTCCGTTTAGCCGGCGTTAGTTTTTTTGAATCATTCAAACCAATAATGGGCTCTTTTAAAATCACTGCCGCAGTAACAATGGCTCCGGCTAACGGGCCACGCCCTACTTCATCAACCCCGGCAACATAGTTTGTCAATAAACGTGACATATATTTTAACTTAAAAAAAACAACCGACCTTAAATAGTACTCTTAAAGTAAAAAATACTCAACAATGCTCGCACATGTAACATCATTAACATGTGATGTTGCGTTAACTCAACTTGTATTTAATGATAACAGAAGGGGCATTTTACACTCAAAATTTAGATACGTTTACCCTGAATGAAGCACCTCGCACAGCTTGTATAATAAAAAGAAGCAGATATAATGAAGCATGCTCCTTTTTTAAACACAATCATTAAATGCTTATTTACGAATGCCCTATTTCCCATGATGTTCCCAAAGTTCCAGTGATAACAAACGAATCGAACACCTATGATTTTCTCTCCATTGCCTACAGTTTATTACGCGATAACCCCTCTAATGATCTTGCTTTTTCTTTAAATAATATTTTAGATCCGCTCACAGGAAACCCAATCGATAGCTTAATCTACAATCGCGCCATAAAAAAGTTAAATGATGAGCTAAAGGGAGAGAGTATTCCATTAACCATGAACGAAATGGAGGAAGTAGCGAGCGCATACAATGAGCTAATCACAAAATATCCAACCTTAAAAATTCATGGCATTCATTCAATAGAAGGTATGAGCGCAATACTTAATGCATCCCAACCGCCTGCGATTATCATATCCCCTCAGCCAGAGTTTCAAACAGATTATGTCAATGAAGAAGGACACACCGCTCTTCATTGGGCGGTCGCTATGGAAAATCAAACATTGGTCTTAGCATCATTAGCGGCACATGTTGACGTCAATCAACAAGACCATGCTGGCAATACCGCCCTGCACCACGCAGCATATAAAGGGAATGATGCGATTACTGCATTACTATTGAATGCACAAGCAGATATTTACTTACTGAACATTGAAGGCTGTAGCGCTCTTGACTTCGCTGTAACCACAGAAAGCGAAGCAATTGTCACTCGCTTATTAACCCAATACTCTGAAAATACTAGTGCAGGAGGCGAGCAAATTTCTAATGCCTTGTGTCACGCCGCGACGAAAGGACACAGCAGAATTCTCACGAAATTATTAGAGGCGAACCCTAATATTAATCACCAAGATATTCAAGGTTGCACAGCCCTTCAATGCGCAGCAATATCCGGAGAGGAAACGATTGTTGAACTATTGTTAGCAAATCAAGCAGATATTTATCATATAAGCTCTCACGGTTATACAGCCCTAGACTACGCTAGTGAATCAGGATATGAAACAATTGTTACTATTTTATTAACCCAATATATTGAAAAGGGAAATGAGGGAAATTATCAAGTTTCCCAGGCTCTATTATATGCAGCTTGTGCCGGACATGAAAAAATTATCACTAATCTATTAAAAGCAAACGCCGATATTAGCCACCCAAACAGGGAAGGCAACACCGCTTTGCACTTCGCGGCGAAAAATGGTCATAAAGAAATTATTGAATTATTATTAAACGCAAAAGCAAATGTTCATCAGCTAAACAATAAAGGTTTCACCGCCACTGATATAGCCAAAGAATGCAAGCATGAAGAAATTATTACATTGTTAGTTACACACGCAAAGTCTAATCCAAATAATGCGAACGATACCGACTTACGCATCGCTACAGATACACAAGAGGCTAATATAGTCAATGTAGTATTTCATACCTGTATAGCTATTAATAGAATAAACGCTGATGTCTGTATCGCTTCTCATCCTACCGCACCAATACAAAATGAAGAACTTACTAAGATATCTTTAGCTTTAATTGCACAAATAAATGTTTTAACGGGTAACGTCTGCGTGTTCTTCACGATACATAAAGAATCTGAGTTAATGGAAAGGTTAGTGTTAAATTTGACCCCTTATGATGAGGTGGTTTATATCTATAAAACACTCGAGCTGTTCACATGCATATGCCATCTATCCGAAAATATAATCAACCTCTTCATAACTAAAAATCCCTGCTTTACCATGCCAGAGATTAATTTAGTCTTTCCAAATAATTACTCTAAATTCGTTAGTCTCTTTTTAAACAACGCTACCATTCAAGATTATTATTTAAATCATATGATTAAAAACCCTGAGCGCATGCAACAACAGCTCACTCAAGACCCTGTTTTTGCAGCAGAATTAGCCCATCATCGCATTAATTTGTGGGATAAATTAAAAAATGCATCTCATTTAAACCTAGAGCCAGAAGAACATAAAAAGATACTGATGACTATTTTGGCTTCGCGCCCTCAATCCAATGAAATTGCGCATCCGTTATATACTTTATTTAAAACACCACCATCAGTTTCTCTTTTTTCTTCATCTATTTTGCATGAAATTGAGGAGTACTTAAATACACACTATGTTGAATCTAGTGCAATTGAAAAAACAGTACTTGAGAATAGATATATTTAAATATATTAAAATAAATAGAATGGAACGTTAAAATTGATTTTTTATTAAGAAAATGAGATTATACGTTCAAATAATTAGCAAAATGATAATCAATGAATAAAATAAAATGTGCAGTAATAGGTACGGGCTACTTAGGGCGTTTTCATGCGCAAAAATACCAATTAATTCCAAATGCGCAGTTGATTGGTGTGTGCGATCGCAATGCCGAGGTATGTCAGGCTGTAGCCAATGAATTAAACGTCGAAGCCTATACCGATTATACCGAACTATTTGGCATTGTTGATGCCGTGAGTATTGCCGCAACGACCAACAAACATTATGAAATAGCAAAAGAATGTTTAAAACAAGGAATTCATGTTTTAATTGAAAAACCTATTACAGAAACGGTAGCTCAAGCACAGGAGTTAATTAGCTTAGCAAAAGAGCATCACGTCAAATTGCAGGTAGGACACTTGGAGCGATTCAATTCCGTGCGCTTGGCATTGGATAAATATCTCAATAAACCTTTATTTATTGAATCAGAACGCCTCGCACCATTTAATCCACGCGGTGCTGATGTTAACGTTATTCTTGATCTAATGATTCATGATATAGACATTATTCAAAACATGATTCAAAGCCCAATTGTTTCTATTGAAGCACAAGGAACGCCTGTGCTCACTAAGGCAATAGATATTGCCAATGCGCGTATTACCTTTGCTAATCACTGCGTTGCTAATGTTACGGCCAGCAGAATTAGTTTTAAAACAGAACGCAAAATGCGCATTTTTCAACATGATTCATACATCTCCATTGATTATCATAAAAAACAATTAGCGCTATTCAAAAAAGGTGAAGGCGAACTGTTTCCAGGTATCCCGGATATTACCAGCGAACAAAAAGAATACGCACAAGGGGACGCATTACTAGAAGAAATTAAATCGTTCTTACAGTGTATTGAACAAGATACCACACCTTTAGTAACGGGTGAGGAAGGCAAATACGCCCTAGAAACAGCTGAAAAAATTACAGCGTTAATTAATGATAATCTTGTCGTGCGCCATGCTCAAAACTAAGCATATCGTTATTGTCGCCGGAGAGGAATCCGGCGATCTTCATGCAGCAAAATTAGTTCATGCGCTGAAAGCCAAGCACCCCAATATTAAAATTAGCGGTATTGGTGGCAAACATATGAGTGATGCAGGTGCACAACTCATATCCGATTTAGCGCGTTATGGAGTCACAGGGCTTACCGAAGTACTCCGTTATTTACATATTATCCGTAAGGCCATGAAAGACATTCAGCAACATTTACGGGAGCAATCCCCCGATTTGTTGATTTTAGTCGATTATCCAGGATTTAATCTGCGCTTAGCACGCTATGCCAAAGAGCAATTAAATGTAAAAATTGTCTATTACATCAGTCCGCAAATATGGGCATGGAAAGCCAAACGAATTCATCTGATAAAACGATGCGTTGATCATATGGCAGTTATTTTACCGTTTGAAAAAAAATTATATCAACAAGCAGGCATACCGGTAGATTTTGTTGGTCATCCTTTAGTTGAAAAACTGGCTGATAAAAAAGATAATGCTTTTTGTCGACAACAATTAAACCTCCCTTTAAACAAACGCATCATCGCGCTGTTACCAGGT
>CAZSAO010000006.1:36420-79418 GCA_964605275.1 uncultured Legionella sp.
AATGAAATAGAGCGGCATATGCCTGTATTGAGAGATACGGCTCAATTAGTACATGAATCCCAACCCGATATAGAATTTATTATTCCTATTGCTCGCACTATAGCCATAGAAAAAATTAAAGCCTATTTTGCTCAATCTAATATCTCCGTAACTTATGTTACTGATGATGCAATTACATGTATGAGTGCTGCTGATTTTGTCGTAGTCGCTTCAGGAACGGCTTCACTCGAGTGCGCCCTACTGGAAAAGCCCATGTGCATTATCTACAAAGGCTCATTGCTCACTTATATCGCCGCGATGCAATTAATTAAAGTGCGTTTTTTAGGATTATGCAATTTGTTAGCAAACAAAATGATTGTGCCTGAATTTTTACAATATGATTGTAATCCTATTGAGCTATCTAAGTACATCACACGCTTTTTCTCAAATGCACCACTTCAGCAATATATAATTGGCGAACTAACCGCTCTGAAAACAAGTTTGTCCTCAAGCAGATCAGACTGCTCTCTTTTGGACCTGATAGAGACAGAAATGCCTGAAATAAATGCATATGTTGAATTAGAAAAACTAGATAATCAATAAATCTTCATGTAGAATAGACTTTAGCTTAACTGAAGAAGATAAGCTCTTGGATAGAAAGATTTAATTAATAATAAGGAAGTTAAGATGAATGTAATTGAAACACCAACTCCAATTCAAGCTCTACATCAAGAGCAAACTCAAGGCTTGCAAGACTTAGTATATAACTTAGTAAGTCGTTTTCTTGCTGAAAACAAAGCAAAATCCATTAGCGATCTTTATGATATGATTCTATCAGAAGTTGAGCCACCACTTCTTCAAGCTGTTATGGAAAAACGCCGTGGCAATCAATTACAAGCAGCAAAAATGCTGGGCATCAGCCGTGGAACTATTCGCAAAAAATTACAACGCTATTTTGGCACTAAATATTTTCGCTTAACTGACGAATAATAAACAAAAATACTCTCCTAAAGAATAACTTTGGGAGAGTATTTTTATTACGAATTATACCTAATTATTTATAAAACTTTGTTCTTTTATCTATAGAGGAACCATCAAGCTTCTCAGATAAATCATCTTCCTCTTGAATCTTGATTGGCCCAATTCCCAACCTATGAAAAGATGAAGGAGAAGCGGTCCATACGCTTCCATGAACACCCAATTCATTACTTAGTGATGCAGAAAAATCATCTATAGTTCTATTAATAAATATTGGCGATGCAAACGAATCCATTCTAGGTCTATTTATAAATGTTGGCGATGCAAACAAACTATATGTAGTTGATGAGCCAAACGAACTGTCTGTAATTGATGAGCCAAACGAACTATCTGTAGTTGGTGAGTTAAACGAACTACATCTAGTTCTATTCATAAATGTTGGCGATGCAGACGAGCTACCTCTAGATCTATTTCCGATAAATGATGACTGACGAGAAAGTTTGCTCTGGATATGATCTACCGCAGCAACATCAAAACTAATTAAACCTCTGTTAAAAGAATCATTAAGCTTACTTATCATCGCACAAAAGCCTAAACGTCTAATTAAAAAATTAATTGGCATTTGCACAAAAAGATTCGCTTTTGTAGCAGAATTAAACCACTCCACCATGGAGATTAACAATATATCTAGCAATTCATCTTCGCGTTTATTAATGCTTTTGAATTCACTTAAAATTTGAGCAGCTACATTAATGTATGTATTATTATCTTTTTCCTTAAAAAATGCAAAAACCACTTCTGTTCTATTTTTCTTTTGACTGGCAGGTTCAAGGCGGTACTCTTTTAATTGATCTGCTGCTGATTGCAAATACTTTGATATTTCCGTCATATAGTCAGACTCATTAGCTGAATTTCCATCAACTTCATCGTATAATCGTAAATAATTTTTAAGTTCAATTATTTTATAATGACTTTGTTCTTTTTGTAGCGCACTATCAATTATTTCTTTTGTCAAATCACCTACACAATATACACCACTACCTAAACCATGAGCTGTGATGTTAAAACTATTACTATTACTATTCTCATCGTCCGAATCAAAACCACCAGTGAATTCAGACGCTCTAGGAGAAAAAGTTCCTTTCTTTCTATCGAGGCTATTAAAAAAATGGATAGCATGTAACGTTAAATTATTGCCGTTAAATTCACTCCGATAACGATCTGCATGAGTATTTAAGTATATTTTTGCTAAAATTATAGAACATTCATTATCCAAAATTATTTTAGGTTGACTCAACTTTATCTCATTTTCCCATGTTTCTAGGATATCTACAAAAAAAGCGTCCATTGCAACATAATTAGATTGTTGTTGAATACAATCTCTTATAGAATTTATATTTATAGTTGCAGCATTATCAAATGATTTTCTTACTTTTATTAGAAAACTTAAGCTTTTATAATTATAATTTTTTTCAACCAGTAGATCGAAAAACTGAGTATATTGTCTTTTTTTCGATAAATCTTCATATTGGCATTTAAGCTCAGCTATATAATTGTTCTTCAAAAGCCAGGTATCATGTGATGGAAAAAAATTACACATAATATTTTTTATTATATTCTTAATCGCTTTTTCATTATCACTTGTATGAAGAAAAGATGCATCAGGAATTTCATATCGGCTACTATGGTCTCTTAACTCCTTCATAACATTTTCTATAAAAAAAACCTTATTCTCAGTCAAACTCTGATAAGTAAGATCATTTAAGCATTCATCACACCAGCGGATCAATAATTTTTCCGTATCTGCATTAATCATTATAATTCTCTTATTAAATCAATTATTTCTTTATTTTATTATTCAAATAATTACAATTAGAATCTTTTTTTATAAATAGGCGATGGTTGCAAATGCTCATTTTGCCGAGTTTCATTGGTAGCTAGAGTATTTTCAAATAAAGATTCCTGATAATATAAAGGATATTTAATTTTTAAAAAAAACTCCATCAACACTGTTAGATAATCACCTAGGATGGCCCCAATATTATTTGTTTTTCCATCGCTCAACTCGACCCCATAACCTATTTGGTCAATAAAAGGTCTTTGTTCAATATTTCCTTGACACTTATTATTCACATCTTGCAACCATAAAATAATTGCATTGTTATTTTTTTTTTCAAAACGAGCATTTAACTCTGTATTCAGAGTTTTAGCATCTTTTTTAATCGCTAGATAGATTAAATAACACATTTTTTTCTTATCTTCATTCAAAAAATATTGTGACATCATAGACTCAACGCGAGCTAATATTGGCTCACTAAGACTTTTCATGTGATCAGTTAAAGTATTATTTAATGAGGGTAACAAAGGGGTTGTTTGAGAAAATATATATTCTAACTTCAACTCAAATCGAGAACTTATTTTTAATTTTGAAGAAGAAGAAAAAAATGGCTTACAACGTTGAGAATGAAACCATACATCTAATACTACACAAGCACATTTAGGATGCTCACTAATTAAATGTTCTAATTGATTTAAAAAGAAAATTTTAGCTTGTTCTTTTTCCGTTGCATTCTGTAAAATCGAAAGCGCTTCTTTATTTACTAATTTGTTGAGCACATAGCGCATTTGGTCAAGAGAGTTTATTTGTAAAAATGGCGCCCTATAATATTCAATTTCCTTATCATAGGGCTTAATTAAATCGCGGTTGAGAATATCGAAAACTGAATGTACGATTTTTTGCTCAAACTGTTTTTTAAACAAGGCATAATTATCGTTTGATAAATCATCTGATGAGGATAATATTGCAAAAGTAATTGAATCAAAGCAGCCTTGAAATTCGTACTCATAAATAGCGGCATGATACAATTCAGCAATTAACACCGGATCATTATGGAATGCTCCACATCCAAAGGCACCTAATACTAAATGACGCATGCCATGCTTTTTAGCCGTTCTAAGTTGATTAACAATTTTTAATAAGGTTCCAACTATATAACGATTTTGATTTAATAATTCATCATTCTCAGCTAAATTATAAGCTGCAGAAGAAATTACATTGATTAAAAAAGAATCTAATAAATCATTTTCTTTATTATCCAGTTGCTTGACAGTAACATTTTTTGAAAACAAACAAGTAAATTCACCAAAACCTCGAAAATCAAGGGGTGGCTCAAACCCAATAGTATTGGGTAATTGATAGCGATAAGGATTAGCTGGATTTCCGTCAATAACTCCATCTAAAGCACATAATGAATCTAATAAGTCAGTTCGATGAATTAAAGATTCTTCTTGTGCACCTTTACTATAATTAAGATAGTCCCCACCAACATGATATTGATTGGCCATGTTTAAAACACAAACAGAGGAGGAAGTGTTTGCAATGCTTTGCGCGACATACAAACAATCCGCACATTCAACGGAGATTTTTAATTCACAGGGAGCGAGGTTTTCTTCCTTTTCAATATATTGATAAGCAATAGCGGGCTCTTGCATAAAGATAATATCCATTCAATTAAGTCTACATTAACATTTATATAGATTGACAAATATTATACGTGAAGAGCAAAAAAGGTTCAATTTATTTTTACTCATATCTTTTTTATTAATCATTGCAGTAGCAAGGTGACATATATACTATAGAATATTTATTAGTACTACCTAGGCCAGTTCATACTCTTAAAATGTAGATGTTTTACAAAAAAAAGTTACTTTTATTTATAAGAACCTTACAAAACAGAAGTGAATAAAAATAATTAGCTTTTGAGGTATTTAAATAGTCCTATCATGCTAATTCATAATAGGACTATAGACTAATAAAAATTAAGATGCAGCCAACAACTTATTAACACGACTGACAAAATCAGCAGGATTATCAAGTTGCCCACCTTCTGCTAATACCGCTTGTTCAAATAACATCACTACCCATAGTTCAAATTGAGTATCGTCTTGAATATCGTGTAAGCGTTTAATTAAAGGATGTTCTGGGTTAATTTCAAAAACAGGCTTACTTGTTGGTACTTGTTGGCCTGCTGATTGTAAAATACGTTGCATTTCCAAGCCCATATCTTGTTCATCAGCCACAACACAAGCAGGTGAGTCAGTCAGGCGATTAGTTAATGTGACATCTTTTACTTTATCAGTTAACACAGTTTTAATGTGCTTAATTAAAGGTTCTAATGTTTTTTCTTGCTCTTTAATTTGCTCATCGGATTCATCATCAAAATCTACTTTACCTTTAGAAATAGATTGTAATTTTTTGCCTTCGAACTCACTTAAATAGCCAATTAACCACTCATCGATTTTGTCGCTCAGCAATAATACTTCCAACCCCTTTTTCTTGAATATTTCAAGGTGAGGACTATGTTTGGCTGCATTATGGCTTGAGGCTGTAATGTAATAGATTTTATCTTGGCCTTCTTGCATACGTGCAATATAGTCGGTTAATGACACATCTTGCGTTTCAGAGTTATTATGTGTTGTGGAAAAACGTAATAACTTAGCTACGGCTTCTTTATTCGCAAAATCTTCAACAGGCCCTTCTTTTAAGACCAAACCAAATTCGTTCCATACTTTTTGATATTGTTCTTTATCGTTTTGGCTTAACTTTTCCAACATGGATAGAACACGCTTCGTACAAGCCGCACGAATACTCTCTACCTGCTTGTTGTCTTGTAAAATTTCACGCGAAACGTTTAGTGGTAAATCACTTGCGTCGACTATGCCTTTTACAAAACGTAAATAGCGCGGTAAGAATTGTGTTGCATCATCCATAATGAATACACGTTTAACATAAAGTTTCAAACCATGTTTTGATTCTTGCTGCCATAAATCATAAGGTGCGTGCGATGGAATATAGAGTAATGTAATGTACTCATGTTTTCCTTCAACATGATTATGCGACCAAATTAAGGGGTCCATATAATCATGAGAAATATGCTTGTAAAGTTGTTTGTATTCTTCGTCAGAAACTTCAGATTTTTGCATAGTCCAAAGCGCTGTTGCCTTATTGACTGTTTCAAACTCTTCTTTGACTTCAGTAGATTCTTCTGTTGTTGCTTCGGCAGCTTTTTTCATAATAATAGGCCAACATACATGATCAGAATATTTACTGATAATAGAACGTATGCGCCAATCACTTAAAAATTCATTATCTTCATCTTTAATGTGTAAGGTAATTTCTGTACCACGGGTTTCTTTTTTCTCATGACCAATAGTAAACTCACCATCACCAGCAGATTGCCATACAATGGCCTCTTCGGGTTTTAAACCAGCGCGACGACTTTTTACGGTTACTTTATCGGCAACGATGAATGCTGAATAAAAACCAACACCAAACTGACCAATTAATTGTGAGTCTTTGGCTTGCTCACCGGTTAAATGGCTCATAAACTCTTTCGTGCCTGATTTAGCAATAGTACCTAAATTAGAAACAGCCTCATCCCAGCTTAAACCAATGCCGTTATCGGCAATAGTAATCGTTTTTAATTGCTCATTGACGGATATAGTGATTTTTAAATCAGAATCATTTTCAAATAATGCCGCATTCGATAAGGCAAGAAAACGTAATTTATCAAGCGCATCGGATGAATTGGAAATAAGCTCACGCAAGAAAATTTCTTTATTACTGTATAATGAATGGATAACAAGATGAAGCATTTGTTTAACTTCAGTTTGAAACCCCATAGTTTGGTGTTGACTAGCCATTAAAGCTCCTGTTTTTGATTTTCTTTACTAAAAGAGCATATGGGGATACATCCGTATCATTTCAAGTACTTCAACAAGAAAAAATTTTAATAGTCAAATCCAGGCATTGTTAATACGCCTCCGGAATGAATAATTAAAACATTTCCCTGCAGCTCTTCTTGCATAATGACACGCCTTGCTTCATGAAATAGTTTTGCTGAATAAATCGGATCAGCCAAAATCCCCTCTTCTTTGGCTAATCGTTTTATCTCTGATTTTATTTGTTGATTAATAGCGCCAAATGAACGCGCCGTTTGCGGATAAAAACACTCATAATTGTGTGGAACATACCCTAACCAAGCCATAAGTTTCTCTACAAACTGCTCTTTTTTATCGGCCAAAAGTAATATATGGACCAATGCATGATGCTTTAGTTGTGTTAAGCCATGAATTAATGCCGCAGCAGCAAAACCAGTGCCCGCATCGACAAAAACATGTTGAAAAGTCAGCGCCAATTCCACTTCATTGCGAACGATGTCTTCAGCCAAAGTCATTGCCCCAGGAAGTGCCTGTTGAACACTACCGCCTTCTGTTAAAATAAAACACGCTTCCTCACACTCTGTCTGGTATTGTTGAGCCATTTCGCCTACTAAAGCCCATTGAGATCGCTCTACCCAAATAATATCTTTTTCATTTAAAAATAATAAACTGAGCTTATAATTACCTTGAATTAAATCATTTTTTGGTTTTAATAAAAAAACACTAATCTGCATTCCATGTTCACGTGCAACTTGTAGTGCCGCTAAAAGATTATTTGATTGAGGGCCTGCGATAATAATAAGTCTTTGAATTTTTTTCGCCACTAAATATGCTGCAATACTCGCATACTTTCTAAGTTTTGTACCACTAATACCACAACTTAGCTCATCATCTCGTTTAACATAACACGCTACACCTTGCTTAGGAAAATGATTTAAGCCGTGTGTTCGACTGTTTAAAGGCCACATAATATTCATTACTGTCATAAATCCCATCACTCAATTTGCTTCTTTTATTACACTACAGACCAAATAAATCCCTCTGTGCTCATTATATTCATGTTATCATATATTGATTTGAACATAGTTCATCCACGGAGCAATGATGCGAATAACTCATAATTCATTAAATAATTCACCAGAGTCCTCGGATAGAATTCCTTACATTGTATCAGAAGAGCCACAAGTGCTATCCTCTAGAGAAGTCGAACTAGCCGAGATAGTAGATACTTACCTTCTTGATAACAGCTGGACACTTATTCCTAGCACAAATAATGCTCCAACTCTTTCGGAAGAGTTTATCAGAAACATTTTACCGATGCTTTTTCCTTCAGATTTAAATACCGCCCCAACACGCGAGGATTCCAGCATTCAAACAACAAATGCACCACGTCAAACAGCTAGATACCATCGATTTTTTGAAGTGACTGAAGCTAATATGCAAACAACTAACACCAACACTCGAAGAAGAAGCCCTTCATCATCAGAAGAGCCTGGGAATAAAAGAATATGCTATCGATAATGCTGCTGCTATTTAAATAATTAATCCCATAAACGAAAAATTTCCTACACCCATACAATAAAAAAATCAAATAGAACACAATTCACACACACGTGTTACTGTGCTACCATTCAGGTTTGTTGAATATTTATTCAAGCCAGTTCCCAGGAGTAATTATGTTGTTAACCCAAGAGCTATCTAATGTAGGCTCATTAAACAATCCTTTTATATCACTTACACAAGAGGGTTTAATATTATCGTATCAAGACCCCATTTTATATACCAAAACTATTGATACATTAAGTGAACTAAATCTATTAAATGAATTTTTAAAAAATGAAACCTCTTTGATTATTCCTCATATGAAACTCTATTCTGTTTTAATGAGATTAGGTGTTAATCGACTAGGGCTTGATGACAGTATTAATTCATTCTATCTCAATAACAATCTCGACAAAGCGCAGTGCTTGGCTTATGAATCACGCCACAGCGTAATAACACATGCTTTGCCAGAAGAGTTTATGAGCATTAAGCAATTAGGATTAGGACCTCGACCTAATCAATTATTAGCGAAAATCGCTCTTCAACTCCCTCGCGTTGAAGTTACAGAAACATTATCTTCTGCATCACGAGTTACTTTTATATTAGATAGAAGCGGAAGTATGGGCTTTGATGGCCGCATGAATATGTTAAAACCTGCGGTAATCAACACTCTTGAGCGTATAAAACAAGCAAATCCCGATACTATCATTTCTATTTATTTCTACGATGATAGGGTAGATACAATTTTAGAAAATCAAGCGGCATCTAGTATAACCTCCGTAGATTATGAGCGCATTTCAAACATATCATCTCGTGGTGGAACTAGAATTTCAACCGCAATAAAGCCTATTGTTGATAATATGCGTGCGCAAGGTTTATTAGACAATGCAGAGCAATTTAAAAATTTAACTATGGTTTGGTTAACGGATGGCGAAGACGACTCTATTTCAACGTCTGATCAGCTTGCCAACTTATTTATGACCTACGGTTGTGAGGCGATGCCCCAGCTAATTGCAGTGGGCATTGGACAATATAATCAACAATTACTCAATGGCGTTGCAGAAGACGTTCGTTTTAAAGCAAATTTGATGTTTCATATTGCTAACCCTTCGCAAACGAATGAACTATTCCACGTTATTTCTCAAAATATAGGTAGGACGCGTAGACAAGTCATTTTAGCTATTGATGTAAATGAAGAAACAATCTATAAAGATCTTGGCGTAATGCAAGCCGGACAGTGTAAAATGTTAATAATTGAACTGCCAAAATCAAAAGAGAAGATTACTTGTAGACTAATACTTGATAGTGAAATATATCAACGAGTCATCACCCTATCATCTTGTATCTATGCGACGGGCAATAATTTGTTAATAGACTATTTTGTTCAATTAAAAACCAACATTATTCTTGCTACCGCTAATAATCCTCAAGCAGCAGAGGACATGAAATCTTTAGCTTATAAATCCATACCTCCTTTAGTTCGTGATAAACAATTAATTGAATTAAGACAATTTTTTGCGCCAGACAAAACCAATGTGCACTCATTTACCGAAGAATATTTTTGGGGAGGCAACGCTTCTCGTAATTCATTATTCCATCATGCCGATACCTGCAATTTCTCTCAAGCGATGTACAGCGATGCCATGCAAGCATCCTATTCCGATACTTCATTTTTTGATTTATTCCGATCTTAGCGATGAGATTTGGGATCTTAATCAATCCATTGTTAACAAAATAGAATGATCTGAACGAAATATTTTTATAAGAGAACTAAATATGCCTATACAATCAAATCAAATTATTCGTCGCCGTGGGGGATCAATCAATGTAGATCAAACATTATGCGCACTATTTAATAAGCATATACAACAGGCAGTAGCAATACCGATTATTTCTAAAATCAGTCATATTGATTTTTTAAGTAAATTAACCGCACAACCCTTATCTTTAAGATTGAAGATAAAAACAGTCGATAGAGCAGAACAACGCGAACATGAGCTAAATCAATTAAAAAATATTCTTGGGCTTAATGAACAACTTATCGAAGTAATTAGCAATGAACATGCAAACACAACGGAAATAAATATCGCAGATGTAGGCTGTATAATTAAACTATTCCAGGACCTTGATTATGAATCATTGCTCGATTCCAACGAAGTATGTTTAGCAGATCAAGTCGATTTATTACAATTGCTTATCACCGATACCCTATGTTGGCTCATCAAACAGTCTAAAATTTCGCCCTATCCCCCCGAGGAAATCGAATTTAATGCCTCTGGAGATTTAACAATATTAGTTACCTCTCCTAACAATAAAAAATATCAACTCAAAAATCTCACCGAGATCTGCGGATTTTTCAAACAATATTGTCATTTTGAACTGCCTGCTCATTTCATTGGTTTAATGCGCCAACAACAAAAAATTAACACCGCTCGTTATGTAGACTATTTAACTACTTCAAAAGAAAATGAAATTCCTCCTATTTTTACAAATAATGCATTTAAGGAGGCTACACTATGTGCAGATACCCAGAGCATTGCTTTAGTGCTAGGACAAAACGAGTTGAGTCTTCAAGAAAAGCGTGTGTTCCAAATGCTTCTTGCTCATTGCTTGGGGGCTGGTTTTATAACAAAATGGCAAGAAAATACAGTAAATTGTAAACTTATTCTTTCCAGCGAACAACGAAAAGGATGGACACCCAATCAAATATCCAGACTATGCGACATACTTATTCAATTTAAATTATTATCACAATCTATAATTGATGATTTTATATTATCTTTTGAACAACAAAGTAACAATCTAGTGGTACGAGAAATACCAGAATCCATTGCAGATATTTTACGCTGTCAAATCAGCCATACGCTACCTAACACGATACCTTTTATTACACCTACGGGGCAAAGTTACGATAAGGAAAATATTCAAAAATGGTTAAAACAACGATCCGTTGATCCAATGAATCCTAGCAAACACTTAACTGATTCAACGCTAAGAAAAAATAATCTTTTAGAGCAATTAATCAATTATTATAAGAATGTCTCCGCAAAAGAAGCCATTTCAAATCCACCTGATCTTTTATTGCGCAATAAAGCAACTCAGGATTTTTATAAAAATCCAATAGTTACGGAATCTGGTGACACAATAGAATATACAGACTTACCTTATAATCCTGAATATGTTAATCGCTGCGTTTTAGATTTAATCAAATTTTATGAAGTCATATTAAATCCACGGACAGAAGCCATTATACGTACAGGTATTCGTGCAACAATAGGCGCAAATTTGGGAGTTATCTGTCCAGGGTATGGTGACTTATCAGAACTCGCCGCGAAAAATGAAGCCGAAGTATTAATACCTTATCCCGAGTATGAAGCACATAATGAGACATTAATCGTTCATTTTATTTCACCAGAATACGCACGGCGTTTTGAATTAGCTTTATTACAATGGAAACAAGGGGAGTCATTAGTATTTGCTGATGACGAGCTAGAAATGAATTTCCACCAAACATCTAAAACTATTTTAAACGTACACGACAAAAAAGAACAACTGACTTTTAATGCTCAGGTACTCATTCGCGGCGAAGAAAAAATCATGTGTGTACTAGATAATCTGTGCAAACTTCCCGCACTGCATTATTTAAATGCCCTTAAAAAATTATCCACTTTATCTGACTCGGAAGAATTATTAAACGAGATTACTCATGTAGCCATATTAAAAAATTTTAGATATGACTGGAATAATGTTGACTCTCTCGTTCCTTCATTTTATTCACTAAAACCTAAATCGCCAAATAATAATATTTTAAGTATTAGAGCGCTATCAGATAAGAATCGATTTTTTTCTAGTGAACTTCCAACGATTGATGAAGAACCTAATGAAGATCAAGAGGAATTTGACGAATTGGATTTATCTCGATTAAGGATACAATCTATTAATGAAGAAGAGGAAGAAGAAATTTCTCCACCTAGCTCATGGGTAGGTCATTTTAATTCATTTTTTAATAATGACATGATGGTTCCAGCGTACGCAGACACTATGAGACCAATAGTTCAATCAGTCGTGTTTGAAGATTTACAGCCTACTGAACAGGTACCTACACCTGCTAATAATACTCTATTAAGGCCAACAAACCACGTGCATTTTTTCAATCTGCCGGAAGAAATAACAGCAGAGCCGAGAAATACTCGTAGAAGATCGCTTGATTCACCAAGTGAACATCAAGCCAAAAGAGGACGTCATAATTAAGTAAAAAGAAAGGCTAATGAATGAACGCTCATTAGCCTCTTCATTTGAGCATTACCCTCTCACAAAATGGAGCACTTGAGCTGAAGATGCATCTTCGTGAAAATGATAACCTGATTCGTTAAATTGTTTTAAAGTTTCCAGATCATCAATTTTATTCTGAATGATGTAACGCGCCATCATGCCTCGCGCTTTTTTTGCATAAATTCCAACCATCTTCATTTGATTATTTTTTTGTTCATAAAAATTAATCGTGACGATTGGATAGTTGATACGCTTAGCATCAATTACTTTAAAGTACTCATTAGAGGCTAAATTAAGTAGCAACGGATTTTTTTGTTGGCTCAAAAACTCATTTACACTTTGAGTTACCTCTTCCCGCCAAAAATCATACAAAGTAGAACCTCTAGGATTAATTAGGCGTGTTCCCATTTCTAATCGATAAGGCTGAATGACATCCATTGGTTTTAATACGCCATATAGGCCGGATAAAATAGCCAAATGATTTTGCGCGTAGGCATAATCCTCATCACTAAAATTATAGGCTTGTAGCCCTTGATATACATCGCCTTGAAACAATAACAGCGCAGGATAACACGCACTTAAAGGGACATTATCACTGTAAAAGTTCTGATAACGATCATAGTTTAATTGCGCTAAATCAGCCGATAAATGCATTAATGAAGCAATTTCTGCTTTTGATTTGTGTTGCATCAGCTCAATCAACGTCTTGCTTGATGAATGCAATCTAGGCTGTGTTACTGTATTAGAATAAGCATTTGAAAAAGATAATAGTTTTTTTGCAGGAGATAATAATAATAACATATTTAACCTTAGTTGAATTGTCCCATATTGATGCGTGGGCGTTGCATAAAGACCGTAATCGAGCTACTGCGACTGACTAATGCTCCGTGCTTATCAATAAGCTGTAATTCAAGACGATGTGCCCCTCGCTCAATACCATTTAAAGTCCCGTTAAGCGTAGGGTAAGAAGAACCTGTTGCCACTCCATCTAGTAATATTTGTATTTTAAAACCCGATTTAAGTTCCGGTGTTATGTGCGCATGAATAGCAATGTATCCTTGATTATTGCGTATTGTCGCTTGATCAACGGGCTCTATAATAGTAATTTTAAAATCGTGCTGATTCGATTTAGAGGGAGTTGATTGAGCCTTAATATCTGTGGAAATTGTAACAATTGGCGCGCTCTTTTGATTAATTACTGTAGCACCTAAATGAGGAATATCACTAAAATGTACCCTGCCGTTATCATCACTCCATTGATATATCTGCGCCCCAAAAGCAGCGCAGACAAGAAAACAGCCAAAAAACAATAATAGATTTTTAATCATAATTTAACCAAGTATTACAAGCTGTAATATAATTCAAACTCATAAGGGTGGGTTAAACTTCGTACTTTATTTATTTCTTCTTCTTTCATACTAATATAATTTTTAATGAAATCATGTGTAAACACATCGCCTTGCAATAAAAACTCATGATCAGCATGTAAATGTTCCATTGCTTGCTCTAATGAAGCACACACAGTAGGCACATCAATAAGCTCTTCAGGAGGTAGGTCGTATAAATCTTTATCCATCGCCTGACCTGGATGTATTTTCTTTTGAATACCATCAAGGCCTGCCATTAACATAGCAGAAAAAGCTAAATATGGGTTTGCCATAGGATCGGGGAAACGTACTTCTATTCGGCGCGCTTTAGGATTATTGATATGGGGGATACGAATCGCAGCAGAACGATTACGAGCAGAATACGCCAGTAATACCGGTGCTTCAAAGCCTGGAACTAAACGTTTATAGCTGTTAGTTGCAGGATTTGTAAATGCATTTAATGCGCGCGCATGTTTAATAATCCCACCGATATAATACAAAGCTGTTTCAGAAAGACCTCCGTATTTATCACCTGAGAATAAATTCACACCATCTTTGGCTAAAGATTGATGGCAATGCATTCCACTACCATTATCACCCACCAAAGGCTTGGGCATAAAAGTGGCTGTTTTACCGTAATTATGCGCTACATTATGAATCACATACTTTAACATTTGAATCTCATCAGCTTTTTGCGTTAGAGAATTAAAACGCGTAGCGATTTCGCATTGATTGGCTGTGGCTACTTCATGATGATGTGCTTCAACAACGATACCTAACGATTCTAATGTCAAACACATAGCCGAACGAATATCATGCGATGAATCTACTGGCGGCACAGGGAAATAGCCCCCTTTCACTGAAGGTCGATGGCCAATATTACCGCCATCCATTTCTTTACCGGAATTCCATGAGGCTTCATCAGAATCAATCTTATAAAAAGATTCATTCATTTCTGTTTTCCATTGCACGTTATCAAAAAGGAAAAACTCAGGCTCTGGACCAAAAAATGCTTTGTCAGCAATACCAGTAGATTGTAAATAAACTTCTGCACGCTGTGCAAGAGAACGAGGGCAGCGGTCATAGCCTTGCATGGATTGAGGGTCCACTACATTGCAACGAATGAACAGTGTATTGTCTTGAAAAAAAGGATCAACGTGCATTGAATTCATATCAGGAATTAGCGCCAAATCAGATTGATGAATTTTTTGCCATCCTTTAAAGGAGGAACCATCAATCATTTTACCCTGTTCAATAAATTCATTATCTACTGCAGAAGCAGGAATAGTAATATGTTGTTCTTTGCCTCGAATATCAGTAAATCGTAAGTCGACAAATTTGATATCATGAGTTTCCATTGCTTCTAATACCGCATTTTTAGCCATCATCATTCTCCATAATAAACATCCATCCTAGTGTACCTTAAGTGACTTATGAAACCCAATAGATTACACTTAATGTTTTCCTTTCTATGAAAAAATAATGGGCGCGTATCAATACATCGCAATTAAAAAAAATGGCAACACCGATAAAGGTATTATTGAAGCGGACTCAGAGCGCCAGGCACGACAAGTACTGCGTGAGCAAGGATTAATACCGACTCAACTTACTACCTTAGTGCAAAAGCGTAACGAAATAAGCCCTAAAAAAGGCAAAATTTCTGCTGCTGATTTAGCGCTATTTACCAGACAACTTGCCACCTTGCTGGCTGCCGGCATTCCTGTTGAAGAATCATTACGTGGTGTTAGTGAGCAAACAGAAAAAGATAAAGTACGCGAATTAATCATTGGCATACGCGCTAAAGTATTGGAAGGTTATGCGCTTGCTCAGGCAATGAGCCACTACCCTAACGCCTTCCCCGAGCTATACCGCGCAACGGTTGGCTCCGGAGAACAAACCGGGCGCTTAGATATGGTTTTAGAAAAGCTAGCCGATTATACTGAAAACCAGCAAGCTACACGACAAAAAATCCAACAAGCACTTATTTATCCCTCATTAATGATTTTTGTATCTATTGCTATTATTAGTTTTTTACTGACCTTTGTTGTACCTAAAATTATTGAAGTATTCACCAGCAGTGGTCAAACTCTGCCTGCAATGACTGAGCTGCTCATACAAATAAGTAATTATATTAAATTTTATGGCCATTATATTGTCTTAACTTTAATTATCTTGTTTGTCGGTTTTAAAAAAAGCGTACGTAATCATAAAGTTAAAATGCGTTGGCATAAACTACTTCTTAAACTCCCTATTGTGTCTTACTTAGTCAAAACAGTGAATGTGGCACGTTATATTCATACGTTCGGCATTTTATTTGCCGCAGGCGTCAGTGTTTTAGAAACCATGCGCGTTTCAGCAAGCCTTATTACTAATGTGGCGATGAGAACGGCTTTTGATAATGCCACCTCACGCGTACGCGAAGGAGCGGGCATCAATGAGGCATTAAAAGAAACTCGATTTATCAGTCCGATGGCCATTCATTTAATTGCCAGCGGTGAAAAAAGCGGGCAACTATCGAACATGATGGAGCGTGCTGCCACGCACTTGGATAACGAAGTGAAGCGTTTAATTGAAACCTCGCTCACGTTATTAGAACCGATGGTTATTTTAATTATGGGTGCCGTTGTTTTATTTATTGTATTAGCAACCTTGCTCCCTATTTTTTCTATGGAACAATTGGTCAGCTAATGGGTATAATTAGGTGTACATCAACTTAAGGAACAGTATGAATCAACAAAAAGGATTCTCGTTAATTGAAATTATGGTTGTAGTGGTAATTTTGGGCATTTTAGCCTCTATCGTTGTACCCAAAATTATGGGCAGACCGGATGAAGCGCGAAAGATAAAAGCAAAACATGATGTGCTTGCCATTCAAAATGCATTAGATTTATATAAATTAGACAACAGCACCTATCCCACAACAGACCAAGGGTTAGAAGCATTGGTAGATAAGCCTAATATCAATCCCATTCCCTCTAATTGGAAGCCTTATCTAAAGTCTGTTCCCAAAGATCCATGGGGCAGAGATTATCTTTATTTAAATCCAGGCCAACATAGTGATATTGATGTATTTACCTTAGGGGCTGATGGCCAGCCTGGTGGAACCGGTATTAATGCGGAAATAGGTAATTGGGATGAAAAGCAATAAAGGCTTTACCCTAATTGAACTATTAGTAGTCCTGATTATTATCGGGATTACTATAGGTTTTACTCTAATTGCTTTTGGTGATTTTGGTGCCAATAAAAAAATACTCTTCGCAGCCGAGCATTTTAAACGCACGATACAAACCGTCCAACAGCAAGCAATTTTAGAGCAGCGCTTATTTGGTCTTTCTTTTAATGGCTCTGGTTATCAGGTACTAACATATAATCCTAAACTGCATTGGCACGCCTCATCCGCCAATGCCTTGTTTAAACCACATTATTTTCCTAAGGAACTGGTTCTATCTATAAACAGCACAGTAAAAAACACACCGCACCAACCAGCGATTATCATTAATGCATCAGGAGAAACGAATACATTTACACTCACATTTGCCTCTAAAACAGAAGAAATTGCAATTCTTTCTGCCGACAACAACGGCGTTTTACATTTTAAAAAGGTAGTTCATTAATGGTATTCGTTCAGGTCGCAGAGCGTCGAAATACGGTTGCAGCACAAATATCAGGCTTTACCCTAATAGAAGTACTTATTGCTCTAGCTATCATTGCCATATCATTAACAGCAATATTAAAAGTCACCGCACAAAATATTGAGCATACACAACGAATTAAAGAAAAAACCATCAGCCATTGGGTAGCCATGCAAGGGGTTAATTTGTTACAGCTTAACTTAATTCAAGCCACACCTAGTCAAGAAAGCAGCCAAGTAACGGTGATGCTTGGGCAAAAATGGTACTGGCGTGCCAAAGTACAGGCTACACCTATTGCTAAAATGCAACAAATTACTATTTCAGTCAGTCTAAAACAAAATGGCCCTTTTCGTGAAGAGCTTGTCGCCTTTAGGTATGGCCTATGAAAAACAATAAGGGCTTCACTTTAATTGAAATTCTAATCGCCTTAACAATTTTTGCTATTTTAGCAAGCATTACTTCATCCTCTCTTTATTATGCATTTACTACCCGCGCTAAAGTAGACATGCAAGCAGATAGACTTAATGAGCTGCAACTAGCGATGAGTATTCTTGAACAAGACACCGCTCAAATTGTTGCTAGAGCAGTAAGAGGGAACGAGATGCGTTTGTTTCCTACGCTCTTAGGACAAAGTACTTACATGGAGTTCACCCGAGATGGTGTTGTCAACCCTGAAAGTAGCGAAAAGCGTAGTACGCTGCAAAGAGTAGCATTAGTATGTCACAACAATGCACTAATTCGACGCACCTGGGATAGCTTAGATACCATTGACAGAGAACGACATCATGATAAAACACTAATCCGCTTTGTTAACAAATGCCAATTTAGCTATTTATCACGTACACGACAAGTGCTTCCTGAATGGCGAGAACAAACCCAAACCCAAGGGGAGCATTCAGAAATTTTGCCTACAGCACTCCAGATTAATTTAACCTTAAAAGATTGGGATAAAATAAGTGTGCTGTTTATCATTCCTGAGGCATTATATGCAGCTAAATAAAAAAGCCTTAAAAGGAAGTGCATTACTCACCGCATTATTTATCATGACCTTAGTTTCTATTGCGGCAACAGTTATGAGCATGCGCTTACAACTGGATATTTATAGAACGCATCAAACGATAATCCACGATAAATTATACTTAGCGTCGCAAGCTGTGATGTTTTGGAGCTTTAATGAGCTTCAAAATCCTCATAATAAATATACTGTTGCAACAGCGCAAGGGAGTGTTGCACACCTTCCTAAAAACTTATCATCGCTTTATAAAGGGGTCACGTTATCTGGAAGGTTGTATGACGCGCAAAGTAAAATAAACCTTAATAATTTATTAGAGAAAAAAAACACGCCCTTTTTTATTCATTTTCTACAACAAATAGATTCTAAACATACTAATGAAGAGCACATAAAACTGGCTCTTGCACTACAAAATTGGCTAAGTACCTATGATTTATCACACGGTAAAGATGAGTATATTTCTTATTATATCGGGCAAAAACCACCCTATTACCCCTCTCATCAACCCATTCAAAGTCGTTCTGAATTTCGTTTATTAAAAGAAGTCAGCTCCTCTTTAGATACGATGCTACAACCTTATCTTATCGCCCTGCCTGAATCGACGCCCATTAATATTAACACTGCCTCAAAGGCTGTATTAATGGCATTAGGTGATGGCCTTAATGCAACGCAAGCAGATGAACTTATAGAGCAACGAGGAACAGAAGGCTTTCAAAATACCCAAGAACTCAATCCTGTACTGCAAAAACTAAATATTGCTAATGAACAAATTACATTGGAAAGCCAATATTTCGTGAGTAAAGCTCAAGTACAAAGTGAGACGATGAGTTTAACGGTGTACGTTTTATTGAAAAGAGAAAAAACCAAGCGTGGCCGCTTTAGAGTGAGTGTAATAAAGCAAAGTTTTAATATTTTTTAACAACATGACGTGATTTTCACCCGCAATTGCTAATCCAGAATACATTTAATTGTATTTTTATATCAATGAGTTATCTTTTTATTATACCTAAACCATATTATTGACTATACTGAAATTAAAGGGAGTTGTTGATTTTAAACTAATTTATTCCAAGGAGAGGAACTATGGAGTCAACTATCCATTTATCCGAATTAGAATTAATAAAAATACTAGCCCATGTGAATATTTTTTCAGGGATTGGGGTTAGTGAACAAAAAATGCTGGCAGAAAAATGTATTCTTACACACTACAACCCTGAAGAGATGGTTATAGAGCAAGGTGACATTGGTGATAAGCTATACGTTATAATCAAAGGAACAGTAAATGTTCTGGTCAAAACACTCTCCATGGGATGGAAACGAGTTAATATTTTAGGTCCAGGTGATGTATTTGGGGAAATTGCTATTTTACGTAATATTCGCAGGACCGCACGCATTACAACCATTACTGGCTGTGAATTTTTAACAATTAACGCAAAAGATTTTTTAGATGCGTATCAACACTTTCCTGATAGAGCACGTGATAATATTCAACTAGTTCTTGCTAAAAGATTACAAGAAAGTGAGTCGCACAGACGTTTATAACATCAAGAGAACCAATCAATGAATAAATATAAACCACAAAAAACGTTTCGGCATAAACATCTCGTGTTTGCTGTTATTATTTTAATCTCTATCGCACTGTTGCTTTTTAATTAAATGAATCACGATTAGACTTATATGATTGAATTAAATTTCGTTCTAAAATGATGCTTGAAAAAACGCTGAGGCTAAACACACTCCATGCTATAGTTTTAGATGATTGGAAAAAAGTTAACTCTTTTAAGATAAGAACATACCACATCACGCATAACAACCCACCAAAAACAAATGAACAAAAGCGCGCTCGATTGTTCAATGGCAATTGAACGCTTGCAAGCCCCCCAATACAATTAGCAAATGCAAGCCCTACCACAATATCAACTAAATAATGTGCGCCGATGCCAAAAACAGCAATTAAAGTCGCTACTGCAACGCCCCAGATGAATGCTTTGCTGTATGCACCTAATAAATAGGCATAACGTAATAAGGTAATAGTCCAAGCCGTATGTAATGAGGGAATACAATTTCTAGGATAATACATAGGACAAAAGACCGTATGTGGTTCTTTTTGCATAAAATTAAGTGGAAGTTCTAACGGCCATGTTGCAATAAATGCATACTGCGAACCACAAGCCGGAATTATTTGATAGAGGCTATAGCCAACAATACCAATTAAAAACAACTCTAAAACAAAACTAATTGGAATTTTATGCTGTATCTGCTCTAGTTTTATATAAACATACAAGGCAGTAATAGGTAATGATAAATAAATTATATTCGCAGCATAAACAATCCCAGCAGGCAATGAGCGGATAAACCTAGCAATTAAAAGACTAGGATAAAAACCTAACGATCCTTCTATAGCTAACAATAATTCATCATAAACTAAAGGATGATGCGCATTATTAGATACAAGAAGATATTGCGACAAAATGATGAATACAGGAAAAGAAAGATACAAGCACAATGCATTAACCAAATCGGCTCTTTTATCCGCCTCAAAACAAATAGCTATGACAAAATGTACGCCGCCGATGCACCAAAAAGCAAATAGCAACGTAGGATAGCAATACCGATTTACTCCATGATAACAAAGATATGCCACTGTTATGGCGCACAGAATACCTGGCCCAGCATAAAAAGCTAGGCGAAGATGCTTTAAAATATAATGATAATATAAGCCTAAACTACTAATCACTCCTAAAAAAACAAAAAAAGTTGACCAGTAATAAGCACCAAAAAAAGGAGCGTAACGTATTTCATACGTAGTCAGCCCTATAAGAACAACTGTGACTAACAAAAGCCAATAGTTAATAGATTTCGAGGGACGTTCCAATGCTGTTATTGTCATGTACATTCCTTGTACTTATACGTGTCGCTTTAGTAAACCCCTTTTTTATATCTAAAGTGCCTCAAATATTGCGGCCGCGCCCATACCTGTTCCGATACACATGGTAACCATGCCATAACGCCCTTTGGTACGTTTAAGTCCATGTAATAATGTAGCCGTACGAATAGCTCCTGTTGCACCTAATGGATGTCCCAACGCAATAGCCCCACCAAGAGGATTCACTTTCTCACGAGGTAAATTAAGCTCTTTAATAACAGCTAATGCTTGTGCAGCAAATGCCTCGTTTAACTCTATCCAATCGATTTGATCCAAAGTTAATCCCGCACGTTTTAATGCCAAGGGGATTGCCTTGATAGGACCGATGCCCATAATTTCCGGAGGCACACCAGCAACAGCATAACTGACTAAACGACCTATAGGTTTTAATTGATAGGTTTTTAATGCCGTCTCACTTGCTAATAAAGCAATTGCCGCACCATCACTCGTTTGAGAGCTATTACCCGCCGTTACAGAGCCACGAGCCGCAAAAACGGGCTTTAATTGAGCAATAGCCTCATAAGAAGTGTCTGCTCTTGGGCCTTCATCATCGCTCACTAATTTAGTGTGCTCAATCACTTTGTTATGCATTAAATCAGCATGATGCAGAGTAATTTCAATAGGACTAATTTCTTCTTTAAAATCACCTCGTTGTTGTGCCAAAACCGCTTTTTTATGGCTTTGGGCGGCAAACTCATCTTGTTGCTCACGAGAAATACCCCAACGTGTAGCAACATGTTCAGCGGTAATTCCCATCCCATAGGCAATTGCTATATGTTCATTATTAAAAATAGCAGGATTAGCGGTGTACTTATTCCCACCTAAAGGCACCATAGACATGCTTTCAACCCATCCAGCAAGTGCTAAATGCATTTCGTTATTGTTTATAGCAGCTGCCGCTGTAGCAATGCTTTGCACCCCAGAAGAGCAAAAGCGATTAATCGTCATCGCCGGAACACTTTGTGGTACATTTGCCAATAAAGACGCAATACGAGCAACGTTCATGCCTTGCTCCGCTTCAGGCATAGCACAGCCAATGACCACATCACCTAACTCATTCCAATCAACAGAAAGATGACGTGCCATTAAACTTTTTATAGTATGAGCCAGCAAATCATCTGGCAACGTATTTTTAAATACACCTCGAGGTGCTTTACCTACTGGCGTGCGAAGCGCATCCACTACATATACATTTGTCATTTTGTGTTTTCCTTATCAATTACGCAGTGGTTTGCCTGTTTCTAATAAATGAGTTATTCGTGCTTGAGTCAACTGTGTTTGTGCAAGCTTAATAAATGCCTCACGCTCTAAGGTTAGTATCCATTGCTCATCTACTAAGCTGCCTTGATTAACATTCCCGCCACACAATACATAAGCCAGTTCATTTGCCAAGCTGTAATCATGAGGAGAAATAAAACCACCCTCCAGCCAATTGACCAAACCGGTTTGTAATCGCGCATGACCTTCTCTTCCTGCTACTTTAAAAAGAGCTTTAAGAGGTGGATGATAATTAGCATCTGCCATAAATTGTGCTTGTGCTAGTGCCACATGAAGTACTTCATTAGCATGCATTATGTGCTTATCTGTATTTTTTAAGTAGCCTAAAGCCAGAGCATCAGCAGCACTGCCCGCTACTTGTGCCGTAGCAATTTGCTGAAAATAGTGTTGTACGGTGGTGATTAAATCATTTGCCGATTTGCTCGCAGCACGTAGCGCCATCTCTTTACAGCCACCACCTGCAGGAATAACACCAACACCTAGCTCAACTAAGCCCGGATACGATTCAAATGCTGCAACCGTAGCACTGCAATGCATCATTAACTCACATCCACCACCTAAGGCACGCCCTCTTAATGCGGCAACAGTAGGATAATGCTATATTTCAAACGCATTGCTACTCGTTGGAATTGGGCAATCATTGCATCCAACGCATTAAACTGATTTTGTTGAATTAATAAAGAAACTCCGCGAAGATCGGCACCAGAACTAAAGTTACTCGCATCGTTTTGATAAATAACCAATCCTTGAAACCGTTGTTCTGCTTGCTCTATACAGTGCTCAAGACCATCTAAAACAGCCTGGCTTATCGTATTAGATTTACTTTTAAATTGCACAACTGCAATATCTTCTTTAAAGTGTCGTAAAATAACACCATCATTTTCATAAACGGTAGTTGCTTTATAAACAGGCTCTTGTAAAACGGCATCAGGGAACATTTGCCGATGATATACGGGCAATTGACTTCGTGGCTGATAATGGTTTTTCATTGGCGAAAAAGCACCATGCTCATTATAAAATTGCGCAACAGAAGACAACCACGTAGGTAGTGGCGCGCAGCTTAATGCCGATTTATTAGCTATGGCTTGCTCAATATATTGTGTTACCATTTTTAAATCTGCTTGCTGCCATGTTTCAAAAGGTCCTTGTGCCCAACCAAATCCCCAACGAATAGCTAAATCAACATCACGCACGGTTTGTGCAATATCCTGCAAATGATAGGCACAATAATGAAATAAATCGCGAAAACAGGCGGCTAAAAATTGTGCTTGCTTATTAGACGATTCCATCAATGCATGCATACGCGCCACAGGATCAGCGGTGCGCATGATTGTTTTAACTTCATCATCTACCTCACTTTTTGCTAACCGATATGTTTTATTTTCTACATCGTATACTTCTATGACCTTTCCATTTTTCCGATAAAGCCCTTGGCCTGTTTTTTGTCCAAGATTTCCTTGTTCGATTAATTCATTCAGCCAAACAGGTAAGTTAAATAACTCATGCCATGGATCTTCGCTTAATTGTTGATGCATCGTATGCACAACATGCTTCATTGTATCCAGTCCAACTACGTCCATAGTACGAAACGTAGCTGATTTAGGCCTACCTAAAAGTGCTCCTGTTAACGCATCTACCTCATCAAGTCCCATACCCATAGCAACGGTATGATGTAACATCGTTAGTAAAGAAAAAACACCTACACGATTAGCAATAAAATTAGGCGTATCTTTCGCACGCACAACACCTTTACCTAAATAGCGGGTTAACCAGGTTTCTAAATGATCTAATAACTGAGGAGAGGTGGCATGGGCGGGAATTAATTCTGCAAGATGCATGTAACGTGGTGGGTTAAAAAAGTGCACACCACAAAAATGTTCGTGGTGCTGCTCTGGTAATACCTTGCTTAATTCGTTAATACTTAGACCTGAAGTATTACTTACTAAAATAGCGTGCGGTGCTAAATAAGGAGAAATTTTCTTATATAAATCTTCCTTCCAATCTAATCGCTCAGCAATGGCTTCAATAACCAAATCACATGAAGTCAATTCGGCAAGATTGTGTTCATAATTACGCGCGTGTAGTAATTGAGCAATAGAAGGCGTAGCAAGTGGTGCCGGTTTTAATTTACTGAGATTATTAATTGCTTTATCAACCAAAGCATTTGCAGCCCCATCTTTAGCAGGTAAATCAAATAATAACGTTTCTATGCCCGCATTCACACAATGAGCGGCAATTTGAGCCCCCATAACCCCAGCGCCTAATACGGCCACTTTCTTTATAAAAAAAGCCTCCTGCATTATTATTTCCTCTTAATTTATTTATATTAAGAAACAGTAACATAACTTTTCATTTTCTGTCTATTGCCACAGAGAATATCGCCATCCATAGTTTGTTTATACTATCAGGACTTACGAAAAACCCCGATCTCTTCGTTGAATTTAGCATCTAATTCGATCATTTAGTTATCTAAACTCCTTCATTAAATGCTAAATCCGCTCTCGAGCACACAAAAAAACCACAAGTCAACCAAATATAACACACAAAGAACACTTATTGATATTTGTTGCCTATTTGATATTTGATATTTGTTGCCTATACTTATATTAATAAAGTTCTTTATGGATAAAAAAATGCCAGATAAAATATCCAAAGAAAGGAAAAAAGAAATCATTACAGCAATGCGCAGTGCACATAAACTAGCACGTGATGAAAAAACCATTGGGCTTACACCATATTATGCGCTAGAAGGATTAGATCCGAAACACCGGAATAAAGTGGTCCTTAATGCCTATTATAGAGAATGGGAAAAAGCTCCTAACACTCAGGAAAATAATAATTTTTTTAAATGGTTACAAAAAACGCACCCTGAATCAGAGCAAGAGAAAAGCATCACCTATTTTTCTGATTCACAGCGCGCTCACTACTTAATAAAGACAGCTGCAGATGGAACGTTCACCCGAGGAAATAATTCCAAACCTTATGACACTACAGCTTATAAAGGAAAAACCCCAGGAATGGCGGCATATATAATGGACAGCAGTGGCCGCCTATATGTTGGAGAGCACCAGGTTAATTTAATTCATCATTCTACATTTAATGCCGGGCTAAAAGTCATTTCAGCAGGAATGGTACGCATCGAGCAGGGTAAAATTACTCAGATGGATCATAAAAGTGGGCATTATGCTCCTAATGTTGATCATTTTAAAAACTTGTTAACTCGAATTGATCAAAACGCTTTTGCTGCGCAGGCAAAAATTGAATTCACGCAAGAGCAAGAATCATTGAGTGGCAAATTAGGCGATTTTTTGATAAATGTGAAAAATAATAAATATCTGAATTGGTTGCCTGATTTTCTTACCAATAGACTAATACAAGCAGGTAACTCCTTAAAGCATAATAGTCTAAAATCAGATTATCTTGACTACCATAAATATAAATCATCAAACAGTCCTATAAATTCCGCGCAAAACTCGCAAAAAAATGAACTAATTATGCTCAGGCAAATGAAAAAAAATGAATTAAAAGACGAAGATGAAACACATAAGCCAGACAATTTAACTAGCAAAGGAATCTAAATGTTATTATTCATTAAAGAATTTAATATGAAACTTATATCTTATCTAGATTTGCTATGTATTTCGGATGAACTTATATCGGCAGAGATACAAACTGCACGCATTTTTTTTAATAATCTACCCGCATTTATTAATCATGAGGAAACAGAAATCATTTTAAATAATTTAATAGAAGTAAATCATGTGATTGCCTCAATACTCGTTATGGATATAACAAACAAGCACAATTTATTAGTCGGAGGAACATGCTTGTCATTAATTGAAGATTATGAACAGCATTTGTTAAATTTAGAATTAATCAATGCGGCATAGATGCGATGTAACCTAACCCAGTAAAACATACCTCTTTCTTTTTGTAACAGTTTTATCTTGTCATAAGTACTCCAGCATGAAACAATACAGACCATATTGAGACTATTTTATAACGTGTGCTTATTGCTTATAATCTCTAGGAACTAAATTTATGCTGCCATTATTTTTCAAACCATCAGATGTAGAAAACAAAAAAAGAATAGATGACGCGCGATTGGTCTTTATATATGCTAATGCACTCACTTCTATTGCTACAATAGGTTGTCTTGCTATTGCCTGCGCTCCCTTGTCATCATTTATATTAGCTACAGCAGTCACTGCCTTGGCTACAAATTTAATTTTAATCGCAATATTTTTTCGTGTAGGACAAGAGGAACGAGTCAATGAATACTATAAAAAATATGCCGAGCTTCATTCAATCAAACATGATATATCTATCAATATTAGTCATGGTGCGGCGTTAGCATATCAGGTATTAAATTTGCAACACATCATCAATGCTTTAAAGTCATTTGGACAATTAATAGGAATAGATTATACAACAAGTGAATCAAGCATAGCGACTTGCAAATAGCCATTAGGCTAATTTAGAATCAGCAATTCCCGGTGAATAGCTGATTATTCTTGACCTTCCTTCGCGTCTCCTTTATCTTCCTCTAAATTGATAAAATGCTACTACTCATGAAACCTGCTGCTGTACCTAATACCGCATTCTCTAATTCTTATGCAAAAAGCAATCTCACTCATTATTTTTTTATTTTTCTCTTAGGTGCTATAGGTACTTTGGGATTCGCCCCTGCTCATCTGCCTGGTTTTACTATTATCAGTATTGCCCTTTTATATAACGCTATTATCAATGCTCATTGCGCAAAACAAGCAGCTTATTATGGATTAATATACGGGTTAGGTTATTTTGGCATAGGCGTCTCATGGGTCATTATCAGCATTCATGATTACGGTAATTTAAATTACTTGATGGCAGGTAGCGCAACGCTCTTATTTTTACTGTATCTGGCATTATATCCCGCATGCACCGCATGGTGTTATCGTATGTTGGCTTTGCCGCAAAACAGTATAATAAACGCTTTGCTTTTTAGTACTTTTTGGTGTTTAAGTGAGTATTTACGAGCAACATTATTAACCGGCTTTCCATGGTTGTTGCTGGGTACCAGTCAAATAGATAGCCCACTAAAATTCATTATTCCCGTGTTAGGAATTTATGGCAGTAGTTTTTTATGTGTTTTTGCCGCAACCCTTTTAGTCTCAGCGATTAAAGAACAATCGATACGTCGTTATACATATATAGTTAGCTTTGTATTACTGCTCATGGCCCCCTCCCTCTTAAGTGGTGTGCGTTGGACTAATATTGACTCCAAACCCATTTCAGTAGGCGTTATACAAGCTAATTTAGCTATGCGTGATAAATGGGATGATTCTTTATTTTGGAATTTATTGGACTATTATGAAAAAAATATCACCGCTCTTCTAGGAACCGATTTAATTATTTTACCTGAATCAGCTATTCCTCTACCGGCCAACTATTTAAATGATTATCTATTAAAATTAGATCGCAAAGCTAAAAAAGCACAGAGCTCTTTAGTTTTAGGAATACTACAGCCTACCGATGAACAAGAACATCATTTTTATAATTCTATTGTGAGCCTTGGGCAAGCCAAAGGCAGCTATATTAAAGAGCACTTAGTGCCCTTTGGCGAATATATTCCTGCGCCATTTAAACGTATTAGTGAGTTACTGCAATTAGAAATGCCCAATATTGCCCCAGGACCAACACAACAGCAATTAATTACCTTAGCCAATCATCCTGTCGCCAGTTTAATTTGCTATGAGCTGGCTTATCCAGAGCTTTTACGAGCGCAAATGCCACGAGCTCAATGGATTATATCTATCAGCGATGATGGCTGGTTTGGTCATTCATTAGCGAGTTACCAGCAACAACAAATAGCGCAAAGTATTTCATTATTAACGGGGCGCTTTCAAATTACAGCGAATAATGATGGATTATCTTCAATCATCGACCCTCAAGGTGATATTCTAGATAACCTCCCCCCTTTTAGCTCCGGCATATTACAAAGTAATGTCTTTTCAGCCTCAGGGACCACGCCTTGGATTGTGTGGGGCGATGCCCCGGTATTTTTATTTTGCCTTATCTTAACTCTAGTTGCTCTTTTTTTTAAAATAAAAGCAATAAGAGCGCACGAAGCTATTGCTGCCAAAGACAAGAGGCGTTATCCTTAGCCGTTCAAGTCACCTAATAAATTGGTCTATGGACACTATCTATAAGCCCCAAGAAGTTGAAGAAGCAGCGCAACAATATTGGCAGAAAAAACAGTCATTTAACGTTACTGAAGATTTAAACAAAGAAAAATTTTATTGTTTATCCATGTTTCCCTACCCTAGTGGAACATTACACATGGGGCATGTTCGTAACTACACCTTAGGTGATGTTATTTCTCGATACCAACGAGCTTTAGGTAAAAATGTCTTACAACCCATAGGATGGGACGCTTTTGGTCTACCTGCAGAAAATGCCGCTATTAAAAACGGCATTCCTCCCGCACAATGGACCAAGCAAAATATAGCCACCATGAGAGAACAGTTTTTACGTTTAGGAAATGCCTATGATTGGCGACGTGAAATAGCTACCTGTGATCCGGCCTATTATCGTTGGGAGCAATGGTTTTTTATTCGCCTATATGAAAAAGGCTTAGTATATAAAAAAAATGCCGTTGTTAACTGGGATCCTGTTGATCAAACCGTTCTAGCTAATGAACAAGTAGTTGATGGACGTGGATGGCGCTCAGGAGCGTTAGTTGAGCGACGTGAAATATCCCAATGGTTTATAAAAATCACTTCCTATGCCGATGAGCTTTTAAGTTCACTCGATCAGCTGGATGAATGGCCATCACAAGTAAAACAAATGCAAAGAAATTGGATTGGTCGCTCAACCGGAACCGAAATCTATTTCACTGTACCTAACTACTCTAAAAAACTAAAAATTTACACCACCCGACCTGATACATTAATGGGGGCGACTTATTTAGCCGTTGCCGTAGATCATCCATTAGCCAAAGAAGCGGCATTAAACAATGCAGAAGTTAAAGCATTTCTAGACAGCTGCCAAGGTACTAAAATGGCGGAAGCCGATCTAGCAACCATGGAAAAAAGTGGTGTTGCTACCGGATTGTATGCGCTTCATCCGATAACCGGTCAAGAAATCCCTATTTGGGTTGCGAACTTTGTTTTAATGCAATACGGTTCTGGGGCGGTTATGTCCGTGCCAGCGCACGATCAACGTGATTGGGAGTTTGCACAAAAATATCAACTGCCAATGATTGAAGTAATTACTCCACCAGCACCGCAAAGTCACGAGTTCAATAAAACCGCCTATACAGAAGAAGGAACGCTGATTAACTCAGGAGCATTTGATAATCTTTCTTCTGCCGATGCGATGGATGCAATTACCAAGTATCTGGAGGCGCAAGACAGCGGCAAAGCCACAATCAATTACAGATTAAGAGATTGGGGCGTTTCACGTCAACGCTATTGGGGTACTCCTATCCCCATGATTTTGTGTGAGCAATGCGGCATTGTGCCAGTTCCTGAACATGACTTACCGGTGACCCTACCTGAAGATGTAGCCTTTACGGGTAGCGGCTCGCCTCTTGCTCAATGTCATGATTTTGTTAATGTTGCTTGTCCTAAATGCGGCCAAGACGCCACCCGAGAAACAGATACATTCGACACCTTTGTCGAATCGTCGTGGTATTACGCACGTTTTGCTTGTAAAGGACAAGAAAATGCCATGCTGGATGACAGAGCAAAGTATTGGACTCCTGTAGATCAATATATTGGTGGCATAGAACACGCGGTAATGCATTTACTCTATGCGCGCTTTTTCCATAAACTAATGCGTGATGAAGGATTGGTTAACTCTGATGAGCCATTCAAAGCCTTATTAACACAAGGTATGGTATTAAAAGACGGACAAAAAATGTCAAAGTCCGTGGGTAATATAGTTGATCCCAATAATTTAATTAATACTTATGGCGCAGACACCGCCCGTTTATTTACTATGTTTGCAGCACCACCTGAGCAATCATTAGAATGGTCCGATAATGCAGTTGAAGGAGCTCATCGCTTCTTAAAACGCGTTTGGCACTTTGCGCATCAACATCATCAATTGTTTATAGAAATTAATGATGTGATTGCCACCGGCAATGGTCATGTCAATTGGCAACAAACAGATAATAGACTAAAGAAATCACGGCATGTAGTCCATCACATTCTTGCCCAAGCAAGCACTGATTATGATAAAAATCAGTTTAATACCGTAGTTTCAGGATGCATGAAGTTATTTAACGAGCTTTCTAGTTATGACATACAAACAGAAGACGATAGATATCATCTGTTTCATAGCTTTAGCATGTTGCTGCGTTTATTAGCTCCTATTACACCACATATTTGTCACTATCTATGGCTGCATTTAGGATTTGAAAAAGCCATTATTGACGCACCATGGCCGAAAGTAGACAAAAATGCGCTAAAAACAGATGAAGTAGATTTTGTTGTGCAAGTTAATGGGAAATTACGTGCTCAATTTACGGCAAGCGTGGAATTAACTGATGATGAACTCATTAGTCTTGCGACAGAACAAGTAAAAGATTTTTTACTTGAAAAGTCAGTTAAAAAAGCAATTGTCGTGGCTCATAGACAACTCATTAATTTAGTTGTGGGATAAAGATGAGAAAATTAATTATTCCTTTTATTGTATCCTTAATATTATGCTCTTGTGGATTTCATTTAAGAGGAATGATTGACGTACCAACCTGGCTGGAATGTGTTGCTATTATTTCAAATAATAGCAACAAAGAGCTTGAAGAGCTGCTAGAAGCACAATTTAAAGCCTATCATATTAAAGTAAGCGATACCCCAGCTAAAGCCCCCTATTGGCTGATGCTTAATCAATCTACTTTAGCAAAACAAATCGTGAGTATTGGCGCAAGTACGAATTCGCGTCAATATCAATTGATTTTAACTACAGAGTTTTCACTGCAAAAATCGAATGGCGAAATAGTTCAACCTTCGCGGATAATTCAAGTATCACGACAATTCACTTTAAATAATGATCGGATTTTAGGTTCTAACCAAGAAGAATCACTCTTTTTAGACGAAATGCGGCAAGAAACTGCAGTACAAATATTAAATCGCTTGAATAAAAAAGCCTAACTTTATGCACGTTAAACCCAATTATTTAGAACAGCACCTACCCAAAAAAGCATTCGCCATTTATTGGTTGGCTGGACAAGATATCTATTTACTTGAAGAAAGTACCCTTTTGATTAAAAAATACCTTCGTCAGCACAATGAATGTGATGAAAAAGTACTGTATATTAATAATGCAAACGATTGGCAACAGGTGATTGAGGAGGCCAATAGTTATTCTCTTTTTTCAGAGACAACACTGCTCACTGTTATTTATGAGAAAAAAACATTAGATGCTGCAGGAAAAAAAATTCTGACGAATTATTTAAAAAATAATAATTCTCGCTGTGCCTTAATTATTAAGACGCCCAATATATCCGCCAAACAATTACAGTGGGCAACATCTCTTGATGAAGTGTTATTTGTCATGCATTACCCGCTAACTAGTGATGCAATGAATGGCTGGATTAAAGCGCAGTTACAAAAAAAATCATTACGCGTAGCGACTGGTGTTATTGAGCTTATTCAACAATATACACAGGGTAATATGCTGGCTTGTGCGCAGTTAATAGAAAAACTCAGTTTAAATTATTTAGACCAAACAAGCATTAGTGCAGAGCAAGTAAAAGAACATCTTTACGACCAATGCGAACATACTTTATTTGAGTTAATTGACGCGTGTTTATTAGGACACTCAGATAAAGCCATTCAAGTATTACGTCATGCCGCACAAAATAAAACAGAAGCCACATTAGTGTTATGGATGCTGGCACAAGAAACAAGGCTATTATTGCAATTGCACTACCTTATAAAGACTAGCGACTTAAAAAGTGCGTGTAGTACATTAAAAATTTGGCCGCAGCGCATTAATATGTATCAAGTTGCTTTGCGACGAATAAATGATACAACCTTGCATTCTCTTTTGCACCAATGCAACCAAATAGATGAATGCATTAAATCAAATTTAAACACGCACACATGGAGTTATTTAGAGCGTGCCGCTTTAGTGTTATGCAAAGGCACGCCCTGGATTAGTGTATGAGCCATATTGCCCTATATGGTGGTACTTTTGATCCCATTCACCAAGGACACATTAACACCAGTCTTGCGATTCAAAACCATATGCATTTTGATTCTTATCGTTTTCTACCGTGCAAAATTCCTGCCCTAAAAGCGCCAGCTCATGCAACAACAAATCAGCGCCTTACGATGCTACAACTGGCATTAAGCCCCTACCCTCAATTTGAACTTGATTTACGAGAAATAAATAGAGCAACACCTTCTTATATGGTTGATACATTAACAAGTGTTAGAGAAGAACTGCCTCATGCAAGCATTAGCTTAATTCTGGGCTATGATGCATTTATGTCGTTACCTCAATGGCATCAGTGGGAAAAAATAGTAACATTAGCCAATATACTCGTCATGAATCGCAATAAACAAAATCTATCTCAGTCTATTTTGACACCGCAAGATGTACCACTCGTCGGCGCAAAGAACATCGATGTACGGAGTTATTTTTATCAAATGATTAAATCTCATTACATCGAGAATAAAACCGATTTTCTTAAACAAAAAGCAGGCGCAATTTATGAGTATGACGCAGGTTTTTATCCTATTTCATCCACACACATAAGAGAATTACTAAAAGAAAGCCATGAAAAATTCTCCATGGCTGCTAGAACAAACGAGCGTTTAATCCCAGAAAAAGTATATGCTTATATTAAGCAACAGGGGCTGTATCAATAATATTATCAGTATTATCTACTGTTTTTACTTGTTTCACAAACTGCGGCAGGTGGCCGGAAATTACATCAACAACTGGGTCAAAACGAGTACACAATTGAGATTCTTTAGCATATTGCTGATACGGTAATGAAGTCATTTTTACCGCAACAATAAGAAGCGCGACAATAAATACACCGCGAATAAAACCAAACCCCATTCCCAATACGCGATCGGTTCCACCTAAGCCTGAACGTTTTAAAACAAAACTAATTAACGCATTAACTATGCCGCCTGCTAATAGTGTTGCAAATAAGATCCCAATAAATGCCACAGCAGTGCGTACCGAAGGCTCTTGAATATAAGATTTTAGCCACGGATCAAAGTATGATGAATAACTAAAGCCCAACCATATAGCCGCAACCCACGCACATAAAGCGATTAATTCTTTAACGAACCCACGAAACAAGCCTGTAATGACTGATAGTCCAATAGTACAAACAATTGCTATATCAACCCAATGCCACTGCATTCTTAACTCACTCCTGTAGTAACAACAAAACCATTTAATTGCATGGAGCTAGCCAGTTGTACTCTCAATTTCTGTGCTTCTACTTTTTGAGGTACTTGTCCTGCGTATACTTTAAAGCTCACCCCATTTCGCCCAGCTATACGCGCATAATGTGCTTTATAACCTTTGGCTTGCAATTTATTTACCAAGGCTTGAGCGTTACTTTAGAAAAAGAGGCTAATTGCACCGCATACATTTCTCGTCTGCTGGCTTTTTGATTTATTACTTTGGCTATTTGCGCTGGCTGCTTTATGTTTGCTCGAGCAACAGTCACTGGCGCTTTTTTAACACTTGTTTTTGTGACTTTACGAGCAGCAACGGATACTGGCGCGGGTTTATTAGTCGCAATTTGCGCGTGTTTAATACTATTTTTTGTGGTGTTATTTAAAGCAATTTCTACAGGGGCAATAGCATCATCAATATGTGGTTTTTGAATGGCCGCCGTTTCATGAACTGCTTCCACATCAGCATGTAACTCTTCCGCTCGTGCGAGTTGTGGCAATTGGCTCTCTGCACTGACCTCAGGAATAGTGACTTTAGCAATATTAATCGTTTGAAACACTTCTTGCTCATCAGCAATAGCGACATTAGGTGCGCTAGGCTCTGGCGGTAAACTAACACGCACATTGTAATTACTTTCTGTATTTTGAGTTGATTTTTTCATCATTGCTGGAGCAAAAATCGCACCAAGCGAAATAATAACGGCAAGACCAATTAGGCGGTGCTTTAGCTGCTCATCTATAACCAGTTTCATATAATATCCCTCTTTGCCAAGAATTCATCGTGCCGTGTCAATACGTCACTTACTGTAAAAAAAGATCCAAATACAACGATTAAATCGCCTGGTTTAGCGTGATTTAATGCTTCAGTAAAAGCAATGGACGGACTAGTATAACAAATTTTTGCCATAATTCCTGCCTTTTCACTTAATGCTAATAAATAATCTGCGCTAGCACCCCGGGGATAATCTAAGGTTGCTAAATACCAAAAATCAACGGAGTTTTTCAATAGTTGCAAGATTTGCAAAATATCTTTATCTTTCATCGCCGAAAAAACCGCATGCACTTGCTGTTTAGGAGCTCCCGTCCTAACGCTCAACATTTTAATCTCAACGTCCAACGCTTCAGCTCCAACGCCCAGCCTCTCTCCCCTCCCTACGTCCCGCGGCTTGACCGCGGGATCCACGAGCTCAACAAGATCACAAGACTCTGTTGCAAAATCACCAAACAACAAAAAATTACTGCTAACCAAGTCTTCAATCTTTTTTGCTAATAATTTTGTTGCCTGAGGATTATGCGACACATCAAGCAAAACAGATAATTGATATTGTTCCAACGTCTCTAATTGCAATCTGCCTGGGATAAAAACACGCAACATCGCAGCTTTTTTATCTTCATCTGTAATCGGAAGTTCATTATGCAACAACGAACACGCCATAAGAGCAGCAGCTGCTGAGTGTAATCGAATAGAGGGGGGGGTAAGTCAGCAAGAAGTAGGTTTTGCGCAGAAAAATCCCATGTTACATCATGCTCGTTAAAATCAAAATCACGCCGATATAAATAAGTAGGTGCATTTAATTGCTGCGCGGCGCTTAAAATACTTTGTGGTGGATTAATATCAGCATAAATTACAGGCTTTTGCGCACGAATAATCCCCGCTTTTTCTTGACCAATTTTCTCTAAGGTATTGCCTAAAAGCTCTTGATGATCAAAATCGATGGTAGTAATAATTGCTACATCCGCATCCATAATGTTCGTCGCATCAAGTCGCCCGCCTAAACCCACCTCCAGAATAACAATATCTAACGATTGTTGCTGAAAATAAACTAATGCGGCTAATGTGGCCATTTCAAAATAAGTGAGCTTAATATCTGCATTACGTGATTCAATGGCAAAAAAAACATCACATAACGCCTTATCACTAATGGATTGTAAATTAACCTTAATGCGCTCATTAAAACAAAGTAAATGCGGCGAAGTATAAGAGCCTACATTATATCCCGCCTTATTATAAATAGTTTCCAAAGCACGAACCGTTGAGCCTTTGCCATTAGTACCGGCAACTGTAATAATCTTATAATGGGGATTCAAAACATTTAAACGGCGCGCAACATCTCGGATTCGCTCTAATCCAAGCTCTATTTTTTGTTGCGGACTACGTTGTTCAAGATACGTCAACCATTGGTTGACGTTCCAATCATTCTGCGGTGTGAGATAGCTCATGAACGCGACCATTGTGAGTCAATTTAGCGATAAGTTCTGTAATTGAGGTACGTAAATTTTTACGTTCAACAATCATATCAATATGACCATGCTCGAGTAAAAATTCACTACGTTGAAACCCTTCGGGTAGTGTTTGACGTACCGTTTGCTCAATCACACGAGGGCCGGCAAAGCCAATTAACGCATTAGGTTCCGCGATGATGATATCACCAAGGCTTGCAAAACTAGCGGACACACCACCCATGGTAGGATCAGTTAACACGACTATAAAAGGTAGTCCCGCTTCAGCAAATTTAGCTAAAGCCGCGGAAGTTTTGGCCATTTGCATTAACGAAAACAAACCTTCTTGCATGCGCGCACCACCACTGGCAGTAAAACACACATAAGGTCTTTTTTCTAATAGAGCCACATCAATGGCGCGCACGAATTTTTCACCCACGGTAGCCCCCATAGAGCCGCCCATAAAGCTAAATTCAAACGCACTAACAATCACTGGTTGCTGTGCTAAGGTACCTTTCACTACAATTAACGCTTCTTTTTCACCGGTAGCCTTTTGTGCTTGGTGAATCCTGTCTTTATACTTTTTCGAATCTTTAAATTTAAGTCTATCAATGGGCTCTAAAGAAGCCGCAATTTCTTCTTGTCCTACTTCATCTAAAAACTGCGCTATACGCACACGTGCAGAAATGCGATGATGAAAAGCGCACGAAGGACAAACCATAAGATTTTTGGCTAACTCACTACTATATAATACCGCATTGCATCCAGAGCATTTAGTCCATAATCCTTCCGGAACTCCTTTTTTTTGCGATGTTTCAGTTCTAATTTTTGATGGCAGTAATTTTTTAAACCAACTCATAACCAAAGAGCCTAAAGAATAAATTTGAGAACATTATTATTGCATACAATAAATAATCCCAGAAGCATAATTATTCAACTATACTAAAAAATAATAAATGCATTCTTTCCATGATGTTGTAAATAATAAAAATAGAACTAATAGGAATCATCATGAAAAATAAGATAAAAATAATGGTCTTGTTTGTTTTACTCTTTAATACTTCAATGGTTTTAGCCTCCTCTCGTTATGGCCAAACGTTATGTACCACCCCTGATTATCTCTGCCTTATCGTAAAAAATAATGAAAGCTGGAGCTCGTTATTCCCCAATGAAGAAGAACAAGATATTGTCAAACGTATCAATCGAATGAATGTTCGTCTCAAACCAGGAATGACCATTGCTGTTCCTAAAAACATAGAGCGATTAACTATTTATGATGTATCGCCTTTTCCTCGCTACATTGAGCCCACCGGTGAAAAAACAATTTATGTTAGTCAAAAAAAATTAGCTTGGGGCGCCTATGATGGAGAAGGAGAACTATTATGGTGGGGGCCCATTTCTTCCGGCATCAGTAAATGTAATGAAGCAGGAGGATGTGCTACCCCAACAGGATCGTTCCGTATCGTCAGAAAACAAGACATTGATTGTATTTCCACTGTATTTCCTCGCCGCGCTAATGGAGAAAGCGGCGGCGCACTAATGCCTTATTGCATGCATTTTTTCCGTGGCTATGCATTACATGGCAGCTATGATGTCCCAGGTTATAGAGCCAGTCATGGTTGTGTACGATTATTTATTGAAGACGCACGTTGGTTAAATGAAGAATTTATTGATTTACCGGGTAATGGGGTAAACAGTACTCGTGTAGTAATTGATTCACCAGATGATCCTCATGAGCAATAGATTACCCTCATCCGCTCATTAAAACACCGTCTCCCATTCCATGACATAAAGATGCCTACCATTCACAAATAGACAATTAATAAACAAAATGATACTATTTTATCTTTTTAATTGTTTAGAATTCATTATTCACAACCCAAACTATTATATGTGGCCATTTATTTTACCTAAAGTACCAAAAATTTATTGCCAAAATGTGCAGTAATGAAATAATACCGTTTTTTATAAGTAGACCAAAAATATGACTAAAAAATTATATATAAAGACAAATGGCTGCCAAATGAATGAATACGATTCATCTAAAATGGCTGAAGTATTGTTTGAATCGCATGGTTTGGTCAAAACAGATCAAGTAAATGAAGCCGATGTTATTTTACTAAATACCTGTTCCATTCGCGAAAAAGCACAAGAAAAAGTATTTTCTCAATTAGGTCAATGGCGTGAATACAAAGCAAAAAATCCGCACGTTATCATTGGTGTGGGTGGGTGTGTCGCCAGTCAAGAAGGATCGGATATTGTTAAAAGAGCGCCTTTTGTTGATTTAGTTTTTGGTCCACAAACATTGCATCGACTTCCTGCGCTAATTAATGAGCGTCTAGAAAAAAACAAACCCGTGGTAGATATCAGCTTTCCTGAAATTGAAAAATTTGATCACCTTCCACCACCTCGTGCAGAAGGTCCTAGTGCTTTTGTTTCAATTATGGAAGGATGTAATAAATATTGCAGCTTTTGTGTCGTACCTTATACACGCGGTGAGGAAATCAGCAGACCCTTTGATGATGTATTAACAGAATGCTATCAATTAGCCATGCAAGGTGTCAGAGAAATCAACTTGCTAGGACAAAATGTTAATGATTATCGTGGCTTGATGGAAAATGGTGACACGGCTGATTTAGCATTATTAATCCATTACATTGCAGCAATCGAAGGTATCGGACGAATTCGTTTTACTACGTCTCATCCTTTAGCTTTTTCTGATAATTTGATTAACGCTTATGCTGAAGTGCCTGAACTAGCAAATCATTTGCATTTGCCCGTACAAAGTGGTTCTGATCGTATTTTAGGTTTGATGAAGCGTGGCTACACGGCGTTAGAATTTAAATCCAAAATAAGAAAATTGCGTAAAGTACGTCCGGATATTCGTTTATCAACCGATATTATTGTCGGCTTTCCCGGTGAAACAGATAAAGATTTTCAAGACACAATGGATTTAGTTCACGAAATTGGCTTTGATACCTCTTTTAGCTTTATTTATAGCCCACGTCCCGGTACTCCTGCTGCTAATTTAGCCGATGAAACACCAATGGACACTAAAAAGCAACGCTTACAAATATTGCAAAGCCGATTAGTCCTACAAGCGTCTCGTTATAGTGAATCGATGGTTGGTAGTACGCAACGATTATTAGTTACTGGCTTTTCTAAAAAAGACGCGCAACAACTTTCTGGACGTACCGAATGTAATCGTGTAGTTAACTTTGATGGGCCGGCTGAACTGATTGGCCAATTTGCAACAGTCATTGTGAATGAAGCACTACCCAATTCATTGCGTGGCCGATTAACCGAAACTCAACTGCAGCCCGCATAATGATAGAACATTTACAACAGCAATTGGTTATTCCTCGCGAGCATCACTATCAACGTATTGATGGTGTGCTCGCGCAATTAATGCCTGAATATTCTCGTTCGCAAATTGGTCAATGGATAAAAACAGGTGGTGTACAACTAAATCAAAAAGCATGTAAACCAAAAGATAAAGTATCTGGCGGCGATGTGGTGAGCATCAATGTAGACTTTACCGCAATGATGGATGCTAATTTTAGCTTAAGTAAGCCTGAAGCTATTGCGCTTGATATTATTTATGAAGATGATGAGTTATTAGTTATCAATAAACCTGCAGGTCTCGTAGTGCATCCAGGAGCGGGGAATAGAGAACATACCCTTGTGAATGCCCTACTTCATCATAATGCTGATTTGCATTATATGCCACGTGCCGGCATTGTTCATCGCTTAGATAAAGATACTACGGGCTTATTAATGGTGGCTAAAACCTTAACAGCCCACAATTCTCTAGTAAAACAATTGCAAGACAGAGATATTAAACGCCATTATTTAGCATTAGTGCAAGGTTATGTGGTTTCTGGTGGAACAATTGATACAGGATATGGTCGTCATACAAAAAACCGATTGAAAATGAGTGTTCTTGAGCACGGTCGTCAGGCTATTACGCATTATTCTGTTTGCGAACGATACCAGCAATTCTCTTTGTTAGATGTTCATTTAATGACAGGAAGAACCCATCAAATTCGCGTGCATATGGCTTATTTAAATCACCCGATTATTGGTGATCAATTATATGGTGGTCGAGCACGCATGCCAGCCAAAATAAGTGCGACGATTAAAACAGCATTACAGCAGTTTAAAAGACAAGCACTGCATGCACGAACCATTACCTTTATGCATCCCAAAACAAAAGAAGAACTAACTTTTGAAGCACCAATTCCTGAGGATTTTCAATCATTAATTACTCTATTGGATACCGATAATGACTATGAAACATGCTAATTGGCATGCACCAAAAAATATTAGTGCCTTAAGTACTACGAAAAAAGGGGGATGGAGTAATCCCCCTTTTGCTAGTAATAACTTGGCATTACACGTTGGAGATGAAACGCATTTAGTCGGAAAAAATCGTCAGCAATTAAAAGATTCCTTGCAGCTTCCAGGCTCACCTATTTGGCTGAATCAAACTCATAGCGTGCGCTGTGTTGTGCCCGAACAAGAAGAGCAAAGAGACGCTGATGCAGCAGTCACACGTTGTATTACTCATCCCTTAGTCATTTTAACAGCAGATTGTCTTCCTATTACCTTGTGTAACAAGCAAGGAAGTGAAATTGCCGCTATTCATGCGGGTTGGCGAGGATTATTTAATGGCGTCATTGAAAATACTTTAAAAAAAATGCACAGCAACGAAGAAGATATTTTAGCGTGGATTGGCCCTGCTATATCACAACAGCATTATGAAGTAGGCGAAGAAGTTTATCTATCGTTTACTAGCAAATACCCCCAATCGTACTGCGCCTTCACAGCCACAAAAGAAAAAAAATGGCTGGCCAATTTACCTTTAATTGCGCAATTAGCATTGCATTCTTTAGGAGTAATGAACGTCACTCAGTCTAATTTATGTACCTACTCCGAAAAAGATGAATTTTATTCCTATCGAAGAGCGCCACAAACCGGTAGAATAGCTACGTTAATATGGTTTAATGATCAACCTCAGGACTAAATACTATGAGAAAACGCATCACATTATTTTTAAGCTCATTGTTGTTTCTTTTTACCTGCACCTCGTTTGCAGCATCACCCGAACCACTTCCCAGCTTGGCTCCTATGTTAAAAGAAATTATGCCAGCAATTGTTAATGTCGCTGTACAAGGTTTCTTACCCGACTCTACTCCGCCTGGTGCCGCAGCGGATGAAGAGCAAAGTGGTAAGCCTTCACGTCTTCCGCCTAAAAGAAGAAAATTTGATAGTATTGGTTCAGGAGTAATTATTGATCCTAAAAATGGCGTAATTATTACTAATGATCACGTGATTCGCAATGCCAATTTAATTACCATTACCTTACAAGATGGCAGACGCCTTAAAGCACGTTTAGTCGGAAGCGACAGCGAAACGGATTTAGCCGTACTTAAAATAGATGCAAAAAATTTAAAGTCATTGGTTATTGGTGACTCAGATAAATTAGAAGTTGGTGATTTTGTCGTAGCCATTGGTAACCCTTTTGGTTTGAATAGTTTTGGTAATAGCCAATCTGCTACATTTGGTATTGTCAGTGCATTAAAGCGCAGCGATCTTAATATTGAAGGCGTTGAAAACTTCATTCAAACAGACGCGGCAATTAACCCAGGAAACTCAGGTGGTGCGTTGGTTAATACGCGCGGGGAGTTGATTGGTATTAATACAGCCATTCTTTCTCCATACGGCGGTAACGTCGGTATCGGCTTTGCCATTCCCATTAATATGGTTAAAGATGTAGCGCAACAAATTATTAAATTTGGCTCCATTCACCGCGGTCTAATGGGCATTTTTGTACAGCATCTAACGCCTGAATTAGCTCAATCGATGGGATATTCGGAAGATTTTCAAGGTGCTTTAGTCGCACAAGTGAATCCGACCTCTCCTGCAGAAGTTGCCGGCCTAAAAGCGGGCGATATCATTACGCAAATTAATGATACAAAAATTACCCAAGCTACCCAGGTAAAAACAACCATTAGTCTATTACGCGTTGGTACTAATGTTAAAATCGCATTGCAAAGAGATAATAAACCATTAACATTAAATGCTGTCGTGACTGATGCAAAAAGTCATGAGCAAAAAATGCAATCAACCAACCCCTTTTTATATGGTCTTGCATTACGCGCGTTTGATCAAGAACTACCACCGCATGGAAATGTTATTGGCGTACAAGTTACCGGTGCAACCGAAAACAGCGCCGGCTGGAGAGCAGGATTAAGACCTGGCGATATTATTATTTCGGCTAATAAAACTCCGGTGAAAGACGTGAAAACATTGCAAACTATTGCTCAGCAGAAAAAACAGCAATTATTAGTACAAGTGCTTCGTGGGCCTGCAGCAATGTATATTCTGATTATCTAACTGAACATACAACATTCTCTATCAAGCCCTGGTTTTTCCAGGGTTTTTTTTAGCACGTAAATGCTGCTCATCACCAAGCATTGTCATGTGCCAGGAAAAGAACATGAATAACTGAAAATACTTTAATCGCCGATATCACATCGGAATTATATATATTGCTGACAAAATCATTAAAAGTTATTTTTATGCTTGACAAAAATAACTTTTAATAAGAAAATAGCGCATCTGTTGGCTATGTAGCTCAGCTGGTTAGAGCGCGGC
>CAZSAO010000007.1:0-11637 GCA_964605275.1 uncultured Legionella sp.
GAGCTCAAATATGGCCGTTCGAGTGCTTGTCTAGCCATACTCTCTGAACGGTTACCATTGATGAAAGAGGGAACGCTTAGTTCTTTTCTCTAAAGGTAATTCGTCCTTTAGATAAATCATAAGGAGTTAATTCAACGCGTACTTTATCTCCGGTTAAGATGCGAATATAGTTTTTACGCATGCGACCTGAAATATGAGCAGTAACAATATGTCCATTGTCTAATTCGACTCGGAACATGGTATTGGGTAATGTGTCGATTACTGTTCCTGCCATTTCAATATGATCTTCTTTTGCCATAACTCTCTCAATTGGTGTATCAATTTAATAAAAAATGAAATAGTGCACTAAATTTAGCAAAATGGCAATCAAACCAGCTAAATATTTAGGGCCTACCTGCCTATAGTTCACGAGTTCGATAGTTTAAAACCAGCATCTATCCAGCCTTGAGAGCCTTTTTCTAAAGAGGATACATGGCTGTATCCCATATTTTTTAAGCTATCGGCAACTAAAGCACAACGAAAGCCTCCGCTGCAATAAACCACGATAGATGCATCAATATCGGAAATGGTTTTTTCTATATCGCGCTCAATAACCCCTTTGCTGATATGCATTGCAGTAGGAATATGACCACTAGACCATTCATGTTCTTCTCGGACATCGATGAGATAAAAATCATCGCGATTATCGATCATTTTTTTTAGTTGCGTGGTCGAAATCTCATTAATTCGTTTTTTTGCTTGTTCTACTAAATGAAGAAATTTCGGCGCATGATGTTTCATTAATAATCCTTGTTAATGATATTTAAGATAGATACTTGCCACTAATGAATTTTCGCTTTTATGCTATCGCCTAAAATACCGAAAATTCATTAGCAATAAGTATACAACGACATTTTTGCTGTTGTATTAAGGGTTTTTGCTAGATCTAGGAGCAAATAATTTAATTACTTACAATTTGGTCCAAATATTTTTCTGCATCTAACGCGGCCATGCAACCAAATCCTGCAGAAGTAATCGCTTGACGATACACATGATCTGCAACATCACCACACGCAAAAACGCCTGGAATAGTAGTGCTTGTTGCCATACCTTCTAAACCTGATTTAATGCTTAAATATCCATCGTTCATACCTAATTGCCCTTCAAACAATTGCGTATTAGGGGTGTGGCCAATGGCGATAAATACACCATCGAAATCCAATTGCTCAATAGTATTGGTTTGTGTATTACGTAGTTTAATGCCATTTACTGTGCGACCATCGCCTAAGACTTCGTCTAAAGCGGCATTCCAAATGATGCGAATATTCCCTGATTGTTCTTTGGCAAATAGTTTATCTTGCAGCATTTTCTCTGCACGTAAGCTGTCTCTACGATGAATTAATGTGACTGATGCGGCGATATTTGATAAATACAACGCTTCTTCAACAGCTGTATTTCCACCACCGATAACGCATACATTTTTATTGCGATAAAAAAAGCCATCGCATGTGGCGCAGGCAGATACCCCTTTTCCTTGATATGCGGTTTCTGACTCTAATCCTAAGTAGCGAGCAGAAGCACCGGTTGCAATAATTAATGCATCACAAGTATATGTTGTTTCATCGCCTTGCAAGACAAATGGAGATTGTTGTAAATCGGCTTTGATAATGTGATCAAAAATAATTTGTGTATCAAAACGTTCTGCATGTTTTTGCATGCGTTCCATTAGAGCAGGGCCTTGTAGTCCTTCAATATCTCCCGGCCAATTGTCTACTTCGGTCGTTGTGGTTAATTGACCGCCCGGTTGCATCCCTGTAATTAATACAGGATTTAAATTTGCTCTTGCAGCATAAACTGCTGCAGTGTACCCTGCAGGACCTGATCCAAGTATAATTAAACGGTGGTGATTGCTTGCGCTCATTGTCTCTGCCTTCCTTCATTTTTATGATAAGATGGTAATATTAGGATAAAAACAAATACATTAAAATACCTATGGCCAAACAACGTTCGGGGAAACAGGCAAAAACCCCTAAAAAAAACATGCCCGACTTTATCCTTAAGCGCTTGACTGAAGGCAGCTTTATATTGATTTTAACCGCTGCACTTTTTGTTCTTTTGTCGCTATTTACTTATCAGTTAAGTGATCCAGGTTGGTCGCATGCGACTCAAACTGATGGTGAAATTATTAATGCAGGTGGACAAGTAGGGGCTTATTTAGCCGATACGTTATATTTTGCTTTTGGTTATTTTGCTTATTTTTTACCGCTCATTATAGTTTATGCCGCGTGGGCTATTATGAAAGATGTTTCAGCACTTAAGTCATTGGATAAAACTGTATTTATGTTACGTGGAGTAGGGTTTGTTTTAATGATTTCCGGTGGGTGTGGTTTATTAAGTATCGATTCTCGTATTAAAGCACTAGATACAATTCATAGTGCGGGTGGGGTTATTGGTAAAGCAATAGGAAATGGGTGGAGTCATATGTTGAATGTTCATGGAGCTACATTGCTTCTTTTAGCGATGTTTTTAGTCGGAATGACCTGGTTAACAGGGCTTTCGTGGATAAAGGCAGTAGAACTTTTAGGGTACTATACGTTAACCGTGTTTCGTTTAATTGTGACAACAGGAAAAAAAGCACTCTATGTGGTTCAAGAACGTATCTCTTCTTGGAATAAGCGATTAACGCCTTCAGCAAAACCTAGTCCCATTACTGCCGCTTCTGTAGAAAAAAGAAGTCCTCCTAAGTTGTTTACTGAGCGTAAAGAGAGCAAAAAAGAGCCAGAACTTCGTGTGCCTCCGATGGTTATTGCCAGCGTGCGGGAAGAAAAGCCTGTTATTAATACGGTTAAAGAAATACCTGTGGTGCCGCCTGTTCGTGCGCCTAAAACGCTTAACCCGGTGATAGTTGAAGGGCTTCCAGGACTCGATTTATTGGACAAAGGATTGCCAGGAAAACCAATGGGTGGTTATTCGCATCAAGAATTAGAACAATTATCGCGTGATGTAGAGCAGCACTTATTAGATTTTGGTATTCAAGCCGATGTTGTGGCGGTACATCCTGGACCTGTGGTAACCCGTTTTGAATTACAATTAGCCGCAGGAGTAAAAGTCAGTAAGTTAAGTGCATTGGCCAAGGATTTAGCGCGCTCCTTATCGGTGATTTCGGTGCGTGTTGTGGAAGTCATACCTGGAAAAACGGTTGTAGGCATCGAACTTCCTAATCAAAGCCGAGAAATGGTGCGTTTATCAGAAGTATTATCGGCTGATGTTTATCAGCATGCGGCTTCTCCTTTAACCTTGGCACTAGGTGTTGATATTGCCGGTCATCCAATGGTTGTTGATTTAGCTAAAATGCCCCATCTTCTTGTTGCGGGCACTACTGGTTCAGGTAAATCAGTAGGAATTAATGCAATGATTCTTAGCATTTTATTTAAAGCAAGTCCTGATGAAGTACGTTTGATTATGGTTGATCCCAAAATGTTGGAGTTGTCCGTATATGATGGGATTCCTCATTTATTAACACCCGTAGTAACGGATATGAAAGAAGCTGCCAGCGCTTTACGTTGGTGTGTAGAGGAAATGGAGCGTCGTTATCGATTAATGGCAGCATTAGGTGTACGAAATTTAGCAGGTTATAATACAAAAATTACCGAAGCACGCGAGCAAGGTACGCCTATAGTCAATCCATTATGGAAACCTACAGACTCTATGGACACGTGTGCACCAGAATTGCAATTACTACCATTTATTGTCGTTGTGATTGACGAGCTTGCCGATATGATGATGGTGGTTGGTAAAAAAGTAGAACAATTAATCGCACGTATTGCTCAAAAAGCACGAGCGGCTGGAATTCATATGGTTTTAGCTACCCAACGACCGTCTGTAGATGTATTAACGGGATTAATTAAATCGAATATCCCTACTCGCATGTCGTTTCAGGTGTCTTCTAAAATTGATTCTCGTACTATACTTGATCAACAAGGCGCGGAGCAATTATTAGGACATGGCGATATGTTGTATTTAGCTCCTGGTAGTGGTGCTCCACTTCGTGTTCATGGGGCATTTGTTGATGATAAAGAGGTGCATCGTATTGCTGATGATTGGCGTGCACGGGGCGTGCCTGAATACATCGATGAAATTTTAAATATCGGAGTGGATGGCGAAGGCAGCACGGATGAAGACGGTCAATCTACGGAAGAGGCTGATCCGTTGTATGATCAAGCCGTAGAATTTGTTATACAAACGAGAAAAGCAAGTATTTCATCGGTACAAAGACGATTAAAAATTGGTTATAACCGTGCGGCTCGTATGGTTGAAGAGATGGAGCGCACTGGAATTGTCGGTCCTTTAGATGGTGGTTATAGAGATGTGTTGGTTTCTTCAATCTCCGAAGATTAAATGTTCAGGATTCGTCTGAAATTTGAACATGTAATGCAGCACTATGTTCGATACTAGATTCCGCGCATAAAGCGCGGAACGTAGGCGATATTAGGGCGAGATAGCTTAAGGTGTATTAAACATAATGAGGACTATAATGAAAAAATTTGTTTTTATTGTACTATTTTGTTTTTCAACTTATGTGCTTGCGATGACACCTGCTGAGCAATTACAAAATAAATTAAATGCTATTCATACGATGAGCGCTCACTTTTCGCAAAAAGTAACAGTTAAAAAGAAAACAGTATCGAAGTCTTCAGGTAGCATGGCACTAAAAAGACCTGGCACCTTTCGATGGGAAACTAAAGATCCCATGGAGCAATTAATTGTTGCTGATGGTAAAAAAATGTGGATTTATGATGTTGAGTTAGAGCAAGTATCGGTAAAAACTCAGCAAAAAGGGTTAGGCGGAACAGCCGCCTTATTTCTAAGTGGTTATGATGAAGATGCAACGCAGGATTTTTTAGTAACGGAACAAAACAATGGTAGTTCTTCTACTTTTAATTTGAAAACAAAAACAGATAAAGAAAACTTTCAACGCATTCAATTAATTTTTACCAACGACCAATTAACCGCCTTAGAATTGTATGATCAATTAGGACAAGTAACCTATGTTACGTTCTCCAATATTAAAATGAATCAAAATGTTTCTGCTAATTTATTTCAATTTAAACCGCCTAAAGGGGTTGATGTAATTAAACAATAGACGAGTTTGTGATGAGCGGCGTTACCAAAGAATCAATATCTCCTCTAGCGGAAGAATTAAGGCCTAAACATTTAGATGAAGTGATAGGGCAAACTCATTTAATAGGTGAGGGTAAGCCCTTGAGTTTAACGTTTCATTCCGGTAAAGCCCATTCAATGATTCTTTGGGGACCTCCTGGTGTTGGTAAAACGACGATTGCTCGTTTAACGGCGCACGCGTTTGATAGTGAATGGATTGCATTATCAGCGGTTTTTTCTGGTGTTAAAGAAATACGTGCCGCAGTAGAGAAAGCAGAGCAGTTTCTTTTAATAGGCCGGCGCACGGTGCTTTTTATTGATGAAATTCATCGTTTTAATAAAGCACAGCAAGATGCGTTATTACCTTATACTGAATCAGGGCTCATCACCTTTATTGGTGCTACTACGGAAAACCCTTCCTTTGAGGTTAATTCAGCGTTACTTTCTCGCGCTCAAGTCTATGTACTACATTCCCTTAATGATGATGAATTGCGTCAATTATTAATGCGTGCGTGTGCCACCACGTTGCTTATAGGATTAACATTTAGTGAGGAAGCAATAGAGGTACTTATTTCCTATGCTGATGGTGATGGGCGTCGTTTGCTTAATTTATTAGAGCAAGTGCAGGCCATTTCTTTAGCTTTAGGAGTTGTGGATATCACTAAAGAGTGGATTATTACTGTTTTGGTTCCAGGACGAAAACGATTTGATAAAAATCAGGACTCTTTTTACGACCATATTTCTGCTCTACATAAATCAGTACGAGGCTCTAATCCCGATGCGGCATTATATTGGTTTTGTGCCATGTTAGAGGGGGGGGTAGATCCTCTTTATCTAGCACGACGAATTATTCGGATGGCTTGGGAGGATATTGGCCTAGCTGATCCACGGGCCATGCAAATTGCTAATGATGCAGCGGCAACGTATGAGCGCTTAGGTTCGTCAGAAGGGGAGCTTGCATTAGCACAGGCGATTATTTATTTATCTATTGCTGCAAAAAGTAATGCCGGTTATGTGGCTTATAATAAAGCACGCCAATTTGTAAAAAAAGATAAATCACGAGAAATTCCTATTCATTTGCGTAATGCACCTACTCGTTTAATGAAGGATTTAGGCTATGGTAAAGAGTATCGTTATGCTCATGATGAACCTCATGGTTATGCGGCAGGAGAAGATTATTTTCCGGAAGGGATAAAGCCACCTAATTGGTATCAGCCTGTAGAGCGAGGATTAGAAACAAAAATAGTCGAAAAAATGCGTTTTCTGCAACACTTAGATAGGAATAAAAAATGAATTTTATTCCTATCTAAGGAGGAGCACATCACATCATCTTTCTTTTTTTGTTTGCTTGAGCATCTAAAATAGGTTCATCTAAGTCTCTTTTTGATGAAGATGCAAAGAAACCTACTGAACTGGATGTATTTTTAGGTGAAGGTGGTGGCGATAAATAGTCAAAGTCTGTTGGTTGTAAACGCCCCTGTTTTTTATCTTCAATGATGACTTCTTTTAATAAAGTTCTAAACTCTTCTGTCTCAATGAACGCGAGCTCTTCTTCTTCTTTCTGTTTTTTTTCTAATGATTCAGTGAAGATGTTATCGAGCATCTGTGCAAATTCTTCATCTGTTTGATCGCCTTGCAGTATTTGAATATCCACATCCGCCCTTAATTCTGATGGAATCTGCTCTGCTAAATGCTCTACAATATGCTGATGCTCATTTTTAAACGCAGTAGAATAAGCAGCGTAGTTATCAAAAGTACTCATGGTTGCTGCGGTGTTATTTTGAATTGACTCGATAAATTTTAATAAATTTAAATGCCCATATCTCGCGGCAATACGATAGAATGCACTATTACTAATAGCAAAAACTTTTGTTAAAAAATCTTTTTGTTGGTTTTGTTCTCGAATATCTTGAACGTTGAGGCTAAGTTGAAGATATGCTTGGATGTATCTGATATTTCCAATCATTATAAATAAAGAAAAAAGAGTGTTCTTTTTAAGTTCATATTTTGATGAGATCTTGGCTATTTGTGAGATAGTTGCTTCTGGGTGAGCAAAAGCAAAGGCTAAAAATAATTTTTTTCTATCATTAATAGCAGTAGGAGTGTTATTTTCTTGTATGTAGTTAATAGAATCATTTATAGGGCGTTTCATTACTTCTATTTCCATGGGGGAAAGAGAACGGTTAAATAAATTAGCATCATTCCAAATGATTAATGGAATTAACTTTGCTTGGGAATGCTGCTCTTTTTCTTGCAGAGATTTAAATGTAATCATGGTATTTTGTCTCTATAATTTTGATATGCATTATAATAACAAAAAAAAGAAGAAGAGTAAAGTATTTGGTCTTTTTGCTCTTTTGTGAGTCATTATTGAACTGGAACGCATTTTTGCAGTAATGAAATTTTTTCTTCTTGTCGGGTAATCTCATTGTGTAGGCATATGCTGCCATTATGTAAAAAGCGAACAGCATCTGTTTTAGCTTTTTGCTCATTAGTATTTTCAAAATAATCTAAAAAAGAAGTGCTATCCGGTATTTTTTTTGTTAGTTCATCATCTAATTGCTTTTTGCTTAAGTGTAATAATTTAACTTTGGTTGTTTTAAAATCAATTTTTTTGCGAATAAATGCATACGCTGCTTCTGGAGCGGCTTCGATAGTGAGTTGATTGATGTTGCTTTCTATCGCAGTAATGGCTTCTTTTTTTACAAGATAACCTAAAAAACTCGCATCATATTTGTTTATATAAAAACAAAGTGTATTGAGTAACGTATTAAAGTGACTGATTTTTTTAATATCAAATTGTTCATCGAAACTATCATGTTGATAAAGATCCCTGAGTAACTTATCCAGCACATAACGATCTTCCTCTATGGTTAGAGGCGCTTTTGTATAGTAACGTGAGGCAACATTAATAGTTAAACAATGAGCGATATAATCCATGGCTACCATCAAAGGAGGGACAATGGCGTGCTTGACTACAAAAAATAAATTAACGGCTGTCGCCATTTGATTAAAAAAGCCTAAAATTGTGATGTATGACCCTTGCAACATCATTATGGGATAAAAATAAATACTAAGAGCTACTAATGCAGTTAAAATCAGTGTAGAGATAATGAGCTCTGATGTACTCATTTCTTTTCGATAGAGTCGATAGGCAAAAGAGCTTAAGTAGCTTAGCGCCAAACAAATATTAGCACACATTAAAAAAAGCTCTTTAGAAAAAAGGCTTGTGGTAAATAAAACGGGTGCAAAAAAGAAAGTAATAATAAAGGGCATAAAATTGATTAAGCTCGTATATGTTTTATTAAAAATATTGCCTACTTCTTTTTCACGCGCTTTATTTCTAGCAAATTTTTGCTTATTTAATCTTAATGGCATTAATAAATCTCCGGGGAGTTTTAAAATCAGTGTAACGAGCTTATTATGTAAACTCAATGATGAACTTATATCGATGACTTATATTTAATAAAAGGACGATTATTATGCCGGTTACCACCGATGAAGCAGAAAAATTAGCGCAAACCGCTGTATTGCTAGGAGTCGCTAATACATTATTAGTTCCCGTATATATGGAAAATAAACAAGCTGGTGTGGCAGCATCTGTAGCTCTTAGCGCCGGCTTACTTTTTTTGTTTCATTCACAAGGAGAGAGAAACTCCACAAAAGAAGCGAGCGCAAATTTTTTTTCTTTTTGGTCAATAGCAGATAATAAAAAGAAGCCAGATGCTGAACAAGTATTTAACGATATTTTGGATGGTGGCGGACTTATTTATAGGAATGTTGGACGGGTATTGAAAAAATAACAAAAGAGAAGGTTTTTTTGTGCTTCTTGCTTATAAAAGGTATCTATTTATTTGATTTAAAACATATTTTCATTTTGGAATGAAATTTGTTAGAGTCTTAGGTATAAGCATTTAAACTCATTAAGCATATGCATCATCGAAGCTATCAAACCTGTGCGATAAAACCACAAATTGATTTATCTGAATGGGATATTTTATCTAGCCTGCCGACGGCATTAGTTATTTTAAATGCGCAAGGTCGCGTAGTGTGGCTTAATCCCGCAGCAGAGGCGATGCTGGGGTATGGATTAATTAATGCCTTATGGTTAGATATTATTCAAAAAGCATTTGTACCTCAAGCAGATGATGGGCATGAAGTATCTTTAGCCAATGGTAGGCGGGTGCATGTGGCATTATCAACGTTAGATAGTTTGCCTGGGATGTTAATTACGTTGACGGATATTACCGACAGTAGAGCTTATGCAAAAGCTAAAGAAAATGAAAAAAGATTGGTGGCTATTGGCACGATGACTGCACAACTCGCACATCAGATTAGAACGCCACTTGCGTCAGCCATGTTGTATACGGAACATGTGCACAATGGGGCTCATTTAGACTCACGAGCTCAAACGTGGTTGAGTCGATTACAAGAGTGTCATGCAAGTATTGAGCAGCAGATTCAAGATTTGCTTTTATTTGCTCGGGGAACGTCCATTGAATGCACTAGCGTTGCAATGCAGGATTGGTATGAACAACTTATTGCTCGTGCTCAACCGGCTATTGAATCTTATGGGGCACGTTTGCGCGCAAATAATCATTTGTTAACAAATGAAGGATTTTTGCATAGCGAATCGTTGATTGGTGCGGTGCTTAATTTAATTATTAACGCACTGCAATCCGATGCAACAGAAGTTAATGTAACACTTGCATCAACTGATAATTCCGGTATACAAATATCAGTAGAAGATAATGGAAAAGGAATGTCAGAAGAGGTACAAGCACAAGCATTTTTACCTTTCTACACGACTAGAGCTAAGGGCACTGGATTAGGATTAGCTGTTGTATTTGCTGTAATTAAAGCGCACGGAGGAACAGCATCGCTGACCTCTATTATTAATGAAGGTACTCAGGTAAATTTATTTATTCCTGGGATGCAACATCAAATGTTACCATAGAGATTTTTATGACCCACGTTCTTATTGTTGAAGATGACTTGGTTTTAAGAGAAGCATTAGCAGAAACGATGACTATTGCTGGTCATACCTATATTACCGCTCGCGATGGAAAAGAAGCTTTGGCATTATTAGAGTTGTATCATCCGTCCGTTATTCTTACTGATGTACGTATGGATAATCTAGATGGTAATGAACTGCTTGCGAATATTAAGAAAAATCGGCCTAATATTCCAGTTATCCTTATGACCGCATACAGTTCGGTCGAAGATGCTGTTCATGCGATAAGGCAGGGAGCCGTAGATTATTTACAAAAACCATTTAGCGCGCAATTACTAATAGAAAAAATCAATCAATATGTAAGAAAACCTATTGATTTTGATGAGAGTGAACCCATCGCCCAAGATCCTAAGAGCCAAGCGTTATTAAATATGGCGTTGAAAGTGGCGCAATCTGATGTTGGGGTCATGATTAGCGGTGAGAGCGGTACGGGTAAAGAAGTGTTAGCGCATTTTATACATGACCATTCAACACGACGCAAACAGCCCTTTATTGCGATTAATTGTGCAGCCATTCCAGATCAAATGCTAGAAGCTACGTTATTTGGCTATGAAAAGGGTGCTTTTACTGGTGCTTATAAAGCTACTGCTGGAAAGTTTGAACAAGCTCAAGGCGGAACGCTATTACTTGATGAGGTAAGTGAAATGCCGCTTAGCTTACAGGCGAAATTATTGCGCGTGTTGCAAGAAAAAGAAGTCGAGCGGATAGGCTCGAATAAAATGATTAGTCTTGATGTTCGTATTTTGTCTACAACGAACCGATTGTTGAAAGATGAAGTGCAAGCCGGGCGTTTTCGTGAGGATTTATTTTATCGATTAAATGTTTTTCCCCTCCAATGGCATCCTTTGCGTGAAAGAATAAATGATATTATTCCTTTGGCTAATTATTTAATTCGTAAGCATTGTAAAAATAAAGACGTTATTTTACCTATCTTAAGTGAACATGCGCAAAAGCAAATGCTGCATTATGCTTGGCCTGGAAATGCTCGTGAATTAGATAATGTGATTCAACGTGCCTTGGTGCTGCAGTCTAATGGTATTATTGACGAAGAGCATTTACAGTTAACGCTGTCACGTATAGTGGCAAGCGAAACAAAAAATGTAGGCAATAAAAACTTACAGGCAAATGAATATGAATTAATAGAAAAAACATTAGCGCAACATTCAGGAAATCGACAAGAAGTTGCCGCCTTATTGGGCGTTAGTGAGCGCACTTTGCGTTATAAACTCGCCAAAATGCGCGAAGAGGGCTATGTTATTTGATGATGAGTTTAACTTCTGATGATATACTTGTCACTAATGAATGTTCAGCTTTTATGCTATCGCTTTGAGGGGTAAAAAATCAAGTCTTCTAAGACACTGAAAACTCATTAACGACAAGTATAAATATCTACCGAGTGCTTGTATTGGGTTTTGAATGTTCCGCTCTATGGTTGCGGGCGGGGTGGGGGCCGGGGCGTAGTGGGGGGCCCTTTTTTGTTGTTT
>CAZSAO010000007.1:11647-34876 GCA_964605275.1 uncultured Legionella sp.
ATAAACTGCCCAATTTTTTTGCCTTCACTTCCCCCAAAACGCGGGCAACCATTAATGGCTTGGCATGAAAATAAAGTAAATAAAGTAGAGAGAACATCCTTTAATTTAAATGATAATGACGAATAAAAATAAAACGTTACCCAAAATAATAAAAAAAGTATGGATGGCTCTTGCCGTCTTAGTGATTAGTGCCGCGGTCATATCCAGTTTTTTTCGTTCGTTAACTCCTCTAGCGGTTCAATATAAGCATGATGTAGAAGTGTACTTTAGTCAACTTATTGGACAACCAGTATCTATTCAATCGATGAAAACAGGATGGTATTGGTTTTTTCCTGTACTAAAACTTGACTCTATCACTATTGTGCAAAATAAACGCTCTATTCATTTAGAGCAATTGTTTGTTGGTATTGACCCTCTCCAGTCTCTTCTTTATTGGCGTATCCAGCCTGGGTTATTATATTTAAATAAAGCGCATTTAGTGGTACGAAAAACACAAAACGGCTGGGAAGTTGATGGAGTCAAAACAAATACTAATCATTCTTTAGCTGACTCATTACCGCATATTATTACTTTATTAGCTCAACAAGGGCGATTAATAATTAAAGATTTTTCGTTAAATTTATATTTAGAAAATAAAAATAAATTGCTTATTCGTGATCTTAATTTTTCCATGCTTAATCACATGGGTGATTATAAAATAAAAGGGGCGGGGCGTGAGATTCAACATAAAGACAGTGCGTTTCAATTATTAGCTGATCTTCATTTTGAAGCGGATGATATGCAAGCAACTTTTGGCCGTATTTATTTATCCGCACAACAATTATTATTAGCGCAATGGCAGCAGCTAGTGCCCTCAACCTATCGCTATGTTAATCAAGGCTCTGGCTCTTTAAAATTATGGTTAGAGCTACAGCGTGGCGCGTTATCTGCTGCTCAAGCTCAACTGATGCTAGAAAAAAATAATTGGACCTATAAAAACAAGCATATAGCTGTACCTCATTTTTTTGCTAATTTGTTGTGGAAACCCGATAAGAACGGCTGGCTATTTAATGCCGATCATATTGCGTTACAGCTTGATAAAACAACATGGCCAGCAAATGAGGTGTCGATACGTTATTCTAAGCAAGAAAACAGTTATTCCTTGTTTGCGAAACATATATTAATTGAATCGTTAATGCAGCAGTTGGCTCCATTTAATATAAGTGTGTTACAGCACGTAGGTGCAATAAATGTGCAAGGATTGTTACAGCAGGTTCAGATTGCGATTAAAAATAATCAAATTAACTATCTTCTTACTCAGTTTGAACATCTACGTTGGAGTCAATTAGGCTCCATTCCTGCGGTAGATAATTTATCTGGTGTAATTGAGTGGACTCTAGAAAAAGGGCATTTGGCGTTAGATTCACATAGTGTCTCGGTTGCTTTACAAGGGTACCCAAAACAAAAAATAACACTATTAAATGGTAATTTAAAGTGGGATGTTTTACCTGATGGGGTACATTTGGCTATCGAGCGAGCTGTTGTAACTCAGCCGCAATTACAACTGGATTTGCACGGCACTTTGGATGGAATTACTGCCAATTCTTTTGGATTTGCCAATTTGAAAATGAGTTTTTTGGCGCGTAATGTAGAGCAGTGGATGCGTTATCTGCCACAAAAGAAGATGAAAAAAAGCCTTTTTGATTGGTTAAATAAGGATATAAAACGAATTGCTCAGGCTAATGGCCAGGTGATTATTAAAGGAAATAGTAATGAGTTTCCTTTTGACGAACATAATGGTGAGTTTTCAATAACCAGCCATTTGCTCGGAGGTGCGTTATTTATTACCCCTCAATGGCCATTAATTAAAGATATAGAAGGTTATATTCGTGTTAAAAATCGTAATTTTGACATGGACATTGTTCATGGTGATGCTCAGGGAATACCGATTAATCAAATGCATTTGCGTATTGATGACATGGGTCGAGATAAAGAAACGTTGTTATTGCACAGTATTATTGAGGGGCAAGCACAAAAAATGCTGCATTTTGTTTTAGCTTCTCCCTTAAAACAGCAATTAAAAAAACTACAACAGATAGCAATTAATGGCTTGTTACGACTGGATTTGAATTTAGAAATCCCGTTATATCCAGGAAATGATAATAATTTAGTCAAGGGTATTTTAACGTGTGCTCAAAATATTATGTTCTTGAATTATAAAGATGAATCTATACCTATTGAAGAGTTACGTGGTTCATTAACATTTGACGAACATCGGGTGACACAAGGTCATATACGAGGCATGCTCTTGGATAAACCTTTGGATATCAATATTAATACATCGACAGCAGATGCATTAACAACGTTAGTGAATGTTGCGGGTGTTTTGTCTATTGATGCATTAAAAGAACGCTTTAATCTCTCGACGTTACCATTCATTAAAGGTTTTGTGCCTTTTAATGCCTTAGTTACTATGCCGGCCAGAGCACATGCCACCGATGTTGTTGTAATTAATAGTTCATTGCAAGGTTTAAGCATTGACTTACCCGCACTGGTAGGAAAAAAAACCACAGAAATTGCGCCATTAAAGGTAAATCTACTTTTTCCTTCCGAGACTACCTCAACGCTGCATGCTACGTATAATAATAAATTAGCTGCGGATATTCATTTTGAGCAGGATAAAGAGGGCGAGATTGCATTGAAGTCAGGGCAAATAAGCATTGGTACAATAAATGCTCGGGCGCCAAAAGCATTTGGTTTAAATATTACCGGAGTCTTGGAGGAAGAAACTATTAATCAATGGCAGCATGTTTTTGCCAATAGTTTCGCCGATAAAAATGAGTTTTCCTTAATTGATAAAATCAGCTCATTTGATTTTACAATTAGTCGGTTGGCAGTCCTTCAGCAAGCATTTGAGCAGATTTCTATAACAGGCGCCATTTTACCGTCTCGCGAATGGAGTCTGATTATTCGACAAAAGAAGATGGCTGCTGATTTAATCTATAATCGGTTTGAGAATACAATTAATGGCTTTGTTCGTTATTTGCATTTAGATAAAATGCAACCTAAGTTAAATAAAGTGAATGATGCGTCGATTAAACCCAATACAGTTCCAAATTTGAATATTCGTGTTGAGGACTTTACTATTGGTAGGATAGCAATAGGTAATGTTACCTTAAAAAGTCATGCGACAAAAAATCGATGGATGATTGATTATTGTCAAGTGGAAACACCTGCATATAAAGCAAAAATTAATGGGCAATGGACCCAAAATAATAATTTAAATCAAACCAGCTTAGAATTAAGTATGCATGTTAATAATCTCGCAAAAAGTTTACAATTATGGGATATTAATCCTAGAGTAGATGCGAGCAGGGGCGATTTAGTTTTTTATGGTGGTTGGAATGATGCCTTATATGATTTTTCTTTAGCAAAACTTAAAGGGACATTATCGTTACAGCTTAATGATGGTCGAATTACTCATCTTAGTAAAAAAACAGAAGAACAATTAGGATTAGGTAAATTATTAAGTATTTTAAGCTTGCAAACTATTCCGCGACGATTAAAGCTTGATTTTAGTGATTTGTCAGAAGATGGATACAGTTTTGATGTCTTTAAAGGAGAATTTGTAGTTAAAAATGGCATTGTTTCTACTCAAGATAGCTTTATTGATGGGCCTGTGGCGTATGGGCGTATGAGTGGCGATTTGGATGTAATACGTCAATTATATGCGCTAAATTTAAGTATCTCTCCCCATATTACAGCAAGCCTTCCTATTGTGGCTACCATTGCTGGAGGGCCTATTGTTGGAGTGGCCACATGGGTTGCTAGCAAAATTATTAATCAAGGAATGCAAAAAATTTCTGCCTATAGCTATACTATTTCCGGACCGTGGAGTGATCCTGTGGTTCATCAATTAAGTATTATGAAAGCGATAATGAATAATCATGACTAATCTAATTACTTCTATAGCAACTCTTTATTGGCGCATTACATTATGTAAAGAAAGTCCTGAAAACACCCCTCACTCCAGGGTATTGTGCACCTTAAGTGTTCTGATATTTATGCTAGTTATCACCGTGCAGTGGTGTATCTTCGGTGTTGATTTTTCTAATGATTTATTATGGATAGCATTGGCTTCGTGTAGTTTAGCATTGTCGTTTATTTTTTATACATTATTGGTTTTGTCCGTTAAAAATTTAAAGACTCGTTTTTTGCAAACGGTGACCAGCCTACTAATGGCCCATAGCTATGTGCATTTATTGGGGATGCCTTTATTTGTGCTTGATCCTTATTTTTTGCATTTGAAAGAGCAAAATTCTTTTTCTTTGTTGCTGGCATTGTGTTATTTATGCGTGACCCTAGGCTTGTCGGTATGGCAATTTGTACTGACAACACATATTTATAAAAAGGCATTGAATAGTACAACAGTCCAAGCAATGCTCATTGCTTTTGGTTTAATTGCAATGAATATATTAACTCTTTCTTTTTGGTGAGAACCCATAATGCATTTACATATTTTAGGTTTAAGTGGCACCTTTATGAGTGCGCTGGCTTTATTAGCGCGTGAGGCGGGATATAAAGTAACAGGTAGTGATGCAGGATGTTATCCTCCCGTTAGTGATTTATTAGCGGCTAAAGGTATTTCATGGGTTGAGGGCTATGATGATACAACACTTGCGCTAGAGGCTGATTTAGTGATTGTTGGCAATGCAATAAAACGAGGTATGCCTGTTTTAGAAGCGATTATGAGTGCAGGTAAGCCTTACACTTCAGGTCCTCAATGGTTAGCAGAACATATTTTAAGTCGTTATAAAGTGATTGCTGTATCTGGCACGCATGGTAAAACAACGACCACCTCAATGATTGCGTGGATATTAGATAGAGCAGGACTTAAACCGGGTTTTTTAATTGGCGGTGTTGCCAGTGATTTCAAAACCAGTGCGTGTTTGGGTGAGGGCGAATGGTTTGTTATTGAGGCGGATGAGTATGATAGTGCTTTTTTTGATAAGCGTCCTAAATTTATGCACTATAGACCTCTTATTGCAGTATTGAATAATTTAGAGTTTGATCATGCTGATATCTATGAAAATTTAGCCGCAATTCAATTACAATTTCACTATTTTTTGCGCACTATTCCTGCCAATGGGGTGGCTATTAAACCACAAGAAGATAAAGCCTTAAACGAGGTATTGGCAAAAGGTTGTTATTCTGCTGTTGAGGAGTTAGCTGTTAATGGTTCAGCTCAGTGGTCTGCTCAATTATTAGAAGAGAGCGGCGCATCGTTCAACGTAATGCATTTAGGTAAGGAAGTAGCACAAGTTAATTGGTCGTTAATTGGTCGATTTAATGTGGAAAATGCGTTGGCTGCAATTGCTGCGTGTTCTAACGCGGGAGTTAGTCCACAAGCGGCGGCGAAAGCGTTAGAGCAATTTACTCCGGTAAAGCGTCGTTTAGAAGTCAAATCAAATAGTAAGGGAATTACCGTTTATGATGATTTTGCCCATCATCCTACAGCCATTACTAAAACATTAGAAGCATTAAAGCAAAGCAATAGGCATGAGCGAATTTTTGTGGTCATGGAATTTGCTTCTTATACTATGCGTACCGGTGTACATACGCATGCGATGCCTAATGCCTTGTCGCAAGCAGATCACACCTATATTTTAGAACCGCATGATTTTAATGTGCAAGAAGCGGGTAAAGATTGGAGGTTTCCATTTACTGTTTGTAAAGAAACCATCAATATAGTCGATGATATTACCAGTAAAGCAAAGTCAGGTGATGCCATATTAGTAATGAGTAATCGTGGTTTTAATGGTATTCATCAACAATTAGCACATGCATTGAATAAAATGCATTGATTAATAAAACGATTACGAAGTGCTTCGCTAATATTCGCAATGATGGGTTGTAGATGCGTCAACGCCTTATCCTGTTTTTAACTCGTCTTTGCGAGACGCGACGAAGCAACCCAGATGTTTTATTTTAGCACAAAAGCCTAATTTATTTAGTAACCGTTCAGCAAATTTACCGCCCCAGCGGGGCGGAAACTACCGAAATTAACTTTGCATCCATTGGACACTATGTTAGAACCTGGAACTAAAATTTCTGGTGGGAAGGTATTGAAACGAAGCACAAAAAGTTCTGCTAATCGAGCCGCTTTAGTTTTAAGAATTTGTGCCGGCTCTCTATAATAGTCCTAGTGCATTAGGGGCTTTTTTAAGGCGTATGAAAGCTAAGCTTGGCTCACCTAAAGCACTTACTGCTACAGCATATAAAATAGCGAAATTAATTTATCGAATGTTAAAACAACTTTCCCTGGCAGTCTTCTATGAGACAAGCCACAGAAAGTAGACATTGGATTTAAACTATATATAAAATTGGAGTGATTTAATTTAAATCACTTACGTGTTTGCTCCGGGATATATAGTATTAGTTGTATCTGCATTGTTATGGGGGGCTTCCTTTTCGGGAGGTCGTTGTTGCTCAATCAGCTCTTTATATATTTTTGTGGTCTCTGTATTGCTGAGTATCTTTTCCATGGTATTAATTTGATTATCGGTACTTTTATCGTGTTTTTTAATCTGATTGTATGAGTCCCATGCATTAGCGATTGAAAAGACATTTATAGCGCAAAAAACAATACCAAGGGGGGCTAGCGGGGTGGGAAGAAGGGCTAAGCCACAAAGAAAGCCCACCACTGCTGCACAGGTGAGTGCGCGAGCTACAAATAAATTATTATCTTGTTCTTTGGTTTTGTGGTGATTGTTGAAGTGATTTGCGGTTGATAAAAATTGAGACTCACTGAGCACCGTGGGCTTAGTTATTCCTTCAAACAAACTCGTTAACACGTTAGCCGCATCTTTAAATAGCACTTCATCTCCAGCGCGAGGAGTTTTATGATCGAGTGCTCTTTGAACGCCTCTGTCTTTAATGATTATCGACATTTCTTGAACGTTAGCATATATAGCCTGGAGCAATTCTTTTTGTTTTTCTGATTCAGAGTTAGCTAATGTCTGTGATAATTGACTCAAAAAGGTGCTTATTTTGTTGTCAATTTCTTCATATTGTTCTTTGGCTTTTTTAGTTGCTTCCTTATCTACAAATAATGCCATGTTTCACCTCGATATTTCTGGGATGATATTGATCTATTAGTAATTTAATTATACTGCAAAATACAGGAATAGTTAAGTTAATCTCGGTTTTGGATAAATTTTTGTTCTATTTTTTGGTTTAGTGGTATTACCCATTTAAGCAAAGGCGGAGTGATTGGGCTCTGTTTCATTAAACTCATGGTTAATAATGGTGAGAATTTCTTCTTCTAATTGTTTGGCTTTAAAAACGGGCTGATTAATGCCATTAATAATGATGGAAAAAACAATCGGCCGTCCATTGGGATTAATAAGAAAACCAGATAATGAGGAAATGTCATGCATACTTCCTGTTTTGGCATAGACTATTTTTTCTAAAGAAGTTTTTTTCATGCGTTCTTTTAAAGTACCCGAGACGCCTGATTGAGGCAGTGCTTGGATAAACAGCGGATATAAATTTTTATCGTGGTAAATGGTGCTTAATAAAATGGCTATTTGCTCGGTTGTTGCCATGTTGTAGCGCGTACCTATGCCATCTGCTAAATCTAATTGCTTCATATCTAATGGAACATGTTGTGCTAATATTTGTTTTAAAGCAAAGAGCGCTTGTTTATTTGTTCCTTCTTTTGTTAATGAATAGGCTAATTGCTTAGTTAGATTATCGGCATACAAGTTATTGGAATGTTGTAGCATATGCTCAATAAGCTTATTTAATGGTTTTGAGCGCACAGTGGCAAGTAATTGCGCCTCTTCCGGTGTTTTTTGTGTATTAATTGCCCCACTAAATGTAATATTATTTTGAGCCAGTATTTTGGTAATGATTTGCTTGGCTAATAAGGTGGGATTTGGAATTGCTAATTCAAGTAATCTAGGGGTTTTACTGGCCACAACACAGCCGTATAAACGTATGGTATTGGTTTGATTTGGGGCAATATGCAAATCGCAATGCTTTTTTTCTTCGCTACTAACCACAATGACTTCATTTATAATAGATAAAGGTATTTCATTGTTTTTTGCTTTAATGCGCGTAAGGCTGCCTATTTGTTCAGGAGCGTTTAACTCATATGGTGCACTATTTTCATTTAAAATAATGGCTGTATCGGGAGCGGCGTAATACCATCCAATATCATCATATGATACACCCGCAGGATAATAGGGCGGGGTGAATATGGATGTATCTAAGATAATATTACCTTTGATGTTATGGATATGCTGAGCACTAAAGTAATCAGATAATAAAGCATTTAAGTTTTGGATGGTTAATGAAGGGGAGGCGCCGAAACGAATATAATAATCATTTTGTTTTTGCAGTAGCTCTGTGGTAAATGTATGATCAACAGGCCAATAATACAATGCGGCTGCAGCGGTAAATAATTTAATATTGCTAGCAGGGTATAATAGCTTTTGCGCGTCTTTACTAAAAAGTACTTGACCGTTTTTAGCGTCTTTGATCAATATACTCACGCTGGCATGAGGCAGCTTCTTTTGAATGGCATTGTCAATTTGAGTTATTAATGGCTCGGCATAAACTAAGTTGCTCAATAAAGCTAAAATATATCCGGCAATATCCTTATGGCGCATTATCCATTCCTTGTTAAGTAGTCGTTTATCCTGCCCAGAGTACACACAACTAATAGATTGACTTAAGTGTAGATGACTACATCTCCCACATAAGGAGTGGGGTGTAGAACAGGGCAAACGCATGAGTGATTTAAATTAAATCACTCATAAATTTTGTATTTTTAAAGTTCAATTTCTACGTCCTGTGGCTTGTCCACAGGATCCAGTAATAGGGCAAGATAGATGGATACCGCGCATAAAGCCCGGTACGTAGGCAATTAGAAATAGGTTCAACCACTCATGCTCTTGCCCTGAGGTGTAGATATGTTCAAGCTTTAGATCTATTTATCTTACATTGATTATCTCGCATGATGAATCACTTGGCAAATAGTGTAGTACATGTCAGTCATCTTAAATTCTAGTTGCAATATTATGTGCTGATTGATATAAAATAACTATCGACAAAACACTCTTATGGCTTTATTGGAGCGATTATTTTCAAGGAAATTGATATGAACAATTTGAGAGAGTGTGCAATGAGTTTAGATAAGCGATTGAATGGTCTTTTAAAAAAGAACACGGATTGTTTTATTCCTGGATGCTCTATTTTTTCTTCTAACGATGTGTCTAATAAACGGATAATAGATGATATGCGGACAATTAAAGAAGTTGCCGCTATTTTAAGCGAGGGTTATAATCGAGATAATAATCTTCACGATGATAAATTATTATCTTATTATCGGCCCTTACATGCCGCGCAAAGCACATCAACACCTCGAAGCCGATTAACATCAGATCAATTTTATGCCTTTAAACATAATGCCCTGATGGGATGCTACTTAGTTAAGTGGGATTTTTATAGCAAATGCAGCAGTGGCCGTAATCGGGATATAGCAATAAGTTTATTTAGTGACGATCTGGAGGTCAGTTCAAATCTTGAATTGTCCGCCAAAGATATTCAATTGTATCTTGGGGCTTTTAGTATTTTTTGTTCGTTCATTTATGAAAATAGAGTGAACTATGTTTCATTATATCGATTATTAGGGGATACCATTCAAGTCGATATTTCTACGGCAATGCCATCTGAATCACTTACGTCGAAGTTTTATGCTGCTGTAGCGGATGTTGTTGAGTTAGGAAGCAGTGTAATGAAATTATCCAGCTAAAAAAACATCATGGACAAAGGAGGATTTATGCTACATGTATTACATGGCGAGATTTCTAAGCTACATCATAATTACTCTACCCGAACAAGCTGTTATAAGATTGCTCCGAATGAAGAAGAAAAAAAGCTAAAAAATGTTAGTAGCTTATCACTTTTAGTACAAAGAATTACTCAGCATATAATAAGGTGTCCTACCGATAGAAAAGAACAGCGGGATGTATTTGCTCTATTAGTCAAAGAATATGGTACTCATAGTGATACCAAAACTGCGACTTATATATTATTAGGTGCTTTATTTTATCGTTATTTTCGTCTGTTGGATTCATATGATATAACGAATAAGAAACCTTCATCCAAATTACCTAATTTTTTTTCAGCACTAGCTCTTAATTCTCTTAATACATTTTCTTCTATTGATAATTGTCGATTATTTATAGCTATTAGAAAAGTATTATTGCCACATCTTTCTGAGTTTGTATTAGAACATGATCTTAGTGTACTCGATGGGGCGACGGTTACAGAGGCATTAGAATGCTTTAAAGAAAATATGGAACAAAGTAGTAAAGAAAAAAAAGAAAGTTTTGTCTACTCTGATCCTGATTTTTTAGCTAAATTAGATGAGTTGATTGCCCAACAGAGAAAACGAGGGGAAGACATTTTTAGGCAACGCTGCGCAATAACTTTTCTTACTTCATTAAGTGCGTTATTAATAAAAGAAAACAAATTGTTTCAACATGAGCTGGCTGGTTATTTAGCACATCATGGACGCGAAGAGCTGCTTACTCTTGCGCAGATGCGTTCCTTACCTGTATCTGACCAAACAAAAAATAATATAGCTCTTTTATTAGACTTATCAGAGAGCTCATTTGCTAGCATGACTCCTCGAGATTTTATTGAAAAAATTCAAGATTTGCATTTAACGCGATTGGGGTGTGTTTTAATGGGGGCTAATATTCTTCTTTTTAAGTCAGAACAAGTTGATGAACATTTGAAAAATTGCATTAACGATATGATAAATATGAATAATTTAGATGAACTTTTAATATCGGTTAAGTTATTGCGGCAATATTGTATATTTGATTCGGAAGCTAGTGAAGAGGCTGCGGCTTTAACGTTTAATGTCGCGTTTTTTGGTAATGATGAGTTGTTTAGAACCGCTGTTGTTCGATGTTATGATTCGCTGCAAAAAGAAATATACGATAAAGAACACAGGTCTGCGCTTGCTCCTGCATAAGTAGTAAGTGTTCAGCCTAGTTGAAGGAACGGCCCTCTTTGGCTTCTCTTGAAATAAAGTCAGGTAATAGGAGTTCAAATATGGCCGTTCGAGTACTTGTTTAGTCATACTCTCTGAACGGTTGCCATAAGTATATTATTGTGGATGGCTATTGAGCCATTGCTTTATTTCGATGAGCGTTTCTTCAACAACAAGTATTGCTTGTTGGTATAAACGCTCTAAATGTTCTTGTTGACCTGTTTTCCAATAGTGCTCTAAATATTGGCACGCCATTTTCATTTTTATTGTTCCAACATATAAGGCGCCACCTTTAATCTTATGTGCTATTTGCTGCGTTTTATCCCAATCACCTGATTGATGGGCTAATTTCATTTCTTCTAAATCCATTGGCAAGCCTTCATTAATCATAAAGCGTAGCATTTCAATTAATAATGTTTTATTGCCCGTGGTTTTAATTCCTTCGTTCGCATCAAAAATAGGGAGTGCATTGAGGTATAACCATGAGTCTTGTTGCTGATTTAAAGAACTGTTTTGTGTGGTGGGATAGGGCGCTTTTAATGATTGATGTTCCGGAATGAATTTCTGCATTATTTCGGTGCAGTTTTTTAGGGTAAGTGGTTTAATGAGTACGGCATCCATGCCCGCATTAATACATTGTTTTTTATGTTCTTCTCCTACATGAGCGCTAAGTGCTACAATGGTAGTATGGCTATTGAGTGTTAATTCTTGTGTGCGAATAAACTGGGTTACTTCATAACCGTCTAAATCGGGTAACCCAATATCCATAAAGATTAAATCGTAGGGCGTACGTTGCCAAAACTCGATAGCTTTTGCGCCATTTTCGGCAATATCTACAGTATATCCTAATGAGTTGAGTAGCGTTCGGGCAACGTTTTGCGCAATGATATGGTCTTCTACAATCAAAATATGCCCGCGTTGCATCGCTTTATTTGGGGGAGTAAACGTATTCCTACTCGCCGTTTCTTGAGGTTTTGCTGAACACTGTTCTTCTTCAACGCCAAAGGTATTATTTAATAATGATTCTTGTAAGGGAATCAGACACGTAAAGCATGTTCCTTTTTGTGGCGCGCTTTCAACATAGATTTCGCCGTGTAACTCTTCAATAAATTGCTTCACTAATGAAAGGCCAAGTCCTGTTCCTTTATATATTCCTTGATGGGAGGGGGTTAGCCGTTTAAACGGTACATAAATCTCTTGTTGATGCTCTGGAGAAATACCAATACCTGAGTCTTTGACCTTGAGCTCAACAATCAGTTCACGCTGATTTTGTTGTGCTAAGCGAATGGATACGCAAATGGCGCCCTGTTCGGTAAAGTTCAGGGCATTAGATACGAGTTCAAGTGCAATACGCTGTATTCTTACTCTATCACCAATGATATAGGTGGGAAGGTCTTTATCAAAATGAAACTCGAGATTTATTTTTTTTTGTGCCGCTTTAGCGCGATGCAGTTCGATAACTTGAAGTAACGTATTATGTAAGTTAAATTTCTTTTTAAGTTTGGGTATTTCGCCGGAGCCGACATTAATGGCTTCAAGTACTTCATCAAGTAAACTAAGCAGGGCATGACTGGATGCTATTAGGTTATCTGCGTGCTGCTTAATGTGGGGCTCAGATGATTCTGATTTTAAAATTTCTGAAAATCCTACGATACCCGTTAGTGGGGTTCTTATGTCGTGGCGCATGTTTTCTAAAAATTCAGTTTTTGCTTTATTTGCCGCATCGGCTTTTTCTTTGGCAACAGAGAGTATTTTTTCGGTCTCTTTACTTTGAGTGATATCAATATAAATACCTAATACGCCATTAATAACGCCGCTATCATCATGAAGGGGTACTTTACTTACGGATAAATAGCGATCGCGCTTATCCGGATGACTCATTAATACTTCTTTACCTAAAATAGATTGACCTGTGGTGAGAATATAAAGGTCTTCTTCTTGATACGTTGCGGCATTCATTCGTGTCCAGGAAATGTCCTGGTCTTTTTTGCCTAATAATTCATGAACATCATTAAAACCTAGGCTGGTAGCAAAATTTTTATTACAGCCTCGATAGATGAGATCGTGATCCTTCCAAAAAATATAATTGGGGACATTCAGTATAATTTGTTGTAATACGTTTAAGGTCACGTCCATATTTAATGCTCAATTAATCCAATTTGAAAGAGGTGTTTCTATAACTATTAAGATAACTATAGCAAAAATAAAGATATACTGTATCTGCAGATTACTTTTAGTGGCCAAAAAAGCAATAGCATAAAAGCCGAAAACTCATTAGTGACACGTATATATAGATTTATAACCTATCCCATATCCAACAAAGATAATGTATTATAGATCTTTTAATGAAAAAATCATCATTTATTCGCCTGCATAGGAGTGAACGTTTATGGAGGAATTTAAATTAATTCATCATCTCTTTGAATATCACGCCCTTGTGCATGCTCATCATATTGCAGTGCGCTGTAATGAGTCTTTTATGACGTACGAAGCACTTAATAAAGCAGCAAATCAAGCCGCCTATTTTTTGCTAGCCCAAGGCATTGGTCCAGGTTCATTAGTGCCTATTATTGCTGAGAAGTCGTGCTCTGTATTTATCATGCTATTGGCTATATTAAAAACCGGCGCTGCTTTTATTTTGCTTCACGCCGATATTAAAGAACATACTTATGTTGACATTATGGCCCAAAGTAATGCGGCAACTCTATGCAGTTCCGCGAGCATTGCAAAACAATTTAATACTCGTTTTATTAACATAGATAATATTCTTGAATTAATCGAAGGATATCCAACGACTAATATTTCATTGACTCCTACGCTAGAGCACATTGCGTATGTTATTTATACCTCCGGCACAACAGGAGCACCTAAAGGGGTCATTGTGACTCATGAAAACATGTTGCATACCTATAGTTCGTGGCGTGAAGTTTATGAATTATCGCCTAGTGATATACATTTACAAATGGCAGCTATTGGTTTTGATGTGTTTATTGGTGATCTGATGCGCGCATTGTGTTCTGGTGCGCAACTAGTATTGTGCTCGAAAGAGCAGTTAGTTCATCCTGCGGTATTATATCAATTAATAACGGAACATCGTATTACGTGTGCTGAGTTTGTGCCTGCCGTTTTAAGAGAGCTATTAATTTATGCGCAAAAAGAAAAAAATACATCATTTACCAGTGTGCGATTAGTTTTATGTGGTTCTGATGTGTGGACGATAAAAGAATATAAAAGTGCAAAAAGAATTTTTGGTCCACACGTTCGCGTGATTAATTCTTATGGGCTGACGGAGGCAACAATCGACAGTAGTTATTTTGAGGCTGATGAGTTTTTTATGGATGAGGACAGCTTAGTTCCTCCGGGCATTCCTTTTGCGCATGTCACGATGTATGTATTAAATGATGATTTACAACCCATTGCGCCTAAAGAAATAGGTGAACTTCATATCGGTGGTTTGGGTGTAGCCATGGGTTATTTGGGGCAAAAAGAGCGTACGGCTGAACGCTTTATTTATCATCCTCAAACCCAGGAGCGATTATATAAAACAGGGGATTTATGTACGTTATCCGCACGACACCACATTGAGTTTTTGGGGCGCAATCAATTTCAGGTGAAAATTCATGGACAGCGCGTGGAGTTGCTCGTGTTAGACGCGTTATTAAATCAGCATCCTAAAATCAAACAGGCTATTTCCTATGATGCAATTTCACCTGCGGGAATACATTATCTGGGATGTTGGTTGGTCGCAGGGGATGACTCTATTTCTTTTGCTGAAGTGGTCGCGCATATTAAACACTATTTACCTGCGTACTATATTCCTCAACGAGTGGATTTAATTGCTCAAGTTCAATGCAATCAAAACGGTAAAGTAGATAGAGCTCCTGCGGCACAACAGGTAATAAAATCGCTTCAATACAATAATAAAGTACCGTCCAACCGGTTAGAGCAGCAATTAGCTGATGTGTGGCGAGAGTATTTATCTCATTTTGAACTGTGTGTTATGCGATCATTTAGTGAATTAGGTGGGTCGTCTTTAGATTTTGTCTCAATGCTTGATAAAGTTAATCGAAGGTTTAATCTTAATTTGAGCTCTGGTGATGTGCCAGCTACAATAAAAGAGTTGGCACAATATATTAATGTACTCTTAAAGCAAAGTGACGTGGAGCTTGCCCACTTTGTATGATGATATATAACAGGGCATGAGACTAATCAATGAACCCTCAAACGGTTAAAATAGCCATTATTGGTGGAGGTCCTGCCAGTGTTTGTTTATGTTTGCAATTTTTAAAACAGGCTAAAGAGAGCAACCATCATTTTGAGTTATTGATTTTTGAAAAAAATAATCATATTGGCCATGGGCTGCCTTATTCTGCTGATAATCACAAAACTATTTTAAATTTACCTAAAGATAAAATGAGTCCGCTGCCTAATGAGCCTTCTCTTTTTCCTGCTTGGTTAGAGCAACATGCTTCCGAGTTTGATACATTATTTCCTGAGCGCCGTTGGTTTGGCAAATATCTTGAAGAGCTGGCGTGGCAGGTTCAAAAGCAAGCAAGAACGAGTAATATAGACATCAAATTTTTACTTGGCCATGAGGTCGTGGATATTATTGCAGAGCAAACAGGGGAGTATCGTATCTGTTGTGCGCCAGCACACTATACCGTGAATCAAGTGATTTTAGCTATTGGTCATATGCCTTCGCAAGTGTATCCGTTATTGCGAGGCGTTCCTGGTTATATTGATGAGCCGCTACAACAGCATTTACAATCTATTCCGCTGAACGAATCAGTCGTTATAATCGGTAGTCGTCTAACCGCTATTGATACGGCATTAAAATTACAAAGTAGTGGGCATCATGGCCCACTTATTATGGTATCTCGTAGTGGATTATTACCGACGGTTTTGGGATGTGATATTCCACCCTATCAATTAAAATATTGTACTATCGAGCGACTATTAGCCTGCACAGAACACGGTATAGGAACGCTTAGTTTTTTTGCACTGAAACAATTGTTTTTGCAAGAGCTGGGGGAAGTAGAGCCACTTATTGGGCATTTAATTAGTTTTCCTCAATCCTGTGACGATATTACTCCTTATCAGTGGATAACCAATGAAATTCATGAGGCAGAGCAGGGGGCTCGAGTATGGCAACAAATCTTATTTGCTTTATATCCTTTTGCCTCACAGATTTGGTCCTTATTAGATAGTTCGTCGCAACAATTGTTTATGACGCAGTACTACAGTTTATTTCTTAATTATGGTGCTTCGTTTCCGTTGGTCAATGCATATAAAATAAAGGCGATGTTAGCTGCTAAGCAGTTGGCCGTATTGGGTGGGGTGTGTGATATTCGCTATCATGAGTCACGCTATGAGCTTTATTTTAAAAAAAGACAAACTCTGAAGACGCGCTATTTAATTAATGCAACGGGTCCTGGTTATAATCCTCATGGTGTAGCGCTTTTAGACTCCTTACTGCAACGCGGGATGTTGAGTAGTCACTATTTAGGCGGGATACAAGTTGATAGAGATACACTCCAGGTTTTAGATAAAGCAGGAAGTAAAAATGAAGCGCTGTATGCATTAGGAGAGTTGACTAAAGGAATTACTTTTTTCACTACTGATTTAAACTCTGTAGCCGTGCAATCACAACAACTCGTTAAAACACTTTTATCTCAACTACAAATAGCGAAAACTTAAGAGCGACAAGTATATTCTGTTTACAACCATCCTCTAAATCCTATTTTTACTTGATCTTTTGATAGGATCCCATGTTCTGCAATACTATGAGGTAGGTCTTTAGACTCTTTTAGCTGAGTAAGATCAAGATGCTTCATGAGCTCTAATGTATGCTTTAAGTCTCTTTTTACATCATGGTGAGTTGATTTAAAAAATACATGAGACATAGCACAATAGGCTCGTTGTTTTATTGAAATGCTGGATCTCCATTCTGCTGTAAGGTTTTGAGCAGATTGAGTTGGGATATCTAAGAACGCGCAATTTTTTTCGATAAAAGAAGCGTATTCCATGCAAAAAACCATCATTTTCATCATAGATTTCTTCGGTGCTGTTGAGACAAAATCGTCTATAATATGCGACAAAGATTTCGCATTTATTAAAACAAGAGCCAAAAACAATAATAGCTTAAGATTTTGTCCTTCGTAGTCTATTTGCTGTGAAAGAGTGATTTCAATGCCTTCATTAGGTTTACTACTAATCGAAAGATTATCTTCTAGTTGTACGTTATGCTTCGTTGGACTAGAATCTTCCGGTTTTATCTTATAAGAAAGTGAAAGGTTTAAAGTGTGGTTATCTTTTATGAATGCTTTCCTAGGACTGTCTTTTCGTATTTCAGCTAACATAGATTGTATCGCTTTATTTTGAAGCAAATTTTCATCAATTTGAGAGCGCGCTGAATTATCTCCCTCAACGGGTAGCATAAGAGTTTGTCTCATTATATTCTCACTTTAAAGTTATTAAAAATGCAATGTTGGAATATATTAACACATACATTTTTTAAGTTATACCTGAATGTTTATAACAAGCTTTGATTGTACAAAGACTCATTAGAGCTCTTGCAAAACCTACATTATTACGGCGTTACAACTAATGTTCTGGTGCTCATTTACTCTATGTACACTCCGCTTCTCAAATCCTTTGTGCCTTGTATTAAAGCAAAATCTACAGGCTTTGCAAGAGATCTATTACTCACTCATTATGAAAGTGTACTGTATTATGCTCATAATCCACTTTAATCGTATCCCCCTGTTTAAAGTGCCCGTTGAGCAATGATTGAGCTAGAGGGTTTTCTAGCTTTTGTTGAATGACACGTTTTAAAGGGCGTGCGCCATACACCGGATCATAGCCCGTTTCTGCTAAATAATTTAATGCCTCCGGACTTAGCTCAAGAAGAATAGTTTGCTCTTTTAAGCGCTGTGCCAGATAATTAATTTGTAATAGCGCAATTTTACTAATATCTTCTTTTGCTAGAGGATGAAAAACTACAGTTTCATCAATGCGGTTAATAAATTCAGGTCTGAAATGTTGCGCTACTTGCTCCATTACCGCGTTTTTGATTTGTTCATAACTAAATTTAGAACCCATTTCTTGGATAAGGTGAGAGCCTAAATTAGACGTCATGACGATAACGCTATTACGAAAATCTACCGTACGACCTTGGCCATCGGTTAAGCGGCCATCATCCATCACTTGCAATAAGATATTAAATACATCGGAATGTGCTTTTTCCACCTCATCAAGTAAAATAACACAATAAGGGCGACGTCTTACGGCTTCCGTTAAATAGCCCCCTTCTTCGTAACCAACATATCCTGGAGGGGCACCAATTAACCGTGCCACGGAATGCTTCTCCATAAACTCAGACATATCAATACGAACCATGGCCTCTTCTGTGTCGAATAAGAACGACGCGAGTGCTTTGCATAACTCTGTTTTACCAACGCCTGTTGGGCCTAAAAATAAGAATGAGCCTATAGGGCGATTTGGATCAGATAAGCCGGCACGTGAGCGTCTAATGGCATTGGCCACCGCATCTACCGCCTCGTTTTGACCAATTAATCGGTGATGTAACAAATGCTCCATATTTAATAGTTTTTCTTTTTCACCTTCCATCATTTTAGCCACGGGAATTCCGGTCCATTTGGATACTACTTCGGCAATTTCTTCTTCGGTTACTTTATTACGAACCAGTTTTGTCTCTTTTACATCTTCTGTGGCGACTTCTGCTAAATGTTTTTCCAACTCTGGAATTCGGCCGTATTGCAATTCTGACATTTTATTGAGATCGCCTGCGCGACGTGCGCTCTCCATTTCTTGTTTGGCTTGTTCTAGTGCTTCCTTGATTTGCGTCGAACCATGCATGGTGGCTTTTTCAGCTTTCCATAACTCGTCTAAGTCAGAATAACTTTTTTCTAATTCATCAATTGTTTCTTGTAAATCGTGTAATCGTTTTTTAGATGCTTCATCGTCTTCTTTTTTCAATGCTTCTCGCTCAATTTTTAATTGAATAAGGCGGCGGTCTAATTTGTCCATTACCTCAGGCTTGGAATCAATTTCCATGCGAATCATACTTCCCGCCTCATCAATTAAATCAATTGCTTTATCGGGTAATTGTCGGTCGGAAATATAGCGATGCGATAGAGTTGCTGCCGCCACAATCGCCGGATCAGTAATTGCTACACCATGATGAACTTCATAGCGCTCTTGTAAGCCACGTAAAATGGCAATGGTATCTTCTACGCTAGGCTCATTGACTAATACTTTTTGAAAGCGACGTTCTAATGCTGCATCTTTTTCGATATATTCACGATATTCGTTGAGGGTAGTGGCGCCAATGCAATGCAATTCACCGCGCGCTAGGGCGGGTTTTAACATGTTTCCAGCATCCATGGCACCTTCTGCTTTACCTGCGCCTACCATGGTATGCAATTCATCAATGAATAAAATGATTTGCCCTTCTTGTTTTGATAGGTCATTGAGCACTGCTTTTAAGCGTTCTTCAAATTCGCCACGAAATTTTGCCCCTGCAATTAATGCGCCCATATCCAGAGATAAAAGGCGTTTATTCTTTAAGCCTTCAGGAACTTCGCCGTTGATTATTCGCTGCGCTAAACCTTCAGCAATAGCTGTCTTACCAACACCGGGCTCGCCAATCAGCACGGGATTGTTTTTTGTCCGTCGTTGTAACACTTGAATGGTGCGTCTGATTTCGTCATCACGACCGATTACTGGGTCGAGTTTGCCTTGTTCGGCACGCAAGGTTAAATCCAATGTATATTTTTCTAATGCTTGGCGTTGTTCTTCGGCATTTGCATCATTCACTGATTCACCGCCTCTTAATTCATTAATTGCCCCTTCGATGGCTTTAGTCTCCCCGCCTGCTTGTTTTAGTAGGCGTGATAAACTGCTTTCCTCGCTTATGGCGGCCAAAATAAATAGTTCGCTAGAAATGTAGCTGTCTTTTCTTTGTTGTGCGAGTTTGTCGGTTACATTTAAAAGGCGATTGAGGGTGTTGGATACGTGAATTGTGCCACCTGTTCCGGAGACGGTAGGTAATTTATCTATGTAGTTATCGATTAATGTTTTTAATTGGGAAATATTGACGCCGGCTTTAGTTAATAAGGCTTTACTGCCTCCTCCTTGTTGATCGAGTAAGGCTTTGAGTAAATGTTCGGGCTCAATAAAATTATTATCTTTACCAACTGCAATCGATTGAGCGTCGGCAAGTGCCATTTGAAATTTAGATGTGAGTTTATCCATTCTCATAATTGACGACCTTTGTCTGGTTTTTAGGGTGTTATTTCATCGCTATCTGCCGTAGAATGGGGTTCATTCTTACTAATTTCAAGAGCATAACAATGAATAATGATGTGCCTTCTAATCCAAATATAGACTCTCAAACCCTACTTAACCAAATTGTTCTTGATTATATGAAAGAAAAAAAGAATAAACGCCGCTGGCGATGGTTTATTCGTGTGATACTTTTATTATTAATCGCTTATTTAACGTATACACTAGTATTGGATAATGAAAGCAAGACTAATGTAAAAGCACATGTAGGGGTGATTGATTTAAATGGTGAAATAGCTGATGCGAAAGTAAATGCCGATGATTTTGCTAAATCAATGCATGCGGCTTATAAAAATGAGGGTTTAAAAGCACTTATTTTACGTATTAATAGCCCCGGTGGTAGTCCGGTTCAGGCTGAATATATGTATAACATCATTAACTTTTATAAGAAACAACATCCAGAAATTAAAACTTATGCGGTATGTGTTGATTTATGTGCTTCTGCTGCTTATTACATCGCGGCTGCCGCGGATGATATTTATGCAAGTCCTGCAAGTATGGTAGGTTCCATTGGTGTTCTTTACAACGGATTTGGTTTTGTTGATTTAATGAATAAAGTAGGCGTTACCAGACGATTACAAACGGCTGGCGCAAATAAAGGCTTTATGGATCCCTTTTTACCGGAAACAGAAGCGCAAAAGCAAAAACTGCAAGTGATGTTAGATATCATTCATCAACAATTTATTAATCGAGTTAAAGAAGGGCGCGGTACTCGATTACATACAGATGATAGCGAATTATTTTCTGGATTGTTTTGGACTGGTGAACAAGCATTAGGGAAAGGATTAATTGATGGCTATGCCAGCAGTGGGCAATTGGCTCGTGATATTATTAAAGTAGATGAGCTTGTAGATTATACATTTAAGCCTAATTTATTTGATAGAGTCACTAAAGGAATTGGCGCCTCCATTGCTGATCAACTACCAGAAAGTTTAGGGATGAAAGCAGGATTTAGATAAGGTAAAAAAACATACAGCAGTATTGCCATGTTTTTGTAGCCTGATATAGGGCGTGACATCAATTAAAAAATTAAAAGAAGCTTTCCCTCTCCACCGCGCGCAGCGTGGGGGAGAATGTAGGGTGAGGGGGATTTAAATCGTCGCGTAGCGACTCATTCTAATGTAGGCTATAAAATAATACCAAAATAAACGCATCTAATATCGCTCCGCCTACGTTCCACGCATCAAGCGTGGAACGAAAGGATAAGATAAGAGGCTTATTTTAGAGCAGGGGATACTGTTTGCAATAAGGATTTAAATACTTTAGGTGCTCCGGCGACCACATTTCCTTCTTTAAAATAATCATCGCTACCGTGTGAATCACTTACTAATCCACCGGCTTCTCGCACCAGTAAAATACCTGCCGCAATATCCCATGGACGTAAGCCAAATTCACAAAATCCATCCAAACGCCCACTGGCTACATAAGCCAAATCAAGAGCAGCAGAACCGGTTCTTCGCATGCTCGCCCCTTTTTCAACTAAGGATTCGAATACGGGTAAATATCGTTGATTTAATGCCGCATCTCGACCAGAAAACCCGGTTGCTAACAAGGATGATTTTAATTGCGTTTCCTTTGATACGCGAATACGTCGGTCATTTAATCGTGCGCCACGACCGCGGCTCGCAGCAAAACATTCATGGCGAATTGGATCATAAACTACCGCGTGCTCGAGACGGTTTTTAATTTTGACGGCAATGGATACAGAGAAAAAAGGAAATCCATGTAAAAAATTCGATGTACCATCTAACGGATCAATTATCCAAACATAATCGGCATTTTTCTCATACGAACCACTTTCTTCCGCAAGAATACTGTGATCAGGATAAGATTTATGAATGGCATTAATAATCAACTGTTCTGCTTTAATGTCCACTTCACTAAATAATTCATCACCGGCTTTAGTATTTACTTTCAGATGTTCTGCTTGCTCCATATGACGGGTGATGAGATCGCCTGCTTGACGGGCTGCTTGTACGGCTATATTTAATAGTGGTTCCATGGATATGCTCTTTTATTTACAAAAAAGAGTGATTCTATCACATTTTTTCTATTGAAGGGCAATTCAATTTATAAATGATATGGTATAGTTTAGCTAATTTTTTAATAATAAGTCTTTATATGAAATTAAGCTCTGTTCGCGTTATTTTAATTGCTACATCTCATCCTGGAAACATTGGTTCAACTGCAAGAGCCATGAAAACCATGGGATTAAACTCCTTATATCTTGTATCGCCTAAATCATTTCCCGACCCTAAAGCCGGTGAAATGGCTGCTGGTGCCGATGATATTTTAGATAGTGCGGTGGTTGTTTCTTCGCTAGATGAAGCCTTGGTCGGTTGTCAGCTTATTTTGGGAACCAGCGCCCGCCCGCGTGGCTTGTCGTTACCCGGATTAACGCCTAAATCGTGTGCGCAATTAGTAAAAGAATACAGTGATGAAAGCTCAATTGCACTTGTGTTTGGCCGTGAACATGCCGGCTTAACAAATGAAGAGCTATTAAAATGTCATTATCATATTCATATTCCTAGTAATCCGGAGTACAGTTCTTTAAATTTAGCCCAAGCGGTACAAATTCTTGCTTATGAATTAAGAATGGAACTACTCGATCCGCACGCGCATGTTTCTTTGCGTCAGGATGAATACGCCAGTGCTGATGAAGTAGAGCAGTTTTATGAGCATTTGCGTGAAGTGTTTGTTGATATTCAATTTTTGAAAGAAAATAACCCCCGTCGTTTGATGCAACGTGTACGTCGTTTATTTAATCGGGTGAATTTAGAAAAAATGGAAGTAAGCATTTTACGTGGCATGTT